>CALJKV010000016.1 GCA_937974245.1 uncultured Chloroflexota bacterium | reverse complement strand
CTGTCCATTCCCTCAGTTTATTCTGGCTGCCGCTACTTTTCAAATGGCTTCTTAAGGTGTCGGGCATGAGAAAAGGCTATGCGACTGAAAATATTAACAGGATTATCGAGTAACGCGAAGCCCAAAGGTCTCGATATAGGCAAAGATGTCAGCCCGTGCCTGATCGCGTGTCAGAAAAACACATCACACTTTTTCTATCATCGCGGTAGGGATAACTGCGCAACTCACTAATGCGTTATTTCCCCCTGAAATGGACAATCGGATACACCCACCAAGGGGAGATGCCGTACTCACGGGCGAGGTCGGACAATCCTTCACCAGAAGCGTGTCGTCTGTGTATGATTTCATGTCGACTAAACTGCAAGGCATGTTTGAGGCCGTTAACAGTCAATAACCATTCCCCGATTTTGTGCAATGGTAATCGGATGCTTTCAAATCCCGTTGGGGCTATTTGACACCACAGGATTACCATGCCCTTGATCCACACGAGACTGATACGCGGAAGTCACTGAGCAGCTTGACATTAGCGCCGGCATGGAATGTTAGTATGTCAAGAAACAGGCCCGCTCCGGTGGAGTCGCCACTTTGCGGGTAGCAGGATGCCTTGCCTGTTGGTACAGATATCCTGCGTCTTTTTGTGTACTGGTAGACTTGCCAGCAGATCACCATCGTGTTACCAGAAATCTGTGATGTTCCATCCACTCCTCTTTGATTATCCTCCCTCCCAATATCTGACAACAACGTTCAATATCTACATTGCCCTGGCAGCGGTCAGATAGTGGATACCCCTCTGCACCGCACACTACATTCACAATAAGCAATGTGTCAGCCGGAAATAGTTAGGTATCCTTGATGACCAAATTGCGGACCAGTAGGGAGATAGGGTTTCCGCTGGTTTCTATCTGCCGTACGCCTATCGTTTAAACTCTTCAATGTAACGTTTTCGGCCCACCGCCATATCTTCTTCCCCTCAATTCAGTGTACCTGTCTGACATGTCTCTTGTTTTCTCGCCCCCGAATCGGGGCAAGGTCATGGTCATTGCACTTGTTAATTTCCAAGAGGTTCGTTTCATTATTCTTGAATGTTGAGCCTTCCTCTTTTTGCCCATTCGCTTCCTAAAGACGCTGGAACAAAAAATAATATGCGCTACATGCTCGATCTTGTTGACAAAACCAGATAGACTCGCTATGATTTGTTAACTGTTGACAGTTAACTGTTTTTAATTGATATGTCGGGTTCGTGCCAGATATGCTCGTCATGGTGCCTTGGTAGTTCATTTTTCCAGATATATGGATTAGTTGGTAATTCTTTCAGCGCACCATATAAACAAAAAATTTAAGGGAGGTTTTCAATGATTTCTAGACGGAAACAATTATCGGTCATTCTCCTCTTATTTGGCCTTCTGCTAGTTTCTAGCGGGGCCATTGTATCGGGCCAGGAAACCGTCACAGTCAAGATCGGTGTACTCAACCCCACAACGGGTAGTTTCGCGGTCTTCGGTGAGCAGGCCAACCAGGGGATACAACTCTATTTCGATAATCACACCATTGATGGGGTCAGTGTAGAGCTGATCTTTGCAGATACCGCCGGGGATCCGCAGCAGGCACTGGAACAAGCACGGCGGCTGGTTGAGCAGGAGCAGGTGGATTTACTGCTGGGCCTTATCAACTCGGCTGTAGCTGTGCCGCTGGCACAATATGCTGACGAGTCCGAAACGCCACTCGTCATCTCCATCGCCGGGGCCAGGGCCGCTACAGATGGTACACATCCCTATGTGGTTCGCACGGCGATGGCGAACGGACAGCAGGATGGACCGTTGGGGTGGTATACCGCTACCCAGCTTGAAAAGAAAAACGCCGCTTTGTTTGCGTGGGATTTCATCGTCGGTGCGGAGCGTGCAGGCGCGTTCGCAGAGGCATTCACCGCAGCTGGTGGCACAATCGTCACTGAGCAAAAACCACCACTCGGTACAACAGACTACGGGCCTTTCATTAGCCAGGTTGATCCGGAAAGCATTGATGTTGCCTATGCCTTCTTCGCCGGCCCAGGCGCGATCAGTTTTGCGCAGCAGATGCGTGAATTTGGTTTTACACCGGATATTCAACTCGTCGCCCCCGGCTACTTCACTGCCGGTGTACTAGGTGCTATGGGGAGTACTGTAGAAGGTCTTGTTCAGGCCGACGGTTGGGTCCCGGCGCTGGACAACCCGGAAAATATAGCGTTTTTAGAACTCTTCGACAGCCAGGTCGGTGGGGAAGCCGGTGTCTATGTTGAAGAAAGCTACACCGCCGCCGAAGTCGCCGCCCATGCAATCGAAGCAGTTGGCGGTGATATGAGCGACAAAGCGGCCTTTATGGATGCTGTTCGGGCGCTGTCCTTCGACAGTGTTGCTGGGCCATTCAGCTTTGATGAAACCGGCCAATCAGTGCGCAACGTCTATGTTACCCAGGTTGTCATGAATGATGCAGGCACCCCCGTCCAGCAGGTCCTGGATACCATTGAAAGTGTCGGCCTCAACTGGAGTCCGGAAGCCGCAGCGGCGGAAAGCGAAAGTGTTTCGGGAACAGTCAAAATTGGTGTTCTTACGCCAACAACGGGTTCGCTGGCATCTAATGGTGAGGACGTCAATACCGGCATCCGGCTGTATTTCGACTCCATCAGCAACCTGGCGGGTACCACCCAGATTGAACTGGTTTTTGCGGATACAGCAGCCAATTCCGAACAGGCGCTCGAACAGGCAAGACGCCTGATTGAACAGGAGCAGGTTGACTTTCTTTTGGGTATTGTGAGTTCATCTGTGGCTGTCCCGATAGCTGAACTCGCAAACGAACAGCAAATTCCGCTGATTGTGGCGGTGGCAGGCGGCACACCAGTTATTACCGGGCCTGATCGCAGCCCCTATGTATTCCGTACCGGAATCACGACGGGACAGCTTGAGCCGCCGTTTGCCTGGTACGTTGCCAAAGAACTCGGCTATTCTCGTGCGGCTACCTTTGCCTGGGATTTTGGTGCCGGCCATGCCCGCGCGGATGCCTTTAAAAGCAGTTTTTCCGCTGCGGGTGGTGAAGTTGTCAATGAACAGTGGCCGCCAGTGGGTACAACCGACTTTGGCCCCTTCATCGGACTGTTCAATCCGGATGAAGTAGACGTCGTTTACGCCTATTTCGCGGGTCCTGGGGCAATTGCATTTGTCAACCAGATGTCCGAATTTGGTATCACCCCAAATACGCCGCTTGTGGGGCCCGGCTTCCTGACGGAGTTCGAAGTGCTGCCCTCTATGGGTGATGCGGCGGTAGGCATTGTCTCCGCAACTCACTACACGCCCGTAGCGGACAATGCCGCGAACCAACAGTTTATCTCCCTTTACCGTGCGCTGAAGGGCGATGATAACGTACTGCCAGGGACCTATATCGAATCGGGTTATCTTGCCGCACTGGTTTCGGCCCAAGCAGTCCAGGCAGTAGGGGGCAACCTCAGCGATACCCAGGCTTTTCTGGATGCGCTTCAGGCACTTCAGGTTGAGGGGCCAGGGGGGATGTTCAGCTTTGATGACCATGGACAGGGTATCCGTAATGTCTACATCATTGAGGTTGTTGAAGACGCAGATGGCAACGTCACCCACCAGGTTATCACCGTGCTGGAAAACGTAACACAGGACTGGGCTCCGCCACAATAAGGGCATCTTATAGGTGATCCCGTCACCTGATGAGAGCTATTCATAGCCGGTATGGTGGCAATCACTCGTGGTTGCTCCATACCGGAACCAGCAAGATGTATTGTGCTGCTGAGGTATACCAAAATGGACTTATGTTTAGACTCTTTCTTTGAATATTGTTCCTGCTACATGGAGAAGACGTCATGAGACTCTGGGTTTTCCAGATTTTGAACGGCCTGACAATGGGCTCCCTCCTGTTCTTTGTGGCAGCGGGCCTATCCGTCGTTTTCGGTCTGATGCGTATTCTCAATCTCTCTCATGGGGCGATATTCCTGTTCGGCGGCTTTGTCGGTCTGGCAGTACAGAAGGCAACCGGCAGTTTCTGGCTTGCCATCCCGGCGGCGATGCTGGCGGCGGGTATTCTAGGATTTGTCATTCAGAAGGTTTTTAGCACAACTTTGATGGGGTCTCGCTTCAACCAGGTCTTGCTGACCCTGGGGCTGGCATTCATTTTCAATAACTCCATCCTGGCGATCTGGGGTGGTGCGCCGCAGACTATTCCTGCCCCTGAGATTCTGGCGACTTCGGTCAAGGTGCTGGGAGTAACCTATCCGGCTTATCGCTTGTTTCTGATTGTCCTGGCCTTTGTCTCCGGTACTGGATTATGGCTCTTCTGGGAACGGTCACGCCTGGGGGCAATCGTTCGCGCCTGTGTGGATGATCGTGACATGGCGACGGCGATGGGAATCCGGGTTGAAGTCGTCTTTGCTACCGTTTTTACATTGGGTGCAGCCATTGCCGGCATGGCGGGCGTGCTTGGTGCCCCTGTGTTGGGGGTATCCATCGGCCTCGACTTTGATGTATTACTGCTGGCGCTAGTCGTCATGGTTGTTGGCGGTGTTGGCAGCCTGAGCGGTGCCTTTGTAGCCAGCTTGATGGTCGGTCTGGTGGACACCTTTGGCAAAGCACTTTTCCCTGAACTGAGCTATTTCACGTTGTTTTCGCCCGTCATCATTATCTTGATTGTGCGACCGCTGGGCCTATTTGGGAGAATACCACCCGAATGAGACGAGAAAAGATTATCATTGGCGCTGGTATTGTCCTGGCAGTGCTGCCGTTCGTATTGACCGAATACTGGCTGGGGTTGTTCACCCAGGCGCTCATCTTCGGTGGCTTTGCGATGGGTCTTGATCTGCTCGTCGGCTATACCCGGATGCCAACCTTAGGGCATGCGGCGTTCTTTGGCCTGGCAGGATATGGAACCGCCCTGGCGATAACGCGATTTGGGATTAACCCCTGGATAGCAGCGGGGATTGGTGTGCTCTTATCGGGCGGGGTTGCCGTGGCTTTTGCGCCGCTGGCTGTTCGCGTGCGTGGTCTCACATTTCTGACAATAACGCTCGCCTTCGGTCAGGTAACCTGGGGGCTTGCCACCCGGTGGACATCGTTTACAGGTGGTGAAAATGGCATCCCGAGTGTGCCGCGCCCGGACTTTATCTGGGACCTCAATGACCGGACCGGATTTTTCTACCTCACCTTGATCGTAGTTATCTTTGTCTCCTTACTTATCAGTATCTTCGCAAGCAGTGCAGTTGGCATGAGTTTCATGGGTGTTCGGGGCAGCGATACCCGTATGTCCGCGCTTGGGTACAACGTCCAATCCCGTCGGGCCACGGCGTTTATTGTGGCGGCACTGGTGGCAGCGGTCTATGGTGTGTTGAGTACCTTTTTCAATAAATTCGTTGGCACGGGTTCGCTCAGCTGGCAGCTTTCCGCCCAGATGTTATTGGCAGTGGTCGTCGGCGGCTTCGGATCGCTCTGGGGACCCTTTGTCGCTGGTTCCGGTTTACATATTCTCAAGACGCTGCTGATTGGCAGTACCCAACGTTGGCCGATGGTTCTTGGCGTCCTCTATGTCATATCGGTTGTCTTTTTACCGGGTGGATTATCATCGTTGGTTCCTACCATCAAACAGCGTATGATACGCCGGTCTAAAGGGAAAGAGCACGCGCGGTATGGTACAAACAGCAAATAGCAAATACGCACTCTCCATTGAGAATCTGACCGTCCAATTCGGCGGCTTGCTGGCTCTCCAGGATGTGGATATTGTCGTGCCGCCAGGTTCTCGCTATGGCATCCTGGGGCCGAATGGAGCAGGTAAGACCACACTGTTCAATGTGATTTCCGGTTTCGTGAAGCCGACTAAAGGGCGGGTTTTTCTGCATGATGCCGATATCAGTAAACAACCGCCGCACAAGCGCGTGCAGTATGGTTTGGCGCGCACTTTCCAGATCACCACTTTGTTCTCGGAACTATCGGTGCTTGAAAACATCCTCATGGCGGCACTGGTTCAATCTGGAACCTCGCAAGTGTTCTGGAAGCCGGTACATAACGACAAGGTGGCGGTATCCATTGCAGAATCGCAGTTGCACGATCTTGGCCTGATGCACCTTGCGGGTAAAGCAGTCAACGAATTGGCGTATGGCGAACAACGATTGCTTGAAATCGCTGTCGCGCTGGCCTCGAATCCCAGTGTCCTCCTGCTGGATGAACCCACTGCCGGGCTTTCAACAGCGGAGATTAAGGCAGTAGTCAAGTTGGTGACCGGTCTTCCCAGAGATCTGACGATTATCATGATTGAACATGATCTGGATGTCATATTCGACGTGTCCGAATATCTGAGCGTGCTTCACGGGGGACAGGCTATCGCACATGGCCCGGCAGACGAAATTCGCCATGATGAACGTGTAAAGGAAGTGTACCTTGGCGAATCCTAGCTCAATCGCTTTGTCAATAGATTCAATCCATGTGCATTATGGCTTGAGCCATGTCCTGCATGAAACTCAGTTAAAAGTGCCTCAGGGAGAAATAACTGCCATTCTGGGGCGCAACGGGGTCGGCAAGACGACTCTCATTAATAGTATCATGGGGCTGCTTCCAATCACGTCCGGGCAAATCATGCTGTACCGGGATGACACCACGGTTGATCTGGCCCAACGCCAGGCTGCGGATCGTAAGAAACTGGGCATCGCACTTGTGCCTCAGGGTCGCCGCCTTTTCAGAAGCCTCAGTGTGGAAGAGCATCTTAATCTCGTAAATCCTATTAAACCCACACCGTACAACCTGACATCCATCTATGAGATATTCCCGCGACTGTATGAGCGAAGACACGCGGGTGCGAGTACACTTTCTGGAGGAGAACAGTCTATGCTCGCGATCGCTCGTGCGCTTATCCTGAACCCGGATACTCTGCTGATGGATGAACCAACCGAAGGACTCGCGCCTTTGCTGGTGGATGCCATAGGCAGGATAGTCGTAGGGCTGAAAGATGCGGGCCTCACTGTACTACTGGTTGAGCAGAAGCTCAAGTTCGCTCTCAATGTGGCTGACCATATCGCAGTGATGGAACGTGGCAGAATTCTGAGTATCTACGCACGGGATCAAATTCAGGATGTCGATGCACTGAGCGAAATAATCCTATCCGGAACAATAGCACAGTAATTTGGAGAAACTATGCCGTCAGATCAGTCTCAATTCGCCTCAAGATCGGTTGAACGTAAGACCTTAACTGATCGAGTCCATGAGATTTTGCGGGAAGATATTCTCAATAATCGCCTTCCTCCAGACACCCCTATACAGGAAGCGGTCATTGCCAGAGACCTCGGGGTCAGTCGTGGGCCGGTGCGTGAGGCTCTGCAAAAACTCAGCGCGGAAGGTCTGGTTGAAATCATCACCCATCGTGGAGCAGTCGTGACCTCTTTGACGTGGCAGGAGTTCATTGATGCTTATCGGGTGCGTGAGGCGCTGGAAGCACTGGCAACCCGCCTTGCCACGCCGAACCTCACGCCAAATGACATCACGATACTCGAACAACTCCATGAGGAAATGATCCGACACGCTGAAGCTGAAGCAGTGGATGCTTTCTTTGCGGCAAACGCCAAATTCCACCACATGCTGGTCATTCAGTCGAATAACAAGAAGTTGGTTGAAATGTACTATCCGCTGATTGATCAGATGCGTCGGTACCGGATGCGGTCACTCACGCTGCGGGGTGGTCTGAGCAAGTCCTGCGATGAGCACAAAGCCATTCTGGATGCCATCAAAGCCGGCGACGCCAATGAAGCCGCGATGCGGATGAGCGCGCATATCCAGATTCCGCAGCAGATTTTGCAGTCAGAACATGCTGAGGATGAATTACAACTCGTCTCGAATGATCTTAAGTAGTGCACGCAGTATCTTGTCATAAAAAGGAGAGCCTGATGGGCAAAAAACCTGTCTTTGGTGTCAATGTCAACAATCGTGAACCACTCATCGCCAACAGTTATACACTGAACGATTTGCTGGAATTATCCACGATAGTTGATGAACTGGGTTTCGACTCGATCTGGGTTGGAGACAGTCTGTTTTCAAAACCGCGCTACGAACCGATGACTCTGATGTCCGCGATCTCGCAGCGCATCAAACAGGCCAGGTTAGGTACAGCCTGTCTGGTCACCGCGACGCGCAATCCGCTGTACCTGGCCCTGGAGTGGGCTACGCTCGATCGACTTTCAGATGGGCGCACGATTCTGGGCGCCTGTATGGGAAACCCGGAAGACGGGGTCAAGCGTGAATACGCTGCGCTTGGACTGGACTTCACCCAACGCGCCTCAATTTTTGAGGAAGGTCTGGCTGTTCTGCGGGAACTCTGGACCAAAGGGGAGACGAGCTTCCAGGGTGAACATTTCCAGTACGACAAGGTCGGTTTTTATTCCGGCACTGAGATGGCGCCGTTAATGCCGGTGCAGACACCGCCGCCCATGTGGATCATCAGCAACCCTCGCCTGGTACGCAGCACCGGGGATGAGGCGACTACCGAAAAGGTTATCAGTCGCGCCGCAAAGCGTATCGCTAAGTACGGTGATGGTTGGATGACCTGCTGTCGCGCCGGGCATCCTGACGAGTTCAAGGAACAGCGTGAGCAGGTTGTGAAAGCGATTGAGGAAAACGGTGGCAATCCTGATGATTTTGTCATGAGCTACCAGGTGACGATGAACATTGCAGATACGCGTGAAGAAGCTCAAAAAGGCATTCAGGCATACATCAGCGAGTATTATCCCGAACTCAGCCAAAAGATGGATATCTCGCAATGGGGGCCGGTGGGTACGCCTGATGACATCATGGCATGGCTCAGAACTTTTTCCGATGCCGGCGTAGATTACTTTATTTGTCGCTTTGGGTCGTTGGATCAATTTGGGCAGGTTGAGCGCTTTGCAAAGGAAGTGTTTACAGAATACGCGTAGGTTGGGCAGCAGTTAATTACAGCAAGGAGAATGACAATGTCAGATTTATCCGCAGGGCTGCGTAAAGATGCTGAGCTAATTATTGACGTTTGTTTTACGGTGGAGACCGGGGATGTTGTCACAATTATCTGCGATAACGCGCACCGCACCGAAGCCGATGCCTTGGCGCAGATCGCCGTAGAACGTGGCGCTTTCCCGGTTATCATGAACAACGAGCAGCAGGTGCGCCGGGGATTAAAGGATACCCTGTTCCCGATGGATCCGCCGCGCAATCTGCACCAGGCGATGGTGACATCAGACGAAGTCATCATTGTCACTAATCTGGAATGGGCAAACCGGTTTGCCCACATCAAGGCTGTTAAAGAAACAGTCAACGCCAATCAGAAGATTGGCTCTATTGAGGGCGGAATGGGAGCCTGGGACCTGAGCGAAGCGGATATTCACGAAGCGATTCGGCGTGCTCAGCATGTCATTGAGGTGCTTAAGGGCAAAAAGCAGATGCGTGTGACCACTGACCTGGGCACGGATATCACCGTGTCTATCGAAGGGCGTCCGGCGCTCCAGGTCACACCCATCCGTGAGCGTGGCATGATGATGGGGCCCACACCACTCTGGGCGGAAGTCGCCTTCGCTGCGGTTGAGGACAAGAGCGAGGGAATTGTTGTGGTAGATGGCGTGATGCTCGGCATCGGGCTGCCGGGGCAGGTGAAGAACCCCATTACCTGGACTATGAAGGGCGGTCACGCGGTCAGCATTGAAGGCGGACCGGAGGCCGACAAACTCAAGCGGGTGATTTCGGGTGTGGAAAACTCTGACATTATTGGTGAATTCGCTTTTGGTGTCAGTGACAAAGCGCCATTTGGCACGCCTTCGGAAAAAGGGCGCGTCGGCACCGTGCATTTTGCATTAGGCGATAACCACAACGCTTATCCCGGCGGGCAGAACGTGTGCCGGTTGCACCTGGATGGCGTATGTC
Organism: uncultured Chloroflexota bacterium; assembly: GCA_937974245.1. Classification (GTDB taxonomy): domain Bacteria; phylum Chloroflexota; class Anaerolineae; order Aggregatilineales; family Phototrophicaceae; genus JACKCG01. The sequence continues at coordinate 8,198 of CALJKV010000016.1, read as the reverse complement.
TGAATGCGACTATGCAGATTGTGGATAACGGCCAATACATTCTCAAAGACGGAAAGTGGGTGTTATGAGTAATCTGGTCGAAAAGATCCAGCTTGAGGATGTCGCCAAAATTGAGCTTCCTGGCGGTTCTTGGAGTCGCATGGTACTCAACAACAAAACCGTCAATGGTAACCAGGGTTCGCTGGGATATTCGATTTTCACACCCGGCACGGCACTATCACCGGTTGCCCATGAGGTGGAAGAGTTAGCCATCGTCATCGCGGGAACCGGCGAACTCCGGTTAGACGACCAGACTATAGCCTATGGTCCCGGTGATGCACTATTTATCCCTGCCGGGGTATGGCACGCGGTAGCAAATACAGGCGATGAGGATGTCATTATGGTGTTCGCTTTTCCTTATCCGGACTATCCAGTTACTGAGCGAAAGTGAGTGTGTCTGATGATCCACCTGCGTACTCAGGTGGCATGGGCCTGCCGGATTCTCGCCATGCATGGTCATGCGGATATGACTCTGGGTCATGTGAGCGTGCGTGGCCCAGGTGACATCATTTACATCAAATGCAAGGATTTCGGCCTTGATGAGATCACACCCGATAATGTAATCGCTATTGATCTGGATGGAAACAAAGTCAGTGGCGAAGGCGATGTACACCTGGAATCAGTACTCCATACCGAAGTGTACCGGGCGCGATCGGATGTTCATGCAATTGCCCACACCCATGCCCCATATACAACGGCACTTGGCGCGTCACAGGCTACGCTTTCGTTAGTGAATCATGACAGTCTGCTGTTTTACGAAGGGCTGGGCTGCTTTGATGAGACCGCCGGTCTGATAACGAATGCCCAACTGGGGCAGGCTGTGGCGCACGCGCTGGGTGATCGCAAAGCGGTCCTGATGCGTAATCATGGTGTGCTGGTAGTGGGGAAGGATGTTCCCTGGGTAACGTACACAGCACTCACGCTTGAGCGTGCAATCCAGATTCAAATGATCGCTCAAAACCTGGGCGCGTTAGCACCCTTTCCCGAAGAAACGGCAGCTCGTTTGAGTCGTGAAAAATACCGGGATGACTTCACCGAGGGATACTGGCAGTATCTCATTCGCAAGCTGCGGAACGCGGGACTGGCGAATGGGATGCCGGATGACAACACATGATTGAAGCGTGACGCAATGGCCCGGTGGAGACGTATGTCTCTATGCGTGCAATGGGCTCAAACGGCGTCAGTCCTGATGATAAAAAGGAGTGTACATGCTAAAGCCCTTTGTTATTCATGAGCCTCAGACACCGCATCAGGCATCCGAGCTGCTTAATGAATATGGTTGGGATGCAACGGTGTACGCTGGAGGCACCGAACTGCTGCTGGTTATGAAAGAGGGATTGGCGAGTTACTCCCACCTCATTAACATCAAAACCATCAATGAGATCCACACCATCCAGCTTGTCGAGGATGATCCAACGCTGCGGATCGGTGCGGGGGTCACCCATCGCACCATCGAGACTTCCCCGGTGATCGCAGCCCATGCGCCGCTGCTGGCCGAAATGGAACGATCACTTGCTAATGTGCGGGTACGAACAATGGGCACTCTTGCTGGGAATCTGTGTTTCGCGGAACCCCACAGTGACCCGGCAACCGTATGTATGGCGTGGCCCGGCGCGAGTTTTGAACTGACTTCCACCGACGGCATCCGGCAGGTCCTCCCTGACGAGTTCTTTATTGACCTGTTCATGACGGCTCGCCAGGAGAATGAGATCATGACCGCGATCAACTTCCCGCTGTTGCCGTCAGGAACGGGCAGCGCTTACCGCAAGTTTGTGCTTCTGGAACGCCCCTCCGCGAGCGTGGCGGCTTTTGTCTCAGTGACCAGTGACATGATCACTTCAGCCCGACTAGCGGTGGGCAGCGTTGGCCCGGTTCCGTATCGTGCAACCACAGCCGAGAACCTGCTGGTTGGGGAAAAACCCGGCGAAGATCTGTACCGGGCCGCAGCGGAAGCAGCCGCGTCTGCCGCTGACCCGGTGAACGACCTCTACGGGTCAGTGGAATACAAACGGCAGCTTATTCGTGTATTGACCCGGCAGGCACTTCAGCAGGCTTTTGAGCGCGCAATGGGAGTTGAGAGGTTATGAACATACAGCCTACTTTTAAGCTCACGACGACCATCAACAGCATACCAGTGGACGCTGAGATTGAAACACGCACCCTGCTGATTGATTTTTTGAGAGAGCATCTCGGGCTGACCGGGACCAAACGCTCCTGTGATATGCAGATCTGTGGTTCATGCACCGTGCTTGTTGATGGAAAGCCGGTGAGTTCATGCACCACCCTGGCTTACGAGGTCAATGATCGAGAGGTTCTCACCATTGAAGGTATGGCTCAAAACGGTGAACTGCATCCTATCCAACAGGCGTTTCTGGATGAATACGGCCTGCAATGCGGTTACTGCACGCCCGGCATGGTGCTGGCGACAGCGGCCTTGCTGAACGAAAATCCCAGACCCGATGACACTGAGATCAAATCTTTCTTGAGCGGGAATCTATGCCGCTGCACCGGCTATTTCCCGATCCTGAATGCCGTGCGCCGGGCATCAGAACGAATCTCAAAGGAAGAAGGTTAGCCTCATGTTAAATCAAAAATATGGCGTTGGGGAAAAAGCGCCGCGCGTAGACGGGCCTTCTAAAGTAACGGGTGAAGCCAAGTTCACAGCAGACATCCGGCTTGCCAATATGCTTGAAGCCAGAGTGCTGCGCAGTCCGTTTCCCCATGCACGCATTCGCAGTATTGACACTTCTCAGGCGGAAGCACTGGACGGGGTGGTTGCGATTCTGACCGGGACAGACCTGGGTGATATTGATCCGTATTACGGACATGCTGTTCGGGACCGGCCAATTGTTGCCATTGACGCGGCACGCTTTGCGGGTGACCCGGTGGCGGTCGTGGCTGCGGAGAATGCTTATATCGCGGCAGAAGCGTTGGAATTGATCCGGATTGATTATGAAGAGCTCCCCGCCGTTACCACACTCGAAGAAGCGTTGGCCGAAGGCGCGCTTCGTGTTCATGATGCAGATTTGCTCCGGTTAGGGTTGTTTCATGGACTGGGAGACTTCAGACCACACGATAACATCTGTTATGAGCATCACATGACGAAAGGACAGGCGGAGCAGATTTTTGCTGAGGCCGATGTCGTTGTTGAGGGTGAATTCCGCTTCCCCGCTGTATACCAGTACGCGCTGGAGACTCACGCTGCGACGGCTGTCTGGCATAGTTCAGACCAGCTTGAGCTATGGGCGAACTGCCAGCACCCATATCTGGTGCGGGCGGAACTGGCCGATATGTTTGACCTGCCCAAAGCAAATGTCCGGATTCACGTGCCTTTTATCGGTGGCGGGTTTGGCAGCAAGTCGTATACCCGGATGGAGCCGATTGCCGTCGCGATGGCACGCAAAGCGAAACGTCCGGTGCGGGTGGTGAATTCTGTAACCGAATCAATGTGGACGAGCCGACGGCATAACATGATCTGCCGGATGCGGACAGCCGCCCGTGCCGACGGGACTCTGCTGGCAAGGACAGCGGAAATGTGGCTGGATACCGGCGCGTATGCCGATAACGGGCCGCGTGTGGTGGCGACAGCCGCCGATGCAGCGCCAGGGCCTTACCGCTGGACAGCCTACCAGATAGATGCTTACGGTGTATATACTCATCGCTCCCCATCGGGGTCATACCGCGCTTTTGGCGCTACCCATCTCGAATGGATCGGAGAAAGCCAGGTTGACCAGGTTGCCCGAAAACTTGGTATGGATCCCCTGGAAATTCGGGTGAAGAATCTGCTCAAGCCGGGTGAACCGGTACGCACCCCCGGCAAACCCATGGACGCCGACCTGATTGGTGATATTCGCAAAATAGCTGAAGGCCTTGAGTGGGATAAACCCCGTCCACCTAAAGTGGGTCGCGGATTGGGTATCGGCCTGCTGGCAGCCGGGTCACGCCCGGTCTCGACGGCCTTCGCTCGTCTGGAATCCGAGGGCACGGTCACGGTGATGGTCAGCACCTCGGAGCTGGGGCAGGGTGCGCGCACCGCCATGAGCCAGATTGTCTCACAGGAACTTTCAATCCCATTGTCGCAGATACGGGTGCCGGATGGCGACACTATGGTCACACCCTATGATCGTTCCACCGGCGCCAGTCGTTCAACTACACTGGCAGGTGGGGCTGTTCATCTGGCCGCGCTGGACTTGAAGGATCAGTTAATCACCATCGCCACCAGCAAGTGGCAGGTTGCCAGGTCTGACATCATCCTGCGTGATGGGCGTGCCTGGGTCGGTGACCAATCGGCGACTTTGAGCGAACTGCTCTTTTACCACTTTGGCTTTTCCGGCGGTGAGCTATTCGGACGCGGTATTATCCGTCCGGAACAAGGGCAGGGCACGTATGCGGCTGGCCCGGTTTTCTGGGAAGTCTGTGTGGGGGGTGTTGAGCTTGAAGTAGATGAAGAGACAGGGCGGATTCATCTTCGCAAGATCGTCAGTGTGGCGGATGTTGGCACGGCGGTTAATCCGGCCATGATTAAGGGCCAGGAGATGGGTGGCGCTGCCCAGGGGCTGGGCAACGCGATATTCGAAGAGATGGTCTTTTCTGACGGCCAGCTTCTCAATGGCACGCTGGCAGATTACCGGGTGCCGAGAATGGACGATATCGCTGATGAATTCGTGTCTTACATCGTCCAGAACGAGGATGGGCCGGGGCCTTATGGTTTGAAGGGGGTTGGTGAAGGCATCCTGGCCGCGATGCCAGCGGCAATTGTGAACGCCCTGGCGGACATCGGAATCCACATTGACGAACTACCCGCCACACCGGAGCGTGTGTGGCGAGCAATTCAGCAATCCAAGAGTGTTTAGCAGATTATTTTAACGAGGTAAATCATGACAACTGCTCGGATTAAATCGGTCGCGATTATTGGTGCCGGCACAATGGGGCCTGGCATGGCCGCTGTTTTTGCAACCCATGACTATGATACGCGCCTGATGGATATCAGCGAAACGGTGATGGACAAGGCAAAAGTTACAGTTGAAGTTGTGTACACTGTGCTTCTGAGCGAGGGATTCCTGACGGAAGAACAGATTGCCAAAGGACGGCAGAACCTTAAGTTTACGATGAGCCAGGCCGAAGCTGTGGCCGGGGTTGACCTGGTAATCGAAGCCATTCCAGAAAAACTCGACCTCAAGCACCGTTTTTACAAGGAAGTCGAAACACAGGTCAGCAAAGACACGATTCTGGCATCCAACACATCCGGCTTACCGATCACCGAACTGGCAAAAGCCTGTGAACATCCTGGGCGGGTGATCGGGATGCACTGGTCGAATCCACCCCATATCATCCCGGTGATTGAAATCATTCAGGGTGATGAAACGTCGGATGAAGCCCGCGAGATACTCTGGGAAGTAACCGAAGACATCGAGATGGTGCCAGTGCATGTCAAGCGCGATATTGCCGGTTTTATCGAAAATCGGGTCTTGTATGCGGTTATGCGGGAATGTCTGCATCTATTGGATGAGGGGATCGCCACTGCTGAAGATATTGATACGGTTGTGAAATGGGGTATTGGCTACAAACTGGCTGTAATTGGCCCGATGGAACTTCTCGATATGGCCGGGCTGGACATCTACCACAGTGTAGCCAGTTATCTGAATGCAGACCTTTCAAATGAGGCAGGAGTGAGCGTACGCGTGCAGGAAAAAGTCAAAAGTGGTGAATTAGGGCTTAAGACCGGCAAAGGACTGTTCGGCTACACACCGGAGTCTATTCCGCCGCTGATGCAGAAGCGTATGAAGCGGCTGTTGGGCACCAAGAGAATCCTGGCAGACTGGCTCCAGTAAGACAAGTAGGAAAAGAGATGCAATCTTGACACTTCAGGTAGAGCATGCATTCACAGTTGATATGCCGATTGGCGAGGTATGGAACTATTTTGCCGATCCGCCCCAGGTTGTCCCCTGCCTGCCCGGCGCAGAACTGCTGGAAATCATCGATGAGACAACCTATCGGGGCGCAGTAGGGCTGCGGGTTGGTCCGATTGCTGCCCAATTTCATGGGAAGGCCGAGATTCTCGAAATTGATGCCAACCAGCACGCGATGCGGTTGCGTGTCGGTGGTGATCAGCAAGGCGCACCAGGACGTGCAGAAGCAGAGATTCTCTTTTCTCTTTCGCAGGTGGATGATTCTCAGACTGAGATCAAAATTGTGGCGGATATTGGTATTTCTGGCAAACTTGCGCAAGTTGGTGGCGGCATGATCCAGAGTGTCTCTAAGTTCATGTTCAACCAGTTTGCGAAGTGCATCATCAAGGTGCTGGAAAACCCGGAACCAACGACTGGTTCATAACACGTTTCACAGGATTTTTCCTTATTTTCAGCTCAGGCTGGTCTTACGACAATGAGAGGTTGGAGACCAGCCTTAAATCAATTATGGGTTCGCAGTTGAGGGAAGAATTACTCCCTTGCCATATCTGTTTTTCTACAGATTTGGTCGAACCACATAACTCCTGACCGTATTTGGCCCGATTTGGAGACGACCCACGAACAGAAGTAACTTACGCCTGGAGTTGACAATCTGACACACTCACGGGCGAGGTCGGACAATCCTTCACCAGAAGCGTGTCGTCTGTGTATGATTTCATGTCGGCTAAACTGCAAGGCATGTTTGAGGCCGTCAGCAGTCAATAACCATTCCCCGATTTTGGGCAATGGTAATCGGATGCTTTCAAATCCCGTTGGGGATAAGTTTGTACCCACTGCTGTAAATACGCTGTACAGCGATTTTCGTTTAAATACCTGGACACGCAATGAAATCATCCGCCACCCTTAGGCCCCCGGAAAGGAGCTATCTTACCTCGCTCATGAGCGCTCAAATTGACCTTACCCCAGTTCGGCAAGCAGGGTTGTCCCCAATCCAACCAAGCGGTGCCGGACAGGGCGCGCCATTATTACAACACATAACAATTATCACGATAGGATTATACAGAGCAGAGTTTGCTGCACTTTGTGGGATATGCCTGAAATCACTAAAATACCATGACAAAGTTATTTACAGTGTGTGTCAAGATCGCTTACAATAGGAGATAGTGTTGGAGGATGTTGTCCAGAGGGTGAGTCATGCATTATCAGAGGAAACGCTATATGCTGGCCGTGCTGCTGGTTGGGCTGGTGTTCTCCGGCTATGGCGGCAGCATCGCGCAGGAAGCCACTGCCACGCCGAGCTTCACACCGTCATTCACGGTTACATCAACGGCCACGCCTACCTACACGCCGAGTTTCACCCCGTCATTCACGGTTACACCTACTGACGCACCAACCGCCACACCATCATTCACATACACGCCGACCCCGGTCACGCCCACCCTGACACTGACGCCCTCATTTACCTTCACACCGACGCCGGTCACACCCACTGTGACGCCGGGCGAGTCGCCTGTCCCAACCGAACCGCCAACGCCGGTTTCTGAAACTCCGACGGAAGTTCCCCTCGTCACTCAAACGCCGGTTGAAACACCCACCGAGTCCGGCACGCTGACAGAAACACCTACCCTCACACTGACGGAGACATTTACAGCTACAGCAACTGAAACAATGGTCGCGCCTTCGCCTACACCCGTTGCATTTCAGGCACAGGCCGCACAGACCTACACCGTCAACTCGACGGCTGACCCCGGCGACGGCGTGTGCAACGTAACTGAATGCACCCTGCGTGAGGCCATCATCGCCGCCAATGCCAACACAGGCTTTACGGACACCATTGCCTTCAATATCCCCGGTGCGGGGCCGCACACGATTCAACCGACGAGCGCCCTGCCCATCCTGACCGACCCAGTCATCATAGATGGCTGGACAGAACCCGACTTTGCCAGGACTCCGGTTATCGAACTGGATGGCAGCCTGGCAGGTGCGGGTGTGGACGGCCTGCACCTTTCCGGCGGAAACAGCACCGTGCGTGGGCTGGTGATTAACCGCTTTGGCGGGAATGGGATTGTGCTGGACAGCAATTTCAACACGATTCAAAGCAACTATATTGGCACGGACATCACCAGCACGCTGAACAGAGGCAACAGCGGCGACGGCATCAAGATCAGCGCCACCGCCAACAATAACACCATCGGCGGCATCCAGGCCGGAGCGGGCAACCTGATCGCCTATAACACCGGGCGCGGCGTG
>CALJKV010000015.1 GCA_937974245.1 uncultured Chloroflexota bacterium | reverse complement strand
CAATTTCCGTTTTTGCTGATTATATCCCTTTTTAGATTACTTGCCGGATGAAGCATTCAGCCTCTACGCCCGCCACGGGTTGCCTGAGATACCGCCCAGATAGTGAATAAAACAGAGTGAAATGCACCCGGTGAAAGGCCACTGCTCCGGGCTGGTGATAGAAGGCACGTTAGCATTGCTTTAAAAACTGACCTGGCGCATTGACAGACGCGCCAAAGATCGCTAGACTGTTACTATCATTTGATGATTCATGCAGGATTAACAATGTTCTACACCAACTGTTGTTGTCTGAAGCGGGGGCGTTGACCACACTTCAGACGGCTGAATAACGAGACATAGGCCCAAACCGGCCAGCGACAGCACGAAGACGTGGCACGTTCCTGAGGAAAAGGGAGCGCTTGCGCGTTTTTTTGTTGTACGCTGGCCTTTTTTATACCGAATACGGGTGAGAAGAAACCTCGCCCCACCTTGATAACGAGGGACTCATGGCCTTACCTGATCTGCAACTTTATACCCACCCACCCGTTCATGCGACGCACGTTGAGCACCAGATCGGCCATACACCCCTGCTCGCTTTTCGGCGGGTAACGGCACACCTTCCACAAGATGTGGCGGTCTACGCCAAAGCTGAGTGGATGAATCCTGGCGGCAGCGTCAAAGACCGGGCGGCGGCGTTTATTATCCGGGCGGCGGAAAAAAACGGCGAACTGCGCCCCGGCAAGATTATCCTGGACAGTACCAGCGGTAATACCGGCATCGCCTATGCCATGCTGGGGGCGGCGAAGGGCTATGGCGTCAAGCTGTTCATGCCCGCCAGCGCCAGCCCGGAACGCATTGCGATTCTGCGGGCTTACGGCGTTGACCTGGAATTCACCGACCCGCTGGAAGGTTCTGACGGGGCAATAAGGGCGGTGCGTGAACTGGCTACCGCCGAGCCGGAGCGTTATTTTTACGCCGACCAGTACAACAACCCGGCCAACTGGGGCGCACACTATGCCACTACTGGCGTCGAAATCTGGGAGCAGACCGGCGGCACGGTGACGCACTTTGTCGCCGGCCTGGGGACGAGCGGTACGCTCATGGGAACGGGCCGCCGCCTGCGAGAGTACAACCCGGCTGTGCAGATTGTCTCATTACAGCCTGATTCACCGTTTCATGGGCTGGAAGGGCTGAAACACATGCCCACCGCTATCCAGCCGGGCATCTATGATAGAGCGCTGGCGGATCGTAATCTGGAAATTCGTACCGAACTGGCCTACGACATGGCGCTGCGGTTGGCACGCGAGGAAGGCTATCTGGTCGGGATCAGCGCGGCGGCTGCGATGGTCGGGGCGCTGCGGTTAGCGGAAGAACAGGCCGAGGCCGGGCTGCCGGGCGTGGTGGTCACGCTCTTCCCGGATAACGCCTATAAGTACCTCAATGCGGGCTTCTGGACGGAATAGGCAAGTTGGCCGGATAGCTCGATAGCCAGTTAGCACCTTTGATTTCAGCTAACTGGCTAACACGCTAAAGCGCCTGCCCCCTCACAAGACCTCTACCCGGTCAATATTCACGTACCAGCCAATCCCTTCATTCACCCGATTATCGGATTCAGTTTGGACTATCTGCGGTATCGGTCAGGTCAATCTGGACATTCAATTCACCAAGATGGGGAACAGCCTGTCGGGCTGCCTGCTGGACTTCATCCACAATTGTACGGCTTTCAACCAGGGATAACGCGGCATCCACCTCAATCACCATTTCAGCATACAGGCGATGACCAACCCAATGCGCTCGTAACCCCTTGATCTGCCGAACGCCATCAATATGGCCGGTATCATGTTCCAGCTGGTTAATGATGCGTGGATCGACTGCATCCATCAGCCGGTACCAGACCGATTTAGTAGCGTTCCAGGTGATCCCAAGAATCGCCACTGCAATCACGACACCAATGATAGGATCAAGGATAGGCAGGCCGACCCAGGTACCGAACACAGCGACCAGGACTGCCAGCGAGGTCAATCCATCTACACGGGCGTGCTGTCCATCGGCGATCATGGCGTCTGAGCCGATTTGTCTGCCGACTCGAATCTGCATCAGCGCGACCAATTCATTACCACCAAAACCGATCAAGGCGGCGGCAGCTACCCAGGGAAGATCGGTTAAGGGTTGAGGATTGATAAGCCTTTGGATCGACTCCACCATGATATACCCCGCGCTAAAGGCGATGGAGACCACAATTAAGATACCGGCGATATCCTCTGCCCGCCCGAAACCATAGGTGTAGCGGCGTGTCGCCAGCCGCCGCGCCAGATAGAACGCGATCAGCAGCGGCACTGAATTGAGCGCATCTCCCAGGTTATGCACCGTGTCCGCCAGTAGAGCCACACTCCCGCTGGCAATGTAAATGACGACTTGCAATATTGTGGTGATACTCAATGTCGCCAATGCCAACCAGATTGTGCGAATGGCAAGATTATTGTCATGGATCGCTGTATCAGCCGCGAGGTCGGCATATCCGTGACTGTGATTGCGCCCGAACCCCGGCAGGTGCAGCGCCGCGCCAATGATGCTGATGATGTTCCCGCCCTCGTCATGCGAGTGCGGGTGGGGATGCGGATGATCGTGGGTATGGTCATGGGAATGCGCCATTGAATTAGTCTCCTCGTGCATTGCAGGGTGTTGCGCCGCCGGTGGTCGGGGCATGTAGGGGCGCACGGCGGTGCACCCTTGCGTCTGTAACGCCGCTTTTTGTCATGCCATCAGCGTAGCAGAAATTCCACGTTAAAATGCTTATTGCGACATTTTGCAGTTATGCTACTGTGTGGTCGGCGGGTTTGCGTCCGGTGATATAGGTCGCCATCTGTATCTCCGTTTGCCCCTTTTCCACCCCGGCGAAGCCAGCGGCGGTCAGCATCGGTGGAATCGTGCTGTTGTCAATTTGCATCATGCCTTGCCCTAGAAACAGGGAGAGGATGGTTCTGGTGAGTCCCCGCTGCGGCGGCTCAAAATCCACGATGAGCAACCGACCACCCGGCTTCAACACTCGGAAAATCTCAGCGAAGGCTTTCGACTTCAAGTCAGGTGGCAAATGATGAACCATGAGGCTGCTCAATACGATGTCGAACGTATTTTCGGGGAAATCAATCGCTTCCACGAGCCCGGCCTGGAAAGCCACATTCACGCCCGCTTTCAGCGCCTTTTGCCGTGCCCTTTCGATCATTTCCGGTGCGGCGTCAGTGCCATGTATTTCTGTCGTTGGGCCGGTTTTCAGTTTGGCGGTGATCGCCAGTGTACCCGTGCCACAACCCACATCTATAACCCGTTCACCCGGTTGGATATGTGCCAGGTTAATAGTCGCTTCCCGCATCTTTCGCTCCTGGCCGAATAGAATCAGATTGACCAGGATGTCGTACAAATATGCCCAACTGATTGTCGCGCCTGTTGTCTCCAGATTGTCATGGGTGTGGCTGTGGGCTGGTGAAGCTCCATGCAGTCGTTGGACTACGCCCCGGATAAAGCCGCGCCCCAGATACAGCATACCGCCAGCGACAGCGAGATGTGCCAGAACAAACAACACACCGCCCAACGCGGTAATCGCCAAATCCTGTATATACAGGAAGATTCCCCCCAGGATGCCCAGGGCGGTCACAAGTAGCGCAAGGTGATTGTGAGTGGAACGTGTTTGGGTGTTATTCCCATGGTAGTGCATATCTATCTCCTATATGATGATCGCATCAATATTTAGTTGCTTTCTCACCATATAGAAAAAACAGCCGCCATGCACTAATCAGATGCTATGATATATTCACTACTGAACATTTCGGGGAGATTGTTCAGGATCGGAGGGCTGATGAGCGAGGAAAAAGTTGACCGACGGGTACAACGCACGCGGGAGCTGCTGCGGAATACCCTCGTTCGGCTCATCCGGGAGAAAGACTACGACGAGATCACGATTCAGGACATTACCAACCGGGCGAACCTGGGGCGCACCACGTTTTACCTGCATTATCAGAGCAAAGATGATCTGCTGCTCGACCATCACGCCGATTTTACAACCAGTCTGAACCTGAGCCAGCTTTCCCGCGAACAGCTTCTTAGCGCGACGCCCCAAACGGAGATGATTACGTTTCTGCATCGTTTTTCCGAGGGGAAATTCATCTATCTGGCGATCAGGAACGCAAAGGATTTTCATGTGATTATGCGCGGCATCCGTGAGCAGATGACCAATGTGCTGGCGGCCAGCCTCGAAGCCGCGTATCCGGATACCCCACCGACCATCCCGCTTCCTGTGCTGGCAACTTATATCGTCGGGGCGCAGTTGGGGCTGGTGGATTGGTGGCTGACCAATCACACCGGATATACTCCCCAGGACATCGCTGCGATTCTGCAACAGCTTCAACGGGCGGCGATACGGGATGCCTACAGGATACCACCATGAGTCACGAAAGTAAGGATTATATCGCGGCCCTGCATTCCAGAGGCTACCGGGTGACACCGCAGCGCCTTATTGTGCTGGATGCAGTCTGCGAACTACAAGGCCACGCAACAGTGTCCGATATTCAAAATAAGGTCAACTTGCTGGATTCGACGATTGACCGGTCTACTATATACCGGGCACTGGATATTTTGACCGAAGTCGGGCTGGTGGTCGCCTCAGAGATGGACGCCGAAACCGGGCGAGTATACCGCATCGCGGGGGAAGCGCACCATCACCATCTGCTGTGCCAGTCCTGCGGGGAGGTGTTCAGCATCAGCACCGACATCCTCTTCCCGGTATTCCAGCAAATTCACGATACATACGGCTTTGAAGTCTGGGCGGATCACCTGGCGCTCAAGGGTTTGTGTGAACGCTGCGCCCAAAAACAGCCTGGAGAACAGTGATGTAAGCTCCGCTGCGCCGCCTTGACAACAGAAAACACCTCATTCAAAATATCATTTCTGCTCAATGAGCCTGAAAAGAATAATCTATTATGTCTGCCCTGAAACAGTTACTCCTTCTGTTTTTGCTTTTGTTTGTCGTCAGACTGAGTTTTACCGAGGCGCAGTCCAGTCTCGAAAACGGTTGTACTGTCACCAAGCCGCCATCTGATTTAAATGTAGACCCCTTTTACACAAAATACTGTTCGGTCGAAGGAATCCCCATCCTGGCATCGGATGCGGTGCCGGATGCCGCACTCCAGGGTGCCTGGGAGATTGCCTACTACCTGTTGCAGGCCGACCCTTCCCTGCCATCAACCCTCATAGATCAGCAGGTGAAAATCGGCATCATTGGCGCGAATGAGGTCATCAGCGATTTACCCGATTATAAGGTTCTCTACGAGTGGTGGCCGGAAACCGATTGGGATCAGCGTACCCGGGGCGTGGGCGCAACCCCTTATCTACTAATGAGTTCCGGCGCTGAAGAGAATCTGTTATGTTATATTGACGATCCATATCAGGGTGAAAACATCTTCGTACATGAGTTTGCCCACACTGTAAAAATCATGGGACTGCAAGCCATTGACCCGACTTTTGAAGCCGCCGTCCTCGATACCTATAACGCAGCCATGACCCAGGGACTATGGCAAAACACGTATGCCGCGACCAACGCCGAGGAATACTGGGCAGAAGGCATTCAAGACTACTTTAATGTCAACCTGCAGGCTGATCCCACGGATGGTATCCATAATTTCGTCAATACCCGTGAAGAACTGGCGGACTATGATCCGGCGCTATTCGGACTGATTGATTCTCTCTATGGTCAGTTAGACTGGCAACCGGAATGCCCCACTACACAGACTGCCGCGCTGGTGGTTGAATGTTCGGTGACCGGACAGGATGTGGTCAACCTGAATCAGCCCTTCGCTTTGGTGGAATGCCCGGCGGACTGTCCGGCTGATGCTGTCTGGGGGACGGGGATATATACCAGTGACAGCAACCTGTGTACGGCGGCTGTCCATGATGGTGTGATGACCACAAACGGCGGGATGGTCACTGTTCATTATGTTGGTGGACAAACAGAATATGTGGGCAGCGACCAAAACGGTATTACGACGAACAGTTGGGCGGCCTACGACAGCAGCTTCGAGTTTAGAACTCCAGGTGAATAAGACATCGGGGGATGAGAACAAAAATCCCCCTCACAGCACCTCCACCGGGTCAATATCCACGTACCAGCCACGCGGGATGTCCACACCTGCGAATGCCGCCGCTGGATTCGGCCCGCGCAGGAAGAGATGCCAGTGATAAACATTGTTGATACGGTTAAAGAAACATGGCGCCGGGCCAATCATCTCGGTGCCGGTCATATCGAGTTTGGCGATGCGTCCCCGCAAGAGGGCGGCACAGCGTTCGGCCTCGGCCTTCGCCTGCGCGTCAGTAGGGAAGCGAAACAGCACACGGATGAGCGAACGAAACGGTGGGTAGCCCATATCACGGCGGTAGGCGATTTCCCGCCCGTAGAACGTGTTGTAATCATGTTTTGAGGCGGTGGCAACGGCGTAATGCCCCGGCTGGTAGGTTTGCAGAATGACCTTGCCGCCTAACAGCCCGCGCCCGGCACGCCCGGCCACCTGTGTTAACAACTGGAACACCCGCTCCCCGGCGCGGAAGTCCGGCAGCGCCAGCCCCATATCGGCGCTCACCACGCCGACCAGCGTCACCAGCGGCAGGTCCAGCCCCTTAGCGACCATCTGTGTGCCAATCAGCACATCCGCCCCGCGTTCCATAAAACGATGCAGGTAAGCCTCGTGTGCCGCTGCGTTGCTGGCCGTGTCCGCGTCCCAGCGCAACGCCCGCACACCAGGGAACATCTCATTGAGGGCCTGCTCAACCTGCTGTGTTCCCGCCCCAAAAAATTTGATGCGTCCTGAGCCGCACTGCGGACAGGTTGCCGGCGGCGGTGTCTGGTAGTCACAGCGGTGGCAGCGCAGCGCCGCCCCATGCCGGTGGTACGTGAGCGGCGTATCACAGCGCGGGCAGGTCGTCACATAGCCGCAGTCCCGGCAAAACACATAAGTGGATGTGCCGCGCCGGTTCAGATAGAGGATGACTTGTTCGCGCTTCGCCAGCACGTCGCCCAGTGCGGTTTGCAGCGCCCGGCTGAAAATGCTGGTATTGCCTTCGCGCAGTTCGCCGCGCATATCGACCACCTCCACCGGCGGCAGGTCAATCATCACGGCTTCATCGGCGTCCGCCGGATGATAGCGGGCTGCCACACCTTCCCGCTCGGACTGCTCCAATATTCGTTCACGGTGGCCCATGATACGCGACGGTAGACGGATCAACTGCATATCGCCCCACAGGGCGCGGTGCATCGTCTCCACATCGGGTGTCGCGCTGCCCAGGATCAGCACACCGTTGTTGCGGCGCATCATTTCTTCAGCGGTGGCGCGGGCATGGTAGTAAGGCATTCCGATGGGCGGTGACTGCTTGTAACTATGGTCGTGTTCCTCGTCCAGAATCACCAACCCGACATCCGGCAGCGGTGTGAACAGCGCCGAACGCGCCCCTACCACTACTGAAATCAAGCCATCACGGGCGCGCCGCCAGGTGTCGTAGCGTTCGCCGTCACTCAATCCACTGTGGACGACAGCCACCTGTCCGGGGAAACGCGCCGCTACCCGCCGCACTGTCTGGGCAGTAAGGGCGATTTCCGGCACGAGAAAGATGGCTCCGCGCCCCTGCGCCAGCGTGAGATCAATTGCCCGCAGGTAAATCTCGGTCTTTCCGCTGCCGGTCACGCCATGCAGCAGAAAGTTGTGGGGGTTTTTGCTTTCCGGGGTAGAGACAGCCGGCTGAGGCCCGCTATCCGCCAGGTTGTTCTCTGAGGGCGGCGCTGCTTCCCACATCCACCCTTTAATCGCCGCCGCGACTTGCTCCCAGGCAGTCTGCTGCTCCGGCGTGAGGGGCGGGGCAATCGTCGGCACGAAATCGCGTTCGGCCAAAGAGTCGCGCCAGGTCTGTTTCTCTGCCAGGAAGATCAGGCCATCTTCTTCTAATTGTTTGAGATCGTTGAGGGTCGCGTCAGTCTGGGCATAAATCCAGCTCACATCAATCGGCTCGGATTCCCGCGCCAGCACGCGCAGAATGTGGTGCTGCTTGTGACCGTCGCGCAGATCAACCAGCGTTTCCGGGATGACCTCGCGGGGGATAGCGAGCGAGACAGTATGCGGGCGCTCGTCGCGATGAATCGTCACCAGTCCGGCTTCGGCCAGCCTGTCGAGCGGCCCCCGGCTGGCTTCGGCGGCATCCAGCACAGACGCAACCGGTGGCTGGTCATCGCGCAGCGCAGCCAACACTTCCAGAATATCGGCGCGCCGCGATTGGCGTCCCAGGTGGCGGGCAATATGGGGTATCTGGTTAGGGTGGATGGCTAAACCGGCAGTCTGGATGAGTTTGGGGCGAGTGCGGGGAGCGGCCAACACACGTTCAATCGTCACGACACCCGCTTTTGCCAGCCGTTCGAGCGGCTTCTGCCAGTCATCCCCGGCGATGGCCTGGTTGATCTGGCGTCCGGTGAGTGTACCGCGCCGCCGCAGCAGGTTGACGAGCTTCTGCTCGGTCAGGTCTTCGCGCAGCGCATCGTCTGCCAGTGTAACCTGCATATCGCGCTGTCCGGCGAACCCCGGCGGCAGGAACAGCCACACACAGTCCCCCGGTGGCGCGAAGGTCGTCTCGCTCAACCAGCGGGCGAGGCCGATCTGGAGCGGCGTCAGTACCGGGCGCGGGTCAAGCCGTTCGCGGACTGGTTTGGTAACGTGAACCGGGCTGGACTCATGCAGCGCCAGCACCACGCCGACTTGCTGGGCAGTGCCAAAGGCAACCTGTACCAGGTGGCCGGGCGCGATCAGGCCGTCCAGGTGGGGGGGGATGTGGTAGTCAAAGGTGGCGCGTACCGGCGCGTTGATGGCGACTTCTGCATAGGTGGTCATGCTTTGAGTCTAGCATAGAATCGGGGTGGAAGGCACGCTGGGAGACCCCATGATCGCTTGATTGAGAGACTTAAGGTTTTGAGATTGTCGCTCAATATTTATCGACAGCAATTTTTTCGATTTGTTGCCTCTTTTGGGCGAGTTCATCAGATTCTAATAGCTCAATGATCCGCCATGCCGGTACAACGGCCATCATGCCCGTATTGTATTTCACGTACCACTCATCATTTATGACATTATCCTGTTTATCCACTACCCTGGTATACTCATCCATATGCGCCCAAACAATCCCAATCAAGAATGTCCGACCTTCATGGATAATCTTGGTTGATTTTCCAGGCGATGGTATCTCAGGCTCGTGTCTAGTTAGCCCCACCGTTACTGTAACAGGTGATCCACTATACCCACTGGCAGAGTGACATTCGACCAAAAAACTTTCTTGATTGATTTGTAAATATTTATTGTATATCGGTTCAATTGGCATCATGGAAATATACCCAAAGCGAGCAACAGGAATATTCTGTTGCTTTCCTTCATGGGTTTTAAATCGTCCAAATGTAACGATTTCACTCCCAACACCTAAATCAATTTCCTCTACGTTGGATTCTTTCAATAGTTGATTGTGAGGAAAAACTTCGACTCTATGTTTTCCAAAAACGACTGGAACGGGGCATATTGCTAAATCATGCCCAAGATCATGGAAAACCCAAGAATGCGGTTCTATCTCTAGGAAGTCTATATCTCCATCAATCATATTTACTCTTATGAAAAGCTTTTGATCTTCACCCTTCATTTCCTTAACAATATGTCTATTGGTTATAGCATAGACATGAATACCCGTTTTGCCATCAATAACCGTTATGAACGGATAGCGTACAAATACTCCGCATCCACCGCCACCTGTTCCTTCGCGTGCATCATGTTCTGTTTTATACAAATAGAAGACAGAATCCAATATGTAGTCGTTGATTCGTGGCACGATATTCCCTATTATTATGTGTTAATCGGAAGCGCCACGCTCACTTCTCAAACAGGCTGAGCATGTAGTCGGTGGAAAGCCCCTGGGATTCGAGGTGTGCGCGAAGTTTACGGCGGGCATCGTGGATGAGCTTATAAAGCGCGTTGCGGTTCGTATCCATCTGTTCCGCCACAATCTCCAGCGGCACCCCCTGGAGCGCCACCGCCGCCAATGCCTGCCGCTGCCGATCCGTGAGCGCCTCTTCCAGCGCCTTGCCGATCTTGAGCATCACATCGTCGCGTTCCACGAAATCTTCCGGGCCGGTGGGTATACTGCCGCCCACCATTCCATCAGAGGAAAACGGCTGAAGTTCGCCGTCGGCTGTCAGGCTGTCCAGGCTGAAATCCTTGTAGCGTGCCCGGCGTAAATCGCTTATCGCAACACGTACCGCGACCTTGGTCGCCCAGGTCGTAAAGCGGCTGTCCCCGCGGAAACTGTCGAGGTTATCCATTACTCGCAGCGTCGCATCCTGCGCCAGGTCTTCCGCCATCTGCTGGATTTCCGCGTGCGCCAGGTCAGCCAGATCGCTGCGTTCCCGGCTCAAATAATAATAAATACCCCGCTGCAAGCGTTCCCTCAGGTCAACCAACGCGGCTTCCTGCTGCTGTGGACGGCCTGTCAGGTCAGCCATCCATTGTTCGTTCGTTCGTTCCGTCATCGGCTCTCTGGAAGGGTCTAATGGACGTTATCAGCCAGACTATCTTAGAGTATAGCTTAAAAACCGGGTCACTGTCTAAAGGCAAACTCAAGGCATAACCGTTCAGAATAGACCTGGCGCATTACAATCGGGCAGCCACCACAAAAAGACTGCCAGGGAGATCATCCCGGCAGCCTCATAACCCAGATCGGTAGAATCACGAAAACACGCCCATCAAAAATAGAGGAACATCTCAATCCGGCGGAAAGCCTCGACATAACCTATTTTCTGAAACACCGGCCAGCGCAGATCGAGCGCCGGGATATTCTCGTATTTCGTATCCTGCATCGGGTGACGCGAGTGCATATTGTAGAGCAGCGCCAGCGCCATACGGTCCCGCACCTGCGATGGGGTATGTAACACGAGGAAAGACAGTTGGAACGCCGTACTCTGGTAGACAATCCAACCGGATTCGCCGGAAGACAGAGTGATGTGCAGCCCTTGCAAACTGCCCGCCCGCAAAATCGAAGCGCTCTCATCCAGCCACGACGCGCCTTCCCCACGCTCTTCTGCCAGGCAGGTCTGGATTTCGGCAGCAGTCAGGTTTGTGATGACAGCATCCGGCTCAGGATTATCGAACGGGATCGGGCCGGGCGGGCGGCGGACAACCAGCAGATCGCGCGAATCGCGAAAGCCACATTTGTGGAACATCCGGTAGGCAGGGGTATTTCCCCGAATTACCTCCAACTGTACCAGATGACAGTTGTGCTGGCGGGCGGCATCCAGCATGGTTGTCATCATATACATCCCCAGGTTATTACCACGCCGGTCAGGAACAACTCCCAGACGGGTAATCCAGGCCCGGCTATCGCGGATACCGAGCATCCCCAGGCCGGCTAGCTCACCTTCCCAATCATAGACGACTATCGAAGCGTCCAGATTCACAGCAAAATTGGTGACATACTCTTCCATTTTGCGGGCATTCATCGGCATCGGCACGATATAATCTAATCGCGTCTGGTTGTAAATATCGGCCAACTGCTTAAAGGTGTATTCGCTCGTTGGTCTGGCGGTATGCACCGGTTTATGTCCGTTGGTTGTCAGGTCGGTTTTGGGCTGTAACTTCTCCCCGATCAAGCCAACCTCCTTGTGGTTAGTCATTTGCCAATAATAAGCTGGTCGTATAGGAGAGTGTTAAACCCTCCACCTATGGAAAAGAACCGGCCCTATAGAACATCGTACTCAGTTCTGTCGGGATTTGCTCTGCCGCAAATAGTCTGCGACCTGCCCGGCAAAAGCACGGGTATCAATCGGCTTGGTGATAATACCGTCACAGTTGTAAGCCCGTGCCATCTCCTGCGCCTGTTCTTCCGGCCAGGCAGTAAAAGCGATCACGGCAGTCTGATTCAGACTGGGCTGCTGGCGCAGCATTGCCACAACTGTTTGCCCATCAATATCCGGCAGCCCCAGGTCAACCAGCACCAGGTCGGGTGGTGTTTCCAGCAGCGATAACATACCGGATTCACCATCTTCAGCGATAATGACTTCATGTCCGGCATAGCGCAGCAGTTTGGCCGCCATCCGCGCATTCTGTTCGTTATCCTCAATAATGAGTATTTGACTCAAGTTAATATGCTCCCGGCTAACCACATGTTACAAAATACCTACTTTAGCGCATTTTGCACAGTATCAAGAAAGTGCTTGCTATCCCATGAAGCCTTGGTGATGATAGATAAAATCTGGTTCGCTAGTGTATCGCGCTCCTGCTGCGACAGGTCTTTTGCGGAAATAACAATCACCGGTGTGTCTCGCAGAGCGCTATCGCCGCGTATAGCCTCCAACACTGAAAAGCCATCCATCTCCGGCAGCATCAGATCGAGCAGCACCAGCGCCGGACGGTACGCATAAATGGCTTTCAGGCCGTCGCGCCCGGTAGACGTTTCAATCACGCGGTAATAGCCGCCACTTTCTAACAACCGCCGCGCCAACCGCCGATCATAGGGATTATCTTCTACGATGACAATAGTTTCCATGTCCGCTGTAACGACGGGCTTATCTGCCTGAGTCGTGCCCGACCTGGCCGGCTGGGCGCGGGAAGGCGTACTGGGTGAATGCCCCAGCTTTTCGGCAATATGATCCACCAGCTGGCGGGTTTCAAACCCGCCCTTCGCCCATACGGATTCGCTGTACTCGTTGAGCAGTTTGGTATCATTCGCGGAGAGATTTTTGGCGGAAACTACCGTCACCGGAATATGGGCGGTCTGTGGATTATTCTTGAGATTTTCCAGTAAGGTAAAACCATCCATCTCCGGCATGGTGAGGTCGGCAATAATCAGGTCGGGCTGCTGCTCCCGGACAAGGCGCAGCGCTTCGTTCCCGCTGCCCGCTTCATGAATCCGGTAGCGTTTGTAACGCTGCAATAAGCGGCGGATCAGGCGGCGGTCATTCGGGTTATCATCCACAATCAGAATGGAAGTTGCCTGTTCGTCCAGGCTGCGAATCGCAGCGTCCAGGCCTTCTTCGCGTGCCTGCTCAGCCGGGTTCAGTTCGAGGTCAAGTACCAACTGGTCGCCCAGAATGTGGCTCTCCACCGGGAACGTATGGCCGGAACAGTTGACAACAACCACCTCGTCCGTCTGAATCGTGCCATCGGCCAGCATCTGCTCAAGGCCGGCAAACGCCACCGCAGTCGCCGGTTCTACCGAACAGCCTCCCTGCCGCGCCAACTGCCGCATAGCCTCGAACGTTTTGCCGTCGTCAACGGACACCATCGTGCCGCCGTTATCTGACACAGAGTCACGCAGTAGCGTGTAGGCATGGCCGGGGTCGCCGGTAGCCAGCACGGTAATCAGCGTCTTGGGGACAACCGGGGCGGCCTTGGTCTGCCCGGCATGGAAGGCCTTGACCATTGGCGCACACCCTGCTGCCTGGACAATGCCCAGCTTCGGCATCCGGTCAATCAGGCCCATCCGGTAGAGTTCACTGAAGCCCTTCGAGACACCCAGCGGGCCGATGCCGCCACTCACCGCCTGGATGTACCAGTCCGGGGCATGCCATTTGCCAGGTTGGTCGGGGTGAAGTTTCAGGCCCAGCTGCTCCGCAATCTCATAGGCCAGGGTTTTCATACTCTCCTTGCCGGGGATAGCCTTCGCTCCCTGGTCAAGATGAATGCCCTTACGCCGGGCGAATTCCGCCGCGACATGTTTGGTTTCATCATACGTGCCGGAAACGCGCACAACTTCCGCACCATACAAGGCGGCCTCACGCAGTTTGTCGGCAATCGCCAGGCTTGTCAGGAAGAGCCACAGCTTGATTCCAGCGCGGGCGCAGTAGGCGGCATAGGCAACCCCGGCATTGCCGGTAGAGGCCAGCACGCATTCTTTTACGCCGGCGCGGGACATGGCCTGCACCGAAAGCGCCGCCTGCCGGTCTTTGAATGAGCTGGTCGGCCCCTGGCGCTCATCTTTCATATAGATATGGCGATGGCCGTACAACCGTTCATAGTGCGGCAGACGATTAAGCGAGGTGAACCCCTCACCCATCAACAAGTCGGCATCCGGCGCATCCAGCGGCAGCAGTTCAGCATACCGCCACATCGAACGCTCTCGGGACGCCAGAGTGGCGGGCCAGAGACCCGCCACTGTAGTATAGTCATACTGTGCATCCAACCAGTTGGAACCACATTGCGGGCAGGCTGTCAGCCCGATTTCGGCGGTTACTTCATGCTGACATTCCAGGCATACCACCTTTGTAAACAGAGACGGCATGAACTATTTGGCCTCCAGGGTAGGGATTTCTTCGGCAACATGAAGCGGCAGCGTGAACCAGAAAGTTGACCCTATGCCCAGTTCGCTTTCGACAAAGATCTCGCCCTGGTGCATGTCAACCAGGTAGCGGGTGATGGTCAGCCCCAGCCCGGTACCACCGGCGCGGCGTGTAGACGAGCCATCCACCTGCTGGAACTGTTCAAATATCAGGGTCAACCCTTCGGGTGACATCCCGATACCCGTATCCTGCACTTTGACAAAGGCCGTCTGGTTATCCTGCAATCCGTAACTCACAACAATCTCACCATTTTCGGTGAACTTTGAGGCATTGCTCAACAGATTGAGGATGATCTGGCGAATACGGATCGGGTCGCCAAAAACGGGCGGCATGTCCGGTTCAGCAACCACTTTCAGCTCAACCGACTTATCCTTGACAAGAATCTGGCTGGTGTGCACCGCATCGGTCACGATTTCTTCTAACTCGGTCCGACGGCGCTCCAGCTTCATCTGCCCGGCCTCAATCTTCGCCAGGTCAAGGATTTCGTTAATCATGGTCAGCAGATGTCTGCCGCCGCTGTGAATGGCTTCGACATCTTCAATGGCATCTTCCGTCAGGTCGCCGTCAATTCCATCTAACAGCACCTCGGAGTAACCGATGATCGAGTTGAGTGGTGTCCGCAGTTCATGACTCATGTTCGCCAGGAACTGTGATTTGAGCCGGTCAACCTCGCGCAACTTTTCGGCGGTTTCAAGCTGGCGTTGGTAGGCGCGGGCATTTTCCACTGCCACCGAAATCTGGTCAGCCAATGTGGACTGGATACGCAGATCTTCAAGAGTGAAGTGGTTGACCTGCTGCGACTGCACATCCAGCACGCCGACTAACACTTCACCCACAACCATCGGCACGGCCATTTCTGAGCGGGTCTCTGGCAGCAGTGGGTTCGGAAGGTGTGTCGGGTTCTGGGCGACATCGCCGATAACGACACCTTTCCGGGTACGGGCAGCAGTCGCTACCACACTGGCTTCGTGATTGAGTGCGATGCTGTGATCGCGATCCTTCATGGCCTGGCCGACATCACCCGAGCCGGCAACCAGTACCAGTGTGTCCCCGGTTTCATTCAGCAAGTACACATGCGCATGGTAGAGATTGAAGCTCTGTTTGGTCAGGTCAACCACCGCTTGAAGCAGGCTGTTAACATCCAGAATGGTCGCGGCGGCGGCGCTTACGTTAGCTACCGTTTCCATTTCCAGAGCGCGTTTTCGCGCCTGTTCCAGCAGTCGGATGTTCTGGATGACGTTCGCTGCCTGGCCGGATACACTAATCAACTGCCGCACCTGGTCGTCACTGACACTGCGCGGGTTCCCAGACTGAGCAGTGAGCAGCCCTACCCATTCATTATTGGCAACCAGGGCGAAGAATACGACACTGCGCATCCCCAGCCGCTGTAGCACAGACCGCAGAGTCTCGTCGGTCAGTGCATCCGAATCGCGATCCGCTACGATAAATGGCTTATCAGTTTCCATCATGTCAATGAACGGGAACGCCGCCACAGGATAAGCTGTTCCAAGCGGGGCGCGCGGCGCACTACCATCACGCTCCCACACGGCCATCACCGTCGCCGTATCCGGTTTCTCATCCACCCAGGGACGATCAAACATGAGGAAGTTCGCCCGGTCAAACTGACCGACAGCGGTTAAATTCACCAGGGTCTGAAGGATATCATCCAGCGTCGCCGCCCGGTTGACTTCGCCGCTGACCCGATAGAGCGCCTCAGTTGCCTGCAATGCGGACTGCGTCTCATCGAAGGCGCGGAACTGCTCAAGCGCCTGGGCGACACGACCTGCCACACCTTCAATCAGAGTGAGTTCATCAGGCCGCCACTCACGCCAGTCGTTATCTTCCTGCACCAGCAGCGTGCCGATCTGCTGGCCGCGCAAGAGAATCGGCTGCGTAGCGCGATCTTTTTCAACCACTTTTTCCGGTGTGTGTTTTAGTTCGTGGCTGAGCGGCTGCGGCGATTCCAGATTGTACTCATAACCGATGCGACCAGCGGCCTTCGACTTGTCCAGGTAGCCCTTCCAGGTATCGCTGGTCAGGCGGCGGTTGATGGTTTCCGCACGTTCAATGGCTTCTTGAGCGCGGCTGTAAGCCTGCGCGCCTCGCAGCGCCGATGCAACCTGGTTCGCCATCGCCTGGAACACCGAGAGGTTTTCCGGGTTAAACGTTCCGGCTCGCTCAGCCTGCATATCGAGCACACCGAAAACTTCATCACCGGCTACCAGCGGTAAGGCAGCTTCTGAGTGGGTATTCGGCAGAAGTGGGTTGGGGCGGTGAATGTCGCTGGCTTCGGTATTCGCTACCAGCACCGGTTCTCTTGTCTGCACCACCCGCGCCACAATCGAAGTCTGCGCCAGATCAAGCTTGTGCTGCCGCGCCAGTAATTCCTTGCCCACATCGCCGGTGCCGTGCCGCAGCACCGCGTAACGGCGGGCTTCGTCAATGAAGTAAATCTGCGTATAGTACAGGCCAAACTGTGCGCGGATATATTCAACCAGCTTCGGCGTGAGTTCCCGTTCTTCGTAGATGCTGGTGGCAAGCTGGCCGACTTCTACCGTCGTCGCCAGGTCACGGGTACGGGCTGCCACGTTCACTTCCAGATTAGAAATTGAACTCTGAATCTGGTCGGACATCGCATTGAAGGTATCTGCCAGCACACCAAATTCATCCTGCCGTTTGATTTCGGCACGCGCTTTTAGATCACCAGACCGCAATTGGCTGGCTGCATCGGTCAAAACACCTAATGGACTGACAAACCACCGCGCACCGACAAAACTTATCATACCCACGATGACAACAATGATCGCTACACCGGCTATAACAACTGTGATCATTGCATTGATGGCGCGAAATACTTCTTCTTCACTTTCCAATGCAACAATATGCCAGTTAAGGCTATCAATTACGGGGGATTGACCGCCTGTCGTTAGTACAGCAGACTTGACAAGAACCTGAGTGCCGTTTAGCTTGGTATTCACAATACCAGGGTTGGGATTGGTCGGTGTATCTAACTGACTTGGGGCAATAAACGGTGTATTGGCTTCACCAGCAGTAGCCTGTGAGACGAACAAAGCATATCCCTGGCTGTCCACCAATTCAATACGCCCAGTTTCTAGGAAGCGCAGGCTTTCAAGTGTGGTAATCATGGCGCCGATATTGTAAGTCGTCCGCAGGATACCTATAACTTGACTGGTGTTATCGTCTATGATCGGGACTGCCATATTGATACTGAATGCACCCGCACTGTCGTCAAAGTCAACTGCCTGTGCGACATAAATCGCACCTGCACCATTATTCCAGGCGGCCTGCCACCAGGCTTCATCCGCCTGATAGTAATCCGAAGTCAGGTTGGTGGCTGCAACGGCAGCACCGTATCGATCCGTAATGAAAACCTCAACGTGATCCGGGAATGATTGATTGAATTCTTTGAGTCCATTGGCTACTGGATGATCAAGAACGCCCCTAATCAAGGGGTCTGATTCCGATTGCGACTCTCGCCACATCGCATCCAATGCTAGCAGGTTTGCCTCAATCTCTGCGGCCGTGCCCGTATAGCGACTGTCAATTACTGCTAAAATCTGTTCAAGTTCATCACCTGCAGCTATCGACCGCAACAGCGAAATTTGGGATTCAAGACTGGCAGCGATAACCCGCTGAGCGGTTGCAATCCGGCTACCCAGGCTGATTTCAAGATCTCTGACCGGCACATCTCTAACCGATAAAAGGTAACCCAGAAACGTGATTAAGACCGGCACAATCGCTAGCGCGATAAAGGCCAATGATAATTGAGTGCGAATGGAACGCCGGGTGCGGCGCTGTGGTTTCTTTTCACTCATTCTGATTATTCCCCATCACTTACAAACATGGCTGTGCCACGATCGCCATTGCTCACATTCAGTTCAATTGCCGTATGCGGAACGCGCAGGGCTTTGCCCAGTTCGCGTACCGTGATCTGTAAAATCTCGTCCATATCTGCTGCGCCCTGAATTTGGCGATCAATGTTACCCATCGCTCGCTCGTAGCGGCTGGTGCGTTCAGCGACCTCGTACAGACTGGCGTTACTCAAGGCGGTAGCGACCTGGCCTGCCAGCAGTTCCATCACGCCCAGCACATCCTGGGTAAAGTAGCCAGGAATGTCGCTCTGGACATCCAGCACACCCATAAGTTCGCTGCGAGAGACCAGCGGCACCGCCAATTCAGACGCAGTATTCGGCAGCAGCGGGTGCGGTAAGAAGGTCGCGGATTGACGCACGTCGTTAATGATGACCCCCCGCCGGCTGCGGGCCGCGCTGGCAACGATACTCTGCTGGTTCGTCATATCAATTGTGCGGACTTCAGCCACCATCTGCCGCCCGACATGCCCGGCACCTACCGTCAATGTCAGCGTCCGGTTGGCTTCATCCAGCAGGTAAATATGGGCATGGTACAGGCCGAAGCGTTCTTTCGTCAGGTCTACCACGTCCTGCAACAGACGGTCTACTTCCAGAATGGTGGAAATCTGCGTGTTCACGTCCGTGACGGCTTGCAGGTCACGGGTACGTTCTTGCAGGGAAAAAACAATTGCTTTAAGCTGGTCGGCCATACTATTAAGAGCTGTACCCAGACGGCCAAGTTCATCCATTCTGCCAAGAGCTACACGGCTGCTAAAATCGCCGGACGCGATTCGCTGGCTCGTTTGCTGCAATCGTGACAACGGCACCACAATACTGCGGGTGACTACAGTTGTGGCGCCAACAGCAATAGCAACGCTGACGAAGGCAAACACAACAATCTGTCCCACAGATTGCTCAACGATGTATTCCTGGGAGGTCGCGATAGAGGCCACCACACCAGCAACTTGGTTGGAGAGGTTTTGTTGGGCCTGTTTCGTCTCATCAATGAGACCCAGCAAAAGGATGGTTTGCTGGTTGATTTCGCGGGCTTCCGCGCTTGTACTTAACAGATCCAGCAGTGATCGCGCCTGGACGGCAAATTCTGTCGTCTTGGAATTCAATACCGCAACCGAGTCAGTCAGTTGTTCGGTGGATGATGCTTGCATGGAAAGCCCTAGTGATTCAAGCTGATCCAGATCACTCAGAATTGTATCTTTCAGGTTCGCGTCGCGCACCAGAAAATATTTATCCAGGCCGCTTTCTAGGCTTTGAAGCAGCAGACCAAAATCCTGAGTTTGGGTGACTTCGAAGCTGACGGGGACCGCTTCCTGGGAAATTCCCTGAATGTTGATTAGCTGTCCGTAAGTGAAGATGTTAGAAACGATTACAGCAGCGATGACGATCGTAAAACTGCCCAGAATCCGTGTGTAAATGCTTGGGCGAAACAGGCGTTTTAAAAAGCTCATATCGAATCCCTCCAGCTATTCGCCACCATAGATTTCAGCAAATCGGAGCATATTGGGTTCAAACGTGATGTCCAACGCTTCAGCGATGTTGAGATTCAAAATGAGTGTGCCGCGCTTGTTGGTCTCAATCGCGATGTCCGAAATGGGGGTTCCATCCAGAATACTCAACGCAGTTTGTGCCGCCCACTCACCCAGTTCTTCGGGAACTTTCCCAATCGTGATGAGGGCATAAGGTGCGATCCAGGCATTGATTGAGCCAGTGGCAACACGGGTGTTGGTGTTAAAGAACGCCTGTGCGCGGGCATCATCCCACTCAGTACCCGCATTATTACTTACCAAAATAATGTCAGCGTTCTCCTGGGCCTGCAGGAACATAGATTCAAATTCATCCTGTGTCGTGGCAAAATAGGCCGTCATCTTCCTATCAAAGAAACGCTCGTTGTAAACATCAGCAACAGTGCGCTCAGTTTCGGTGTCAATGGTGACCATTGCAAGGCGTTCGTCGTTCGCGTAGCGTCGCAAGTGATCGAACAACTGGTCAATCAATTCAACTTCAACCATGCCGGTCACATGGTCTGTTGGATACCCGTATTTAGATGCATCCCAATTTACGCCGGTAAAGACTACCGGTTCGGTTGTATTGAGGACGTGGGGCACAATCAGACAGCGTTGAGCGTTGTCGTCGGAGGCGATGATCACATCCGGTTGGAAACTATCAATCACTGCTTGTGCATCATTGCCCGCCTGCATACAAAAATCACTGCTGGGATTGTTCTTGGTATCCATGTAGAAGTCACGAATTTCCACGCCACTGGGATCGAGCACACTGTGAATACCGGTGCCAATACCATCTGACCATTCATAGCCTTCGTGGTAAGAATTCACAAACAACACTTTCTTGCCGGCATAGTCGGGCTGGTTTGCAGCGGTTTCGGATACGGAAGTAGCCGGTGCGACTGTTGTCGGCGCTGCTGGCTGGCAGGCAACCAGAAACAGCCCGGTGATTAAAACAATTACGATGAGAACGGATTTGCGTGATAGCATCTTGATCTGCCCTTTCAGATAAGCAGTATTCTTATGTGTGGTAGACTTTTCTTGGAATTTCTGACACATTATGCCGGTTTATCCCAGATTTACCTGCGCAGAACTTCACAAATTCATTGTAGGGCGTAAATTACGGTTCATTACTTAAGATTGGTTTACCCAATCCGAAAATTACGTTTGAAATCCGTAATGTTCATCTTTCCAGGGATGAAACACAAACACCCGTGTGGGATTCATAGGCTGAACCACACGGGCGTTTGAATTGGAATAGTTTATTTTGCGAGGGAGAACAACCACCCCGTTTTGCTATGCTTCGGGTGGGGCGGTAGAGTCGACCGAAAATCCGGCGGCCTGCATCACGCCGGTGTAATGCTCCCAGGCTGCATAGGCCATACTGGATAATCTTTCGGCAGTGGCCGGGTCGGTATCGCCAGCGGCTTTCGCCCTCTCAATAGCCGTTTCGAGGCGGGCGACCTGTCTCAGCACACTCCCCAGCCCTTTGATGAGACCTGCCCCACCAAAGCGCCGATCTGACCAGCGCAAAGTGTACCATGTGCCGCCCAGCAGGACGATATAGCTGGAGAGCGTGGTCGTAAAGCTGAGAAATGAATCCTGGAAGGCGTTGTTTACGTACTGACGGGCAAACACTCCGACCAGACCCAGCAGCATGAAGACCAGCAGTGGCAGCGCCAGCGTCTTCACCAGCACCAGCACCACCGGCAGCGCCAACCGGTTTGAGGTCTGCTTGATCGCCGCGACCAGTTCCAGCTCGTCCTGAATCACGCTCTCGATTGAATGGTTATCCATGTCTGACTCCGCCAGCGACTTGATGATGCGCTCCCGCATTGTAGTCAATGACCGGGGCGGCGTCCACACTGGAAGTCAGCGATGGTTAGGCCAGTTGGCGGCGCAGCAGGACAAAACCGATCATCCCGGCGATGAGCGATGCAATGAGAATCCCGGTTTTTGCCAGCGGCAGCAGTGCCATTCCGCCAAAAGCCAACCCGGCAATAAACAGCGACATCGTGAAGCCTACTCCAGCCAACCAGCCGACGGCGTGCAATTGCCCCCAGGTGACATCCGCCGGCTTATCCGCCAGACCAAAGCGCACTGCCAGCCAGGAAAACAGGGTGATGCCCAACGGCTTGCCGATTACCAGCCCGAAGATCACCCCCAGTGTGACCGGCTGCGATACCGTCGCCCCAATATCCCCGGTCAGAGCGACACCGGCATTCGCCAGCGCGAAAACCGGCATGATGAAGAAGGCGACCCAGGGGACAAGATTATGCTCGATGCGCTGCAAGGGTGCCTGTACCTGTCCCGCTGCTGCTTCCAGGGCGTGGATGGCAGCCTGACGGGTTTCGTTCACCAGAACGCTTTCGCCGTTGCCGTTATCACCAGCATGTTCAAATTTGTCGAGCAGTCCCCGGCTGTCGCGGATGAAATTAGCGGGGTTCAGATGCGTACGAGCCGGAATCGTGAGCGCCAACAGTACCCCGGCGATAGTAGCATGAACGCCGGATTTCAGGAACGCGACCCAGACAACGACACCTAAAACGACGTAAATCAGGGTATTATGAACGCCCAGACGGTTGAGCAGGAACAAAATCCCCAACGCGATGAAACCGACCAGTAAACTTACCCAGGCGATTTCCGCCGTATAGAACAGGGCAATCACCAGCACCGCACTGAGGTCATCCACAATCGCCAGTGCAGTCAGGAAGATTTTGAGCGAGGTCGGTACACGGTCTCCCAGGAGCGCCATAATTCCCAGGGCGAAGGCAATATCGGTAGCGATGGGGATTCCCCAGCCTACCGCGCTTTCCTGCCCGGCATTCAGCAAAGTGTAGATCAGCGCCGGGGTGAGCAGGCCGCCTAGCGCCGCGATAACCGGCAGCGCCGCCCGCCGGAACGAGGCCAGTTCGCCCACCAGGATTTCGCGCTTGATTTCGAGGCCGACCAGAAAGAAGAAAATCGCCATCAGGCCATCGTTGATCCATAAGATCAATGGCTTGGTGAGCGATAGTATGCCGCCGCCGATGGTGACGGGTGTCTGCCACAGGCTTTCGTAGGATGCTGCCCAGGGCGAGTTCGCCCAGATGAGCGCGATAACGGTGAAGGCCAGCAGCAGAATACCGCTGGAGGCTTCGGCTTGAAAGAAACGTTGGAAAGGGCGCAGAATAGGCAGTACCGTTGTGGGTTTAGGTGCTGTCGTGTTCATGAATCTCCTGTATATGGGTACATATAAATAGTGGAAACTATAGTATACAGGAGAATTCTTTTGTTTTTATAAGAAGGAAATTAGCGATTTTTCAGCAAATCACAGTACAGCCCGTGTGTCGCCTCTATCATTGCCTCGGCAGCGAAGGTCGCTTCGAGGCGTTCCTGTCCCATCAGTCCCAGGTGCCGCGCTAAAGGTATGTCGTCGAGCAGCGTGCGCAGTGCCCCGGCCAGGGCATCCATGTCACGCGGCGGGGCGAGCAAGCCGGTCTGACCGTCAATGACGATTTCCGGGATAGCACTCACGGCGCTGGCGACAATCGGGGTTTGCTGGGCCATCGCTTCCAGCAGCACGAGGCCGAACCCTTCCCACAGGCTGGGCAGCAGGAATACATCGAGCGCAGCCATCAAATGCGGCACATCCTTGCGCCAACCGAGGAAGTGAACCCGCTCCGCAATGCCGAGCGTTCGTGCTTCGGCTTCCAGCGCGGCCCGCAGTGGACCATCCCCGGCAATGACCAGGTGCGCCGCTGACTCAGTGGCGACCTTATGGAATGCCCGCAGTCCGTAGACCACACCCTTTTGCTCCACCAGCCGGCACACAATCCCGACCAGGGGCGTCTCTGAAGCGAGTCCCAGGTCATGTCGCAGCGCCCGGCGGGATTCACTCCGGTCAACGGCGTGCGGGTCAAAGTCTATCCCGTAGTAAATCCGGTGGACTTTATTGATTGGTGCGCCTTCGACTTCCCACGCAAAGCGGGCGATTGACTCCGAGATGGCGATCCCGGCATCTACCAACTGCCACAGCCCTTGATTGATCGGTCGCACCGGGAAACGGCGGCGAAAGGCGTTGTCGTTGTGGCGGCTCGTCACGATAACCGGCACGCCCGCCAGTTTCGCCCCTGGTATGCCGTATAAATCGGCGTGCAGCAGGTGCGTATGGACGATGTCCGGCGCTGATTGGCGGAACAGGTCACGCAAACGCCAGGTCATTCGTATATCGGCGTCATGCCGGATGACCATCGGGTGAACTGTGACTTCTCGTTCTTGCAGCGCACTGACAAAATCTGCCACCGGGTTGTCCGGCTCGGTCAGCGGCACAAGATGCGCCTCAACGCCGCGCTCCTGCAAAGCAGGCAGCAGCGTGAGCAAATGGCGCTCCGCCCCGGCGATTCCGGTCACTTTAATGACGTGTACGACGCGCATAGCTACGCGATTCCCTGGTACCAGGTGACCGTTTGCGCCAGCCCTGCATCGAAATCCACGACGGGCTCATAGCCTAAAAGTCGCTGTGCCTTCTCAATTCCGGCGCGCGAGTGCTTGACATCACCAGGACGCGCAGCGGCATGGATCGGTTCAAAGGCCGTTCCTAAGTGCGCGTTGAGCTTACTCATCAGGTCGAGCAGCGTGATCTGCCCGCCGGTTGCCAGGTTGAGCATTTCTCCGCCCACGCCCGGCGCACGCAGCGCCAGCAGGTTGCCGTGTACTACATTGTCAATATACGTGAAATCACGGGATTGCAGGCCGTCACCGTAGATCGTAGGCGGTTGCCCGTCCAGCATCGCCGTAATAAACAAGGGGATAACTGCCGCGTACTGTGAAAGCGGGTCCTGGCGCGGGCCAAACACGTTGAAATAACGCAGGCACACGGTTTCCAGCCCGTACACCTGGTAGAACGACTGGCAGTAGAACTCCCCGGCCAGCTTGGAAACGGCATAGGGCGAAAGTGGATGGGGTGGCATCTCCTCGGTTTTGGCGTCCCCGGCAATATTGCCATAGGCTGACGATGACGCGGCATAAATCACGCGCTTGACCCCGGCATCCCGCGCCGCAATCAGCACATTCAGCGTGCCGGTGGCGGCGGTATGGTGCGTCGTAAGCGGGTCGTCAATGCTGCGGGGGACAGAGGGCAGCGCCGCCTGATGAAACACGTAATCCACATTGGCAAAAATGGGGGGCAGCGCGTCCTGGTCGGTGATGCTGACCTCGTAGAATTCCAGGTCGCCGCGCAGATGCGCCAGGTTGCTCCGGCTGCCGGTCACGAGGTTATCCACCACGCGCACCCGGTGGCCGTCGTTGAGCAGGCGTTCCGCGATATGCGACCCGATGAAGCCCGCGCCCCCGGTCACAACGTAGGTTTCCGTCATAGAGTGTATCGCCTTCCGAATTGCAAGTTTCACCGGAATAACGATAGCACAAACCGGCGGGGATGATGAGTCCGGAATCGGCGAAAAATGTGGTGAAGGGATGGAATCTCCCGCTGGCCTTTTCTGTGACCGGGCGGAGCGATCCCCCGTCTGTTTGTATCAGAAAGGCCATTGATGCTATTCCCGGCAAGGCAATCACGGCGCTCAGTGCCGCTACATCCCATGTCTTTAAGGCAGAGCATCCCGCTACAATGCTTTCCCCGGTCCCGGCAGCGCCTGCGTCTCTAACGCCCGCTCAATCTCTTTCAACCAGCGGGCAGCGTCGCCCTTGCGACGGTCGTCGGAAGCCTCAAACACGGCTAAGGCCTGTTCCATCCACTGTTTGGCGACAGCATTGTTCCGCTGCCGGTGATACACCAGCGCCAGGTAATACAGAGTTTCCGGGCGATTGGGTGCGGCTTTGTAGGCGTCGGTAAAGTGGGCCAGCGCCTCGTCCATGTTGCCATCTTGGTAGGCAATTACCCCTCGCCCATAGTGCGCCAGCATCTCTAACCGGTTGATTTTGAGCGCCTTTTCGAAATCGGCCAGCGCCTTATGTTTGACATCATCTTCCAGGTAAAAAAAGCCGCGAGTCGCGTAGTATTCCGCTTTGGTGGGCAGCAGGATGATAGCGTCATCCATATGGGTAATCGCTGTATCAAAACGGTTCTTCCGGTAGGCGTCCAACGCGAGTTTATAATGCTCATCAGCCTCGTAGCGGGTAAACCCTATCCGTTGGGTAATCCGTGCCATGCCGGGCGTCCTTTCTATCTAATTCACTTCTCTACCGCTATCCAGTACCCGGCGTCCTGCCCCGGTACAAAGGTGATCGCAAAAACGCCAGCATCCGGCCCTTGCAAGTAGGTCGTATACGAGACTGCCCCGGCAGATTGGCGGGCAACCTGGTAGCCAGTCTCCGCCGCGAGCGCCCACCCCAGGCCGGACTCTGCGCCACCCAGTGCCGACCACAATTTACCAAAGCCGCGTACTGGCGTGATGAATCCTTCGGGAGCCGAGTCTGCCGGATCGGGGTCGCCTTCCTGGTAGGTGTCGTCGTAAATACGTACCCGTTGATCGTTTTCCGTGAGTACCCAGATTTGCAGCGTATCCGACCACCAGATCATCACCCCGCCCTCGAACGACTGCCAGGCGGCAGAGGTATAAAGTGGCGCGGCATCCGGGCAGGTTTGGTAGCCGCTATACACGGCGAGCATGGCCTGGGCACAGGTGATATTGACCGTCACATCCTGGCTTGCCTGCGCTGCCCCATCCACCACTTCCAGACGATAGCGCACCATACCGGCAGCGCGGAATCCGCTGAATACCGGCGTCGTGTACGCCAGTGGGACGGGGCGGGCGTCCGTCGGACGCGGGCAAGGCGCTGTGGAATCAGGCGGGCAGGCATAAAAATAGGCCGCTGTGCCAATGGCTTCCCAGGTAAACGAAATACCCGCCTCATTGTTAGTTTCCGGGCTGCTGGCGACCAGGCTGATAATTTCCACTGTGTCGGCGGCCGGGTCAGCGTCGAATAGCTCGGTGGTGATGAGATCTGTCCGCGATGGTGGCAGCCAGATCACCGCGCCTACCGGCAGTGTAGCCGGGTCATCCAGGCAGTTGAGGGCCGCAATCTGGGTCAGGCTGAAGCCCTGCGTGCCCGCCAGCAAATCCACCAACCGATCGCCGGAGACTACGATATGCGCGGTGAAATTTGGCAGCGCGGGCGCGGCACATACCGCCGGACGCGGGTCATCGGGCGCAATCGTGACCGGAGTCGGGGCGGTCTGGGCCGCAGCGATGCTCACCATCAGGCAAGCGGACACGATCAGGAAAAAAGTGCGCAGCATGTTCTATCCCCTCGTTTTCATTGGTGCCTTGCAGGCCGCTTCCCTACCGGGCTGGCGACTGTTTCGCGTCTATTGTACACCAGTCTGGTGCGAACTGTGGGTCGTGCAAAATCGCAGTTGCGGGTACAATGAACCTATATAGCAGATCGGCTCTTGGTAAAAGGATGATCGTTTATGCGCGAAATCACGGTAGCAACCGTCCAGATGAGACCCAAACTGGGCGAACCGGAAGAGAATCTGGTCAAGATGACCGAAACCATTTCTAAGATTGCCTCGCAACAAAAAGTAGACCTGATTGTATTCCCGGAACTCATCACGAGCGGCTACGAGTTGGGCGTACGCTTCACCGAACTCGCCCAACGTATCCCCGGTCCGACGATTAATCTGCTGGCACAGCGAGCCAATGAATACGGCATCTATATCGCCTTTGGCATGGTGACGAAAGAACGTGTCGAAAGTGTGCTGTATAATTCGGCGATACTGGTAGGGCCGGACGGTGAACTGCTGGATGTCTACAACAAAATCCACCTGCGCGGTGAAGAGCGGATGGCCTTCCGCGAGGGCTTCAAATTACCCATTATCCCCACTGAAATCGGCAACATCGGCCTGATGGTTGGCTACGACCTGGCTTTCCCGGAAGTCGCCCGCAGCCTGGCGTTGGACGGCGCAGAAATCATCTGTGTGATGGCGAACTGGGAAGCATCTCACATTGACGAGTGGAAAACCTATATTCGCGCCCGAGCTTACGAAAACTCGATCTTCATGGCCGCCGCCAACCGCATTGGCGAGGACGTGACGCTCAACTTCGGCGGTGAGAGCATGGTGGTTGGCCCGCGTGGGCAAGTGCACGCCTCGCTTGCCAGCGAAACCGACCCCGAAACCGGCGCACCCCTGGAAGGCTTCGCCGTCGCCCGGATTGACCTGGATGAAGTGCGAAAGTACCGCGAAGAATTCCAGTTCATCCAGAACCGCCAGCCACCCGTCTATAAATCCCTGGTGCGGAAGTACTAAGCAGTTCAGTCGCCTGAGTAAACTGTGCCGGATGGATCGTAAACCAGTACAATGAACAGGATGCCATAATCCGGCTACCGCAAGTTTGTTGAATCCCCTCTCCGATAGAGTGGGGATTTTTGTTTCCTCTTTTCCGCAGTGTCCGGCCTTGTCAGACCAGAATAGAACAAAATGAACAAACCCAACACGCCAGCAGGGGTTGATATATTAAGGAATGTCGTGTATTCTTAATATAATCTTAAACTTAAGTGGCGGTAAATGTGCTCGTATCAATTGCGATTATTCTGTTTCTATCGGTAGCCTACGGGTACCTGAATGGTCTGCATGGTTCGGCCAGTGTCGTTGCGACAATTATTTCGTCGCGCGCATTAGCGCCGCGCCCAGCTTTACTACTGGCTGCCATCGGCATCGGCATTGGGCCGTTCGCTCTGGGGGTTGCTGTTGCCAATACCATCGCCGTTGATTTTATCAGTCCACAGGCCATTACGCCCCGCGTTGTCATTGCTGCGTTAGCGGGTGCGATATTGTGGAGCAGTTTTACCCTGTGGAATCGCATTCCTTCCAGTATTTCACAATCTTTGATTGGCGGCATCATAGGCGCGGGCTGGGCCGGGTTTGGCGCGGATTCGATCCAGCTTGGCGGGCTGGTTAAGGTGCTGGCCGCGTTATTTCTCTCCCCGGTGCTGGGGCTATTGATCGCGTTCCTGGTGATGCGGCTGATTTATTTTTTATCGCAATGGGCTGATCCTCATATCAACCGCTGGTTCAACCGGGGGCAAATCCTGGTGGCGTTGTTTATGGCGATCTCGTTTGGAGCCAATGATGGGCAGAAAATCATCGCCATGATGACACTGGGACTGGTGGCGACCGGGATTCTGCCGCACTTCGCCGTACCGGAATGGGTGATCGTTATGAGCGCCCTCGCCATCAGCGCCGGCACACTCACTGGGGGCTGGCGTTTAATCCACACACTGGGGGGCAAGTTCTACCGGATTCGCCCAGTGCATGGCTTTGGCGCACAACTCACGTCGACCGGCATTATTTTCGTGGCAGGCATCTTAGGCGGGCCAGTGAGCGGGGCGCAGGTCGTCACTTCGTCCATATTAGGGGCGGGCAGTGCCGACCGTATCCAGAAAGTTCGCTGGGGAATCGTCCGGCAAATCCTGGCCGGTTGGCTGTTGACACTTCCGTTCTCTGCGCTGATTACCATCATCGTCTATCATCTGCTGGAAAGGGTGACGCTATGACCAGCAAACTCCGCACACAATTTCGCAACTGGCGTCAGGGGTTGTTCCGACGCAAACCCAACCATTTCATCGCCCGCCTGGTGGAACAATCTGCTATGGTAGTAGAAGGTACGGCGGCGTTGAAAGACTACATGAAGAAACCCACCAAGAAAAATGCCGCCCAGGTGCGTAATATCGAAAAACAAGCCGACGAAGTGCGGCGCATGTTGATTGATGAACTCAATCGCACATTTATCACCCCGATTGACCGGGAAGACCTGTTCGGACTGTCACGGGCAATTGATGATGTGCTGGACAATGCCTACTCCACGACCAGTGAGATGGACATTCTTGACGTAGAGCCGAACGACTATCTGCAAACCATGGCAGACATGCTGCACAGCAGCGCCGAGGAGATTCGTCTGGCGGTGGAGCGGTTGGAGCGCCACCCGAATGTCGCCGACAGCCATGCGGTGCGGGCGAAAGCTATCGAGAACCGCATGGAAATCCTGTATGCTGAGGCGATTGCCGACCTCTTCAAGAAACCTTCTGACCTGCAAGATGTGGTCAATATGATGAAACTGCGTGAAATCTATCGCCACATGCTCCATGCTGTGCAGGCCGCTGAGGATGCCGCGAACATCATCAGCGATATTGTCGTCAAGTTCTATTAAGTTGGACTGACATTTGACGATTGTCAGTACATTAGGTTCGCTGTGATAGAATAGCAGCACGATCTGATTGCCGGGAATAATCAAATGGGAAAATCTGATTTCTCGCTTATACGACAAAGAGACACGTTTGTGGAGCTAGTGAAGGAAACGGACAAAAAAACATTAGCTGTCTGGGCAATTGATTGTGCTAAGCGTGCTCTGCCCTATTTTGAGGAAAAGTATCCAGATGACCAGCGCCCGCGACAAGCACTTGAGACACTCCAGACATGGATCAATACGGGCGTGTTCAAAATGGCTGTTATACGCAAAGCGTCGCTTGCAGCTCATGCTGCCGCTCGCGAGGTCGGAGAAGACAATGCCGCCCGATCTGCTGCCCGTGCCGCTGGTCAAGCGGTGGGTACAGCACACGTTGCCGCCCATTCTATGGGTGCTGCAATTTACACCTTGCAGGCGATTCATAGAGCCACAGGCGCCGCCGACTCTGAGGCTGCCGTAGCCAAAGAACGAAATTGGCAATACCAACGCCTGCTTGAATTGCGCGGAAGCTAGGCCGTCGTTAAATCCCCAAATGTCAGCAAAACCTGGTACGGCAGCACGCACGCTGGACAAAATATCCCTTGCCCACTTCGCATGAATAGGGTAACTTTCAAGGGGTCAGCTTTTTCTTGACCGTGCACGACCTGATTGCCCCTAAATATGGGATATGGTATGGACAATTTGCGACAACGGTTGGATGAACTCCGCCACCAGCTTAACCACTTACCCGATGACCCGGACAGCCTTTCCCGGCTGGAGGAACAGGCACGGGCGTTGCTCACAGACGCCAAGAACACCCCTCACGAAGCGGCAGCGCAGGCGTTTTTTGCCGAACTTGCTCGTTTGAGCAACCCGACGACCCCTACCGCTGCGACGGTACGCGGGTTAGTACGCCGGGCGCGTATCCGCATCGAAATCGCCGGGGATGATGATGACATAGACGAAGCGATTGATATTCTGGCGGAGGCGCTGGCGCTCGATTCGCGCGACCCGGATGTGCTGGGACTCCTGCAACAGGCCGCCGGGCGCACCCAGCAAGCCGCGCAACGGGTGAATGACTTATATACCCGCTACGGTGTTCCACAACCCGCCCGCCCCGAACCGCCTAAACCGGAGACTCCGGGTCCCAACGCGCCACCCGCTTATCCTACGTCATCCGGCTACCCCGCCCCGGAACGCGAGATCGGCCAGGATACACCATCACGCCGGATGCCAGGCCGAGGGCCGCTGTATGCCGGGTCAGACATTGAAGACACGCTTTCCGAACTCACCCAGGCCTATTATTCCGGGGACTATCAACAAACGGTAGACCTGGCAAACCGGGTACTCAGCCAGCAGCCGGGCAATCCTACGGCCCTTGATTACCGCCAGAAAGCCGAAGACAATCTGATTCGCGGTGTCGTGCCCGACCACCGCATCCCGTTCGATGCTCGTGTCTCCTATAACCGGGCGAACTCGCTGGTACGCGCCGGGAACTATGAAGAGGCGGAACGGCTCTACCGGGAAGCGCGCGACCTGGCTGAACGCAACGGCGTGCCAAGCTGGAAGGATGCCGAACAGGCGCTGCTCGATATTCAAGACCTGGCATTGGCAAGAGACATGCTCAACGAAGGCGACCGCCTCATCAAAACCGATAACTGGTCGGAGGCGCTGCGGAAGTACGAAAGCGCCCTGCGCGTTGTCCCCAATGACCCCCAGGCAGAAGAACGGCTGGAAACCATCCGGCGTATCCAGCAGGATGCTGACCGGGTATCGGTTGATTTGACCACATTAAGCGGCACGCTTTCCGACCAGGTGGCTCAGTTGCAGAACATCCTGGGGATTCTCGCCCGGTTGCGCCAGGTACTGCCAGACAGCCAGCGTATCCTGCAACTGATGAAGGACGCTGAAAACCGCCTCCTGGGGCTGAAAACGCAGATCAACAATCAGTCACAATCGGCCTTAACGCGGGCCTCCAACGCCAATTCACTTGAAGAACGACTGACACTCTCCAGCGAGGCGCTGCACCTGCTGGAACTGGGTGTTAAACTCGATCCCGGCGACCCCAATCTTTCCGAGGCACTGCTGGAAACCCGCGCTGCAACCAGCGATATGCAACGGGCGCGGCAGGTGATCGAGCGGGCATCGGCGCTGGTGGCGCAAAATTTCGATAATGAACTCTCGCAGGCGCGGTCTATGCTGGCCGGGCTGCACGATTACGCCCAGGACAACCGGTACCGCACCGTTGTCACCGACTTGCTGGGGCGCTACCTCGAACGCGCTGAGTTCGCGCTGGAAGAAGGCGATGTGAGCGAGGCGGAAACCTGGCTGGCAACCGTCAAGGATGAGCCGTTCCGTATTCTGGGCCGCCGCTCCGAAGTGCAGCGATTAGAGAACCAGGTACGCCGCCACCGTCAGCAAGGACGCACCCGCCTGATCCTCATCCTGGCTGGAATTATTCTCATCGGTCTGATTGCGCTGATCGGCACGCAAAATGTGTGGTCTCCGCTGCTGTTCCCGCCGCCCACTGCCACGCCCAGCAATACGCCCACACCGAGCGATACGCCGACGCCAAGCGATACCCCCACACCGAGCAATACACCGACGGCCAGTAATACACCCACACCGACCTCAACGGCATCGCAGACGATCACGCCGTCGCCTACCGTGACGCCATCCTGGACGGTGACGGCCAGCAACACGCCGACGCATACTCTGACACCTACGCACACGCCCACCATCACGCCGACCTTCACGCCCAGCAATACGCCCACCGAGACGCCGATTCCGACGATTACGAGTACGCCATCGGTACTGTGCCGTATCTTCAACCCCGGCGGCGACCCGGTGCGTGTCCGGCCTGACCCATCCACCCGCAATACGGTGATTGGCTTCCTGCCGGCTAGTGCCGCCGCTGATGTGCTGCGCCAGGAGCGCGGCCCAGCTGATGGGCGCATCTGGTACTTTATCGAAGCGCAAATCGAAGGGGGTAGTGTCTCCGGGTGGGTACGTTCCGATACCGTGACAGCGATTTCAGCCTGCCCACCATTTTAGGGATGCTTTGGAGTAACCTGAAGCAGTGCAGTATAACGCGGCCACGGACGGATTCTGCTGTGTCCCCGCGAATGCAAACTGTAAGGGCGCCCTTCTGAGCGCCCGAAACACCCGGCACGCTTAACGATTCAGAGAGACGATGACGACCCGACTCAATCCGCTTCCTGCCCCATTCGAACGCTGGCGCCGCCGCCTGATTCATACCGGGCGTACCCTGTTCTCCCCCGGTGATTTTCTGGCCTTGCTCATCACGATTGCCGTGCTGATCCTGCCAGTGCTGGCGCTGGAACGTGCCGGTTGGCCGCTGCTGCTCACCACGACGCTGCCGATGGTCGCGCTGAGTGTATTGTTTGGCTTTTTACTGGCCCGCAGCCAGTATAATGAACTGCTGGCACTGCTGATGAGTGCCATCTACGGCATCGGCATGGTCCTGCTGATTGCCGCGATTAACGAAGATGGCGGCCTGCTGGATGGATTCTACAGCGTGATGACTCGGCTGCTGCGCTGGTTTGTGGACGCTTTCACGGGCGGTATTAACCAGGATGACCTGGTGTTTACCGTGCTGGTATCGCTGCTATTCTGGTTTCTGGGGTATAACGCTGCCTGGCATCTGTTCCGCGTTGACCGGGTCTGGCGTGCGATCATCCCTCCGGGGCTGATCCTGGTGACAAACAGCCTGTACTATGCCGGGGACGAAAACCTGGACTCCTATCTTGTGGTCTACGTGTTTCTGGCGTTGCTGCTGGTCGTCCGCTCCAACATTGAGGCGCGATTATGGGAATGGTATGTGAACGGGGTGCGCGTGCCAAAGCAGCTCCGGGCGCAGCTGTTCCGTATCGGAATGATACTGGCACTGGTGACTGTGGTCGGCGCGTGGCTGATTCCGTCGCAGGATTTACAGGAACGGCTGGATCGCTTTCAGGAGTTTATGCAGAGCGAACCGCTCACCCAGTTGAGTGAACTCTGGAGTCGCCTGTTTTCAACAGTGGAAATGGAAGGCCCGACTACCGCCGACTATTTTGGCGGCGACTCATTGCAATTAGGCGGTGCGATTCAGTTGGGCGAACAGACGGTTTTGCTGGTATCCGCCCCACCGGGCAGGCGCTATTACTGGCGTTCCCGGGTATTCGATACTTACGAGAACGGGCGCTGGACCCCCGCTGCCGACATTCGCCTGACTGACGAACAGACACCGCTGGCGATTGTGAGTCCGCCAGAGACGCTGGCCGCCCGCGATATGGTGCAGCAGCAGTTTACGATTGCGCTCAATGCTTCCCGCCTGATCTATACCGCGCCGCAGCCAGTCCAGGTTGATCTGCCGACGCGCACAGACCTGCGCTATACCGCTGACCGCGAGGGGATGAACATATCGGTGATTCGCCCGATACGGGCGTTGGAGCGCGGCACAAGCTATACCGCGACCAGTCTGATGAGCAGCGCATCGGCGGCGCAGCTGCGGGCGGCGGGGAATGCCTATCCAAGCTGGGTGACAGACCTGTACCTCCAGGTAGCGACCTCAACAACAGACCGCACCCGGCAGTTAGCCCAGGTCATCATTGCCGACGCGGGCGCGGTGACTCCTTATGACCAGGCGCGCGCCATAGAAAGCTGGCTGCGGGCCAACATTAAATATGAAGAGTCGATCCCACAACCACCACGTACCCAGGACCCGGTAGATTGGGTGCTGTTCGACCTGAAACAGGGTTACTGTAATTACTATGCCTCTGCCATGATTATCATGCTGCGCAGCCTGGGTATTCCGGCGCGGATGGCAGCAGGTTTCGCCCAGGGACAGTACGACCCGGCGCAGAATGCCTATGTCGTATTGGAGCGTGACGCCCATACCTGGGTCGAGGTGTTTTTCCCTGGGTATGGCTGGATTGAGTTTGAACCAACGGCGGCACAGGCCCCGATTAACCGGGTGGATGATGCCCCGGCGGAGCAGCAGCCAACAGCCACACCGCCCCCCAGCCCAACGCCGACACCGACTCTGACGCCCTCCCCGGCGCCGACAGAAAACCTACAGCCGACGCCAGAGGGCCAGCAGTCTATCCCGACCATCACGCCGACCTTTACCGCGACGGCCACCGCCACCCCGGTGATTGTGCCGACTTTCCCACCACCGCTAGCCCCGCAGGCTCGTGGGCCGCTGGCCTTTTTGCTACCAGCTCTGGGGTTGGCGCTGCTGGGGCTGCTGCTGATTGTCGTGATTGTGGGCATTCTGGTGTTCGTGTGGTGGTGGTGGGAGTGGCGCGGGCTGGGCGGACTCAGCCCGGTAGCGCGGGCGTATGCACGGCTTGAACGCTATGCAAGCCTGATCGGGATGCGTTTCAATCCCCAGCAAACGCCGGAAGAACGTCGTCAGCAGGTCGCCAAGAGTCTGCCCAAAGCCGAACCACCGGTCACAGCCATCACCCGCCTCTACACAGTGGAGCGTTATAGCCGGCAAGAAGGCAGGCATCCGACCGAAGCGGAAGCCCAGGCCGACATCGCTGACGAAGCCTGGAGCGATACACGCGGCAATATTCTCAAACGCTGGTTGCACCGGTTACTGCCCTGGCGACGCGAAAAATAGGAATTTAGCGGAAAACGAAACGGGAGGGTATCGCGACCCTCTCGTTTGATTCTTTGATGCCTCTTCTGGCGGGTATACCTTAGCGCAACAAGCCCAGCAGTAGTAGCAGCAGGAAGAACCCGCCCATCCCAAAGAGCCAGGGTGACCAGAACAACCCGAATGGTCGCCGGAACAGGGGGCGCATGGGGCGGCGATAGCCCCTGTACCCGTACCCTCTACCAAACCCACCACCTCTGCCGCGCATGATCGTGTCCTTTCGTTTCATACTGCGTGGTTCATTGTCTCGACTATAGGCCGAAGATGTGTGGCGGTTATGAAGAAGCTGCAAACAAAGTGTAAATTCGGCTAATCCCTCCCCACATTTAAGCAAGATTTAGGGTACGTTTAGCGTTCATTTAGCACCGGCCCGGCGGTTTGGTGCTACGCTTTGTGTTACAATTCACAAGTGGCGATGACAGCCTGTCACTAAAGCCGCGTATTTTGGCTGCCAATGGAGAGAAAGCAACTATATGTCCCCAAAACGAATTATTCTGGCTGTAGTGGTGTTGGGTGTGCTGGGGTTCGTACTCATCCAGTTTGTGCCGAGGTACGCCCGCACCAATCCCGAGGTGACGTACCAAATTAACTGGAGTTCACCGGAAACCGAGGCTCTCATGCGCCGTGCCTGCTACGACTGCCATTCAAACGAAACCGTATGGCCCTGGTACTCGTATGTCGCCCCGGTTTCCTGGTTGGTGGTAGGTGATACCAATGAGGGACGTGCTAAATTGAACTTTTCCACCGGACGCGGTGAGCTGGAAGCCCGCGAATTGATCGAACAGATAGACCGGGGGTCCATGCCGCCAGGCAACTATCTCATCACGCAC
Source organism: uncultured Chloroflexota bacterium (assembly GCA_937974245.1). Classification (GTDB taxonomy): domain Bacteria; phylum Chloroflexota; class Anaerolineae; order Aggregatilineales; family Phototrophicaceae; genus JACKCG01. The sequence goes on along the minus strand of CALJKV010000015.1, from coordinate 79,294 downwards.
CCTGATGCGAATCTCACCGCTGAAGAGAAGGCACTGCTGGTACAGGGCATCCAGGCCACTTCATTTGGGCGTCGCCAGGGCGACTAAGCGAGTGGACGTTTGAGGAAGCAGCCCCCTGGGTCATCCTCATCTACCCAAAACATTCACGGGGGGACATGCTTGGCGTGTCCCCCCGAATGTGGCCTATTGGGGCACGGCTGCTGAACCTCAGAGTAAAATTGAATGATCGCCACGCGTTGATTAATGCGCCCGCACTAACCAGTATTCGCGGATGCCCCACAGCACCATCGTGAGAAATGCAATGGCATAGATGCTCATGTAAAATACCAGTGCCCGGTTGCTGTGCCAGGCCAACATCATGCCCCACAGGGCATACCCCGCCAGAAAAACTTCAATCCAGATATGAGGATCCAGACGCAGGGCGTAGCTGCTGGTCTGCCAATTTCTAGAGAATTTCGGCGTGCGTTTGAAGTCAGGCTGCCCGCCCATACTGTGCAATACTGCCCACGTGTTGCTCCAGGTGATGCCAGTGCCGAGCAGCAGCAGCATCGGAAAACCCCACAGACGCCGCTTCCAATCGCTGTACAGGCTGTACTGGCTGACGACATAAACCAGCGGTGGCCCCAGCCCGACTACGCTCAGCCAACCCAGGGTGAGGCTGTCCAATGATCGGGTGAGCAGCAGCGGCGGGGTGAGCAGCAGCAGCACCAGCATGAGCGGGTGCGGTAAATACTGACACAAGTGAAGAGTCGCCATTAATCGTTGCGACACGCTGAAGGGCGAACGCCATAATGCCCCGAACAACGCCCATAGAACCTGGGTGCTGCCAGTCGCCCAGCGTGCCTGCTGCTGCTTATAGGCAGCAATCTGTGGCGGGAGTTCTGCCGGCACGACGACATCCGGCACATACAACAGGCGCCACCCGGCTAACTGTGCTCGGTAGCTCAGGTCGAGGTCTTCTGTCAGGGTAGTAGCCCGCCACCCGCCCGATTCACGGATACAGGCCGTCCGCCATACACCACCTGAACCGTTGAAACTCATCAACAGTCCGGCTTGACTGCGAGCCGTTTGCTCGACCACAAAATGCGCGTCCAACGCCAGGGTTTGCCCCAATGTGAGCAGATTCGTAAATGAGTTGAGATGTCCCCAGCGCGTCTGTACCATCCCCAGGTCGGGATCGTTCACCAGGTAGGGGATTGTCCGGCGCAGGAAATCCGGCGGTGGCACAAAGTCTGCGTCCAGCACTGCGACAAATTCGGTGCGAAGCTGTGCCATGCCATTCGCCAGAGCCCCGGCCTTATAACCGGATCGTTCGGTACGATGCAGATAGTGGATGTGAAGACCCCGCTCTGCCAGCGAGTCACACACCTGCTGTGCGATTTCCCTGGTATCGTCGGTAGAATCATCCAGCACTTGAATAAACAGGCAGTCAGGCGCGTAATCAAGCGCCGCGACGGCCTCCAGCAGGCGGTTGACGACATGCCTTTCGTTATAAAGCGGTAGCTGAATCGTGACCCCCGGCCAGGTAGAGACTACTGGCAGCGGGGACTGGTGGTGGCGGGTACGCCAATAGATGATGAGCAGCACCACTTCGCTGGCAGCATAAACCGCCAGCAGCAGCGCGCAGGCCACATAGATGAATGTAAGCAGGGAAAACAACATGGCGCTGAGTCTAACCGTTAGCGACGAACCCGGCAAGGGAGACTATGAAGAAACTTGCGCACCGGAGCAGGCGTGTATTGTGCAAGCAAAAAAGGACAGGACTGAGCCTGTCCCACGGTTACCGACTTAAGAAGCTAACGTCTCCCCGTCCATGGGATGATTGCGCCTCCTTCATCGATTCTATTTGATTGCCAGGCGCTTGTATTCACCTGAGTTTGCCTGTGCTGTTCGCGTTCGCAAACTCAATACCCAGCACCTTTTTGCCCGTACTTAGAGCAGCCCGGCCTCATGTTCAGCCTGGGTGAGTGTCTGGTCGAAGCGCTCTAGCCCGGCGTGCACAGTCGCCCGATCAATCATCAGCGGTGGGCAGAAGCGCAGTGTGCTATCTCCCGCGCCTAAGATAAGCAGCCCGTTGTTGATACCGAGCCGCTCGACCCGGTTGCGGATTTCTTTGGCGGGCGTCCGGTCTTCGTCCAGCACCAGTTCCGCGCCGATCATCAGGCCTTTGCCCTGGACACGACTGTACTTAAGTGTCGGGTGATGGGTACGCATTTCATCCAGCGCTTCCATAATATATTCACCCTGCTCCACCGCGTTTTGCATATACCCCTGTTCGACGAGTTCCAGTGTTGCCAGTGCCGCCGCGCAGGAAACCGGATTACCGCCAAAGGTCGAACCATGCGAACCCGGCGGAAGACTCATGATGTGCTGGCGGGCGATGACCGCGCCTAACGGCATCCCGCTGGCTAACCCCTTGGCCGAACACACAATATCCGGCTCAATGCCGTAATGCTGGATCGCCCACCATTTCCCGGTGCGGCCAATCCCGCTCTGGACTTCGTCCACGATGAGCAGGATACCATTGTCGTCACAAATCTGGCGCAACTGCTGCATGAAGCGTGGGTCGGGCACGACATAACCGCCTTCGCCCTGGATCGGCTCAACAATAATGGCCGCCACGCTGTCCGCCGGGACAGTGCGCTTGAACAGGACATCGGTGATGTAATCGCCGCAGATACAGTGTTCCTGACAGGCGGCCTCTTCACGCCCGTGCAGGCAGCGATATGGGTTGTTATAGGGGACATGATGCACACCCGGAATCAGGGGGAAGAAACCATCACGCTGCACGACCTTGCTGGCCGTGAGCGATAGCGCCCCCAGCGTGCGCCCATGAAACGCGCCGAAAAAGGCGATAATACTCTTGCGCCCGGTATACCAGCGGGCAATTTTAATCGCACCTTCAACGGCTTCCGTGCCGGAATTGGTTAAAAAGACTTTGGCACGCTCGGCAAAGGGGGCGATTTCTTCCAGCTTTTCCGCCAGGCGCACCTGAATGTCATAGTAATAATCAGTCCCGGCGATGTGGATGAACTTCTGTGCCTGTTCGATAATGGCGTTCACCACCTGGGGATGCGAGTGGCCAGTGGCGGTGACGGCGATACCAGCGGCGAAGTCAATATATTCTTTACCGTCTACATCCCACACATGAGCGCCGCTCCCCCGTTCAATCACAAACGGGTAGCGGGGTGTGAGATTAGCGGACATCACCTGGTTATCGCGCTCAATAATTGCCTGCGAGGCGGGGCCAGGGCGGGTCATCGTTTGCAGAGTCATACTTGTTGCTCCAGTGTTGTTCAGGTTACTTGAATCTTTTCGGTTATTTCGCACAACCACCTGCAAGTATAATCTGGCGCAGCCGGTTCTTTCAAGGGGGGCAGAGACCACCTTTAAAGTGGGTATGTACCTGTGCCTGTGCCTGGGTTATCCTTGATTCATGTCCCTCACTATAGAAAAGGGGTTGCCCGCATGAAGATCGCACTCATTGGATTTGGGAACGTCGGGCAGGGGTTAGCCCAGATTCTGTGCGAAAAAGCAGCCGTTTTGCAGGAATCACATGGATTTACACCACAAGTTGTTGCCGTCGCAACCGGGCGGCGAGGCACGCTCTATCACCCGGATGGCCTGAACCTGGAAGCGCTGTTGATGGCCGCCAGTCGCGGGCATCTGGATCATTACCCGGAAACAGAGGGGTTATATCGCAACTGGCCGGTGCCAGAAATTATCCGCCAGAGTCAGGCAGATGTCGTTGTAGAGGTCAGCCCGACCAACCTGGAGACCGGTCACCCCGCGCTGGATTACTGCTACCTGGCACTGGAACACGGCAAGCACCTGGTACTCGCCAACAAAGGGCCAGTTGTCCTGGCTTACCATGAACTCAAGAAACGTGCCCGGCTCGCAGGCAAGCAGATTCGGTTTGAAGGGACGGTCATGGCCGGTACTCCCGCGCTGCGTACCGGCATCCAGAATCTGGCTGGATGTTTCGTTTTCGCTGTGCGGGGTATCCTCAACGGCACAACCAACTACATGCTCACCCAGATGGAAAATGGCCTGTCGTACAGCGCAGCGCTGGCGCAGGCACAGCAGCTCGGCTATGCCGAAACCGACCCCAGCGGCGATGTTGAAGGCTGGGATGCGGCGGCGAAAGCGGTGATTCTGGCACAATCGCTTTTTGATGCCCGGTTGCGTATTGACCAGCTTGAAGTTGAAGGAATCACGCACCTTACGCCCGGCGACATCCGGGATGCACATCAGGCTGGCGAACGCTGGAAACTTATCGCCCAGGTGATGCCCACCGGCGGCAGTGTAAAGCCAGTGCGGCTGCCGCTTTCCGACCCGTTGGCGCATATCTCCGGCGCAATTAATGCCATCACCTATACCACCGACCTGTTAGGCGAGGTCACGCTAATCGGTCCTGGAGCAGGTCAGTTGACTACCGGCTTCGCATTGCTTTCCGACCTGCTCGACATCCATCGCACAATGTCCTGAAATCCTCTATCCATACCACCAACTAATGCCGCCGGGAGTCGGACTATTTTTATCCTGGCGGCGATTTGTCAAAATCCGCCGATTTAGGAAAATCTATAAGGTAGTAACCTTATTATGGTTATATAATGAGAAAAGTTCGTCATAGAATCTGGCTAGCATCCCTGAGCGAAGCGGGATGTTTGTACAGATAAATATTCAGTAGTGTGGTGTACCCGATGCTTGACAAAACCCAAGAAAAAAACCAAGTGAATGAAAAGAGCGTTATCCTGGTTGTGGAAGATGATCTCACGCTTCGCGACGGCATTCGTGAAGTCCTTGTCCTGGAAGGGTACGAGGTTCTTGTCGCGTCAAATGGAATTGAAGCGCTGGATGTCCTCAATAACCTCTCTTTCGTACCAGACCTGATCATTTCTGACATTATGATGCCCAAAATGGATGGTATTCAGTTTTTTGGCGAGGTACGCAGAGATCCGCGCTGGCTGACGCTGCCCTTTATCTTCCTGACTGCCAAAGGGGATAAAGCCGACCAGCAGTTTGGTTTCCGACTGGGGGTGGATGATTACGTCATCAAGCCCTATGACCCGCCCGACCTACTGGTACGAATCGGCGCCCGTTTGGAGCGCCACCGCTTCCTGCGACAATACTATACCGGCATGATGGATCGCCTCAAAAAAGAAATCCTCATTATCCTCAACCACGAATTCCGCACGCCACTGACGTTTGTCGTCGGTTACGCCGACCTGCTCAAGAGCAGCGACCTTTCCAAACTGGACCCGGAAGACATCATCGCCTATATCAAAGGGATTGGTTCTGGGGCGGAAAGGCTCCGGCGGCTGATTGAAAACTTCATCACCCTGGTTGAACTCCAGACGGAAGATGCCCAGAAGACTTTCTCCTGGCGCAAAGGACCTATCGAGAGCCTGGAAACCGTGGTACAAGCGGCCTGGAAACACATCAACCTGTTTGAGGCGGCTGAACATCATCTGATTGTGGAACCCATGAGCAAAGTCCCGACTTTTATCGGAGATGGAACATATCTGCAAATCGCGGTGGCACAGTTGCTTTCCAATGCGGTGAAGTTTTCCCCGCCTGACCAGCCGATCACGGTAGGGGCGGTGGTTGAAAACAATCATGTTCGCCTGTGGGTCAAAGATCGTGGGCGCGGCATTCCAACGCGGGAATTGGCCCGTATCTGGGAGAGTTTTTACCAGGTTGACCGCACGCAGTATGAAGACTCCGGGACGGGCGCTGGCCTGGCGATTGTAGCCGGGATTCTACGGCTGCATGGCGGTGAGGTGGAGGTACTGAGTGGCCTGGGCGAGGGCAGCATTTTCTCGCTGATTGTTCCGTTGGCCGGGCTGGAGTCGCTGAAGATTTGACGCGGTGTTGCCACGCTCAGAACTTTTACCTCTTAGGACTTACGCGGTTGGGTAATGCGAACAAGGGATTTAAACCCGTTGTACGAGCAAGAAACTTCCTGAAGTACGTAACTCCTGACCGCTAACGGTGTCATCACAAATGACCGGCGCATAACCCCGCCGAGTCAGGTATAATAGTCCTCGTATCGAGTGCCAATGACTTACCCAAGAGAAAGAACCCATGGCGAAGCTGAATCCCCGCGAATTTGACCAACTGGTAGACCAGATCACCCAGCAAGTGGTATCGAAACTGACCACCGGCAGCAGCCCGACGTCGGCACCATCCAGTACCTGCAACTGCCCGGATGGGCGCTGCGTGCGTGATTGCAGTGACCGCGTGAAACAGGTGGTCGCCAACGGCGCGGGGCGTATCACCTCCACCCTGGGGTATATCCCGCGTGACCTGAGTATTGCCCGCCTGATTGACCACACGCTGCTCAAGCCGGATACCAGCGCCGGAGAAATCCGCCAGCTTTGCCAGGAAGCGCGAGAATATCATTTTGCGTCGGTGTGCATCAACAGCGCCTACGTGCCGCTGTGTGCCGATTTGCTCAAAGGCAGCGACGTGGCGGTATGTACCGTCGTGGGCTTCCCGTTGGGGGCATCCCCGGCGGAGGTAAAAGCCTATGAGGCGCAGCTCGCCATCCAGAACGGCGCGACTGAGATTGACATGGTGCTGAATATCGGCACGCTCAAGAGCAATGACCTCAAGGGGCTGTACCACGATATCTCGACGGTGGTCAAGACCTGCCATGCGCATAACGTGATCTGTAAAGTCATCCTGGAAACCTCCAAACTGACTGACGAGGAAAAGGTGGCCGCTTGCCAGGTGTGCAAGATGGCCGGGGCTGATTTCGTCAAGACCAGCACCGGATTTGGCGGCGGCGGCGCAACGGTCAACGACATAGCACTGATGCGCAAGGTGGTTGGGCCGAATATTGGGGTGAAAGCATCCGGCGGCGTGCGCAACTTCCAGGATGCGCAGGCGATGGTGAAGGCCGGGGCGACGCGCATCGGGGCCAGCGCCGGGGTGATGATCGCCAAAGCGGAACGCGGCGAGACAGTAGACGGCGGCGGCAAGGGATATTAGAACACAGAGTGCCGAGTAAACATCAGGGGCGTACTTCTGTACGTCCGTCGGCAAATCTCACGGATAGGTCGCACTCGGACAGTACATAGCATTCTCTGCGGGGGGATTCCATCCCCTGTTGGTGGTCACACTCACATAACCAGCGAGGCGACACAGATTGGCGACGGTATCCCAGATCATCCAGCGGCGAAAACGACGGCGGGCACGGCGTAAGGAACGCTCCGGACGTGGGCGCTGGCTGGGTATGGCATTGGCCGTTCTTGTACTGCTGCTGGTCGTCGCCCCGACGGGTGTCGCCGTAGGCGGGGCGCTGCTGGTCTACCAAACGGCGGTGCGCGACCTGCCCTTACCCCAGGATACTGTCGAAATCGGCGCGGCTGCGGGACGTACCCAGCTCTATGACCGCAGCGGCCAAACCCTGCTCTTCACAGCGGAAGGCGTGCCGGGCAGTGGCACCTGGTTGCGGCTGGAAGAACTACCACCTTATGTCATCCAGGCCACGCTTTTAATGGAAGACCCTGATTTCCTCACGGCGACGCGCTTCAATATCGTCAGCACCTTCAGTAAACTATGGGATAACCTGCTCAATGGCCCACTGCCGGTTGACCCATCACTCACGGCGCGGTTGGTGCGCAATGTTATCGCACCGCCCGGCGAGTTTCCCACCAGCGACAGCCGGGGGCGCGAAATCGCGCTGACCGCAGAGATCAACCGGCGCTATACCCCGGAAGCCATCCTCGAATGGCACTTAAATACCAACACCTATGGCAACCAGACCTTCGGCATCGAATCCGCCGCGCAGGTCTACCTGGGCAAGAATGCCGCCGACCTGACACTGGACGAGGCGGCGCTGCTGGCGGCCATTCCACCTGCCACGCAGTACAACCCATTTGACAACGAAATCGCGGCGCGGGGACGGCAGCGTGACCTGCTGCGCCTGTTGGAAGTCAACGGTTTCATCACTACCGACGAGTACGAACATGCTTTCGCCACGCAGACGGTCATCCAATCGGGCGCGGGGCAGCCTTACCAGATCGCGCCGGAGTTCGCGGCCTATGCCCGGCGGCAGGCGCAGGACATCCTGAATAATCTGGGGCGCGACGGCGAACAGTTAGTGACACGCGGCGGTGTGAAAATCATCACGTCGCTCGACCTCGACCTGTATTACCAGTCGGAGTGTGCGCTGCGGATTCACCTTTCCCGGCTGACGGGTAATCCAACCGCCAATACGACCCTGACCAACGACATCTGCCAGAGCGCGGCCTATCTGCCGCCAGTCACAGTTTTGCCGGGAGTCAGCCCGCCCGATAACGGAGGGATCGCCGTCATTGACGTGGGGACTGGCGAAATCAAGAGCCTGGTGGGGCAGGTAACGGCGCTGGCCTACCAGCCCGGCCCGACGCTGCATCCATTCGTCTACTTCACCGGCTTCGTGAACGGACTGTACAGCCCCGCGACGATGGTGCTGGACATCCCGCGCACCTTCCCCGGCAGCATCGAGGGGTTGATCTACACACCGACCAATCCCGATGGCCGTTTCTGGGGGCCACTCAACCTGCGCGACGCGATGGGCGCGGGGCTGCTCCCGCCCGCAGTGCAGGTTGTCCGCACCGAGGGCCTGGATAGTATGCTGGCGATTGCCCACCGCATCGGCCTCAACAGCCTGAGCGAAAACGCCCGCTATGACCTCTCGCTGCTGGAACGCGGCGGCGAAGTCTCCCTGCTCGATATGACTTATGCCTATTCGGTGTTCGCCTCGATGGGTCAGATGCGCGGTGTGCCCGTGACTCCGGTAGGGCAGAACTACCGCCAGCGCAGCCCAACCGCCGTACTGCGGATTGAAGATACCGCCGGGAATACCCTCTGGGAGTATACGCCGGAGCAGGTGCGGCTCAACCAGGTGGGGGTTTTCCCCGCCGAACTCGGCTATCTCGTGAACGACATCCTGGCGGATAACAGCACCCGTCGCTCCATCCTGGGTGAGAATAATTTGCTGGAACTGCCGCGTCCAACGGCACTGGTCAATGGCCTGACGAGTGACCACGTGGACGACTGGACGGTGGGCTATACGCCCTATCTGGTCGTGACGGCCCATATTGACCGGAGTGACAGAGCGCCACTTTCACTGGACACCTACGGCATGAACGGCGCGGCGGCGGTGTGGCGGGCGGTGCTGGAATACGCTCATGTCCGCGACAGTCTCCCGGCCAGTGGGTGGGAACGACCTGAGGGTGTGGTCGAACGCCTCGTCTGCCAGCGTTCCGGCCTGCTGCCCAACGGCACTTGCGATACCCGGCGCGAGGTCTTCCTGGCGGCGGCGCAGCCTACAACAGTTGATACCTACTGGCAGGCGGTCAAAGTCAACAGCCAGACCGGGCAGCGTGCCACCGCCAACACCCCGGCAGGCTTGCAGGTCGAGCGGGTATACTTTGTGCCGCCAGCGGAGGCCGCCGACTGGTGGAAAGCCAATAACCTGCCTGCCCCCCCCATCGAATACGACACGGTAAGTCTGCCGGAACTGCTCGGCTCCGTTCAGATTTTGCAGCCTGCCCGTCTCGCCTATGTAGGCGGCGTGGTGGATGTACGCGGTTCGCTCGACCCGACCAACATGCAGTATTATTCGCTGGCCTATGGGCAGGGACTCAACCCCGACCAGTGGATTCAGATCGGGGAGCAGCAGACAACGTTTGTGGGGGGAACAAACCTCGGTACGTGGGATACGACCGGCCTGGACGGCCTGTACGCGCTGCGTCTGAGCGTCGTCCGCAACGATAATTCTGTTGAAACCAGCATTGTCGAGGTCACGGTGGATAATATCCCGCCGCAGGTGACACTGACCGCCGGGGAGTTGGAGCAGGTATTCCGCTGGCCGGGCGATACGACCATCCCTCTGGAGGCCACCGTGCTGGATGTGAGCGTGACCCGTGTCGAGTTCTTCCATAACGGTCAACTGCTCGGCAGGGATACCGAATGGCCGTATGGCTTCACCTGGGACATCACCCGCACCGGCACAGAGACGTTTACCGCCGTCGCCTTCGACCAGGCCGGGAACAGTGGCAGCAGCGAAATCACGGTTGAAGTCGTGCGGAGCGGGGGATAAGGCAAATGGGGTGGGGCAGGCTGGTCATCTTTCCACCTGCCTATCCCTCAGCGTGATCCCCAGACTGATTTGCTTGATTAAATTTGCGGTAGACTGATATAGGTCGAGTAGTTTCGGGGTGTTACATGAGAATTCGAGCTTGCTTTACCCTCGTGATAGGTTGCTGCGCGGTACTGCTCTCGCCATTTGCTCATTCAGTCAGTGCCTGTAGCGGCCCACCACTAAGCATTGAAGGTATGTTGAGTGTGTCTGATTATGTTGTGAAAGTTCACGTTGTAGACGCGGATGAGCGTGGGATGAATACGATTGTCAGGGTTGAGAGCTATTTGGTTGGTGGTTCGGGGCCAGAACATCTCCTCTTAAAGCTCCAAAAACCTGTATTCACTCGCTATTATGTTGAAGGATTTTCTAATGGAGGGGATTGTCTTGGGTCAGGCGGAGTTACACCACCAGGGATGAGTTTTTATGTGTTTATTAAGCGTGACATTGATGGTAGCTTTGTTGATATGTCACCGTTATATACTTTCCCACAAGCGGAATCAACAATCAGATTATACGTTGAGGCATATTCACGAGATAACCCCGAACCTGAACCCGAATTGACAGAATCTCAGTTTACAGAAGCTATTCAGCAACAAAGTGGGCAATTACCACAGATGCCTGAGAAAGGTACTCCCTTCCCTCTAAAAGCGCCTTTGAAAATCTATACGGAATCATCGGAATACCTGTTGCCTGTTGATTGGCAAACGCCTATAGAAATCACGCCAGAAATGACTTCATTGGAAGCGTATCCATTGTATAGAATGTTTTCATCACCCCATGATTGCTTAGAGACCGATTGCAGCGTGATATATTCACCGGATGGATTAAGCATTGCCTTGATGAGAGATAATTACGAGATAACTCCCATTAGAAGTAACACCAGCGGCTACACAGTTACCGGGGGCGCAGCCTTGTTTTCTCAGACATCCGATGCGATTGCGATATGGGATGCGTGCGAACTATCCATATACGATCTTGGTTATCCACGCTTATTAAGCACTTTTTATAGTTTTGATAGGATTAACGGCATTACCCTATCCGCAGAGGATTGCTCAATCGTTGCTGGTATCGCGGCTTGGAGTCCTGATGGGCGCTTGTTAGCATACGCAGATGACACGGGTATATGGCTATGGGATGTTTACACCGCAGATTCCCTGCCTGAACTGATGATCTCAAACCCGGATACCCAACTTATTCCGAATTACTTCACACCTTTAGGGCGTTTTCTGAACTACTCACAGGGAGAAGTGAATTATCATCTTGACCTGGTTTCTGGTGAGACACTTCCAGATGGTGTCATGTCACCAGATGAACGCGTGCTTGTCAAGTTTGATACCAACGCAGATGCTTCTACTTTTCAAATCTGCTCTTTGACACCTTATCAGTGCATCAATCCAAGGGCAATGTTTCTAAGAATTGGTGATGACTACGATCCTGACTTCAGGCTTTATTCCGATCTGAATGAAATTAGTGCTGTTCAGTGGCAAGATGCTTCTCACTTTGTCGTACTCGCTTGTGCGCCAGATGTTCCCAGCGATTGTGGAATAATCCAATGGTCCGTCTATGGTGGCAATTGGATGAATGCGTTAAGTTTTGTGGGTCACGCATTTGCCTATGACCCACAAAACCGAGCCTTAGCCGTGCTGCAAGCTGGCCGCATTATAATAAATAACCAAGCTGGTTGGGGAATCAACGATATTGAAGTTGATACTGACCTGTGGTTTGATGAGACCATCATAGGCATAGAGTGGTTGCCATCACTGTTTTATTTTCACTGAGAATCAGGTTTTCGGGCGTACATCGGAGAACACCGGGACAGAGACGTTTACCGCCGTCGCCTTCGACCAGGCCGGGAACAGCGGCGTCGGTGAAATCACCGTCGAGGTCGTGCGGGCGGAGTAAGAGCTCCCCACGATTGCCCTACGAGTAGATACCGGATTCATCCGATTTTCATGCAGATGTGCTATGCTGAATAGTGACAATCAGTGTATGGATTGCCGCTGGAATCCGGTGCGGGTCGCGGTGGTCAGGCCTCCCCTTTCGTCCTCCGAAATGAGCAGCACACCGATAACCAATAGCACCCGGCGCGGCCATCGCTCTGATTGACCGTTCGATCTGATGTGGATAGAAAAGGTGCAGAGTGATGATAAACCGCAAGCAAGTCCTCGTCATCACACTGTTTCTGGTCGCCGCCTGTCTGGGGGCAATACCAGCAGCGGCACAGGCCGGTGTGTGGACGACGGCATTCTACAATAACTCGTATTTGATGGCTCCGGCTGTCCTGACCCGGCAGGACGGCGCTGTATCCTTCGATTGGGGGACAGGTTCACCCGGAACAGGCGTCAACAGTGACAACTTCACCGCCCGCTTTGCGTCCGACCTGTACTTCGCCGCCGGGACCTACCGCTTTTACCTGCTGGCTGATGACCAGGTACGTCTGAACGTGGGCTACCCCTTCCACCCGCAGATTGACACCTTCGATAATTCCCGCGTGGGTGAAATCCTCAGTGTGGATATTACGCTCGATGCCGGGGTGCATCATGTCCAGGTGGATTACCGCGAAGTCACCGGGGCGGCCTATGTGTACGTCACCTGGGTGAATATTGCCACCAACCCTACCGGCCCGAACTTCCCGATTCCGCAGTCGTTGACCAGCGTGAATACAGCGGGCTGGACAGCGCAGTATTACGGTAACGCCGGTCTGGTGGGTTCGCCCACGTTGATTCAGAGCGAGTCCACGCCGTCGCACGATTGGGGGCTGGGGTCGCCGGTGGGCAGCATCGCAGCCGATAACTTCTCGGCACGGTGGACGAGCGTGCAAACCCTGGACGCCGGGACGTACCAGCTTTCGGTACAGGCTGACGATGGGGTGCGGATATTTGTAGACGGCATCGCGTATATCAACGAATGGCACCTTGCCGCCGGGACGACCTACACGGTGGACATCAACCTGTTCACCGGGTCACACAACATCATGATCGAATACTATGAGGCCAGCGGGCTGGCCTACATGATCTACAATCTGTATCGTAAAGGCAGCGCCGCCCCGGTGTATTACACGCCCGTCCCTCAGGTGGTGAATACCGCCGCTGTTGGGACGGTGATCGGCGCTTCCCGGTTGAACATCCGTGATCTCCCGGCGGTCAGCGGCAGCAACGTCCTGACGAAAATCAACCGGAATGAAGCCTATCCGGTCGTCGGGCGCAACAGTGACAGCAGTTGGTGGCAGATCAACGTCAACGGCATCGTTGGCTGGGCTTACGGGCGTTACCTGAGTGTGGCGAATGGTGCGGGCGTGCCCGTCACCAGCGCGAGCAGCACCCCTATTGTGCAGCCTGTCGTCACCGGCTTTAACGTGACGGCGCTGGCAACCGTGAACATCCGCAGCGGCCCCGGCACGGGCAACGCCATTATCGGTCAACTGCCTTATCGCAATATCGCCGGTGTCGTAGGGCGGGATGCTACCTCAGCATGGTGGCAGATTTCCTTCAATGGCATCACCGGCTGGGTCAGTGCCCGCTATGCCACCCTCGATTCGGGTGCTTCGGTAAGTGCCATCCCCATCACCGGGTAGTCACCTTTCTATTCCTCTTGCGGGCGGTGCGTGCAGTACCGCCCGCTTTGTGTGTCGCGCCGTGAAGGGCAGAACACGCCTTCAAAACTGAACAAATGTTTTCACAGATGTTCACCATCTCCCGCCCATTGTGTGCTATGCTCAGTGCGTAACCCGTTGTATCCTAGCCCCGTCTCCGCAGAGGCCGCCATAATCTACCTCCCAACACCCCACAATCACCATCCTTGCGCTGGCACCCTGCCCGGATAAAGGGAAAGTTGCTGCAATTCCAGCAATTGCGGCAATAATCGCCAATGCGGCAAAAACACCCCGCTTCTTCCCTCAATGCATGGCCCGAACCGGGCATCAAGGCGCAGATTTGCCGCAAATCGCCCTTCCTGAGCGGCAAAACGCCGTACAATTACGCACCCCCTTGTGCTTATCCCCGCAGCCTCTATCATAGAGGGAACAAGGACCCCATATTCCGAAAGGACACGCCATGACTCATCCGCTCAACGGTATTCGCGTGCTGGATTTAACCCGCCTTCTGCCCGGCGCGGTCTGCTCGCTGCTGCTGGCTGACCTGGGCGCGGACATTATCAAGATCGAAGACCCCAACGGCGGCGACTATGCCCGCTGGATGCCCCCCACGCAAGACGGCCTGGGTACATTCTTCCGTGTGAGCAGCCGGAACAAACGCAGTGCGATTATTGACCTCAAAACCGAAGCGGGGCGGGACGTGTTTCACACGCTGGTCTCCGGCGCGGATGTCGTGATCGAAAGTTTCCGCCCCGGCGTGATGGCGAAACTCGGCTGTGACGCGGCGGCGCTGCGGGCGATCAATCCCTCGTTGATTTACTGTTCGCTCTCTGGGTGGGGCGCGGACGGCCCGTATGCCCAGCGCAGCGGCCACGACCTGAACTACCTGGCGGTTTCCGGGCTGCTGGGCGCGATGGGCTCACCGGTAGTTCCCGGCGGGCAGGTCGCGGATGTGGGCGGCGCTCTGGCGGCTGTTGCCGGGATTCTGGCGGCGCTGGTCGGGTGCGAACGCACTGGCGAAGGCCGGACGATAGACATCGGGCTGTTCGAGGCAGCCCTCCCCTTCTCGCTGCAGCGCTGGGTCGAAGTGATGACGACTAACGGGACGGACGATGTCCCTGCCGGTGGCTCATTGACCGGTGGGCTGGCCTGCTACAACATCTATAAAGCCCGTGATGGCCGGACGGTCACGCTGGGCGCTATCGAGCCGAAATTCTGGGAGCGGTTCTGTAACGCTGCTGAGCGCCCTGACCTGATTCCCGATTACACCGCCCCAGCACGGCAGGCCTACCTGCGCACCGAACTGACAGAACTGTTCGCGCTGCGCTCTGCTACTGATTGGGACGCGCTGCTCACCCCGGTGGACTGCTGTTTCGCGCTGGTCAACGCCCCGGCAGACATCGCGGATGACCCGCACATTGCCGGACGGGGGATGCTCGGTGTGGGGGCTGATGGCACACCCTGGATGCGTAGTCCGATTCGCATGAGCGATGCCCCTTTCCAGCCGGGGGATGTACCGGGCTACGGCCAGCATACCCGCGCTGTTCTGGGCGAGGCCAGATACGGCGACGCAGAGATTGACGCTCTCATCGCGGCAGGCGCGGTGAAAACAGGGGAATGACGCCGCGCCCTGGCGTATGAACACACCTTGATTGTTCCCCCTGCCACCCGCATAATGAAGGCCTGATACAGCCTCTTGAGAAGGGACAATAAGACGTGTTTCGTAACCTCGGCCAACGGGGCCCGGCCTACCGCTGGACTCTGTTTATCATAATCTTTGGTGGCGGGTTGATGCTCATCGTTGTGGTGACGGCGCTGTTGGTCGTCGGAACGCTAAGCTCCGGCGAACGCTCGCAGCCGGTGTCCCTGACAGCCGGTATAACGGTGCGCGAATTCGCCGCCCTACCAGACAATGACGCTTACCCGGCGGCGGTGGCTGTCGCCCCCGATGACACGATTTACACCGGCAGTTACGCCACCGGGGCGCTGTGGGCGATTAATGCGGCGGGTGAAATAACTGAAATCCCCGGCACACGGGATGCTATCGGCGCGGTTTCCGGGTTGGCCGTCGCCCCGGATGGGACGGTCTACATCGTGGATCAGGCCGACGCTGACCCGCGCACCAGCGGCGGCGATGTCAAGCGCCTGCTGCCCGACGGGACAATCAGCATCTTTGCGACTATTGACGATGAGCGCGGTTTCATTGCCCCGGATGATGTGACCCTGGATTCCGCCGGAAATGTCTATGTGAGTGACCGGGGGCGTGATGAAGTCTGGCGCTTCGCCCCCGATGGCAGCGGCGCAGTCTGGTGGACTCCCCCGGCGCTCGAAAATGCCGACCAGTATGAGCCAACCGGCCTGGCCTTTGACTCGACACATGACGCACTCCTGGTAACAGACGGTCTGAACGATGTAATCTATCGGGTGGCGGCAGTCGATGGCGCGACTGAAGTCCTGTACTCACACAACCAACGCCCCAATGCCCCCGGCTTCGATGGCCTGACACTGGGGCCGGATGGCGCGATTTACGTGGCGGCGCTGGGGCAAAAGGGCATCGCCCGCCTGGAAAGCGACGGCACGCTCTCCTACATTGCCGGGTTATTCCGGGGGCCGAGCGATGTGGATTTCAGCGCCCCGAACCGCCTGCTTGTGACAAACTTTGACTCGTACTCACTGGCCGTGAAACTGGCGCAGCCCAGTTTGCCCTTCACGCTGGATGCCATCGAATGGGATACGAATTAACGTCAATCATCGTTCAAAACGCCACTTTGCCCTGGTTCATGTGTTTTTGATTATGGTAGAGACAAATAGAGAGCAGCACCAAACTGTGGTAAGATACCGTTTTGAGGGTCTGCATAAGGTATACCTTGACGATCCAGCAGATTGACATGAGCAGCCGGGTACAGCTTCGCAAAGCGCACCCTTGCGGCAGCGATGAGTGGGTGGTTTACCGTCTGGGCGCCGATATTGGACTGCGCTGTGTAGGCTGCGGGCGGCAGGTCCTGTTAGCCCGCAGTGAGTTGGCGAAACACCTTAAGCGTGTGCTTTCCTCTGAAAACACTATTCAAAAGGATTATGAATGAAGCGAGTGCTTTTTTTGATGTCGGATACAGGCGGCGGACACCGGGCCGCTGCCGAGGCCATTCAAGATGCCTTGCAGCGTAAGTATCAGGGACTGGTGACGACTGAACTGGTGGATGTGTTTCGCTCTTACTCCCCTTTTCCCTTCAAATATATGCCGGAGATGTACCCCTGGATTGTCAACCGCAGCAAAGCATCCTGGAATGTGGGCTATAAACTCACCAACAGTCAGCGCCGCGCCAAACTCTTGTCGCGGGGGATGTATGTTTCGATGGAAAAAGGCTTGAAACGACTGCTGCGCGAACACCCGGCTGATGTGATTGTCTGTGTGCATTCGGTCATCAATACCCCGGCGATTCAGGCGCTCCTGCGCTTTGAGAAACGCCCGCCGTTCGTCACCGTTGTGACCGACCTGGTTTCGACCCACATGTTCTGGTATGACCCTCGCGTAGAACGCTGCCTGGTGCCTTCTGAACCGGCCTATGAACGCGCTCTCGAATCTGGATTGAAGCCAGCGCAGCTTCGCGTTACCGGGCTGCCGGTACACCCTGGTTTTGCTGAACGACTGGTGAGCAAGGCTGAAGCCCGTAAGAGCTTGGGCTGGGACCCCGACTTACCGGCGGTGCTGTTGGTGGGCGGCGGCGAAGGTATGGGGCCACTGTATAAGACGGCCCGCGCTATCAATGACCGCAATCTCAATCACCAGATGGCGGTTATCGCCGGGCGCAACGAAACCCTGAAAGAGAAACTGGAAGCGGATGAGTGGAATCAACTCACCCACATCTATCCTTTTGTAACCAACATGCCAACACTGATGGCGGCGGCGGATATCCTGGTGACAAAGGCCGGCCCTGCCACTATCAGCGAAGCCTGTATCGCCGGGCTGCCGCTCATTTTGAGCGACGCAATCCCTGGACAGGAGACCGGCAATGTCGAACTCGTCGTCAACAATGAGGCTGGCGTCTTTGCACCCGGCCCGGAAAATGTGGCGAACGCAGTGGCGGAATGGCTGGCGGGCGGCAAGGCGGAACTCGAGCGCCGCTCGGAGATGGCCCGCAAGCTGGCGCACCCGGATGCCGTCTGGCAAATCGTGGACGAAGTCTGGCAACAGGCACAGCAGCCACCTATCGCAACGAACCGCCGCACGCTGGCGCTGGCCGATCTGATGCCGCCCAGATGGTTGTAATTGTAGTACGGTGGTGTTTCCGGAACAAAATAATTGTCGAGGGGTGGCAATCACCCGCTGCGCCCATACGATAAAGAACTTTCAGGGTGGCAATCCAGCTCATAAAAACGCTCGATTGTCACCCACAGTTATCTCCCCTCCTCAGTTTTGCCCGGAGGAGGGGAGATTACACAGAGCGCGGCAGAGCTGGGGGCAGGATGAACCGTTATGATTCTGCCGTGTCTGTTACCGCATAGAATCACCCGATATAATGTGCCAGTGAAGGTGTTTTGAATCTTGATACTTACCCAGGTTCGTCACCACGCGACATGAGCCATGCGCTGACGTCACCTCTTCCGCGACCTGCTGAATCACGCGCACCATCTCTAAAAGCAACGAATTATGTGCTTCCTCCAGATATAGTAACGAATCAATATGCTGTTTCGGGATCACGACGATGTGAACCGGATAAGCAGGCCGTGTGTGCCTGAATGCCAAAACGCGATCGGTTTCGATCACTTTTTCAACAGGCGTTTTCCCGCTGAGCACTTCGTCACAGTAAAAATCCTTCGACACATCCCGCTCCAATCGCCTAGTCTTCCTCGCGCAGGGTGGCGGTTGCCAGCACGAGCAGTACAACCCCGTAAACCAGCAGACCGGCGATACCCGGCAGCGCATCAGACAACGTGCTGCCCGTTTTAATCAACGCCTGAATCCCCTCGGTTCCGTAATACATCGGTGTGATAAAGCGCATCCACCGGATGATTTCCGGCAGGCGGTCTATGGGCAGGATCATGCCGGAGAAGAACACCGAGATCATAATGACCAGCGGAATCATGGGGAAAACCTGCCCCTCGTTACGGGCGAAGTTTGAGACAAACATCCCCAGGGCGATACTCAACACCGCCAGCAGCCAGATCACGGCGTATATGGCCGCGTAAACTCCCAGCGAGTAGCCCAACTGGAACAGTGCTTCCAGCCCAACCAGCACAATCAGGCTTTGCATGGTGGAAAGCAGTGAATAGGCGATCAGATAGCCGCCAATGATCTCGATCTGCCGGTAGCCATTGATGAACATACGGCCTAAAGTCTGCCCGGTACGTTCGCGCACCAGCACAATCGCACACAGCGCATAGGTGATGAAATGGACGATGAACGCCCCAATGGGCAGCACAAACTTATTGGGGTCAACAATTGGCGACTCAACCCCCTCAAAGAACAGGGAAAGCATATAGACGATCAAGACTGGCATCGCCAGCGAAATCGCCACAAAGCGCCGGTCACGCCGGAGCTGGCGCAGCACCCGCGCCGCCACCGCTGTCGTGTTAGCGAACATGGTTCACCTCCTGGCTGGCGATTAAGTCCAGTACGACTCTTTCCAGCGGTTCATGCTCAACTTCAATCCGGCTCACCGATGGGTCGAGGTGGTAGCGTGAGAGCAGACGTGGTAGTTCCGCCGCGTAATCTGCGATCTGTTCGGTGTGATGTTCCGCGCCGTTCCACACTGTCACGGTAGTGCGCCCACGCCGCAGCAGTGCCGGAGGCGTATCGCACGCCAATACATGCCCGCCCCGCATGACCGCCAGCCGGTCACAGTAAACTGCTTCATCCATCTGGTGCGTGCTGAGGATAATCGTCGCCCCGCCATCCGTCATCTCGCGGAAGTGTGTCCAGAACGTTTCGCGCAGTTTGGGGTCAACGCCGGTGGTCGGCTCATCCAGCAGCAGCAGCACCGGTTGGTGTACCAGCGCGCAGCCCAGCGAAAGGCGCTGCTTCATCCCGCCGGAAAAAGTGTATACCGGGTCGTGCTGGCGATCTGCCAGCCCGGTGAAAGCCAGCACCTCGCTCACCCGCTGCTGAATGTTGGGGATGGGGTGCGCCCGCCCCCAGAACAGAAGGTTCTCCCAGGCGGTCAGGTCGTCGTAGAGCACTGGGGTTTGCGGCATATAGCCGATCTGCCGACGCAAGGCGTGTTTCTGCACTTGCGGATCAAGGTCGAGTACCCGTATTGTCCCACTATTCGGGCGGGTGAGGCCGATGAGCGACTTAATGAGCGTGGTTTTGCCCGCACCGTTCGCCCCCAACAGGCCGAAAATCTGCCCGCGCTCGATTTCGAGCGAAAGACCGTCCAG
Source organism: uncultured Chloroflexota bacterium (assembly GCA_937974245.1). Lineage (GTDB taxonomy): Bacteria > Chloroflexota > Anaerolineae > Aggregatilineales > Phototrophicaceae > JACKCG01. Next base: position 59,186 of record CALJKV010000015.1, on the reverse strand, counting down.
CGCGTGGATAGTGCCGTAACGCTTGTGAAGCTGGGTGACTGTGACTGCCGGATTCATGTTAACCTGCCTTGCGGGTCGGCCCGCTTGCGAGGATGGCGCGGTGACTACGCCCGCAGCCCATCCATGAAAATTCTGACATGCTCGCTGATAAACATTTCCATATCGGGCAGCCCGGTCCCCAGGCGGGGAATAACGTCCCGCGCCAGCATATAAGCCACCAGCCCGCCGATGAAGCCCCGCGCCGCCGTTGCCGGGTCGTGCGGGCGCAGCCGCCCCTGTTCGACTTGTTGTTGCAGATAGCCGGTGAAAAACCGAAGAACGCGCAATACCGAATCCACAAATTCGTCAATTAACGCCGGATCGCGCAGCGCCTCAGAAAGCACGATGCGGAAGATGCGTTTGCCGTCAGGATTCTCGAAACCCTGCATAAATCCCCGTGCAATCAGCAGCAGCAGTGATTCAGGCGACAGATCGGCCAGCGCCGCCGGGTTTTCCATCTCGAAGAAGAGCGGCGACAACTGCGACAGCACTGCCCGGAGCAGCTCACCTTTGTCCTTGAAATACCAGTAAATCAGCGAAGGCGATTTGAGGTGGGCGGCGGCGGCGATGTCTTTGATGGAGGCGCGGTGGTAGCCTTTTTCGGCAAACACCTGTACTGCTGCCCGGATGATGGCGTCGCGCCGGGTCATTTCGTCATGTAGTTGATCCATAACGCCCTCTTGATTGAACGTTCAATCAAGAGTATAAGCCCGGTTGAATCGGGAGTCAAGCCAGCCAGCCTGGAAGGGGGAAATCCCCGGACGATACAGGCATTCTCCGCACAAAATCCTCGCAATTTCCCCTAGGGAAAGAGTCTGCCCTGACCAGTTTGGAATACCATGCTCGGCATTTTGATACGTGGTATGTAGCCAGGGACACAAATCGGTTTTCTCTATGTCGGTTATTTCCGGCTATCCCTACGTCGCAATGCAGGAATGGCGGCCCGACGGACGGCGATGACCTCGCTGATTTTTCGATGAGCGTCAACCGACTGGTAGGTGTGCAGCGCGAAGCTACCGCGCCGATTCCTGCCAGTACTGCGCCATCTCGTCGCGGGCGGAGGCATACATCCGGGTTTCGATGTCGGCCAGGATTTCCGGCGAGATATTCTCCCACAGTCCGGCCTGCATCTGCTGGGGAGAATCGAGGATTGCCCGCAGGTCGTCGGGCGTTTTGCCGATGCGCCCGCCAAACACTGACAGGGTCTGGCTCAGACCATCCGTCTTGATCTGGTCGTAGATGAAGTCGCGCCACTCGGCCAGCACTGGGTCGGGCATGAATGGCAGCCACGCCTGCGGCAGGGCTCTGTTGAGCGCGGCGGGCTGCCACGGCTGTAAGACGGCCAGGTCGCGTTCATCCATATAGATGAGCAGGATATGGAGCATGAGGAAGCGAAACGCCCGTGATTCACCCCATTCGCTGGCCGCGAAGTGCGGGCCGAGCATATCCAGTGTCCAGACCACATCCACCGCCAGATGGGCGACATACCCCGCCAGAAAAGCGCGATGCGCCGGTGTGCGCGGGGGATTAATCGCCGGGAAATAGTCCAGCATGGTACGCCAGGGCGGGCGCGTGATCGGATTAGTATAGGTATAAAAATGGGTGTCTTCGCGGGATAAGCCGTTGACATGAGCATCCGCCGCAACACTGCCGAGCAGAAAGGCGCTGCGTTCCTGCGCCAGTTCTTCACGGAGTTCGGCTGGTAGCAGCGGGTCTGCCAGCAGGCGTTGAGCAGTTTCGAGGTGTGTGAATGGTGTCGGCATACTGCGAATTTTAGCGCCACACCCGCCACTGCGCGAGGGTGAATGCTGGCACAGCCGTCCCGATATGGGTATGCTTTTGTCAAGTGTTTTTCACCTTTCAGCTTTCGTGAGGCAACGAGCTTATGTCCGACCTGATTATGACCCGCCAGCGTGACCATATCTTCGAGATCATCCTCACCCGCCCCGAAAAACGTAACGCACTCAACCGCGAGATGATGGATGCTTTAGCCGCCGCCATTGAACACGCCGAGACAATTTCCGGTATCCGGGCGGTACTGCTGCGCGGCGAAGGGACAGGGTTTTCCGCCGGGATTGACGTCACCGACTTCATGAGCGCCGCGGAACGCTTCGGCGAAAACTGGCGCGATAATCTGTTTCCGCTGACGGCCTATTATCAGGGCATCGTCAACAAGTTTGAGGCGTCGTCGCTGCCGGTTATCGTCCTGATGCACGGCTTCTGCCTGGGAATGGGGATGGAACTGGCGCTGGCCGCTGATTTCCGTATCGCGGCAGAAGCTACCCGCATCGGTCTGCCCGAATCCCTGCTGGGGCTGATCCCGGATGTGGGCGGCACGACTCGTCTGGCGCGGCTGGTTGGCCCGGCGCGTGCCAAAGAATACATTATGACCGGGCGCAGCATGGACTTACACGATGCTGAACGCTGGGGCGTGGTCAATCATGTTGTCCCCGGCGATGACCTGCTGGCGCGGGGGGATGCCCTGGCAGACGAACTGGCGCAAGCCGCTCCGTTGGCAGTCAGTTATGCCAAGCGCGTCATCAACGGTATGACCGACGTGGAGCGTGGGCTGCAACTCGAAGGCTGGGCACAAAGTGTCCTCGTCCGCACCGAAGATTTCGTCAACGGGGTGCAGGCCGTCCTCACCAAACAGCCAGTGAAATGGCAGGGGAAATAGCCCTACTGTCCGCTTGCCAACCGGATAGACCGGGGTGTATCATCGCTCTGGTCAGGTTTATGTGGAGTATTGCGAAAATGCTTAAACTACTTTTACGCTGGACTTTTGTGTGCGGCCTGCTGGTCATGCTGCTGCCGGGCGTCTCGCTGCTGGCACAGTTTGGTGACATGAACACCGATGCCCTGCTGCATGACAGCCGTTCCGACCTCTACCGGACCCCTGGGGGCGCGGCGCCGTTCAGCACCGTCGTGACACTGCGGCTGCGGGCGGCTGCGGGCGATCTTGATTCAGCCTCTGTCCGTGTGTGGAACACGCGCAACCAGGAGCAGACTCTGCTGCCGATGCAGGCGGTTGCCACCACTGCTGATGGCTATGATTTCTGGGAAGCGACGCTCGACACCGGGCGCAAGACAACCGTCTTATGGTATCGCTTTATCGTCACCAAAGGGGCGCGGACGGTCTACTATGAAGATGACACCCGTGAGAATAACGGCTCATTCATCGCGGCCAAAGAAGGCGGAATCGGTGCCGCTTACGGCGAAAGCCCTGACCTGAGTTTCCAGATTACGGTGTATGATCCAGCTTTCGTCACACCGGAATGGATGCAGAATGCCATCCTCTACCAGATTTTCCCGGATCGCTTCCGGGATGGCGACACGAGCAATAACCCGGCAGACGGCTCAGAGACATTCTATAATGAACTCCCGCTGTATTTCCACGAAACCTGGAACGAACCGATGCTCGACGGTCGGGTAGATAGGCTGCCCAACGGCAATGGCTACTGGAACAGCGACTTCTACGGCGGCGACCTGGCAGGTATCACTGAGAAGCTGGATTACCTGCAAGAACTGGGCGTAACCGGCATTTACCTCAACCCGATCTTCCTGGCGCGTTCCAACCACCGGTATGATACCGCCGACTTCCTGCAAATTGACCCGATGCTAGGCACACTGGCGGACTTCCAGACCCTCATCAGTGAGGCCAGCGCACGCGGCATCTACATTATACTTGACGGCGTTTTCAATCACATGTCGAGCGATAGCGCCATCTTCGATCGCTACCACCGCTTCGATACCGACGGTGCGTGCGAGAGCCTGGACTCCGCGTACCGCAGTTGGTTCTATTTCGCTGCACCACGCGCCAACCAACCAGCGCCCTGCGCCGGCGACCCCGACCCGCTGTATTACGTCTCCTGGGCCGGGTTCGACAGCATCCCGCGCATCAACAACACCATCATCGAAACACGCAGGTATGTCTTCCTCGATGAAAATAGTGTTGCCCGTACCTGGGGACGCGAGGGCATCGGCGGCTGGCGGCTGGATGTTGCCCCCGACATTGACAACGGCAGCGATCCCAACAACATCTACTGGGAAGCCTTCCGTACCGTCGTCAAAAATACCAATCCCGACGCCGTGATTATTGGCGAAGAATGGGCGGATTCATCCGAGTGGCTGCAAGGCGATGAGTGGGATTCGACCATGAACTACCGGCTGCGGGCGGGTATCCTTGGTTACGTGCGCGATAGCGACTACCAGGACAACGACTCAAACGGCGACCGGCTTATTTCGGTCTTGGCGCCCAGCGAATTCAACAGCGTGATCCGCGCCATAGAGGAAGACTACCCGGCGCAGGCCTATCACGCCCTGCTGAACCTCCTGGACAGCCACGACACCAGCCGCCTGTTCTTCGTGGTGGACAACGACCCACAGTTACAGAAACTCGCGGCGCTGGCACAGTTCACGCTGCCCGGCGCACCGACGATCTACTACGGCGATGAAATTGCCCTGGATGCACCCAGCAGGAATGACGGCGGCACGCTCCAGGATGATCCATACAACCGCGCCCCCTATCCCTGGGCGGATACCGAAGGCGACGCTTACCCCGCACCGGATGAGGTGATGCTGGCTTTCTACCAGCAGATTGCCGCGCTGCGTCATGCAAATCCGGCACTGCGTACCGGTGAAATGGTGACGCTCGTGACCGACGACGCTACTGGGGTGTACGCCTTCCTGCGGCTGGATGTGGCAGCGGGTAACGCGGCGGTGGTCGTGCTGAACAACAGCGACAGTGCCCGAACCGTAGAACTCTCCTTCGGTGGGCAGCTTCCTATAGGCCTGACGCTGGAACCGACATTTGGCGGGACGGCGCTTTCCACCGATGACTCACTCCCCGAAGTCCGCGTTGGGGCACACAGTGGCAATGTATGGACGGTGACAACCGACAACAGCATATTCGCCCTCAACGATGCGCCCACCGGGGTGACCGTCACAGGGGGTGATAGTCGTGTGACAGTCCATTGGGAGCCGGTAGACGGCGCGAGAGGCTATCTGGTCTACCGCAGCCCGGTGGCAACCGGCGGCTTTGAACGGGTCAGCGTGGGGGCAAGAGCTGAAACAAGCCTTGAATTGGATGCTCCCAACGGGTTTATGTATTACTATGCCGTCGCTCCGCTAACACAAAACCTGCTGCTTGGCCCGTTGAGCGCCAGCGCCGCCGGTACTGCCAGCGCCCCGATCAGCGCGGTGTACTACATGGGCGATGCTGCTGCTGGGCCACGCACGATGGGGCTGGTGTTCGGTGTGACGGCGGAACTGCAAGCGGCGGTGAAGGTGGATGGCATGACCGAGGCTGACGGCCAGGCAACCGGTGTGCAAGCACAGGCGGCGCTCGTCCCTGTTGGCTACAACCTGGAAACGGCGAACTGGGAGCCAATGGTCTACAGCGGCGAACTGGATGGCGCGGATGTATACAGTTTCGCCTTCGCACCGCAGGATGTGGGCGTGTTCCAGACGGTAGCACGTTTCAGTACCGATGCCGGACTGACCTGGACAGTGGTCGAACTACCTGATGGGACACTCCCGCTGCTCACGCTGGAATCATCGGACGATACGACACCACCCGTCGCAACCGGGAGCGTAAGCATCCTGCGGGCATCGCTTTCCGGAGTGTCGCTGGAATGGGAAACTGTCACCGATGACAACTTATTCGTCTATCGGGTCTATCGCACCAATTCGGCAGGGGACATCCTGCTGGTGGCGGAAGTCCCGGCAGCGGATGGCACGACTTACAAAGATACCGGCGTGGTGGAAGGCGAAACCTACATTTACGCGATCACGGCGGTGGATGGTGCGCTGAACGAGTCGGAACAGGTGCTGACCGACCCGGTGCTGATTGAGCGTCAGATTGTGCCGGTGGCGTTCATCGTGACGGTGCCGGACTATACGACCCCGCCCCCCGTGTATATTGCCGGGGATTTCGCTGGGAATGGCTACCCGACCTGGGACCCGGCGGGTATCCCTATGACTCAGGTGGATGACACCTACTGGACGGTGACACTTGATCTGCTGGAAGGTTCGGCTATCGAGTACAAGTATGTACGCTCCGATTGGGTCGCGGTAGAAAAAGGGGACACCTGCGAGGAGATTGCCAACCGCCGTGTGACGGCCACGCCCGATGAAAACGGCGTGATGCAGGTGGGGGATACCATCGCCAAGTGGCGCGACCTGGACGGTTGCGGGTAGCGACGTGAGGTGAAGCGCTGGGGGAGTGCGGCCTGCACTCCCCCAGGTTCTCTACAACACTTCGAGCATGTGCAGCAGCTCGCTGATTTTCGGCCATACCCGTTCGTCGGGCATCAACCACTTATGACGGATGACCCGGTTGTTATCCAGTATCACTAACCCCGGATTACGCGCCATATTGAATAGTGCATGGACTTTCGCATCCCTATCAGCCAACAGCGGGAAGTCCGGCGTGGTAGGGCTGCTCACATAAAATCCATAAACTGTGTATACGTCGTCGTGGATGAGGAGGGCTACATTCACCCCGCGCTGGATGAATGTCTGTGCGTGCCGCTGCAACCAGAGAATACGGCGCATACTGGCCGGCTGCCAGATGTCACCCACAAAACCCAGCAGCAAACCACGTTTCCCCATCAAGTCCTCCAGATCATGTGGTCGTTTGGTATGATCCGGCACCCGGAAGTCGGGCGCGATAGCAGTGAGATGTGGGCCTAGCTCCATTGTTTGCACGTTGTTCATGTACGTGAATCCCGCCTTCATAAACCTTTTATATTCCTAATTCTAAAGAGCATTCAACCAATGGTTCGTTAAGGATTTTTGTGTTTATTACAGGAATAGGACGAATTGGCTACCGGTATTCACCGGATAGTCACGCCATTGAACGTTTACCCCCGAAGCATTAGCATGCCGTTGTTGACGAACCAACCGGGCCCCGGTAACATTCCCGCCATGCTGCGATTTGACTATGTACCCTACCCGCTCTGGCGGCGGCGAATGCCCGCACTGTTCCACTCAGTTCTCCGGCCACTGCTGCGCCGCTGGCTGGCGGTGGATGCCGATACCCACCCGCCGACGGCCCCGGAAGCAATGGCCGCCTATCTGCTGCGCTGGCGCCTGCTCGACAAGATGACTACCAGAGAAATCACCACCCAGCTGCGTGAACTTTCTGCCCTACCGCTGCAGTCTGTGGGAGATGATTCCGCTCCTGAAGCAGCCAACGGGGTCATTCACTTGCCAGCGCAGTGGGAGCCAGTGGAGGCGGTACTGCTGGCGTGGCCGGTGCTGTATCCCCCCTTGTGGTCGCTGCACGCCCAGATGACCGGAGCGATTGCCCCGGCGGCTCAGGTCGTCGTCCTCGTGCCGCACCCGATGTGGGCGGCGGCGGCGCGTCTCTACCTGGAACGGCGGGGCGGGATAGACTTAGACAATATCCAATTCTTGCATTTGCCAACGGATGACATCTGGATACGCGATTACGGCCCGATCACCGGATTGGATGCCGCCGGGCAACAGGTGACCGTCAATGCCGTGTTCGACCCGCTGCCCAGTTATCCGCAGGAGCGCGACAATGCGATGCCACGCCGCTGGGCAGCACACCGGGCGCTGCCGCTGCGCCCGCTGAACGTTCACCTCGAGGGGGGAAATATATGGTCGGATGGGGCGGGAACGCTGCTCATCTCCGAGCAGGTGTTGCACGCAAACCCCGGCCTTAACCGCCAGGGGCTGCTGGCCGCGCTGCAAACTGTCTTCGACGTGCAGAAGGTCATCCTCACGCCGCGCTTGAAACGCGAAGAAACCGGGCATGTTGACCTGGTCGTCAAGCTGGCGGATGCGCAAACCGTCCTGGTCACCGCACCGGACGTGATTTATAACGGGGAGCAACTGCGTCGGGCAGCTGACCTGTTTCGCCAGGAAACAAACGCCGCCGGACAGCCCTACCACGTGCTGGAACTGCCTGCCCCACCGTTGTGTCTCAACTGGTTCGTTTACCCCATCTGGCGCAGCTATACCAACGCCCTGACTGTTAATGGGCGCGTGCTGGTGCCGATATTCAACATCCCGCAGGATGAAAAAGCGTTAGCGACTTACCAGGACGCGCTGCCGGACTACACCATTATCCCGGTGGATTGTTCACTGAGCGTCAATGGCGGCGGCGCTGTCCATTGCCTCACGCGGGAGATTCCATGTCAGCTGTAGGCACGGACAGGGGAGATCAGGCCATCTTCCCGCAGATTTAGCGTGTCCCCAAAAACGTTACTGTGCTTGAACCTGAACCATAGTCCCGGTTTTATTCTCTCATCTTCGTGGCCTACCGAATGACTTGACACGCTGCCTGTGGGTTGATTTAATTTCCCCCTATGAGCTATAACCGTATTAAGATACGAGGAACCTTTTCATGGCAAAACGTTCCAGCTATCGTTTGTTCTTCTTTGTAGGAATTCTCTTGCTGCTGGTCGCCAGCCGTATCGTCCGTTTCAACAGCATGGAAATGCATGTGGATGAAATCTGGTCAATCTGGCAGACGTTTGGCACGCCGGAGCAGGTTGTCCTGCGCACGCCCTATGACTGGACACCACTCTATTATGTGCTGCTTGACGGCTGGAAAGAAGTGGCCGGGATACACCCGTTTGTCCTGCGCACCCTATCTTTGTTCATCTTCCTGATTGGCAGCGCGGCACTGTACCGGGTAACGCGGCGGCTGCGTGATGAACCGACGGCGGTGCTGGCGGTGCTGGCCTTCGGGGCGCTGGGGTACAGCCAGCGCATCAGCACCGAAGTCCGCGCCTACATGCTCATGATTACCCTGTTTATCTTCGCGTTCTGGTTCACCCTGCGCTACTTCAGGCGTCCCGTTCTCCGGCGGGCGATTCCACTGGCGGTCTGTATGGCGCTCATGTTCTACACCTACCTGCCCAGCGTCATCGGCTATCTGATGCTGGGTGTCTATACGCTGGTCGTCTACCGCAAAACGATCTGGCGCTGGTGGCTGCCGGGCGGACTGGCGGTGCTGCTGGCACTGCCGATGATCCTCTATAAAATTCCGCAGCTTGTCGAGCGGGTGAATTCCCCCCGTGTTGAACCCACATTTGCCGAGGCGTTCAGCGACTATTTCAAGCAGTATACGGTATACCTCTTTCCGGGGTATCCCCTGTGGTTGTGGCTGCTGCTGGCTGTTCTGGTAACGGCGCTGATTTTCTGGCACTGGCGCAGTGCTGATTCGCATACGGCAGCGCTGACGGTCTGGACATTCGCCCTGCCAGTGCTGCTCTTTATCCTGAACCCGGTTTTCAAATTCTTCGACCAGCATTACGCAATGGCACTCATGGTCGGGCTGGCACTGTGGCTGGCATGGGGGCTGCGTTTCCTACCCCACCGGGGTCGCCTACTGGCTGGGGGCGTGCTGGCTGTCCTGATGCTGCTCCCCGTACAGTTGCAGTACAACCCGCTGTATTTCCGCCCCTGGATGGCAACTTTTGAATGGCTGCAAACCAACATGCAGTGGGGCGATGTGATCCTGATTGACCCTGGCTGTTGTGATGGTCACTGGTACGAGTGGGACTACGCGACGCGGCTCTATTTCCCTAATGGCCTGGGCTTCGTGACCGACCCGACAGGTTACCGGCGCGTATGGTATGTATTCAACAACCTGCACTATGATACCGCCACACGAGAAAAAGTCACGACAGGCCGGTTAGAGCGGGATTTTTACGGTCCGGCACGCTTCATGTTCCGCCTGTACGAACTACCCCCGGATGTCGAGGGCATCCCATTTGCGAATGGAATGCGCTTTCATGGCATGGATCTGCTGAATGAATCGGGCTATCGTTACCTGGAAGGGCCGCTGGTTGTCAAACATGAAGGCGAAACGATACGGATGCGGTTGTGGTGGTCGGTAGACCGACCGCCGGAATTCGATTACAGCATTGGGACGTATCTCATGTTTGGCAGGACGGTTATTGACCAGGTGGATGGCCCGCCGCAGTTGGTTGACCTGGGCTACCCGCCCAATCCACAGCCGATGGAGACCAGCCGGTGGCAGCCAGGGCAGTATTACGTAGAGGAACGCGAGGTATACCTGCCAGGATTATCAGGGCGCTCCGTCAATTTGTGGATGGCCGTCTACCAGTGGTGGGATGGTACGCGCATTCCCGCGCCCGGTGTACAGGAAGACCTGCTGCTGCACCTGGCACGCATCACGGTTAATGCGTGGTGAGGACATCGTAGGGGAAGACCAATGTGCCCTCCCCTGAATCCAGGTCAGTTTTGATGGCAACGCTCTATCCTGACATCGCACAACCTTCTGGGCATCTGCAGGACAGATAAAAGCCTGGTCTATAAGCTCTGCAAGGCGTTTTCCAGGCGGGTGATTTCAGCAGCGGTGTTATAGTGCGCCAGTCCAACCCGCACCATACCATGTGCGCCATGCCCCAACCGCTCCATAATTTCCTGGGCGTAATAATTCCCATTCCACACGTAGATATGCTGCTCTGCCAGGTGTTCCGCGATTTCCAGCGGGGTGTGGCCGGCCTGAGTGAAAACCACTGTCGGCACGCGGTCATGATACCGCGCTGGGTCGGTGATGCCGTAGATATGCACGCCGGGGATGCCTTGCAGCATGGAGATAAGCCGGCTTACGAGGCCGCGCTCATAAGATTGCAGCGCCGCCATACCAGTCTTGAGCGCCAACCGCCGCCCGGCAAAACCGGGGAATGACTCAGCAAACGCCGCACCATAGTCGCGCCCGATTCCTGCCAGGTAGTCCACCGCCGCGCCCACAGCGGCAATGGTCTCGAAGCTGGGTGTGCCAGTCTCCCAACGGAACGGCGCTTCATCGTGCGAGGGGCGCACCTTGTAAACCGGCAGGTCGCTCAAGAGGTCATGTCGCCCCCACAGAACGCCGATATGCGGCCCATAAAATTTGTAAGCCGAACACAGCAGGAAATCGCAGCCAATCGCCTGAACATCTAGCGGGATATGCGGCGCACTCTGCACCGCATCCACCACGTAGAGCGCCCCTGCCGCGTGTGCCATCTGTGCGATTTGCGCTACCGGGTTAATCGTGCCGACAGCGTTCGAGGCATGGACGGTTGCCACGACCCGTGTCCTATCGGTCAGGGCGGCTTCCAGGCTGTCCATATCCAGTGTGCAGTCACGCTCGATAATGTCCACCCAGCGCACGATCAGGCCGTGATCCTCGGCAATCCGCAACCAGGGCGCGACATTGGCATCATGATCCATGCGTGTCAGGACGATCTCATCCCCTGGGCGCAGTGTTTTCGCCAACGCCCGGCTCAGGCTAAAATTCAATGTCGTCATATTCGGCCCGAACACGATTTCATCTGCACGAGGCGCATTCAGGAAATCGGTAACTTTTTCACGGGTTGCCTGGATCATGGCGTCGCTGCGCTGGCTGGTGGCGAACGCGCCGCCGGAATTGGCGTTCATGTGGGTATAATAGTCTGTTACCGCCTGAATAACGGCCTGTGGCACCTGAGTCCCGGCAGGGTTATCGAAGAACACCGGGAACGCGTTGTCAGAAACCGGTTGGTTGAGCGCGGGGAACAGGGAACGTACCGCGTCAGCATGAAAAGACATGGGCTTTATCCTTATTTGATAGCTGCCTACAATGCATAATGATCGTGCAATACTACCGTATCCGCCGCCACCCGGCGATAGCCCACGAGTCCACCGGGCAAATAGGACGAATTTCTCTTATCGCTGTAGCACTGGGTTTAGGGTATACTCGCCATAATAGGGGTCACATAGGGTGTGTGAGGTCATATCACGATACCCAACTCAGCACCCAATCAGAATTTTATTGCTGCAACCTATTATTTTCATGTGTCATCTATGGGAGCAAAAGTAACCCTGTGCAAGATATAGAGAGTCTGCTTTACCAGAATCGCCTGCTGACGGAAGAGGTGAAACGCCGCATTGACCAGCTCGCCGCGATCAACACCGTAGCGACCAGTGTGAGTCAGTCACTTGACCTGAACCGCACCCTCAAAACGGCACTTCAGGCGGTCCTGAATGTAGTTGGTGCCGATGCCGGGGGTATCAGCCTAATTGATTACGAGGCGCAGGAAGTCGTTTTACGCGCCCAGCACGGCTGGGAACATGACTTCACGAACCCGCCGATGCGGGTCGCGGTCAGCAGTGGTATGTCCGGGCGGGTGATTGCATCGGATAATGTGGTGTTGGATAATAATCTGGATGGCAGCGAAGAACTGGCCGTGCCACGCTTCCACGACGAGAATTTTCGGGCAATTGCGATGGCGCCCATGCACGCACGCGGCAAGATCATCGGTATCCTGAGCATCATGAGCAAGAAGACAGAAGCCTTCAACGACGAAATCATCACCGTCCTGAAGGCGATTGCTGATACCGTCGGTGTGGCGCTGGATAACGCCCGGTTGTATGAAAACTCCGTTGAGCATGAACAGCGGTTGGATGCCATCTTGCAGTCCACCGCCGATGGAATCATCGCTACTGACCATAATGGGCGTATCCGCCTCATCAACCATGCAGCCGAATCGATGTTCGATGTCAGCGCCCGTAAGCTGATCGGGATGCCGCTGCGGGAATCCCCGATTCACCCCCGCGTCCGTGATTCACTGTTGTTTGCGCTCTCGTCAGATAAGGGCAGCAGCAAAGCGATCAAGGTTTCGCTCGACAATGACCAGGTGGTCGCTTTGAGCGTGTCGCCGGTTTACGTAGAAAGCCAGGTAGACCACGGGAAACAGACGGATGGCTGGGTCATCGTGACACAAGACCTTACCTATATGCGTGAAGAAGAAATGGCACGCACCGAGTTCATCCGCGCCGCCGCCCATGATATGCGAAATCCGCTCGGCGTAACCATAAGTTCATTGAATATGCTGCGGGATATCGTCAAGGATGTGGCTGACCCAGCCAATGAAGTTGTTGGACTGGCACTCAACGGAGTGACCCGGTTGCAAGACCTCATTAACGATGTGCTCAACCTGGAGCAGATTGAAAGCGGATATGACGTCAACCTGTCGGAAGTGGATATAAAGGACATGATCCGCGAGATTGGCGCTGAAGTCAAACCGCTGCTACAAGAGCGCTCGCTCACATTTACTACCGAGTTGCCGGACGATCTGCCCATCCCCCAGGTTGACCGTAAATGGGTGCGGCGGGCTATTGTCAATTATGTGGATAATGCTATCAAATATACCGCATCGGGCGGCACAATAACCGTCCGGGCATTCCCCAACGATATGCTGCTGCACATTGAAGTCGTGGATAACGGCCCCGGCATCCCCAAGGAAGCCCAGTCGCGCCTGTTCGAGCGTTTCTACCGCGTTATCGGGTCGGAACAGATTCGCGGCACGGGGTTGGGGTTGGCGATTGTGAAATCCGTCGCCGAAGCGCACGGCGGCGGCGTCTATGTACGCAGCCAGAAAGGGAAGGGAAGCACCTTCGGCATTACCTTGCTGATGGCCGGCGCACCTTAAAACAGCCAGCAACCCACATACTAATCCTGGGCACAAAGGGGATAATATGCCTACCTGGATTGTCGTGGAAGATGAACCTGATCTGTATAAAGTCGTCTCAGCCCTGTGCGATATGATGGGTGTGCAGTCGGCTGGGTTTGCCAGCGGTGAAGAAATCGTCGCCTGGATTCGCCAGGTAGACGAAAGCGAGTATCAGGGACAACTGCCCCAACTGGCGCTCATTGATATTCGCCTGCCAGGGAAAATTGATGGTGTCAAAGTGGGGGCGCGGCTGCGGCGCAGTCCGGTACTGGGCGATATCGCCATCATCCTCATGACCGCCTTTCACCTCTCGCCCCGGCAGGAAAAAGATGCCATCAAGAAATCCGGCGCAGACCTGCTGTTTTACAAACCGCTGCCAGGCCCGGCTGCCTTCAGAGCGATGGTAGACAAGGTGATGAACCAGCGTCTGCTTGAGGAGTGAGGCTACAGTTCCAGCGCGGCTCGGATGCGGCGGGCGATGACGCCGAATTCGTCGCGATAGGTGTCTTCGATACTGCGCGGGCGAGCCAGTGGCACGGGGATATCCGCCATAATCTTCCCCGGACGCCGGCTCATCACCAGGACGCGATCCGCCAGCAGTACGGCCTCATGAATGTTGTGTGTCACCATAAAAACGGTCTGCCGATCCCGCGCCCACAACCGGAGTAAGTCCACGCTGATCTGTTCGCGGGTCATCGCATCGAGTGCGCCAAACGGTTCGTCCAGCAGCAGCACCGCCGGGCGCTGGATGAGGACTCGCCCCAATGCGACCCGCTGCGCCATCCCCCCGGAAAGCTCCCCCGGATACGCCGCCGCGAAATCAGCCAGTTCCAGCGCGGGCAGCAGCGCCTCTACCCGGCTGCGCTGCTCGGCCTGGAAGACTCCTGCGAGTTCCAGCGGCAGGGCGATATTTTCAACTACCGTGCGCCAGGGCATCAGGTTGGCCTCCTGGAACATCAGTCCAACCTGCGGCCTGGGAGCCAGAACCGGGGCATTATCGAGCAGCACCTGCCCCTGTGTGGGCTTTTGCAGACCGGCCAGGATACGGATCAGCGTACTTTTGCCGCAGCCGCTCGGCCCGACCAGACAGGTGAACGACCCGCGTTGGATGGTGCAGGAAATCGGGTCAAGCGCCATGAGATGGCCCCCGTCCGGCGCATCATAGACCGCCGTCACATTCTGAATCACGAGTCCGGCCATATACGTTCGTTTCCTCTAAAAATACCCGGCGATGATCTCCACGAACTGCCGTGCCCGGTGCTGGAAGGTGTGTTCCTTGAGGACACGTTCCCGCGCCGCCGCCCCCATCGCCAGCCGTTCGCTCTCATGCGCCAGCAGGTAGCGGTAGCGGTCAATCGCTTCCTCCTCGGAATGCACGATGACCAGCTCTTTGCCCGGCTCAAACCACGTTTCGATCCCCTCATACGGGTTAGCGACAATCGCGCAGCCCATACTGCTCAATTCAAAAGGCCGCGACGACGACGACGCGAACACGCTGGCGTGCGCCCGCCGCGTGATACACAGATTGATCTTGCTGCGGCAGGCGTATTCCCGCAGTTTGCTGAAACTCAGGTAGGGCAATAGCTGTGTCGGCCCCAGGTCGCCCAGTTTCGTGCCGCGTACCGCGAAACGGGACTCCGGAAAAGTCCTGGCCGGGGCGGCGATCATGGCGTCAATCCACGACGCCCGGTATTCCCGCCCATGCCCGTAAAACATCACGTCAATGTCCTGCACCGGGACGCTCACCGGGCTGAATACCGTCGGGTCAGCGCCGTAATAGACGGTATACACGTCCTTCGCGCCCAGCGCCTTGAGCGCATCCTCGCCGCCCTTGCTGTTGCTGATGACCGCCGTGTATTCACCGGGGTTGGCTCCCTGGTAGATGCGGAAGCCGGAGGCGAAGCCGCGCAGGTTGGGCAGGCTGGCGGGGACATCCCCATCATAGTAAAAGACCGGTTTATGGTGTTTGCGCTGGATTTCCGCCGCCACGCCGTTCAGGTGGTTGAGCGGCGCGGTGAGGATGAGTACGGCGTCAATATCCGGTTTTTTCGTGAGGATGGTGTCGAGGTGGCGTAACCACAGCGGCGTGATGAAGGTCTGCACCGTCTGGCGAATCAGTTTGTCAGAGGCCGATTCGGTCATCGTGTCAGTGGTGAAAAGCGAGGCAGCAGGATCAATGACAGTGGACTTAAGCCCACTACCTGCGATGCTCGTTTCCTCAATCTGTACGGGCGGCTTTTCCCCGGCGACCTTGCGGAGCGCATCGCGCAGCCGTTTGAAGGTATCCCCCTGCCACTTGGCCGGGTTGGGCGCGGCCTGCCACCATAATGACTCAATGGCCGGGCCTTGATAAGGCGTGGCGATCACTTCCACGCCAATTTCGTAAAAGCCCTTGAGCAACTGCCACCAGGCGGGCGTGGCGCTGAAGGGCTGAGTCAGATCAAGTGAGGCGCAAACAACCAGGAGTTTCATAATGGCGGCAAATCAGGGTGACTCAGTTTTGTGGAGTCGCAGTAAGGTCAGGACGTAATCATACGAAAGCAGGTAGTGAAACACCACCAACCCACCCAGAACCAGCGCGGCGGACTGTGCATTGGCGGAATTCAGCAGCACCACCGCCAGCCCGAATACAGCAAACTCCAGCAGCAAGCGAACCGGGCCAGGAACAGCTACCGGCGCTTTGTTCGGCATACCGTCAACCCGGAATGTCCCCCACAACGCAGCCACTACCAGCGGCACACCGATTGCCAGCAACACCTGCGCGATACCTTCGTGCTGTGTCCAGCCCCAATAGCCCGTTGCTACCAGCGCGGCGAGTTCCAGCAGGAAACGCATTCCCAGGACAAGTGGATTATTGCCCATTGATCACGCCTGTTCCGCTTTCGTCTTCAGCACTTGCAGCGATGTGTCTACCGATTTTTCCAGCATGTGGGGATCAAAGAATTTCAGGATACGAGTCAGCCAGCCCGACCAGGATTCCTCACTGGTGACGCGCGTGGCATCGCCATCGGGTTCAAATGTCCAGATATGCACGGCATCTATGCCAATCGCTTTGCCCGTCCAGCCGATGCGGCGCGGCGGCTCAACAATTTGCAGCGTGGACGTAATGTTAAGTCCGCCACCCTTCCAGCGGAAAACACTGCCAACGGCAACGTCCCCATCCAATTGTGCCGATGTAACTCCGGGTTGCCATTCAGGCCAGTGATTGATGTCGGCCTGCATCGTCCAGAGTTTTTCAAGTGTTGCGGAGACAATAATTTCCTTACGTGCGACCATTGGTGCCCGATCATCAATTTTCATGTTGTACTCCCTCAGATTCCAATATGTGTTATGGACAATGCATAACACATTTCAGTTGCGCGTATAGCTATTCTTCCGGCAGAGCGGGAGTCTCGTCTTCTTCGGACTCCTGGCCGAGTTCCCATACATCTTTCGCGATGTCAATGTAAAGCTGCCCGTCCAGGTGGTCAATCTCATGCTGGAACACTCGCGCCAGCCAGCCTTCCGCCTTAACGCGCTGTGGTTTGCCATGCCGGTCGAAACCTTTCACGGTGACTTTTTCATGCCGATCAACCAGCCCGGCATAACCGGGAATTGACAGGCAGCCTTCAACACCTTCGACCATCTCCTTACTGGTCTTCGCGATATCCGGGTTGACCATCACATAGATTTTGCCGGCGTCTTCTCCATATTCCTCGCGGCTTTCTTCGTCGTCGGGCAGGCGCACCACGATAAGCCGCTGGCTAACAGCGACCTGGGGCGCAGCCAGACCGACGCCAGGCGCGTCCAGCATGGTTTCAATCATGTCATCAACTAAGGTCTGGAACTTCTTGTCAAAGCTCACCACCCGGTGGGCTTTTTTGCGGAGTACCGGGTTATTCAGTCCAATAATGTCTCGTATTGCCATGGTTCTCTGGGTATCTATCTCTCCTTGTCGGTTTCTGGATTATATAGGACATTCGCCGTAACGAAAATCCCTTTAACGCAAAAAATCAAGGGGCCAATGCCCCTTGTTCAAGTACTGGTGTTACTTTGTGGTGGAACAATGGGATGCAATCCCCTGTGGCGAGAGCCTTATGCCTTGACAACAGGCAGCGCCAGAGTCACCGATGTGATGCCCTCCGGCACACTGTCAATGCTGAGTTCACCGCCATGTATCTTGGCGATCTGCTGGCAAATATACAGCCCCAGCCCGTTGCCCTGCTGCTCGTTCAAATCGCGCCCGAACTGGACACCCAGACCGATATTGGCAATTTCTTGCTCGGTCATCCCTTTGCCCTTATTGGAGACGATGACCTTAAAGAACGAGTCATCCACCGAGGACACTACCTTAATTGGTGTACCGGCCTCCGAGAACTTACAGGCATTATCTATCAGCTCAATAGCCGCTTTCTTCAGATGCTCATCTGCAACACGGACCGGTGTGTCCTGTAATTTCATATTCAGGTCTTTTTCGCGCTTGTGTTCGCGGGTTTGCAGGAGGGTGCAATCTTCCACCATGATCGCCGGGCGGTCAACCACCTGCTTACGCAGCCGCTCGACGGTTTCTGGGTTAAGCGCCAGGACCTGAAGCTGCGAGGCCAACAGGTAATTTTCGGTCAGACGATGCAGGCGCACCCCCGCCTTATAGATGGCATCCGCCATCTGAATCACCTGGTCGGCCTGGAAGGGCTGCGGACTTTCGACCAGGAGTTCGGCGTATCCCAGAATGCTCATCAAGGGGGTGCGAATTTCGTGGGGGAGTGTCTGAAAGATCGAATCACGGATATCCTTGAGCCGGGATTCAAATTCACGGGCACGGGTCGTCCGCTTTTCCATCTGTTTATTGATCGCCCGCACCAGTTCCACCGTCTGGAATGGTTTGGGGACATAATCATCTGCCCCGCCTTCCATTCCCTGCCGCAGATGATTGCGATCCCCCAGCGCGGTCAGGAAAATAAAAGGTATCGTCTGGGTTTCGGGTGCTGCACGCAGCCTATCCAGCACTTGATAGCCATTCAGTCCCGGCATCATGACATCACAGACCACGATATCCGGGTTCAGTTCCCTGACTCTTTGAATACCAATGGTTCCGTCCGCTGCACCATAACTATCGAAACCTTCGTAACGAAGAGTTTCAACTATATCGTTCCGCAGATGGTCTTCATCTTCAATAACCAGTACCCTGTTCATCGTGGGATTCCTACCTCAGAACCAAGTCAAAAACCAATGGCAAACACTCTACCCTTCAGTTTATATAGAAATAGAACAGAATAGTGTTAAGATTTCCCCCCGCCATCTAGGCACACTTGCGGAAATAATCAATTGTCATCGGTTATCGAGCGTGATTCATTCGAAAATATAACGCTCTAGGGATTCGCGTTATCTGCGCCCTGGGAAATCCCGGTTTCAGTGTAAAACGCTGCCAGCAGGTCTGTAAAAGCGGGGGCGTTCCCAGAAAGACGCACCGCAACTTTCAGCCAGGCTTCGGCCTGCGTCATGTCACCATTCAGGTGGTATGCTGTGCCGGTTTCCGCCGCGAATGCCGGGTTTTCCGGTTCGAGGGTAGCCGCCTGGAGCAGAATCGCCTGGCTGCCCAGGTAGTCTCCGATAGTCCGTAGGTGCAGTCCATAAAGATAGAGAATCTGGGGATTATCAGGTGCCTGTTGTAACGCTGCCGCGATCTGCTGGCTGCCATCTTTGCCCTGTTTGTCGCGTGCCAGTCCGGTGTAGGCCAATGCTTCAGGGTAGTTCTGCCGCGCCGCCGCCGCATAGCTGAAAGCAATTTCGGCATACGGCCACAACTCGCGCTCAGCCAGCACCGCACCCACACGCATCGCGCCCGCCGCATCTGCCACAGGTGACATCACCAGGAGAAGCGCCGTGGTAGTATCCTGGTACGCACCTTCTTGCCCGGCAACAGCCAAGTGCTGCCATGCTACGGAGGGATTCGACGCCGCTAGCAGCAGACCAAGCTGATAATGCGCCCAGCGGGCATCGGGCAGCAGAGTGAGCAGTCGATTCAGTACGTCCAGACCTTCCGGCCAACGCTGGACCTCCAACAGAGTTTCCGCCAGCCGCCGGGCCGTCTCAGCCTGGTCTGGCGCGGCCAGGAATGCCGCCCACCAGGTATCGGCCGCCAGCCAGGGGTCACCATTGGCATACCAGATTGTCCCGACGGAAGCCAGCAGTTCCGGCGACCAGCCCAGAGCCTTCGCCCGCACTGCGGCCTGGTAGAGTGCCTGTACCGGGCGGTCTTGCATGATGTTGTTGTTGAGCAGTGCGATAGATGGGGCTTCCGGCGAGTTGGGAGGCGTTGCCTGCCCGATGGTGCGGAAGAGTGGCAGCAAAACAAAGACCAGCACAAGCAAAATGAGCAGCACCACGACCGGCGCTGCCCACATAATCAAACGGTTATTCATGAAATGGGGGAGGTAGTCGTCGTGTTTTCGGCTTTCAGTGCATTAGTCACGACCTTTTCCACCTCGTCGGCGGTGAAAGGCTTAATCAGATAATCGTAAACGCCCTGCAATTTGCCCACCAGCCGGTTCGCCGGGTCACCATAGGCCGAAATCACAATAATTGCGGGCATCCGGGCGGCGGCGGTCTCCTTAATGGTCTCCAGGAATTTCCACCCGGTCATATCCGGCAGGTTAATATCCAGTAGCACCACATCAGGCCGGAGTTCCTTATATTTTTCCAGGGCTTTGGTGCCGTGTGTCTCGTGGACTGTCACCATATTCATGCGTTCGAGCGTTGCCTGGATCACCTCCGCTAATTCAGTGGTGTCTTCCAGGATCAGTACCGATGGCGCACGTTCGGAATCGGCTTCTTTAGCGGCTTCCGGCACGGGCGATGTTTCGTTCTCTGCTGTCGTGCGCGACGCATCCTGACCTTCGTTTTCGTCTTTTCCTTCCGCACGATCAGCGACAACCAACGACACTGTACCGGTTTCAGCTTTGGGCGTCAGGGTCATCCCTGAATCCACAAGCGGCACAGTGGTTGTATGCAGTGGGCTGCGTGGCTCCTGTAACTCCCGTCGTTCGGCAGTGCCTTCGATTTCATCTTGGACACCTGGAACATCACCAAGCGTTGGATTGTGCATAAGTACCTCCAGCGATACGCTGGTATCGTACACAGGTTTTATCTATTGTAACACGCTATAATGACTTCAAGTGCTCAAGTTTACCATAATTTTTATCATTTTCACCTATTTTTTATCTAAATATAGAACTTTTAACAACACTTTTCCACCGAAGACGGAGAAAAAAGGCAGAATACAGGTGCTGATTGAGCTATATGAACTTTTTATCGTTGCCCTGAGCAAAACTTCCAGAATACCTTATGCGCTGCGCTGGTTGGCTGCGCCAGGATTGGTCGTTGTATGCTTGCTGGCGCTCCCCATACCGTTGCGCGCACAAAACGTGACACAGCTCTGCCCGCCGGGGGGTGTCCAGCCGCGCCCCGTGACTTTCGAGCCGGGCGGTATCATTCTGGTGACGTTTGACCGGGTAAATATCTGGGTCTACAACATCACGGCGGATCGCCGCTACCCGCTGCCGGATACCCATCCTTGCGGGCGCAATTGTCGCCTCTCCCCGGACAGCCAGTGGGTGACTTATATTGACCCGGAAACTTCGGCCTACAGCAAAATGCACCTGGACGGCACCGGGCGTGTGCCACTGTTGGACTATGCCTCGGATGTCGAATGGTGGGATGCGGACACACTGCTCGTCTGGACACCGGGACACCAGGCCTACCTGCTACCGGAAGTCGGCGGTAGCCGTGAATACCTGAATGTGGAAGGCGTGACGAGCGTCCAACCCGGTGGGCGGTGGGGACTCCTAGTTGAACAGGACGGTGATACCTTCGCCCGCGCCCTGGTCAACCTGGATCTTCGCGACCTACAGGGAATCTCTGGCGGCTATATTCCGTTGGGGGCGGATACAACCTATTTTAACGCGGCAACCTGGTCGCCGGACGGGACATGGCTGGCGTATGTGACGCCGGGGGCGTATGACCCGGTGGCACAGATTGCCGGAGGGGAAATTTGGGCGATTAACCCGACGGACGGAACTCCGGTACATTGGACAGACCTCAGCAGCGTTTATGGTGCGGTGCGTATCAACGGCCATGCCAGCAGCGAACTCAGTTGGTCGCCCGATGGGCGCTACATCGCCTTCTGGGTGATTGAACTGCTGGGGCCGAACCCGGAAGCCAACACCGGTAACGCCATGATCCATGTACTGGACACACAGACTGGCGATATCCATGCCTACTGCGGTTACACAACCACCGAACACACGCCCAACCCACCGCGTTTGCTATGGTCTCCGGATAGCACGCACCTGGCATTTGGCGGCAATATCCCTGGCGATGATAAGGGCTATCTGCTACTCGCACTGGATATTGAAAGTGGAGTCTTCACCGAACTGAGCAACGGTATTTATCCGACGCTCGGCACTGCTGATCCGATAGCCTGGGGGCTGCCGCCGGGATGATAAGCTGGCGACTGTGGTACGCGCTGCGTCACCCACCGTACCGCCACATCCTCTTTCAACACATGACCGCCTCCCGACTGCGTGATGTGTACTGGCCGCGCCCGAAGAGGTCTTCACAATCAGGCTGGTGGATAACACTGTTGGTGGCGATTCTAGCCTGTATGATGATGCCTATCGGTTCAATGGTCATTTCGGCGGCGTTTCTGGTGCTGATGCTCGGCCTGCCACTGGTCGCCGGGGTGCTGTTATTCAACGGATTTGTCTATGGCGGCATCCTTACAGTGCGGATCAGCAAAGCCGTCGCCACTAACGTCGGGCGGGGGCGTTTTGAACTCATCGCGCTAACGCCACCGGGTGCGATGGGCATGTCATGGCTGATCGCCGTCGCTGCCATCTACCGCAGCGGCAAACCCACCGGCCTTAACTTCGATCACACCTGGTATCTGCGGGCGTTTGTGCTGCTCATTTTTGGCGTATTCATCTACGAATCCATCGCCCCCTACCAGTACGACCAGAACGAAAGCGTACGGGCGGCCATCACTGTTGTTTATGTATTTACGCAGGCGCTCGCTTTCCATGTGGACGACGTACACAGTGTTACCACCGGTGTAGTAATTGCCCTCATGGCTGCGGCCTGGCGGCCCCACCCGCTGGCTGCCCATACCGCCGCTATAGTGGCCTATATCACCGTTCATGTGCTGGCCTATGCGCTCACATTGATTGTCACACTGAACATGTTACCGGCAGTATGGCCCAGCGATGCCCACTGGCTGGCAGCGGCGGCACTGCCGTGCTTGCGACTGGCGATCTTCTACGGCCTGCGTGAAGGATTTATCAGCTTGCTGTGGTATCAGCTTACTCGGCGCTTGAATGCCGGAGAAACCGATATGCGCCTGTTGACCCGGTGGACGTGAGAAAAGATGATAACCTGGAAAATCTGGCAACAACTGAAGAATCCTGTATCACGCCATCCCCTGGTATGGCGTGTGGTGAAGGAACATGCCCGGATGCCCTACCCTCCCTTGGGGCCGGGGCTGCAATTCCTCTGTGGGATGGGGTTATGTGTCTCAATGCTCTCACCCATTGGGTTGATCTTTTCGGGGCTGCTTTTCCTGCTGGTGACAAACAGCACCGCCTATACTGCTTTCTGGGCGGCTGGCACCAGTGGGCGTATCGCCCGGTTGCAGACGAACGACCAGTACGACCTGATATGTGCCGCGCCGGGTGGCAAGTTCAGTCTGCATTGGGCGGTCTGCACTGGCGTCCTGCACCGCGATAATCGTCTGGATATGATTCATACAGTTCTCCGCGTGCTGCTGCTCATTGTCCTGGGGATTATCCTGCTGACTCTGTTTTCAAGCCTCTCTGTTGGACGGCAGGATTGGGGCAGAACCGCCCTGGCGTTGTTGAACACCCTGGGGCTTCTGATAGCTGTTTATATGGATCATATCCAGTCGGTGGTCTGTGGCAGCGTCGTTGGGATGCTCGTGCCACTCTATATCCGCCGCCCGCTGGATGCCCGAATCGCCGCAGTTGCACTGTATGTACTGGTGCAGACTTTCGGGTATGTCCCGGCAATCCTGGCCGCAATTGATGGGGTGAACATCATATTTGCCGACTCGGACCAGGCCGTACTCATGACGGCGGCACGACTGCTGGTGTTTGTCGGCATCCGCGAGGCGATCATCGCCGGATTATGGCGCTGGCTGCTCAACCGGAGCGAGGCCACCCCGGAACATGCGACCAGCCCCTTTACTGCCGGAGTCTTCGTGCCATGATAGTCCGCCGGGTGTGGCGGGCATTGAGCGACCCGCCGGGTGTCCACCCCCTGTTCCAGCGCATTGTGCTGCTGCCGCCGAGTGTGCCGCGCCATTCCTTCACGCTGGCGAACACCATCGTCAATCTCGTGCTGGGGGTCGGCTACCACCTACCCACGCTGCTATTCCTGCTGATGCCGCTGATTCTGCTGATCCTCGGTGTCGCCTACGGACTGGACTGTGCACTGCGGGTAAGTACGGCTGTCGCCCGCGCCCACGAGGATAACACCTATAATCTGCTCTCCCTCACGCCGGGCGGCGCAATCGGGGCAAGCTGGGCCTTAACGACCAGCGCTCTCTACCGCAACCGGGATTTTTCGCGCTTGCAAGTGACAGTCTGGGGTACGCTGATGGCCGGGTTGGTGCTGACTCCGGTTATCGCGGCGGTTTCCATAGTCCTGGCAAAAGACATTAGCGGGCATTTCCTTACGGCGCTGGATGTTCTTGTCAATTCACTGAACATGCTCGCGCTGCTGGGTGTCCTCTATATGGAATATGTAGGGTCTACGGTACAGGGTGTGTTGGTGGGGATGCTCACGCCGACGTATGTCAGCAACCGGCTTGACGCCAATCTCTACGCGCTGATGACGTTTTTGCTGCTTCAAGTCATAGCCTATACGGTGTTTGCGCTGCTTGGCTTCACGCTGCTGCCGGGGCTGCTGGATAGCCTGTTGGCGGGAGATGGGCTAGCGAGCGTGCTGGTGTCGCCGCTGCGAGTCGTTGTGTTCTATGGCATCCGGGAGGCGTTGGTTGCTGGGCTGTGGCGGATGCTGACGATACGGCTGCACACGTCGTTGGGAGAATTTGCCGCCGTCTCCCGCCCGACCCTGTGGTGATTCGTGGATGCGGACATGATGCCTCCTATTCTGGCCTGATTGCTGCTATGGGCGTCCCGGTTTTTCCACGGCACTACAATGCGGCTTCCCCAGGGATATAGCCTGAATATCTCCTGGAGAAGCGCAGGATTGTCTGTACTGCTGCCTACTCCACTATAGGCGCACAGGTAGCCGCCAGATTCAACCAGTGCGCGGATTCAGCGGTGCTGGCATAGGTCAAGCCATAGCCATAGGGGAACAAGGGCGCGTCGCAACCGTCTGCCGGCAAAGTCGCAAAATCAAATGGGAGCTGGTGGATATTGCGGAACCATGTATAGGGTAGCTTGCCCACAAAGTCGCGTTGGCCGAACAACACATCCGTTATACCAGCGCCTTCAGTGCCAGGCAGCCAGGCAGCAACAAAAGCGTCTGCCTGATTAAGTGAGGTATCAATCACCAGTGGGCGGCCGGAAAAGAGAACAATGATTAGCTTATCCACCTGGTCGCGCATCGTGTTGACTAAGCCAATATCCCGGTTACTGAGTTCCAGATCAGCATCATCCCCGAAAAACTCTGCATAAGGGGGTTCACCGACGACCACGATACCAATATCGGCATGGGGTGGGTTGCCATTCTCCCCGGTAAAACGCCCCCTTGCGTTGTAATGCACGACGGTGTTTTCACCAAAACCTGCTTCCAGCGCACTCAAAATCGTCGTGCCTTGTGTCTCACCTTTTGTCGTGAATCCTTGCCATTCGATTGTCCATCCGCCAGATTGAATGCCAAGATTATCAGCGGCTTGCCCGGATACATAAATCGTTTGCTGCGCTCCCGCGTCCAGGGGCAGGGCGTCATGCTCATTCTTGAGGAGTACCAATGATTGGCTGACTGCTTCACGGGCGACGGCGCGATGGGCTTCCGAGCCGACTGCTCCCAGTAATGCCGCATCCCCATAGGGGCGCTCAAACAAGCCCAGTTCAAACTTCACCCGCAGAATATTGGAAACTGCCTCGTCAACACGCGCCATCGAAATGTCACCGTTATTGACCGCCTGTGTCATGACAGCAATGAAGCGAATATGGTCATACGGCACCATGTTCATATCAACGCCAGCATTGATTGCCTGCACAACGGCATCGTAGTAATTAGGGGCGACATCGTCTACACCCGCCCAATCGGAGACAATAAAACCATCGAAACCCAGCTCCGCACGCAGGACATCCTGGATAAGATACGTTTGCCCGTGCATCCTTCTGCCATCCCAGCTGGAAAACGAAATCATTATGCTCCGGGCTCCATGCTGGATTGTGCTGATATAAGGGGGAAGGTGAATTGCACGCAGGGTGGCTTCATCAATATCCGTGATTCCTCGGTCAAGCAACCCATCACTGAGCGGTGAAGTTCCGAAAGCCGTACCCCCATCCCCTACAAAATGCTTGGGGGTTCCCAGTACGGTATCAGGCGCAGATAAATCATCACCCTGTAAACCACGCAGCATTGCCACCGACAGTTCCGTGACGAGTTCCGTGTTCTCGCTGTAGCCTTCATAGCTGCGTCCCCAGCGCACATCCTGGGGAACGGCGACAACTGGCGCGTAATTCCAATAGATGCCGGTTGCGATCATTTCGCTGGCGGTAATCCGGCCAATTTCAGTAACGAGTTCAGGATTGCGCGTGGCACCCAGGCCGACATTGTGCGGGAAGATCACCGCGCCAGATAAATTGTTATGCCCGTGTACAGCATCAACACCATAAATCATAGGGATGCCAAGCCGCGTACTGAGCGCCGCGTACTGGTAAGCCGTCACCATCTCCAACCATCCCTCAGGAGTATTGTTACCGGCGGGATACCCACCGCCTCCGCTCAGAACTCCGCCGATGGCGTAGGCTGTCACGGCACTGGGGGCAATGCTGCCCTTTTCAATAAGCGTCATCTGGCCGAGTTTTTCTTCAAGGGTCATGCGTTGGAGCAAATCCGCAACCCGTTCTTCAACTGGCAAATCCGCATTTTGATACGCGAGCGCGTCATCCTGCGCTATTGCTCGCGGGAACGAGATTAACAATGTCAATAGGAATAAGAATCTTAGTCTCACCGGCTGTTTCTCCAAAACTGTTTATAGGGTGTGTATATTTCCTCCAGTCGTCGCTCACGTGCGTAAACGCTGTGGATGACGATGTTGGATAATCAATTATAACAAGTGATTGGCGTGTATCGCCTATGAAAGTAGCAGGAACAGCGTTGGGGAGTATCGCGCAATATGACCTATGCTAAAATGGGGAAAATCTGTGAGGATGAAGATATGAAACTCGGCGCATTTTCGGTAAGTTTGAATGTCAAGGATTTAGAAGCGTCAAAGTCATTCTATGAGAAGTTGGGCTTTAGCGTTTTTGGCGGGGATGCAAAACAGAATTGGCTTATCATGAAGAATGGCGATCATGTGATTGGGCTATTTCAGGGCATGTTTGAGCAAAACATTCTGACCTTCAATCCGGGTTGGGATCAAGACGCCAACGCACTCGAGTCTTTCACGGATGTGCGTGACCTTCAACGCCAGCTAAAAGCGCAGGGCATAAAATTCCAGACTGAAGCTGATGAGAGTACCAGCGGGCCAGCCAGCTTCATGATTGTTGACCCTGACGGAAATCCGATCTTAATTGACCAGCATGTTTGAGCGCGCCATTCGTGACAAGCTGTTGCATGCCGGGTTGCATTGCTGAGGTGCGTTCATGTCGCGCCCAGGTCACGACTCTGGCGATACAGCATGGACTGGACTAAACTATCACACTCCCCAAGATGACGCTCACCACCTCGTATCGGTACACCAACCAGATCATCTAGAATGAATATGTCTGGCAAAAGTCTCACTTTTGGGATATCTGCCAGTTTTGAACATTCTTTCCCCACCGCGCGTTAAGTGGAATAACAAGGAGCGAATCCAGCGTGGCAAGCCAGTCGGAAAGCAGGTTGTTGCGGAAAGCACAAGCCGGGGATGATGACGCCTTCGGCCAGCTTCAACAACGCCTGGAACCGGAAGTGCGGCGCTTTGTCTGGCGGTTAATCGGCGGCGGTGATGCGGTAGATGACATCCTACAGGATGCCTTTCTATCGCTGTATCTCAACCGCAACAAGGTACATCCGCTGAGCAAGCTGCGTCCATACCTCTTCCGCATTGTCCGCAACCGCTGTTACGATGAACTGCGCCGTCAGGGACGATTTGAACAGCTTTCCCTGGATGACGAGCCAGTAGAAACATGGGTTTCGGCACATGTGACGCCTGCCACGCAGACACCGGAAGAAATGACACACTGGCTGCTGCTCCACCTGGAAGTACAGGAGGCGATAGACCGCCTGCCGGAACACCAGCGCGAGACGCTTATCCTGTACACCGAGCATGACTTATCTTATTCCGAAATCGCTACGGCAATGAACATCAGTATCGGCACAGTGAAATCACGGTTGTTTTACGCCAAAAAAACGGTGCGCCAACTGGTTCACCCAGACACATTGAAACTACTTGATGACGAATTTGGTGAGGGGAAACATCATGAATCTGGATTTCAGGGAGATCAACGCACAGGCATTGCAACGGCGGCGAAAGCTGCTGCAAGAATCAGAGACTCGGCGGATGATCGCACAGATGACGATCTACAAACCGGCGCTTTACCGGCGGCTGTTGGCGAATCTTGGGGAGATCATGATCGTCTCCGGGACAAAACTTAAAGTGCGTTACCAGGCAGAGACACGGTTGGCTGGGACCGCGCCTTTCCGAGAGCCGGCGCTAAACCGGTAGGTAGGTTTACCGTAGGCACGCCATTCTTGCCATCCGCCGGCGAGAAAGAAGCCTTTCCCTGCAGGAACCAACACCCGAAATGTTAACCAAGCGCAGGGGCGTTACCTGCAACAGAACGATAGCATCCAATAGGAGGATATGAACATGCTTAATCAGGAGACACAGAAAGCGATTCAACAACTGCTCCCGGCGCTTCGGGCGCTGGCCGACTCGGTGGAGCGCAATCTACGTATGGAAAACTACGGCGGCGCGGGCGAGATGGCCGTCAAGAGCTATCGCGGGCTGCATGGCCGCATCGCAGAGTTGCTACCCGATGATTACTATGTGACCGAATCGCTCAACCTGGAAGTGCCGGATACTGCCGCTGACCGGGAGAAGATCGGCCAAGTGCAACTGGCTGCCAGTCAGTTAGTCAACTATCTGGAAGGAATTGTGCGCTCTGAGCGGGCCAGCACCGCAACCGATGAGGTGCAGGAGATCAAGGAACTGGGGCGGGAACTGCGGGATCGCATCATGATGACGACCAAAGACGCCCTGCGTAAGGCGCTCACCAACATTGATTTCGACCTCGATATTGACCTGGGTGACAAGCAGTACAAAGGCAAATCAAAGCGTAAAGTGGTCATCACCTCGCTGGATGATGACGATCTGCGCGATGCAAATCTCCAGGATGCCGACTTTTCCGGAAAGGATTTGAGCGGGAAAGACCTGACCGGCGCAAATCTGTCTGACTCGGTTTTGAACGGGACGATTTTGCGGGGAACGATCTTGCGGGATGCCAACCTGAGTGATGTCGAGTTAAACGGCGCTGACCTTTCGGATGCTAATCTGTCTGGCGCGAATCTGAGTGATACAGAGATGAACGCCGCTAATCTAGAGGGAGCGAACTTACAGGACAGCAATCTGAGCGACACTATACTGGATGGCGCGAATCTGGTCGGGACGAACCTGACCGGGGCGAACCTGAGTGATGCCCAGCTACGTTCGGCCAACTTGGCGGGGGCGAACCTGCAGGACGCCAGCCTGGGTGATGCCGACCTGGCCGGGGCGAACCTGACCGGGGCGAACCTGAGCAGTGCCAGTCTGCGCGAAGCGAACCTCGGCGAAGCAAATCTGGCAGATGCGACCTTGACAGACGCTGATCTGCGTGAAGCCAACCTGGCCGGGGCAAAACTGATGAACGCAAACCTCACCAACGCCAGCCTGCGCGAAGCGAATCTGGCCGGGGCGAACCTGCACAGCGCAACATTGACAGGTGCCAATCTGCGGGATGCAAACCTGCATGATGCGATCCTGCCAGATGGTAGTGTCTACCAGTCTGATGTAGACATGGGACAGTTCGGTGCGGTGGGGATGCGCAGCTAAACGGGCTTACAACACCTGATGTTTTCTACGAGGGCGGGATTGCAACCTGCCCTCGTGTATTTATACTCCCTGAAAGTTCCCGCCGTCTAATCCTCCATAAAACGGGACAAGCCACTTTGACCAGTACGGTTACACCGGAGCCGCCACTTCAGACTCGGTTGGTATCCGGCAGTCCCGACCAACTGCCGTTGCTCTCATATGCCTTATATGAGAAATCGCTTTGCAAACACAGATACCTGAGCAAATCTATATATAATGCCGCGTCATAGGGGATATATTTATGGTACCCCGGCAGCAGTACACGAATAGCGCTTCTCTCGTAAACCGCGATTTACACCTATACGAACTGCAACTAGAATACCGGAACCTGAGATTCCTCAACCTGGCAAGTCTCCGCATTAGATCAAATAAAGGAAACCTCGATGTCTGAAAAGTGGACGACCGCAAATATCCCCAACCTGTCCGGCAAAGTCATCATTGTAACGGGCGCGAACAGCGGCGTTGGCTACGAAGCCGCGAAGGAGTTTGCCCGCAATGGTGCACAGACTATTCTCGCCTGCCGCAGTATCGACAAAGCGCAAACGGCCTTGTCACAAATTCAGGCCGAAATCCCCAAAGCCTCGGCGGAAATCATGCAGCTTGACCTCGCCAGCCTTGACTCAGTACGCCAGTTTGCTGATGCGTTCAATGCGAATTATCAGCGGCTGGATATATTGCTGAACAATGCCGGCATCATGATGGTTCCCTATGGCACAACCGAGGATGGTTTTGAGCGGCAGTTTGGCACCAATCACCTGGGACATTTTGCCCTGACTGGACTACTGCTTGACCGACTGCTCGCCACACCCAATGCCCGAGTCGTCAATGTCAGCAGTAACGCGCATAACATGGGCAACATGGACTTCGACAACCTCATGTTCGAAGGAGGAGCGAATTACACGCCAACACGTTCCTATAGTCGCTCAAAACTGGCGAATCTCCTTTTTACCAGTGAATTGCAACGCCATTTTACTGCCGTTGGTTCCAGTGCTATCGCAGTCGCGGCACACCCCGGCGTTTCACGGACTAATCTGACAGGCCATATGGAGGACAATTGGTATTTCAAACTATTTGGGCCTTTGTTCTGGTCGTTTGTCCAAAGTGCTGCTATGGGTGCTCTGCCGTTGATTCGTGCAGCTGTTGATCCCCAGGCTGTTGGTGGTCAGTATTATGGCCCCGACGGGTTGCGGGAAATGCGGGGTTACCCGGTGGTAGTGCAATCCAATAAGGCTTCCCATAGCGACGACGATGCTGAAAAGCTGTGGCAGGTTTCTCAGAAGTTGACGGGTGTGAGCTACCTCTGATCGCCAACCTGAACTCACTCCGCCAGCAGTGGCAGCAATGTGTCGGATAGAGTCGTCAAGGTCTGGAAGTCGTCTTCAACTGGCGCGAGGACGACACTGTCCGCGCCCGCAGCAGCGAGTTTTCGAATCGCGTCGCGGCATTCTGCTGCGGTGCCGGCCACTGCGAGGTGGGTGATCCATGCATCGGGCAGGTGTTTCTCCAGCCAGGCTGCCCCTTTGTCCGCTACCAGCCGGTTGGCTTCATCCTGAATACCAAGTGGCTCAAGATACGCCGACAGGCTGCCGGACGCGATGGCGCGGGCTAACCGGGGGCGCAGCTTGTCCAGCGCGGTCTGGTGGTCTGCATCCAGGGCGCAGTAGGTGTAGACAGTCACTCGGTGAGTCTCATTCTCACGTCCGGCTTCACGCTGCCCGATGCGTATCTGCTCCAGTGCCCAGGTGACATACGCGGGCGAGGCATGTTCAGCGAGAATCGTGCCATCCGCGACTCGCCCGGAAAGCCGCAATGACCTGGGGCCGCGCACGCCCAACGAAACCGGGGGCGGCGTTTCCAGCGGAAATTCCAATCGAACCTGACTGAGATGCACATGCTGCCCCTGGAAGTCAACCCGATCACCCGCCAGCAGCGCGCGAACCGTCTCAGTGACTTCCCCCAACGCCGCCAGTTGCGAAACCGGAAAAGCGCCAATCTGCCGCATCCAATCACCTACACCGTGTCCGAAACCAGGCAGCAGGCGACCAGGAAACAACCGGGCCAGTGCCGCGATTTCCATCGCCGCGAAAGCCGGATTACGCGCCACTGCCGGCATGATGCCGAGGCCTACCCGGATGTGTTCGGTTATTGCCAGAGTCACCGCCGTTGAGGCAATGCCCCCGGCGAAGAAACAGTCCTCAACAATCCACACCTCGTCAAAACCGGCTGTCTCGGCACGCTGGACAAATGGGATGAGCGATTCAGGCGAATTCAGGCAGCGGAACATGATGCCAATGTCAAAAGTCTTTTGCACGACGATACTCCAAACTGTATACCATCTCACATTATAACCACGCCGCCCTGAAAACCAGCAAGTTCGTCATAAACAAGGGGGATTGCACTTTAATGCACATTCGGACAAGAGCCTGAACTCCCTTATACTATCCTGGGCATGAGCGCACCAACCAGAAGTACATCCCACAAACAACCGGATTTCTAACCGGGCGAATTGCGAAAATCATCGATCTGACGCATTATTATAGAGAATCGCTTATGCCCATCAGAGATTAAGGAGCAGCACGTAATGACCGTAAACTTACGGCAATTGACAAAAATTCTGGCTATGGTGGCGCTGGTGGCAGGCTTGTTGGGTGGCAACCTGATCGCCTTCGCGGGGGAGAACGGCGGCGCAGCTTTCGTGTTGACCTGTGAAGGGTTCACCGGGACCAGCGGCTATATCATGCTTGACCGGGATAACACCGGCAACCAGCGCGAGGCATTTGTCCTGAGCGCAACCGATGGTGTGGGCAACGTGATCTACGCCCCGATTGAAGATTCATTCTTTGTGGGCGGCACGGTTTCCTGGGACGGTGGCGATGTTGTCGCCTGGACGGCCACGCCTCAGTACAACCCGCTGACCCTGCGCGTCATGAGCCGCGCCGGAAACGGGTTTGACGAGAAACTCATTGTCATGACAACCGGCTCATGTAGCGGGCTGCCAACCTACGGCATAATGCCGGCGGATGCTTTTTTCGTAGTAGACGGGCTGCTGACAGTGGCCGACGGGACGATCATTTTACCCGCCGGAATCACGTCCCCCTCGGTTGACTTGAACGCAACAGCGCCACGTTCCCGCAACGCGGACGAAACAATTGAAGAACTGCCCGGCTTTGCGCTGGTAAACACCGATAACCTGTCGCTGCGTTCTGGTGATGCGCCTGAATTCACGCTGGTGGGCGTCGTGGATGGCGGTGACAAGCTGGTTGTTCTGGGACGCAACGCCGATTTCTCGTGGTGGTATGTGCAGGCCGGTGACCTCGTGGGCTGGGCCAGCGCGGAATTCCTGATTATGCGCGGCAACTTCCTGGGCATCCCGGTGGTGCAGGCGCAGGGCGAGATCACCCAACCCCGGTTTGTCCTCTACAGCCAGCATGAACTGTTGGGGACGCCGAGTGCTGCCGGTGTACCGCTGTGTACGATTGCCGGTGACCTGGAATACCTGATTGTCGGGCGTACCCAGTCCGCCAGTTGGTATGAAGTGCAGGCAGTTTGCGACGGGGTGCTGGTAAATGGCTGGTTGCCCGATGCCCAGGGCGCAGTCCGCAACCCGGCGGGGCTGTTCATCCCGGTCACGAATTAAGCACATCAACCTGCATGAATGGTATACTCACGAGCAAGGGGTCTGATGGCCTCTTGCTCGTTGTTGCGATGTTGCTGCTGAGCAGAAAAGCAGATCACCATGTATGACAAACCGGACGCCAGCCAGCTGCTGGATACCGTTGCCTGGTATCTTCAGGAAAAAATCCTCCCATTACTCAAAGACAGTGACCGACGCCGGTATTATGAGACGCTGGTTGCGATTAACGTTCTGAAAATCGCCCGGCGCGAAGCTGTCTGGGAGATGATCCACCTGCGCGAGGAGTGGCAGCGGCTGAACTTCGTCCAGCAGGTCAGCACACCCTTCCCTGATGACCCCATCACCGCGCGCGCCGAACTGGCCGAGCGCAACCACCGCTTGTGTGAAGACATTATCGCCGGGGCATACGACTATTGGCCGCGTCAATCGGCACTGTTCGAGCATCTACTGGTCACGACTCGCGCCCAATTGGAAGTCACCAACCCGGATTTCCTGACCCGGCTCGCCCAGGAAGATGCCCCCAAGACCCTGTAACGCGCCTCTAGGCAGATCGACAGGTAGGGCGATATGCGGCCGGTTTCGCTTGCCTGAAACTTGTTCCCGCGTACAATCAAGACTATGACTGAGAAAAACATCACCGAAACTATCCCCCAATTTGAGGCTCGCCGGGCCAAATACGCGCCAGTGGCGGCCTCGCTGCGGGAACACTATGGCTATCCAACCTGGCGGCAGCATTTAGCGCCGCTGGATGAATTAGTGAACTGTATTCTGAGCCAGAGTACCAGCGATATCAACCGGGACAAGGGCTACGACGCGCTGCTGGTTCGTTACCCTTCTTGGGAGGCGGTGCGCGATGCGCCCCCGGAGGAGGTCATTGAGACAATCCGCCCGGCGGGATTGGCAAACCAGAAAGGCCCACGTATCCAGAATGTGCTGCACACAATCAGCGAGCAGCGCGGTGAATTGAGTATTGATTTCCTGAGTGACCTCCCGCTGGAGGATGCCAGGAACTGGCTAACCAGCCTGAACGGAGTCGGCCCGAAAACCGCCGCCATTGTGTTGTGCTTCGCGTTTAACCGCCCGGCCTTCCCGGTAGATACCCATGTACACCGGGTGAGCGAGCGTATCGGGTTCATTCCGCCCCGGACAAACGCCGAAAAAGCGCACCCGATTATGGAAGCCATCGTGCCACCGGCAGATTACTATACCTTTCACCTCAATGTGATCGCGCATGGTCGGACAGTCTGCCGGGCGCGACAACCGGACTGTGAGCAGTGTCCGCTAACGGCGCACTGTGATTTTTATCAAAATGAGCGTGAGAAATCATTATGAGTATCCATCCATCGTCGGATAAGCCAGTTTCCGAACAAGATTTCACCGAAGTTCGCCAGAACATGGGCGTACTGCGTACCCAACTTCAAGCCGGGCGCGTAGAGGGGCAGTATCTCCTTAACCAGATTAACCAGATTGAGGCACTGCTTGTCCGCCTGGAGGCCGAACGCACCCAGGGCAAGAAAGCAGGGCGGTTTGAGGCTCTCTATAATGTCAGCCGGGCGATTGGCTCATCACTCGACCTGCAAACCGTACTCGACCAGGTGATGGACGCCATCATCCATCTGACTGGCGCGGAACGGGGCTTTTTGATGCTGCGCAACGATGACGGCGGGCTGGAAGTCAAAGCAGCACGCAACCTCGACCAGCAGACAATCAGCAGCGATAAATTCCTGTACAGTCGCACCATCACCAACGAAGTTGTTGATAGCGGCACACCACTATTGACGACGAATGCGGCGGAAGACCCCCGGTTTTCAGCCCAGGCCAGTATCGTCAATCAGGTGCTGCGCAGTATCATGGCGACTCCGCTGCGGGCACGTGGTAGTGTCATCGGCGTTGTTTACGTGGACAGTCGGATTATGGCTGGACTGTTCAATGGGGATGACCTGGCAGCCCTGGAAGCCTTCGCCGGGCAAGCTGCGGTTGCCATTGATAACGCTCGCCTGTTCAGCGAAACCGACGAGGCACTTTCACGACGGGTGGAAGAACTCCAGCGGCTGCGGCGGGTTGATCTGCAGTTGAACGAAACGCTGGATACCCACAAAGCGATCCAGTACACGCTGGATTGGGCGTGCCGGCTTTCTGCTGCGACCAGCGGGTGGTTCGGCCTCATCGAAGGCACGCCAGCCCGCGCCCGTGCGGTCTATCAATATGGTGACACGGTGGAAAACCTGGATTATCTGGATACGGCGTACCCGGCAGTGCGACAGGTAGTGAGTGCCAACAAGCCGATTATCCTGACTCCGCAGCAAGCCAATGGTGAGGCTGTCGCCGTCGTGCCGGTACACCGGGAAGCCAACGTGTTAGGAGTCGTCGTCGTCAAACGCACCGGGGATGCCTTTACTGCCGAACAACAGGACTTGATCGAACGCATGATGGCACGTGCCGCCGTCGCCATCGAAAACGCCCAGCTCTATGCCAAAGTCCAGGAAGCAGACCGGGCGAAAAGTGAGTTCGTTGGTATCGTCGCCCATGATCTCAAAGTACCGATGACCAGCATCGCCGGGTATTCCGATCTCACCTTGCTCCAGGGCAATCTGACCGAGCGGCAGGCTGAGTTCTTGGGGCGCATCAAAGCCACTGTCAAGCGTATGGAAATGCTGGTTTCCGATCTTTCCGACATCAGTCGGATTGAGGGCGGCCAGTTCTTTATGGATGTCACACGGGTGCCTGTGGCCGATATTGTGCAGGCGGTTCGGGATAGCACGCTGACTCAGATTGAAACCTTCCGGCACGAGTTCAATGAAGTGATCGAACCGGGCTTGCCAGATATGGAGGTGGACTACTACCGGCTGCTGCAAGTGCTAACCAACCTGGTGAGTAACGCCTACAAGTACACCCCGGAGGGGGGCAAGATCGGATTGGCCGTCCGCCGTGCTGGAAGTCACATCGAATTCAGTGTACAGGATACCGGCATTGGCCTCTCCCCAGAAGCCATCGCCAATCTTGGCACAAAATTCTGGCGTGCGGAGGACGATTTTACGCGGTCACGGCCTGGCACAGGGCTGGGCTTCGCAATCACCCGCAGCCTGGTTGAGCAAATGGGCAGCACAATACAGATCGAAAGTGTGGTGGGACGCGGCAGTACCTTCACTTTCAGCGTGCCTGTCGCCCAGGATTAAGCGGCGATGCACGTCTTTTTGTCACCCCATTTCGATGACGCCGTGTTAAGCTGCGGCGCGACAATCCACCAACTCGGGCGGCAGGGCGAATCCGTCACCGTCGTGACAGTCATGGGGCAGAATCCCTACCCTGACCACATTCCCGATACACCGATTGTCCGTGATTTGCATACCCGCTGGCAAAGTGGTGGCGACCCCGTGAGTGTTCGCGTTCTGGAAGATGAAGCCGCCCTCCGCCATTTAGGGGCGGATGTGGCCGTGATGACCCTGTGGCCGGACTGTGTGTACCGGGTATCCGCCGACGGGCAGCCGATATATCCATCTGAAGAGTCCCTCTTCGGGGTACTGCACCCGGATGACCCGGCGCTGCACGACTTGCAGACGGCCACCCTCCCCAACCTGGAGAACATGACGACACTCTACGCGCCATTAGGAGCAGGCCACCATGTTGACCACCAGATTGTACGCGACTGGGCGCTCAGGTTAGCAAAAATTAACAGCTCGGTGGCGTTGAAATTGTATGAAGAGTATCCTTACACCATAGACAATCAGGCAGTCCGGCGGGCGCTGGCCTTTTACAAGACCTGTGAGCCGCCGCTTGTACTCACAGCCAGCCTGACTTACGCCGATGAAGCGGATGTCGTGGCAAAAATCCAGGCTATCGCGTGCTACGAATCGCAGATGAGTACCTTCTGGGATAGCCTGGACACAATGGAACAGGAAACACGCGACCACATGCGTCAGGCGGGCGCAGGACACGCCGCTGAACGCTGTTGGCAGTAAAAGAGTATTGTGGAGAATGTAATAATGGCAGATGATGCGCTGGAACAGGTGGCGACCCTACTTAACGAACTGATCGAAAATGCTCGTCAGGGGAATATCGTCCCTTTCCGGCTAACAGGACAGCTTGAAGAGATCGCCAATGCGCTTGAAGTGGCGCGGGAGGCGGTTCACGCACAGCCCTCGGTGAATCCTGGCCCGGCAGCCTCAACTGAGGAAGGGAACTTCCTGACCGAGCAAGCCGCCTTTATGTCCCATGCGATTCACGAACTGCGCACGCCGATGACCAGCATTCGCGGCTATGCCGATATGATGGGAACACCCGGCATGGGCGAACTCAACACCATGCAGCAGCAGTTTCTTGAAACCATTCGCACCAACGCCCGCCGTATGGAAAGCCTGCTGGCGGATGTGAGCGATGTGAGCAAGGTGCGTGGCAAAAGCCTGAAGATTGCCGCTAAGATGGACATGTTCAAAAACATTGCGATGACAGTGGAGAAGCAGACTCGCCCGATAGCTGATGAATTGGGGCGCACCCTGACATTTGAGATTCCACAGGGGCTGCCGATATTGACGGTAGACGGTGAACTGCTTGCTAGAGCACTCGTCAAACTGGTGGAAAACGCGCTGCGCTATCATGAAGGTGAGGGTGGCGAGGTCACGGTTTCGGCGGCGGGCGAAGGCAAATACCTGCATGTCATCATCCGGGATAACGGCATTGGCATGACCCCGGATGAAGTCGCCCGGCTCGGTACGATTTACTTTCGCGGTGAAAGCGAGACCGTACTCGCCTACAAGGGGAGCGGTCTAGGCATCCCCATCGCCTTTGGCATTATTGAGGCCATGGATGGCCGCGTCACGGTGGATAGCACGCCGGGGCAAGGCACTACTTTTACGGTGACCTTAGCAGGAATGTCATGATGACAGGACCGCTGCAACCTGGTTTGACCATCTCGCAAGCGCAGGATGTCCTCAGCAAACTGCAATCCGCTGCGCCCCCGGCTACGGCTGAGAAGATAGCGATGGTGTTGGATCTGATGCAGAGTCTATCCGATGAAAACGCCTATCTGAGTACGTTGATTCTGGAGCAGATGCCCGGACAACCAGCTCATACACCTGCACCGCCTGTATCTTCTCAGAGCGTGGCGGATACCCAGCCCGACGATTCCCCTATCGACGAGAATGCCGGTATGCCGGCTCCATTCCTCGCCGGGATGACCGACGCGCTGCGCCCCCCGTTGATCGCTATACGCGGGCGGGCGGAACTGGTGCAAAGTGGGCTGTTGGGGCAAATTACAACCGATCAGGACCAGTGGTTACAGGCGATCCACGAGAACACCAACCGCGCTTTTGCTGTGCTGGATGCGATTCAGGAACTCCTCGCGCTCCATGCCGGACAGATACGTCTCGACTGGGTGAGCTTTATCTCCACCGATTTACTCAAAGAGGCCTGGGAGCGGGTGCGTGATCGTGCGCGGCGGCACCGCCATGACATCATCATTCAGGCGCCGGATGTCGTCCCGCTGGCACATGGCGACTTCTACCAGTCGCTGCTGGTGCTGACCGACCTGCTGGATAACGCGATTCGTTATACACCTGATGGTGGACAGATTCGCCTTTCGGTGGACAGCCTGGGGACGCACGCCCTGTTCAGCGTGGCCGATAACGGGGTTGGCCTGACGCCCGACGACTTGCAGCATGTGGGTGAACCGTTCTGGCGGGGCGACCACCACCGCCTGGTACGCCAGCACGCCGGCACCGGGCTGCGGCTGTACCTCGCGAAACAGATCCTGGCGTTACAGGGTGGCGAGTTGATTTTCTCCGGCGAACCGGAGGTTGGCAGCACTTTCAGCTTCACACTCAGCACGCCTGAATAAACCCCTTCACGACTCGATACACCCCGATTCCCCCATCAGTTTCCGTATATCGGGGGCATCACGGGTCTTTATATAACATTAATAGAACATTTTTTCTCTTTACACCCGGCGTTTTTCATGATATATTACGCGCAATCTTGTTCAGGTAGTTGTCGGCACGGTAAACAGCAAAACTCATATCAGGTCTGAACCAGCACAGCACAGGCTGTGTTTTATTATTTTTAGGCGCATACGGGCTAACCAAGGAGAACATTGAGTAATGGCAGAAGTCCAATATCTGACGCCGGAGGGTTTGAAAAATCTGGAAAATCGCCTGAAGTTCCTGATCGAAGTGCGCCGGGTCGAAGTCGCTGACCGGCTGCATCGGGCATTAGAAGAAGGCGGTGATTTAACCGAAAACGCCGAATACGAAGATGCCAAAAACGAACAGGCCTTCATTGAGGGCGAGATTCTGCGCCTGGAAACCATCCTGAGCAGCGCCGAGATTATTGAGGCCAGCGAAAACCGCGACATCGTTTCCCTGGGGGCGCATGTCACCGTAACCGAAAAAGGCACGAAAGAGCGCGAGGTGTATCATATCGTCGGCTCTGCCGAGGCCAACCCCCGCGAGGGCAAGATTTCGATTGAGAGTCCGCTCGGTAAAGCGCTGCTGGGGTCAAAATTGCGGGATAAAGTGGTAGTCAAAGCGCCGGATGGCGAGATCACCTTTGTGATTGAGTCCATTGACTGATGACAGCAGAACCTTCAGGCGGCGTCCTGAAGCCCTCTGTTTTGCAGCGTAGGGGCGAGTCATAACTCGTCCTTTTTGGAAATCCAGGTTATTGACCGAAAGTAATCAACAGGAAAACACGACGTTTCATGTGGCAGCCAAATCGATTAGAACAAGAACGGCTCATCAAAGTTGAGCAGTTAGAAATGCGGCAAGTCGCACCATACCCCCGCCGGGCCGAGCGCACCCACACTACTGCCGCCGCCATCACCGCTTTTACCGCACTGGAAGGACAGAATGGCGCTGAAGCAGCCGAAGGGCTGGAAGTTACTGTATGCGGGCGCATCCGCCGGGTGAATATCAAGGGCAAGCTGTCCTTCCTGCACATCGAAGATGAAAGCGGGCGTTTGCAACTTTTCCTGCGGATTGACAACCTGGACGACTCCCGGTACGCGCTGGTCAAAGATAAACTCGTTGAAATGGATGACTTTGTACAGGCTTCCGGCACGATGATGCGTACCAAAGCCGGTGAGCCGAGCGTCCTCGTCCACGACTTCAAGCTCCTGAGCAAAGCACTGAGTCCGCTGCCGGTCATCAAGCAGGCGACTCAGGAAGACGGCACGGTCATCGAATATGGTGAGTTCAGCGACGTGGAACAGCGTTATCGCCAGCGCTACGCCGACCTTGCTGTCAATTACGATGTCCGCGAGGTGTTCATCAAGCGGGCGGCGGTCATCCGGACGCTGCGGCGCTTCCTGGATGACGAAGGCTTCCTGGAAGTCGAGACACCCATTCTACAACCGGTGTACGGGGGTGCGGCGGCGCGGCCATTCATCACACATCACAACCACCTCCACCAGG
Source organism: uncultured Chloroflexota bacterium (assembly GCA_937974245.1). Taxonomy (GTDB): domain Bacteria; phylum Chloroflexota; class Anaerolineae; order Aggregatilineales; family Phototrophicaceae; genus JACKCG01. The sequence goes on along the minus strand of CALJKV010000015.1, from coordinate 18,326 downwards.
ATTTATTCCTGCGGATCAGCTTCGAGCTGTATCTCAAGCGGCTGTTGGTGGGCGGCTATGATGCCGTGTACGAAATCGGGCGCGACTTCCGCAACGAAGGCGTGAGTTACAAGCACAACACCGAGTTCACCATGCTGGAGTTTTACAAGGCATATATTGATTATCGCGGCGTGATGAGCCTGACCGAACGCATGTTAGCGGCAGCGGCAGCGGCCGTCAATGGAACGACAGTGGTCGAGTTTCAGGGGCAGACACTCAACTTTGCCCCGCCCTGGCCGCGTATGACAATCCGCGAGGCGGTCAAACACTTCTGCGAGATTGACTATATGGATTACCCGGACGCACCCTCATTGGAAACGGCGATTCGGAACATGGGTGACAGCATCGCGCCGGGGCAGCCCTGGGGTAAGTTGGTCGAACACTTGCTCGGTGAGCATGTTGAGCCGAACCTGATCCAGCCGACGTTCATCACGGACTATCCGCGTGATATTTCGCCCTTTGCGAAGCGGGTGGAATATGACGACGTGCATGTGGAACGCTTTGAGTTTTACATCGCCGGGATGGAGATGGGCAACGCCTTCACCGAACTTAATGATCCCCGCGACCAGGAGCAGCGTTTCCTGGAAATGGCGAAACTCTATCGCGCCGAGGACGATGATGCGACCCCTCTGGACGAGGATTACCTGCGGGCGATGCGCTATGGGATGCCGCCCAACGGCGGGTTTGGCATGGGGGTAGACCGGCTGGTGATGCTGCTCACTAATCAACGCTCGATTCGCGACGTGCTGCTCTACCCACATCTGCGCGAAGAGAAATAAAATCCGACAGTTTGCACCACAGATCCCCTCGTCATCATCAGATGGTTGAGGGGATTTTTGATTTCCTCTCGCCTGTCGCCTCAATCCTCCAGCTTGCCATCACGGGGACGGAAGCTCAGGCGAATCGGCGTGCCGGCGAACGGGTATTCCGCCCGTATTTGGTTCTCCAGGAAACGTTTGTAGGTGAAATGCACCAGCCGCGTATCGTTGACATGAAAGAGAAAGACCGGCGGCGCGACAGCCACCTGGGTGGCGAAGTAGATTTTCAGCCGCTTCGTCCCTTTAATCGGCGCCGGGTGCTTCTGGATCGCTTCACGCAGAATCCGGTTGACCTCGGCGGTGGGAATGCGCGAGTAGCGTTCCTCAAAGACTCGGTTCGCGGTCTCCAGTACCAGGTGAATCCGCTGCCCGGTCAGGGCGCTGATATAGATGACCGGGGCATCCGGCAAGAAGTTGAACTTGTCGCGGATGACTTCGTCGTACTGGTTGATCGTGTGGGTATCTTTTTCAACCGCGTCCCACTTGTTCACCACAACCACCAGGCTCTTATAGGCTTCCAGCACGTATCCGGCGATATGCTGATCCTGCTCGGTGATACCGTCTTCCGCGTCAATCACCAGGAGCGCCACGTCGCAGCGGTCAATAGCATTCATCGCCCGGATGACGCTGTATTTCTCGACACCCGGCTCGATCTTTCCCCGGCGGCGAATCCCGGCGGTGTCAATCAGCGTGACCGGCGCACCATGCCAGTTAATCACCGTGTCAATCGCATCGCGGGTTGTCCCGGCAATCGGGCTGACGATGACCCGTTCTTCGCCCAGCAACTTGTTGAGCAGGCTGCTCTTGCCCACGTTTGGCCGCCCGACAATGGCAATTTTCAGATGTTCCTCTTCTTCGGACTCATCCTCTCTATTCACGATCTTTTCGAGTTCATCGGCCACACCGTCCAGCAGGTCAGCCACACCCAGCCCATGGAAGGCGCTGATCGCGTAAACCGGCCCCAGCCCCAGCGCATAGAACTCAAAGGCGTCCCCGCGCCGCTGCGGGTTGTCGGATTTATTCGCGGCCACCAGAATCGGTTTGTTCTCATTGCGGCGCAAAATCTGGGCGATTTCTTCGTCGGCGGCCGTAATGCCATGTGTGGCATCCACCAGCATGATAATGATATCGGCTTCCTGCACCGCCAGCAGTGCCTGGCTCTTGATCTGCGGCACGAAATCAATACTGCCTTCGGCCAACGGCGCGGCGTCGCGGGTGCCTTTCGGTTGGTAGACTTCAATACCGCCGGTGTCCACCACTATAAAAGGAATACCGCGCCATTCGGATTCCGCCTGAATCCGGTCACGGGTTGTGCCGGGAATCTCGTCAATTACCGCCATACGCGACTCAACCAGCCGGTTGAACAGCGTACTTTTGCCCACATTCGGCCTGCCCACCAGGGCGACCAGGGGTTTACGTGCCATAACATGTGTACCTCATATCACATTTCCGCAGCATTGTAGCAGACAGTTCATGCGCTGCGAAGTGACGACCCATTTGCCCGCCTACCTTACAATTATCACGCTTCCGATGTGATACTATTCCCTTCAATGGTTATTCACACATTAGAAATCTTCGGTTTATGCTGCCGATGCGCTATAATAATCGCGATCAATGTGATAATTTTTACCGGATATATTCAACGGGAGTTGACACCCTACTCGTGGCTACTTTCAGGAGTGGGCTTAAAGCCCACTGTCTACATAAGGACTTACGCACTTCCCTGGCAGGATAAGGGGTCTAGACCCCTTTACTCAAACAGAATCTTTCTTAACTGCGTAAGCCCTATAAGCAAAGCCTGTCAGACGCGCATTTCAAGGGGTCTTCCCCTTCTTTATAATATCCAATCCCCCTATAGATAGCATGTTAAGGAGTAATGGTACAATGGCTGAAGCGACATGGGAGAAACCACAAAGCACCGCTCAACCAACAGGTGCTGGTGGTAATGAACGGTTGAAATTCCTCATTGGCGGGATTTTGATTCTGGCCGCTGTGGGTTTCCTCATCATCAATGGAACGCTTTCCGGGGCGCGGTATTACATCACGGTAGATGAACTGGTGGGCAACCCGGCCTATGTCGGCCAGACCGTGCGAGTCGCCGGGGCGGTAGACGGCGCCACCATTAACTTTGACAGCCAGAACCTCGTCATCACCTTTGAGACCGCCAACGTGCCATTGGACTATGATAATCTGGCGACGGCACTGCATGAGGCGCTGCTCGACACCAACGGCAAACGGTTGAGTGTCCGCGTTGAAGGCCAGCCTATGCCCGACCTGCTCCAACACGAAGCGCAGGCGATCATGACCGGCACGATGGGCGAAGACGGCATTTTCCATGCCACCGAACTGCTCCTCAAATGCCCGACTCGCTTTGAAGAAGCGCAGCCCGGCCAGGCGATTGTAGAGCCGGGAGCATAGAAGCCAATTATGTTAGCTGAATTTGGATCTGTCAGCCTGCTGCTGGCACTGGTAGCGGCTGTTTACGCTATTATCGCCGCCGTCATCGGAGCGCGGCGGCAGTCGGAACGGTTGATCCTGAGCGCCCGTAACGCGGCACTCTTGACCTGCCCGTTGTTGATTGCGGCGTCGCTCACACTGCTGATTGCGCTGGTGAGTGGCGAATACCAACTGAGCTATGTCTGGTCAACCAGTGACCCCAACACCCCCCTGTTTTTCCGCATTACGGCGCTGTGGGGTTCGCAAAAAGGGTCGATTCTCTTCTGGTCAACACTGATGAGTGTCTTCGCTGCCGCGGCGCTGCTCATCAACTGGCGCAGCCAACGGCGGCTGATGCCCTACGTAACCGCCTACATGATGGCGACATTGGCGTTCTTCCTGGTGTTGAATATTTTCTACGAAAACCCATTTGAACGTTGGTGGCTGTATGAAGGTAGTGACGTTTCCTGGCAGGCTACGGGACTGACGGATAGCCAACAATCCGATATTACCCGCGCCCTGGGTGGCATCGGTATTGAAAGCAGCGAACAGATCTCAGCCCAGGTTGCCGGTATCACCTGCGTGGATAGCAATCGGGCCAGTGAAATCAAGCAGGTTTTACAGGGGATTGGGATCATCTCTGTTGTCGAAACCTCGCCAAGCGGTTGCGTTGGGCAGTCCATTTTCCCGCCGGAGGGCGGTTTCTCGCCCACTGCGACACGACTGGCGGAAACCGCGCAGGGTTTGAACCCGCTGCTGCGACACTTCGGCATGATTATCCATCCGCCTATGCTTTACCTGGGGTTCGTCGGCTTTGTTATCCCCTTCGCTTTTGCGATGGCTGCGCTTGCTTCCGGCGACCTTTCGACCAACTGGATCAAAGCGACTCGCCGTTGGACGCTGGTGGCCTGGTTGTTCCTCAGCCTCGGCCTGATTTTGGGCGGGCGCTGGGCGTATGATGTCCTGGGCTGGGGCGGTTACTGGGGCTGGGACCCGGTTGAAAACGCGGCGTTTCTGCCCTGGTTGGTCGGCACGGCCTTCCTGCACAGCGTCATGATTCAGGAAAAACGCGGGATGCTCAAGGTGTGGAATATGTTCCTGGTGATCGGTACATTCTCCGCCGTGATTTTTGGCACCTTCGCCACCCGCAGTGGCCTGATTGACAGTGTTCACAGCTTCGCCCGCAGCGAAATCGGCTTCCCGATGTTCTTCTTCTGGTCGGGCATCACGCTCGTCTCGGTTGGCCTGATTTTGTGGCGCTGGAATCGTGGAGAACTCAAAGACGACCACCGTTTCATGAACCTGTTAAGCCGTGAAACCCTGTTCGTGCTGAATAATGTCGTTTTCCTGCTGCTCTTTGTGGTGATCTTCTGGGGCAGCTTCGGTGCGCCGGTAGTTTCCGAACTCTTCCTGGATACGAACATCACCCTGGGGACAGACTACTTCTACCAGGTGACGCCGGCCCTGTTTATCGCGTTGTATGTGTTGATGGGCATTGCGCCACTTTCGGCTTGGGGCGCGACTTCGCTGAGCCGCCTGGGGCGTTCCATGTTGATTCCCGGTGCTTTAACGGCGGGCGTCCTGGTGCTGATCCTCCTCTCCGGCATGACGGATCCAGGTGTACTCGTCGGGTATGGCGTGGTGACGTTGGCAGGCTTCGTCGCGGCCAACGAAATCTATCGGGGCGTCAGTGCCCGTATGCGCGGCCTGGGCGAAAACCCATTGCAGGCCTTCCTGTCGCTGTTCGCCCGCAACCGGCGGCGTTACGGTGGATATACCATCCACATCGGTGTGACGATTATCGGTATCGGCGTCATCGGCAGCACGTTGTTCCAGCAGGAAACCCAGCGCACCCTGTCGGTAGGCGAAAGCCTGGACATTGGTGGCTACCAGATGACCTATCTCGGCTTTCAACCCGGGCAGGTCGCTGACGACGGACGCATCATGGATATTGCCACAGTCGCCGTTAGCCGGAACAACCAGACACTGGCGGAAATCCGTCCGCGCCGGGATTTTTATCCGGGTTCGGAAGGGATGAACAGTTCGACAATTGCCGGGGCCTACAGCACCGTCGAAAATGACTTCTATGTGCTGCTGGTGGACTGGGAACCAATCACTGCCAGGAGTGCGACTTTCAAAGTGTATATCAACCCACTGATTAACCTGGTGTGGTGGGGTGGGTTAATTCTGATTATCGGAACGTTAGTTGCCGCCTGGCCGGCAGAAACGGTGCCTGCCGCCCTGCGGGAGCGCCGTTTCACCGGCAAGCAGGTGAAGGCGAGAGCAAGAGCATGAAAAACACATGGATAGTTGTTCGCGGTTTGCTGCTGGCGTGTTTCCTGCTGGTGGTACTGCCCGCCGCCGCGCAGAATCTGACGATTACGGATGATGACGTGAACGCCATCGCCAAGCAAATGTACTGCCCAGTGTGCGAGAACATCCCGCTGGATGTCTGCGGCACTGCGGCCTGTGATCAGTGGCGTGGTGAAATCCGCACCCAACTCGAACAGGGCTATACCGAAGAAGAAATCATCACTGATTTCATCAATCGGTTTGGGGAGCGCGTGGTTGGCACGCCGCAAGACCCCTTACTGCGGGCTGTGTCGTTAGTGACGCCCTGGATTGTTGGCCTGGTGATGCTGATCGTGGTCGTGTTGAATTTCACCCGCTGGCGCAAACCGAGACCCGTCACCACAGCCCCGGCATCCATCACCGATGATGTTTACCGGGACCGTCTGGAAGCCGATTTGAAGACGCGGCGCTGACTATTTGATGAGCCTCTGGCTTATACCACAGGTGGGAGGGTCTAAGACCCTCCCTTTCTACGGGAAAATATAACGTGAGGTTTACATACGAACACCTACCGTGACCTGGAAGGATAGAGTTGAGACACCCACTATGAGTGATGTGATTGATGAATTGGAATTTTTGCAGTCGGAAGAAGGCCACGACGAGAAACGCGCCGGCTTATCGCCCGGTTCGATTGTCCTGCTGATCGGGATTGTGGCGGTGGCGGCGGTATTCGGCGTTATGCTCGCCCGCCAGAATCAGACCCAACCGGAATCAGGCGCAGCGCCGAATTTCTCGCTGACCACCTTTGATGGCACAACCTATAATCTGGCCGACCTGCGCGGCAAAGTGATCGTCCTCAACTTCTGGGCGAGCTGGTGCGGACCGTGCCGGGTAGAAGCGCCGGATTTGCAGACCACCTGGGAGAAATACCGGGACCGGGATGTGCTTTTCCTGGGGGTGGCCTATACCGATACCGAAACCGGGGCGAAGGCGTTCATCGCCGAATACAGCCAGACTTACCCCAACGGGATGGATTTGGGGACGCGCATTTCCGAGGCCTACAATATTCAAGGCGTGCCGGAAACTTTTGTGATTGACCAGCAAGGCAACGTCGCCCAGTTCTTCTATGCCCGCGTGACGGTGGATAGCCTGAGCGCGGTGATTGACCGGCTGCTGGCGTCAGGATAAGAAAACAACCATGAGTACAGAAGGTTTAATCGCTTCATTGATCGTAACGGTAGTAACTGCATTCTGGATTGCGCTGCCGTTTTTCAGGCGTACTACCGAAGCGCCCAGTGATGCGCTGCTGATTCAAAAGCAGCACGAGCGCCTGCTTGTCTATTACGAACGGGTGCTGACCAATATCCGCGACCTGGACGAAGACCACTCCACCGGCAAAATGCACACGGCGGATTACGAGAAGGAACGCGAGAGTTGGGTGCAGCAGGGACTCCAGATTCTCAAGGCGCTTGACCAGATTGACGAAAAGCATATCAGTGCGCCACGTGCCAGTGACCGGGGCGCGATAGACCGCGCCGCCGACGATGCCATTGAAGCCGCTATCGCCGCCTACAAGCAAAAAAGCGGTGTATCGTAAGCAGGTATCTGGAAAACGATTAGCGACCAGTTTCAGGTCTGCAACGAGCTGACCATTGAGCCGGGCGTTTACGACCAGGAGCGCTGCTTCGGTGGACGCCCGGAAGATGCGTTTTACATGACAACGGGGCGCTGGAGGAAGTGAGCGCTACCACGTTTCTCATCCGTTCTTGCGGGCGATACCAACTTGGTTCACTCCCAGTCTCAGCGGGGTGAAGGTTGTGCGTGTGACAACCTGCACCAGCGCCGGCAAGCCGAACATGCCAAACTGAATCACTTTCGGGACTACCGGCAGATACGGCACATCCCACAGACCGTCACCAAAGTGCTTGAGCATGGTCATGCCATTGGCTTCGCACCAGGCCCGCCACTGCTGCGGCGGGTGGACATTGATATGCGTCTTATCCTTGCCGATAGCGTCATTGTCACGGTCTTTGAAGCGGCGCAGGCTGTAATCCGGGTGTGGCGTGGCGAATAGGAACAAGCCGCCCGGCTGGAGTACCCGTCCGATCTCCCGAATCGTCCCGGCGGGGTCAGGCAGATGCTCAACGAGGTGCAGCGCTACGACCACACTAATTTCCCCGTCTGCAAAACGGCTGAAGTCCGTCGCGTCGCCCTGGTAGGCTTCGGCACGGGGTGCGTTCAGGCGGGTCTGTTCAATACTGTAATCAATCAGGTCAACGCCGGTACACTGGAAGTCATCTTGCAGCAGCCCCAGCAGATGGCCCAGTCCACAGCCCATTTCCAGCAGCTTGCCACCGGGCGGTGCATACCGGCGCACCAGTGCGGCATAGTAGCGGCGGGCGAACCAATACATACTGAAGCGTCCCAAACCCCGATCCGCGTAATTCCACTTCTCGAAATATTCACGGGTATAGTGTTCGTTAGTCGGTTGTGTCATAGTGCCACTCGCTTGACCGGCTCGGCCATCACGTCGAACAGTTCAAACGCCATATCCGGCAGCCGCAGCACCCCGTAGGTATGCGAAGTCACCCGCAAATTCTTGAACGTATACAGTGAACCCGGATTGATCACACACCCCCGCTCTACTTGAATAAACATTGGCACATGGGTATGCCCGACAATTAACACATCGGCTTCCAGTGACACCAGCATCATGTTGAGCAGCGTGTCGGAAAGATGGTCACGGTATAATCCCCAGATATTGTTCCCTGGTTTGCCATGTGTCATGAAAATCGTGCGCCCGGCATAATCGTCTTGCCATTCGAGCGGTAGATTTTGCACATACCCCTTGTTATCGGGCGAAAGTCCCGTCGCCCAATCATCATGATTGCCCCTTACTGTAGGGATATTACGCCGGCGGATCAGGTCAACCACCTCTCCTGGGTACGGCCCACGCCCTACCAGGTCACCCGCACACAGGATGCGGTCTACTTGATGATACTGATCCAGCCGGTCTACAGCGGTTCGCAGTGCATGATAGTCTCCATGAACGTCAGCAATTATTCCAATCTTCATTCCTACCCAGGCCCTAACACAGACAGAATATGTTTCTATTATACGCTAGGCCGCGCAAAAATCCCGTTGGCATTCTGTTAGTATTGGAAACTCAGGGGCAAGCACCAGGTACCGGCGCTACTCCTGGGGGAAACAGGCACACGATCATGGCAATAATTACCAGCAGTTAAAGATATGTCTTCCGTAATGCTTCTGTTTTCAGGCAAATAGAAGTGACGGCGGCTGTATCCACCTACGCCCTGCGGAGGGGAAACACTGCTTTGCTTTTGTTTCGGCCTGCACTACAATGAATGTGCCTGGTGAACTCACGTTGCACGCTTTTTGCGCCTGAACGGTGGGCTTAAGCGCCCTGCGTATAAACCATGCCGGCGCAAACGTGGTCAAGCCAGCAGTTCATACCGGCTGTCTCCACTATTTAAAAATACAGGAGAAACTTTGTGTTAGATGAAAAAGGTAATCAGCGCAATTCAGGAGGGTGGCTGATCGGTCTGGCAGTGTTCGCGCTGGTCATCGCCCTGGTGATGTTTGTATTACAGCAGCAGGCTGCCAATAATGAGTCCGCCGCCCGGCAGGCCGAAGAACAGGCAGTTATCAGCGCCGAACAGAGCGCCAATGCCCAGGCGACGGCGGTTGCCAATGCTGAGGCCGCCGCTAATGCCCAGGCGACAGCGGTTGCCAATGCAGAAGCCGCCGCTAACGCCCAGGAACAAGCCCAGGCGACCAACCAGGCGGTTATCGCGGACATGGAAGCTGCGGCAGCCAATCAGGCCGATCTCCAGGCGACAGTCGTTGCCCAGTACAGCGCCCAGGCGACCTCAGCCGCCGATGCAGAAGCAACTATTGCCGCGCTGTCAGATGCCCTTGATACGGCACAGGCGGAAAACCAGGCGCTTGTCCAGACATTCCAGGCGCGGGAGTTGGGGCTGCAAAGCCAGGGGCTGCTTGACGATCAGTATGATCTCGCGCTGCTGTTGGCGGTAGAGGCTGCACAACTGGACGCGACAGAAGGGCAGAACGCCCTGGCGAATGCTCTCCAGGCCCGCACGGCAATCGCGGCCTACCTGCAACAGCACGCCCAGGAACTGTACGCAGTCGCCTTAAGCCCGGACGGAGCACTGCTGGCTACGGCTGGCGCGGACGATATGATTGTCTTTTGGGATGTTGCCACCGGCCAACGCCTCAGCCCGATTCTGGCTGACCATAATAGCTCAATCTTTTCGCTGGCCTTTAGCGCAGATAGCACGATGCTCGTCTCCGCCGGCGCGGATAACATGGTGATCCTGTGGGATGTCGAGAACCGTCAGCGTATGTCCCGGCTGCGGGGACACAATGACCGCATACAAAGCGCGGTCTTCAGCCCCGATGGAACGCTCGTGGCTTCCGGGAGCGAGGACGGCATGATTATCCTGTGGGATGTCGCCAGCGGGCGGCAGATCGCCACGCTTCAACGGCACGCTGGCGGGGTTCGGGCGCTGGCGTTCAGCCCCGATGGGTCGGTGCTGGCTTCCGGCGGCGAGGATCATTTTGTGATGATCTGGAACGTACCGGAACGTGCGTTTGTGCGCGAGTTTTCCGGCCACAGTGATTGGGTCAATGGTCTGGCGTTCTCGCCTAACGGCAAAATGCTGGCGTCGGCCAGCGGTGATGACACCTTGATTCTATGGGATGTCCGCAGCGGAGCGGCCTTGTATAACCCACTGGTTCACAGCGGCCCGTTGACGAGCGTCGCCTTCAGTCCCGATGGCAACCTGCTGGCAACTTCCGGCGATACGCTGCGCCTGTATTCTCTGCTGGGCGATGGAGAGTCCCCGGTGATGATCCAGGAATACCAGGATCACGCCGACACCATCTGGGATGTTGCTTTTAGCGCCGATGGGACGCTGCTGGCCTCGGTTTCCGCTGACGGGAAAGGCATCCTGTGGCGTACCGCGCCAGCACCGCGCCTGGGCTGGCAATCACAGGCGCATACCGGCGATGTCCGGGGAATCGCTTTCAGCCCAGATGGGACGCTCATCGCTTCGGCCAGCGAGGATGGAACGATTATTCTGGCGGATGCGACCAACGGCGCGGCAATCCGCACCTTTGCCGGTCATGAAGAAGCCGCGATTGCCCTGGCATTCACCCCGGATGGTACCATGCTGCTTTCTGGCGGCGGTGATGACGTCACCGATTTGTGGGATGTCGCCACTGGCGACCTGGTGCGCAGTTTTGCTGGTCATACCAACTGGGTCCTTGCGGTCGCAGTCAGCCCTGACGGCGAGACGATTGCCTCCGGTGGATCGGATGATACGATCCGGCTATGGAATACGCAGACTGGCGAAGCGATTACGACCATTACCGGGCATACCGACAGCGTCTGGGCACTGGACTTCAGCCCGGATGGCGCTGTATTAGCCTCGGCCAGTTCGGACGGAAGCGTGCGCCTCTGGAATGCACAAACCGGCGAAGCAGTTGGCGAACCGCTCATGCTGCACGAGGAACGGGTGTTCACCCTGGCTTTCAGCCCGGATGGCAGTTTGTTAGCCAGCGGAGGGGCGGATGGCCGCATTATCCTGTGGGATACCGCAACCTGGACGGCACGCAATATACTGGATGGGCATGGTGATAGTATTTTCACCCTGGCCTTTAGTCCCGACGGGCAGACTCTGGCTTCTGGCGGGGCGGATAATCGCATCTTCTTGTGGAACACCGCCACCGGGGAAGCACAGGCCGCCCCATTCGCTACCCTGGATGAGTGGGTCAACAGCCTGCGTTTCAGCCCGGACGGTGGCCTGCTGGCTGCCGGAGTGGGCGGGCCGGAGGGGCTGCATCCCGCTCTACAGGCCTGGGACTTGAATCCTGATGGCCTGGGTGACCTGGCGTGCGCGACTGCGGGACGGAATATGACCTGGGATGAGTGGCAGACCTATTTCAAGGATACGCCCTACCGCCTGACCTGTAACAATCTGCCGGCGCATTACACTGTCGGCCAGCATTATGCTGATGCCGGCTTGTTCGCGGCTCAGGCCGGTGATGACACGGCAGCACGGGAAAACTACACTCAGGCTGTGAGTTATATGAGCAATACGTATGCGCCGTATGTGGCGAACAACATCTGCTGGTGGGGGGCGCTTTACGGGTATGCCGACGTGGTGCTGCCGGCCTGTGAACGGGCAGTCGAACTCGCCCCGCTGAACGGCAATATCCGCGATAGTCGCGGGGTGGCACGGGCTGTTACTGACAATCTGGAAGGCGCGTTAGCGGATTTTCGTTACTTCGTGGAGTGGGGTGGGGATTACGATACCACCGGACACTACCTGACCCGCCGCCAGGGGTGGATTACGGCGCTGGAAAGCGGCACGAATCCGATTGACACGGCGGAACTGGATGAACTGAAGAACGAATAGTCCTTCAGGATACGAACCGTATCGGCGGGCGAGAGATCATAGATTTCTCGCCCGTTTTTGTTATCGCTCCGGCAATTGCGCCAGCCACTGTGTAATGATGCTGCGGGTCACATCCGGCGTGGACTGCGGAAAGAGATGGCCGTGTCCGACGATTTCGGCGTAGCTCATACCCGGCAGGTCACGATGCAGGCGAACAACCGCCGGAGGCAGCAGCGTGTTACTCGCCTCCCCACGCACCAGCAGCACCGGCAGCCCAGTCTGCGCCAGCCTTGGAACAGCCTGCCATGTCCTGGCGAACACTGTGCGATAATAGTGAGCTTCCCACTCCGGCGACCAGACCAGTTCAACCCCGCCATCCCCGTTTGGGTTGGGGCGCGTCATGCTTTCAGCATACAGGCGAATTGTCGCTTCCGGCCAATCGCTGAACAAGCGCCGCCCTCGGTAGTACCTCAAGGCGTCATCCGTACTGGCAAACTGCCGACGACGACGCAGCGCCCCATTCGCCAAAGTCTTGATCGTGGGTATCTGGTCATTCAGTCCCAGCATCCGCAGCCCCCGGATAAACGGCATGATAACGGGGGGCAGAAAAGTCGGGTCGAGCAGGCATACCGCCCGGAAGCGCCCCGGCTCGGCAATCGCGGCCAGCATCGTCGCCACCCCGCCCATTGAATGGCCGATGGCGATCACGTCAGTAAGATGATATTCACGCAGACCAGCCAGGAGGTCATCGGCCAACATCTGCCAGGAGGTTACCTGCTCCGGTGGCCCCGGTTGCGGCCACAAGGCACGCGGGGTTAGCGAGATGACATGATAATCTGCGGTCAGAGGGGCGAGCATCGGCGCGTAGGTTGGGGGCGGGAAGCCGTTCGCCAGCGCCAGATGCACCACCGGCCCATCCCCACCAAAGTCATATTGCGGATACGGCATCGATTTACTTCCCTTCCTATAAAACAGCCTACACGGTCTCAGATTATATGCCCATCACCCAATTTTCCGCGATACAGGGTACGTTACAAATGATTCTCATACTCATTTACAATACTACCCAAATAAAAGTAATGGTTTTTAACAAATTTTTTCCTTCCGTAGATTACGTTTTTGATTATAGTATATTGTAGGGAAGATCGTAACAGGCAGGGAAGGGTTGACACAATGAACACGCCCACACTGGCAGCGATGCGGTTGGAAGAAAAACAGATCACGGCATATTATGACGCTGAATCTCGTATCTTGCATGTTGCATATCGGGGTATCCTCTCGTCGGCGGTCTCGGCGCAATTCTATAGCTGGCTGGGGGCAGCTATCGCGCAGTTCCCGGAAGAAGTCACCCGGGCGTGGGGTTCGATTTATGATTTCCGCGATGTGACCCAGTTCGATAACGCCAATCTGTTTTCCACCCAGCAGCAGAGCAAGACCCTCAACCAGCAGACGGACTTTAGCAATCACCCGGTCGCCATGCTGGTTGCCAACAACATTCAGGAAGAATATGTGCGCATGACGATGACCATCACCCCCGGCCAGAGCCGCAAGCGGATTGTGTTCTCGCCCGAAGAAGGCCTGGCGTTTATTGAGATTTTCCACCGGAACAAAGGGAAGTAAAGTCCTGAGTGAACAATAAAAAGTAAAAAATACCGGGTCACAATTTTACGAATCCGCACCATTGTAAATCCGAGACAAAAATCTGAACATAAATTCACCATCAACGGCCCAATTTGTGGTATGGTGATGAAGATGATCGTACTTCTGCACACCTACCCTATTGGGCAAGCCAATGTGCCCGCCCGAAAACACTACGAACGCGCCAATCCGTGCGCCGTGCAGCAAACCTGCCGTTTTTGCAGCACAAATACAGAACGACTCACGGGAGGATTACTGCAATCGCGGCAATTGCCGCAGACGAAAAATTGCAGCAATTAGTCAGTTTTTCCCTCAAACTCAGTATTGTCTTTTACTTTTTACTCGAAACTTTTAGCTTTCTACTGCCCTTTCGCCTCAGTACTACTTTGTATCGCCCGCCACACCCGCTCCGGCGTGTAAGGAGTCTCGCGGATGAATGTGCCGAGCGCGTCGTAAATGGCTGAGGCCAGCGCCGGTGCAACGCCGTCTTTGGGGATTTCCGCCACCGCCTTTGCGCCGAACGGCCCGCTGGGTTCATACGTCTCCACGAACCCGACTTCAAGCTGAGGCATTTCGTCAGCCCGGTAAATGTGATACCTGCCGAAGTCCGTCGCCAGGGAATTCCCCTGTTCGTCGTAGACCATCTCCTCACAGTGGGCATAGCCTAACGCCTGCACCATGCCGCCTTCCACCTGCCCGGCAGCGGTGATCGGGTTGATGGCGATACCGCAGTCCACCACCATCAGCAGCCGGTCTACCGTCACCTGCCCGGTTTCAGTATCCACCGTGACTTCCGCGAACTGCGCGGCAAAGGGCGGCGGGCTTTCCATGCTCATGTGGCTGGCCGTCGCCATGATCTGCTTCTGGTCAACCTGGTGAATACTGTGCAGCGCCAGGGCTTCCAGAGTCACACTGCGCCCGTCGCGGTGAACAATCTTGCGGTCTTCCAGTTCCAGGTCGTCGGGCTGGCAGTCCAGCATGTGCTGTGCCGCGTGCCGGAGAATCTGTCCGCGCACCTGTTCGGCGGCCTTCAGTACCGCCCCGCCGCTGATATAGGTCGTGCTGGAGGCATACGCGCCGGTGTCAAACGGGGTCATATCGGTATCGGCGGCATACACGATGATGTCATTCACCGCCACGCCCAGCGTCTCCGCCGCGATCTGCGCCAACACCGTGTCCGCGCCCGTCCCCAGGTCAGTCGCGCCAAACAGCAGGTTAAATGAGCCATCATCGTTCAATTTGATACTGGCCGCGCCCATATCCAGGCCGGCGATACCGGTGCCGTGCATGGCTACTGCCATACCAACGCCGCGTTTCAGGTGCGGCTTGCCGGGGACAGTCCGCTCTTTACCGCGTTTCTCTGCCCAGCCGATGCCTCTTGCCCCGATGTCCACGCACTCATCCAGGGCGCTGGTGGTGACAAACTGCTCAAACCCCTCGCGGCCTTCACCCAGGGCTTTCGCCATGACCATCGAATCACCTACGCGAATCCAGTTCATCCGCTTGAACGCGATAACATCCATGCCGAGTGCCACCGCGATCTCTTCCATGTGCAGTTCCAGCGCGAACAGGGCTTGCGGAGCGCCATAGCCCCGGTAGGCGCCGGGGACAGGCGTATTGGTATACACCACATCACAGGTGAATTTGCTGTAGGGCGCGTTATAGGTGGATAAACCCCGGAAGCCGGAGACCATTTGCACCGTGAGGCCGTGCGTGCCATACGCGCCGGTGTTGGCGATGATGTACAGTTCAGCGGCGACGACTTTACCATCTTTGGTGACGCCGGTCTTGAAGCGCAGAATCTGAGGGTGGCGGCTGCGGGCGCTGGTGAACTCCTGCTCACGGGTGTACTCAAAACGCACCGGATGCCCGGTAGCAATTGTCAGGTGAGCGCACAGGTCTTCGAGCAGCATCTCCTGCTTGCCGCCGAAGCCACCGCCTATACGCGGCTTGATAACACGAATCCGCTTAACCGGCAGGCCGATGAGTGGCGCGACCATACGGCGCACATGGAATGGTACCTGCGTGCTGGTGCGAATCACAAGGCGATCATCTTCGTCCCACCAGGTCACGCAGACATGGGTTTCGATGCTGGCCTGCTGCACCTGATGCACCCGGTACTCACCTTCAAACACATGGTCGGCCTGTGCCCACTGCCCCGCCGCATCGCCACTTTCCGCGTGGATGTGATGCACGATGTTGCGTTCCCGGTCATGAATACCGTTGACAGCTGGATCGTCGTGGATGACCGGCGCGCCGGGCTGCATGGCGACTTCGGGGTCAAGGGCCGCCGGCAGCACGTCGTACTCAACCTTAATCAGCTTGAGTGCATCCCGCGCAATTTCGGGCGTTTCCGCCGCAACCACCGCCACGCGATCTCCGACATGGCGCACCTTATTATCCAGGCTCACCTGGTCGTAAGGTTCGGGGTTGGGGTAGGTCTGCCCGCCAGAGGCATAATAAACACGTGGCACATCCTCATAGGTAAGGACAGCGTGAACCCCCGGCAACGCCCGCGCCGCGCTGGTATCTATGCTGATGATGCGGGCGTGGGCATGCGGACTGGTGAGCATGGCAGCGTGCAACATGTCGCGCATTTCGATGTCATCGGTGAAAACCGGCTTGCCCGCCGCCAGCTTGACGGCGTCCACTTTCGGCTCGGATTTGCCGACAACGCGCATTGAAGCGACTTCGGGCGGGGAGACGACCACCGCCGGAATCGTGCGTGTGGCAAAGGTCACACCACCGTCGCCACCATCACCATACGGTTCAACCGGCCAGGGCGAGTCGAACAGTCCCGGCGGAGCGGGGATCGCCCGTTCCAGCGGCTCGTAGGGCGGGACTTCCTCGCCACGCAGGACTGCCGCCGCCCGCAGGATAGCCTGCACTGGCTTAATGTACCCGGTTTCCCGGTCGAGCACACCGGCAATTGCCGCCCGCACTTCGGTTTCTGTGGGATTGGGATTACGGCGCAGCAGGGCATAGGCCGCCAGGATTTGCGCCGGGGTATTATAGCCGGATTGAATCGCGCCGGTTTCAATGAATGCCTCTTGCAGCGGGTGCAGGTTGCGCGACGTGCCGATCCCTTCCAACGTCAGGATGTCGTGACCATTCGCCTGCGCCGCCAGGACGGTCTGTGAATTGACCAGTTGGCCGTCCAGCAGCACGGCATCCGACCCGGTCAGGCCGTGTTCGTCGCCAAACTTGACGCTGAAGTAGCCCAGCCGCCGCAGCAGGCGCAGCAGCCGTTCCTGTGGCTTTACATCTGTCGATTTTTTTTCGCCATTGATGGTGAGGGTGATGTGCATAATTTATCTACTCTGCTTCCTCAGCATATTCTTCTAATACACTGTCAATTAAATGGGCAAGATGCCGCTGTTGGGATAACTCTTTCAGACTATCATATGAAATAAACGTGCATGTATCAGACAGTGGGCCTTTGTCTAGAAGTGAAAACACAGGCCGCCTAATTTCTTGAAACACTTTGTCTCTTCTTTCATAAGGGGCAACAATATGTAGCTTAATATCCATATTGGGTTGTAGCGCCAACAAATCAGCCATTCTCAGAATCCCAGAGTATATTGAAGTTGTATGTTCTACCTCAAAAGCTCTAATGATTGAGCGTCCGCGTAACCACAGAACATCAATCTGCTCAATCGTTTTCAAGGTTGTTTCATCATAATTCAGGGGAAGAATATCAAGTAAAGATGCATTAGTATCGTTCCATTCGCTAAGAACGCCTGAACGATCATTGCGAGGAATCCAGATACTCATGCCCATTTGCGAACCTATCTTTGCTAGTAGTGCTTGCATCCTTATTGATTCGCGTATTTCAGATGGGCTGGTTGTTGTGGCGATCTCTTGCCTATCATTATCCTGAGGTATTGAAACCGACACCAATTTATCCAGGCGTCGGACTCTATGAGTGATCAACTTTTCGTACTCATGTTCATCAATTTCGAAGATATCAGCGTCTTCTTCTTGCAGTTGTGCCAATATCATATTCTCGAGCAGCAAACCGTCTCGCTTCTCCAACTGCCCTAAACTAACACGAATTTTACCAGTCCACGTGGAGGAGTTCTTATCATGTCCTCTTGTAAAAGTAAGTTCATTCCAAAGCCGGTCATCCCGGATAGGAATTGCTTTTTCTTTCTGCAACCATGCTAAGGGCTCAACATCAAAACGTACTACAAAAGGGTCGTTTTGTTCAAAATAGAAGGGTGTTTCGTCAATATAGGATTCACTCTTTACCTCTAGAATGCCCACCCAGCGCGAAAGTTTTGTCATGTAGCAAATTAGCTTATCGCCTGGTTGGATTCGATTTGCTGCATTCTGTTGGCGCAAGCGAAAACCAGAGATACTCATGTCAGAATGAGAAAAAGTCTCATAGGTTTCGGGAGAGAAAAGATTTAGAAAGTAGGCCATGCGATTTTCCCTGTTTACTGATTTGATGCTTGATTTCCCGCCATCTTCCAGCCGCCGTGAACACGTTCCAACTCAGCGGCGACGGCCAGGGCAACCTCATCCTCGCCGGGGCGTGCTACCACCTG
This sequence comes from uncultured Chloroflexota bacterium, assembly GCA_937974245.1. Taxonomy (GTDB): domain Bacteria; phylum Chloroflexota; class Anaerolineae; order Aggregatilineales; family Phototrophicaceae; genus JACKCG01. The sequence goes on along the minus strand of CALJKV010000015.1, from coordinate 113 downwards.
TACGGCCATCGGCAAGCCTTTCTCATTGTACCCCACCGGCACGACGGCGCACGGGAAGCCCAGCGCGTTAAACATGAAGGTATACGGCGGCTGTATAACCATCGCCCATGTCC
>CALJKV010000014.1 GCA_937974245.1 uncultured Chloroflexota bacterium | reverse complement strand
GACGCTTCTACCCTAAAGAATCGTCTCCCGTTAAAGACCGCTCACGGATGGTCTGCTGCCACTTTTCCAGCCAAGCCAGATAGGTATGTTCCAATGCAATACCCAGTTCAAGCGTCATCCCCCAGAACAGCCGGTCGCGCTCCGTCCCATCATCGTGCGCCGGGATGGCAATGTCATGGTACTGCGACAGTGTGGCGCGGTGGACTTCGATATGCGCCTGAATATGCGCCAGGATTTCGGCGTCAGTGAGCATTCCTGCGAAAAACACCTGCACCAGGAACGGCTCACGATAGACCGGCGGCGATTGGGGCTGCCGCAGCCAATCCAGCAGTTCTGCCTGCCCGGCTTCGGTGACCGCGTAGACGCGCTTGCTGGGGCGCTCTGACTGAATCCGGAGATCACTCGTTAGCAAGCCCTCTCCCTCCATACTATCCAGGGTGCGGTAAATCTGCGCCTGATCCGCCCGCCAGAAATGGGCGATGGTTGAGTCAAACGCCAGGTGCTTGAGGTCATAGCCGGTCATCGGTTGGATGGTCAGCAGACCGAGAATAGCGTGCTTGAGTGACATCGTGTGCGCTCCTTATATGACATTGAGCAATGGGAAGGGTGACATTCAGTAGCATCACTTAGTATACAGGACAAGTATAATAACAGACAAGTCCTATATAAGAGTGAGACTGCTATGGCAAAGGAAACGCTCCAAAATAAACCGCCGCGATTACTACGGCTTCTGATAAAAGCGCAAAACCCACTCATGAAGTGGCTGCTATGCTCGCCTCTGCATGGCATGGTCAGCGGGAAATATGTACTTATCACGTTCACCGGGCGTAAAAGCGGCAAAATCTACATGACACCCGTACAGTATATCCAGGCCGGGGAGGAACTGTATATCATCACAAGCGAAGGCTATACGTGGTGGAAGAACCTGCGTGGCGGCGCAGAAGTCATGCTGCATCTGCGGGGCAAAGACTATCCCGGCAATGCCATCACCTCTACCGACCCGCAAATCCTCAGCGCCCACGTGCAGATCATGGTGCCCGGGTTCAGTGCGGAAAAACGCGCACAATTTTTGCCGGGCAAGGTCGCCATCACCATCCGACTAAATGGCGAGGAGAAAGCCGGAACGAAACCACCGTCACTGTGATCGTCATCATGTTGCTATCCAGCCGGCTTACGCACAGGAATCAAAAACACCCATCAGCGTAACTGACGGGTGTTTGTATGATTCACGATAGGCTAACGCGGTTAGTCGGACTTCTGCTGGAGTTTGGCCCATTCGTCACGCAGCGTCACAGTGCGGTTGAACACCAGCTTAGCCGCCGTTGTATCCGGGTCTACGCAGAAGTAGCCCAGGCGCTCAAACTGGAAACGCCTCCCCGGCGCGGCCTGTGCGAGGCTCGGCTCAACATAGCAGGGCGCGAGGGTTTCGAGTGAATCGGTATTCAGGTTGACCAGGAAATCCTGACCATCTTCGACATCATCCGGGTTGGGTGCGGTGAACAGGCGATCATACTGCCGTACTTCGGCGGGCAGCGCATGTTCGGCGGAGACCCAGTGCAGTGTAGCCTTTACTTTACGGCCATCGGGCGCATCCCCGCCCCGCGTTTCCGGGTCATAGGTGCAGCGCAGTTCGACCACATTCCCGGCGGCATCCTTAATGACTTCCTCGCACTTGATGAAGTAGGCATAGCGCAACCGAACCTCACGGCCCGGGGAGAGGCGATAAAACTTCTTGGGCGGGTCTTCCATGAAGTCGGCCCGCTCAATGTACAGCACGCGGGAAAACGGGACTTTGCGCGTGCCTGCGTCCAGGTCTTCCGGGTTGTTGACCGCATCAAATTCTTCGGTCTGCCCTTCAGGATAGTTGGTAATCACGACCTTAAGCGGATCAATCACACCCATTACGCGGGGCGCAGTCTTGTTGAGTTCCTGGCGCACACAGTATTCCAGCATGGCAATGTCGGCGGTACTGTTACTCTTGGCGATCCCGGCCATATCAATAAACGTGCGGATCGCTTCCGGCGGATAGCCCCGACGGCGCATCCCGGAAAGGGTCGGCATCCGGGGGTCATCCCACCCGGCGACATGCCCTTCTTTCACCAACCGGATGAGGCGGCGTTTGCTCAAGACCGTGTTGGTCAGACGCAGCCGGGCGAACTCAATCTGGCGGGGGTGGAAGATACCCAACTGATCCAGAAACCAGTCGTATAAGGGGCGGTGGTCTTCGTATTCGAGCGAACACATCGAATGTGTAACGCCCTCAATCGAGTCGGACTGGCCGTGCGCCCAATCGTACATCGGGTAAATATGCCAGGTATTGCCGGTACGTGGATGGGTCGCGTTGAGAATACGATACATCACCGGGTCGCGCATGTTGATGTTGGGCGAGGCCATGTCAATTTTGGCACGCAGCACACACGCGCCTTCCTCAAATTCGCCCTGCTTCATGCGTTCAAACAGATCGAGATTTTCTTCAATTGAGCGATTCCGGTGCGGGCTGTCCTTGCCGACTTCGGTCAGCGTGCCCCGGTACTCGCGAATCTCATCGGCGCTGAGATCGTCCACATAGGCCTTACCGTCTTTAATGAGCTGTACCGCCCACTGAAAAAGCTGCTCGAAATAGTCCGAGGCGAAGAAAAGACGGTCTTCCCAGTCGTAGCCCAACCAGTGAATATCGTGCATGATGCCATCAATATATTCCTGCTCTTCTTTAGCAGGGTTCGTATCATCAAAGCGCAGGTTACACTGGCCGCCATAGAGCTGTGCAGTGGCAAAATCAATGTGGATAGCTTTTGCGTGGCCGATATGGAGATAACCGTTCGGCTCCGGTGGGAAGCGCGTGTGGACAGCGCCGTTAAACCTACCGGTACGGTTATCCTCATCAATGATCTCGCGAATGAAGTTGGTACGTGCAGTTTCCGTCGTATTGTCAGTGTCGGGTCTCTCGTGATCCGCCATGATGATTGAGTCCTCAACTCCAGGTGATTGCCAGGGTTAAGGATAGCGTATATAAGGGAGGTTTTACAGGTTGGGAATCGAGTGAAATAGCATAAAATCGCCGGAAAAGTGTAATATCGGACGGTTGGGCGGCGTCTGATGAAAAGTGCATACACAAAGGAAAAACCAGGACGCGATGACCCAGAAAATCATTGTCTACGGACACCCCACCTGTCCGATGTTGCCCCCGGTTATTGGAATGCTCAAACAGTCAAAAGTTGATTACATCTATGTCAACATTCACCAGGATAACGAGGCACGGCAGCGGGTACGTGACATCAACAATGGCAACGAAAGCGTACCAACCCTGGTTTTCCCCGACGGCAGCACGCTGACCGAGCCGGGCGCGGGACAATTAAAGCGTAAACTCCAGAGCGTCGGCTATACCGTCCCCCTGTCGGCATGGCTGGCGGGGAATACGCTCAACCTGCTTCTGCTGGCCGTTATCATCTATGGAGGGCTGCGGTTTCTTGGCGTGTTATAACGGATTTGCTTCCCGGTGTTTTAAAAAGAAAAGTGGGCGCTCATGATAATGCGCCCACTCGGTGGAAACAGGCTGGACAGGGTATCAGGCTTCTGCCGGGGCGTAGTCAATGTCTTTGAGGGTTGACAGAATCTGTTCCCAGGTCGCCGGGGGATCCCACTCGACGGTGACGGTCTTGGTATCCACCGCGCCTTCGACCTTCTTCACGCCCGCAAGTTCACTGACTTCGCTCTGGATGGTGCGGACACAGCCATTGCAGCCGATATTTGGTACCAGAAAGGTCTTGCTATCCATGTTGCTCACCTCATTCGCTATGTAACCGATCGTTTCGGGTATATACCCCATAGGGTATATTATAACGCAAACGGGGTTCAGGATACAGGCCATTTAGCACAATTAATCCGTGCCAATCGTTGGGGCTGCGGTTTCGTAGATCAAAGTGGGTTCTTCACCAATGGGGGCCGGAACAGCACCCAGCACACCGCTTTGCATATACTGCGGCGGGAACAAACGCCGCTGCGCCAGCCGGTAGAAGCCAATCACCGCCAGTGATGTCAGGACCATGCCGCCGATCCAGGTCGCGCGAGGCGCGATGGTATCCCCCAGGAAACCACCGATAACCGGCGCTGTGCCGGAAGCCAGGGGATATGACATGCTCAGGACACCCAGGTAACGGGCACGCTGGTCGGTGGGCGCGATGTTAGCGATCAACCCGGTGATAGTCGGTGTGATGAGCAGCTCGCCGATGGTGATGATGACCATGCTGACCCAGAATGCCCAGAATGATGACCCCAGCGCCACGCTGCCCACACCCAGGGCGTAAAATATCGCCCCGATAGTCATGACCGGGAAAGGGCGGAACCGTTGTGTCAGACGGGTGACAGCGAACTGGAAGAGGACGACCATAGCCGCGTTGGTCGTAATCAGCAGACTGTACTGCGACTCCGGCATCCCGAAATTTGTCTTGGTATAGATCAGCAGCAGACTGAATACGAGGGTTGGGGCGCACAAAGACAGCACAAACAGCCCCCAGGTGGTGATAAACAGGCGGTCTTTGAGAATAACCCAGAAGCCGCCGCTGGCCTGCTGTTCCTGGTATGACTGGCGCTGAGGGATTGTTTCCGGCAGGACATAGAGGGCGATGAAGGCGATAGTCACATTGACGGCGGCAGTGATATAAAACGTCACCTCGAATGAGAAGGCGCTTATCAACAGACCGCCGATGGCCGGGCCGATGGCGATGCCCAGGTTGCTGCTGGTGCGAATCAGGGCATAGGCCTGAGTACGCCGCTCCGGTTCGACCAGATCGGCAACCATCGCGTTGCTGCCAACATTAAACACCTGGCCGACTGCCCCATACAGGGCAATCAAGACAATCCAAGCCGGCAGCGCATGGGTAGAACTCATCAAAACGAGTGTGGTACTGGTGGCGAACAGCCCGACGATCATCAGACCTTTGCGCCCGACCCGATCCATAAAGGGGCTGACATAGATGGTGGAAATCAGGCCGCTGAACGATTGCAGCGTAATCAGCAACGCCGTAATGGTCAGCGGGATTCCCAGGGTATCGTGCATATACAGCGTGAGAAACGGCCAGACCAGGCTGGAACTGATGCGGTTGATGAATAGTCCATAGAATAACACCCAGAAGGTGCGGGGATAAGGACGCGGTTTTGTGGTCATTGGGATGTGATCTTTACGAACAGCAGGGTGCGGCACGCCACACCCTGGTGAGTTCATCAATATATAACCAGTGGTGCAAGTTGAAATCGTCATGAAGAAGACGCACACTTAAGGT
>CALJKV010000013.1 GCA_937974245.1 uncultured Chloroflexota bacterium | reverse complement strand
TGGGAACGATGTGGCCGATAGCTGGGTGGCGACGATGTCCCCGATAAATACAAATCGAGTTGCGGGAGTTGAAATCAAGCGCTATACTAACCTTCAGTGACACATCCAATTTAAACGGAAAACGAGCCCTGAAGCTCGCTCTCCGCCGAAGCCCGCTGATAACGGGTTTACAAATTGGATGTCGAACTCGCGCATGAGTTCGACGTAGAACGCACCCATGACACAACCCCAATGGGCAACGTTCAACTCCAATGATAGCACAAAATCACGGAGGCGTCATCTCAGAGGCAACGGGGTGATGCTTTTTTTGTTGGATTTTGAGGAGCGCGATGGGGACAACCCAGGCGAAACCGGAGCACTAAACAGGCGCTAACCGCGCCGGGGACATGCCATATAAAAGCAAAAAGCCCGTGATCCTGAGGACGGCGACCAACCTCACCAGGATAAGGGCTCGAGCCTAAAGCGAACGGATTTACCGTCGCCCGCATTTGCGTTGTTAGAGTCACTATAACGCATATTTCCGGGGAGTGCAAGTAGCCTTTCGCTTTCGGAAGGTTTTATTTTGCCTGACGCCGGAATTTTTAACCAACTCTTAACCACCGCCCAGGCCTACCATGACCTGGGGTATGCGGTGATTCCCCTCAAAGGCAAGGTCGCCGCCGTCCCCTGGGCTGCCTTCCAGCGCCGCAAACCCGACCCCGATCTGCTCCGCCACTGGTTCAGCCAGCCTGACATCACCGGCATCGGTATCCTCACCGGCTGGATCTCCGGCCTGGTCGTCCTTGATTTCGATACCCAGGCGGCTTATGATGCCTTTCGGGCGCAGTGTGGCGACCTGGCGTGTACCCGTACCGTCCGCACCCGACGCGGCTGGCATCTGTACTACCACCTGCCGCCGACACTCAACCTCGCCAGCCAATCTCTCCCCGGCCTCGACATTCAATCGCATGGCAAATACGTCGTCGCGCCGCCCAGCATCGTGGATGGACACGTTTATACGCAGGAAGGGCGCTATTCGCTAAAAACGCTCACACAGGCTGATTTAGCTGTTTTAGCCGCCTTCACGGTAGATTACACCTGCCGAATCACAAAACCGCAAATACCCCCCGTTTTGCGCGAAATTGAGGCACTCCAGGAGTCCGCCAACACTTCTACACACCTTTTCACACCTGTCCTGACGCCCTCTGAACTCGTAGACATGTACCGGCGGCTGGCCCAGCAGGGCGGTCGCAACCAGGCGCTGTTCTCTGCCGCGCTCCAGGCGCGCGATCAGGGCTATTTACCCGGTAAAGTCGCGCAGCTACTCACCGGTATCCATGTCCGGCAACCCGCACCCGGCAGCCACCGGTGGGAAAGCGAGCGCAGCCGGGAACGCGAAGCCGCCGCCACCCTGGCTTCGGTCTATTCGCGGCCACCGAGAAAGTGGAAACCGATCCGCAGCGAGGCGCCACAGCTCCCCAACAGTGTGCGCGAGGCACTGTTCGCCCGGAAACAGACGTTTGCTGTCCGCACCATCGAGGCGCTGCGGTTGAAAGGTATTCGTCCAGGCCAGTCCTTCACCCGGCAAGAGGCTCTCGATCTGCTCAAGGGTATTGTCGGGCAGTGGTCTATCCTCGCAACCTTCGCGGCAGATCTGCTGCCCCCCTCTGCACACCCCCCAGCCCCTGCAGGGCTGCCCTCTAGCGATGGCTGTACCCAACAAAAAAAATGCGCTTTTGTTGGAACTAAAAAACCACATTTAATTTCTTATGACCCTTCGTTGACCCTACATGACCCCCGGAGAGGACGCAAAACGCACGTCTTCGTCATGCCCAGCAACGCCGAACTGTGTGCGGTGCTCGGTGTGACCGATTCGGGCGGCGATGCGCTCACCCTGGATGACCTGAAAACCGCCCCGGACACGCGCAAAGCCGCTCACCGCGAGCTGATCCGCCGTCGCCCTGGCACCTATACCCGGAAATGGCTGGCCGATCGCCTCGGTGTGTGCCTCGTGACGCTCGACACCTACAACCGCGACATCCCGATCAACGTGATTCACTCATTCGCACGCGAGAAGATCGGCTGGCACAACCTGAATATGGTGCAGGAGGACAAGATTGATCCAAGTGTCTTCCTGATGGACGATGCGGGCCGGAAGTACCCCGCGCTGCGCGTCATCGCCGCCCGGCTGCTGAAGGGAAAGCGCACCGTTTACCTGCTGCGGCAGCGGCCCAGTTTCTACTCCTATGGGGAGATTCCACAGACGCAGCACCCGGTCTATGACGAGATCGGGCAGCCACCGCCCCTGATCGAACCGCTGCCAACCAGCGCCCTTCAGGCGAGCCAGGCGGTAGAGCGGATTCCGGTGCAGCAATCACTGCCGATGCCAGAACTGCGGCCAATGCCCGCGACAAAACCGCCGAAGCCTGCGCCTGGATTGAGCCGGCGCGAACTCACCAGACCCCTGAAGAACAGTCTCGACGAGCGCCTCGCCCAGGATATTCATGACCTGACCAGACCGAGCGGACTGAGCATCATGAATGCCCGGAAACTGGTGGATACCTATGGTTACACGGCAGCGGGGAAGGGGCTGGCGAACCTGCGGGCGCGAGTGGAACGTGGCCCGGACGCCGTGAAATCACGGGCCGGGCTGCTCATCACGATTACACGCGGGTTCTGGAAGCAGGCGCACCAGCACGAGAGAACCGTCCAGTTCGTGCCGGTCAAGCCGCGGATGAGCAAGCGGGCACGGCAGGGGCGGGAGCAGGTGAATAGGGAAGGAGAGATGCAATCAAATCATAATGAAACGGAATAACAAATAACCCACTTTAACCCACACAATGATTACAAAATTCTAACCAAACCATGCCCTTATGTCAGTCGACCGAAATCGGGTATCATGCTACAATGGAGTCACGTCTCAAAAGGGCGTTGAAACGACACTTTAAAAGCATGAACACCCGATACTTTGGACGAGTGGCCGGGTGTTCAGCATTTCCCCGTCAAGCGTGGGGGTTTATATAGGGACATATTATGTTCCCTTCTTGTTGTTCATATTCTAATCCATTTAGAGTAAAAGAGCAACAATTCAATTCTGCTAATTTTGAATTGCCACCCATGTTTGACCGGAAGAAAGGCTATTTCGGTTGGACATTTCTCACGATACTTTCATAACTTCTCACCGTGCCTACACCGGCCTGGCCGACTATGCCGCCCAGCAGGGCGTGCCGGAATCGGCTTTTATCGCCGCCGGTTGGCAGGCCACCCGCTATCAAAACCGCCCGGCGCTGGTCTTCACGACCACAACAGGCCGCCGCTATCGCTTCCTCGACGGCCAGGAACCGCGCTACAAGCACGCCAGCAACTATCAACGCTGCTGGTATGGCCTTGCCCGCGCTGTGGAACTAGCATGGGAAACAGGCGACCCGCTGCTGCTGGTCAACGGGGAGGCCGGGACGGTGGCCGCCCAATATCACGGGATTCCCGCCTGCTGTGTGACAGCGGGTGAGAAGGGGAGTCTGCCCCAAAATCTGCTGGCCGAACTCCAGACGGTCTACAGCAGCGTGATCCGGGTTGCCTTCGACAGTGATGTTACCGGGAAGAAAGCAGGCGCGGCGCTGGCTGGGCAACTTCAGGCCGCCGGGTATGACGCCCAGGCCATTGATCTATCCCTCCCCAACGAGGGCGGCGATATTGCCGATTTTTGTAAGCTGCACGGGGAACACGCCGCCGAACGGCTGGCAGAACTGCCCACGATTGAAGCCGCGCCGGTGGTGCTCCAACGCCGGGAAACCGCGCCGCGTAAGCCGGTGGCCGACGATGACCAGCGCGCCGCCCGCTATGCCGAAATTGCGATTGGCAACGCCCTGGCCGAGCTGGCCGCGACCCGCGCTGACCGCAACAACACCGGCTTTCGTATCGGCTGTACCGTCTACGGCTTCGCGTTGGGCAACTGGCCGGGCGTTGACCGAGGAACGGTACTCAACCGCCTTGAGGCCGCGTTACAGGCTACCGGCCTGCCCGGCATTGAAATCAAGAGCCTTATCAAAAGTATCGAGCGCCGCGCCGAACCACGCCCGCTGGAACTGCCGGACAATGACCCGCCGCGCCATCGACAAACTATCAACACGCGCCACCTGGACAGCCCGCGCCAGGATGCAACCATTGTGCAGTATGTCAGTGATGACTTGACGCCTGATAAGCTGGCACAAGTGGAAACCAGCCTCATTCAAGCACCGGTTGGCATGGGCAAAACCCACGCCATCGCTGCCTATGTGAACGGTCTTCCTGACGGCACGAAAGTAACCGGAATTGCTCAATTCCGCTTACTCACAAATGCCCTGGCCGCCGCCCTCAAAGCCGCCCATTATGAGGATGCGACCCCGGAAACACAGCGCGGCCTTGCCCATTTAGACCGGCTGGTTACGTCGGTGTCCAGCATGTATAAATTCAACCGGGAATCGGACGTTCTGATTATTGACGAAATCGAGGGCGTGCTGCAATTCCTGGCCGGGAGTGATACCTTCACCGGCAACGGGGCGGTTGTAGCCTATGCCGCGCTCAAGGCAGACGTTCACAGCGCCCGGCAGCTAATCGGCATGGACGCCGGTTTGAGCGCGATTACAGAAAACTGGATTGCACAGCAGCGGGGCAAGCCGATTGTCAAGCGGTATCGCCGTGCCGATAAGCGGGGGACTGTGCAATTTTTGGGCAGCAAACAGGCTGCCCTATGGATAATCGGAAACCTGCTCCGAGTGGGCAAGGGCGCGGTATATGTGCCTTGCTCATCAGAAAAGACGGCCAGTGAAGCCGCCGCGCTGTTCTCCGGCGGGGCTTACCGTGTGATGAAAATCACCTCGGATACCAGCAGCACCGCGCCGGTGAAGGCCTTCACCGAATCGGCGGCTAACCGCGCCGGGTATGACCTCGTTATCTATACCGCCGCGAT
>CALJKV010000012.1 GCA_937974245.1 uncultured Chloroflexota bacterium | reverse complement strand
CATTCCATGCTTCCGCCCCCTTATTCCCCGGCGGGAGCAGACTCCGGCGCGTCCCTACCGCAGGTTGCGGGGCTTCGTGCCGGGTGTGGCTCCTTGTCGCGCTACACGTAATTGGCGGGGTTGCCCCGGCTGCCTACCTTGCCATCCGGCCAGACCGTGCGCTCATCAAATTTGATTCCGTTCACACTCGCGCCTTTCATATCGGCATCCAGGAGGTTGGCACTGTTCAACACCACATTTTGCATATTGGTGCCGGAGAGCCGCGCCCCTTGCAGGTTCGCCCCGGTGAAATTGACGCCGAGCAGGTTCGCCCCGTTGAAGTCGGCATACTGCATCTGTGCGACAGTGCAATCTGTGCCGGTCATGTTAGTTGAACGCAGAATTGCCTCGCGGCAGGTTGCGCCCTGCAGGTTTGCCCCGCGCAGGTTCGCACCTTCCAGGTTCAACCGGGTCATAACCAGCGCACTTAAATCCAGACCAGCCATACGAGGGTTCGCCCCTGCGCCGATCAACGCCAGAACGAGTTCCTTCCGATTAATCTCTGCCATGCCATCCTCCAGATTACGGTTTCGCGCCGCCACTGTGTATAGTCTGTCATGTTACCGCAACCGGGCATAACTCACAACTATTAGGACTTACGGAGAAGAAATTCCCCATAGCCTATTGGACATAACCCGCTACCTGCTCAGTCGCTACGTGACTGCTAAACTATCACGTTTTACTGGGGACTATTTACGCATCCAGCACAATCAGCCCCGAAAAGACGACTATAAAAAAATCGATTCTGGGAATCTTTAGGAAATAATTCACGATATCTAGTCTTATTTGGCTTGACCAGTTGCACCAATCATGCCAAGATTAATTATGACACAGTTGGTTTCTTTATTTACAAATCACGAAGACAAGCAAGGGGTCGAAATGACTGCAAAAATCCTCTACATAGAAGACAATCCGCAAAATATGCGCCTGGTACGCAAGATTCTGCGGAGCGCCGGGTATGATGTGTTAGAGGCAACGGAAGGGCTGTCCGGGGTTGCCCTCGCAGCACGGGAAGTGCCTGATTTAATTCTGATGGATGTCAACCTGCCAGACATCAACGGGCTAGAGGCTACCGCACGTTTGAAAGCCTCGCCACAGCTTTCGTGGATTCCGGTTGTTGCGGTCACGGCCAATGCGATGCACGGTGATCGGGAAAACTGTATCGCCGCTGGCTGTGATGGTTATCTCGCCAAACCGGTTATGAAGAATGAATTACTGCAAACCGTGGCGACCTTTCTCGGCCAATCTGTTGCCCCGCTGGTAAGCAGCGGTGTCTAGCCCTTCGACAACGCTCCGCTGATTTTCTGCTCTCATTCACGAACAATGAGCCATCTTGTGGTCATTGTTCGTGTTGTTTGCAAGCCCTCGCCACAGGTTTACCTTTCGGTATAAAACCACCTTAGCAGCACCAGCTACCAATCCGGGTTATAGTTAAGCTGTAGGGTTTTCGCCTTCCAGGTGTATTCCGGCTTGAAGGTGGGACTCTTCAAGTTGTGGATGCTATTGCCACCCTGGAGGAACGATGCTGCGAAAATCTGTTTATGTCCTGTTGTTCCTGTGCCTGGGTTTCCTGCTGCCCGTCCCGGCGGCGGCCCAGGGAGTCGATTTGTCTGCTCGCGTTCCGGCGAATACAGCCTTTTATGGCGAGGCGGTCATAGATGCCAATCTCGAAGCGAACCTGAACGAACTGCTCATAATCTGGGCTGAACTTTCCGGCGACACCAGCATCAGCCGGCAGCTTCCGATTACACTGGACGAACCACTTCAGTTTGTATTCCCAGGAAAAACCTTTGAGACGGACATCTTGCCCTGGTTGAGCGGACAGGTCGCAGTGGCGATTTTCGATCCGAGCAACCTTGAACCACAGCCCAATCAGGACGTGGATTTTGTCGTGCTGCTGCCGGTGACCGATTCTGCCCGTATCCAGGAGTTGATACCACCCGACGCACCAGAACCCACTGTGCGCGAGAACGTCCTGATTTATAATGCCAACGGCGGGGTCCTGTTCATCGGGCCGGATATGATTGGCATCGGGACACCCAGGGCGATAGATGCGACCCTGGCGGTGAACAAAGGCGCTCAACCAACACTCGGCATGAGTGCTGCTTTCCAGAAAACCTGGGACGCGCTGCCGCAGGACGCGCTCGCCACCGGCTATCTGAATGGAAGCTGGCTGGCAGCAATGGTGGATCAGATACCAACTGGCACGAGCGATATTCCGCCGCTTAGCGTGCTTTTGCAGGCAATCTTCAAACTGCACCCGGCGGAATCCGCGATGGAAGATGCCCTCACACAGCTCCCGCCGCTCAACGGGCTGGGCTTCGCGCTCGAACTGGCGGCTGACCGGCTGGATGTCACCGTCCTGATGAGCCTGGAAACGCAGTACCCTGCGCCTGCGCTGGCAACCGTCACTGCCGGAGACAAGCTGCTCGGCTACGTGCCGGGCGATGCGTTCTTTCTGCTTGATTCATATGATGCCACCGGGACACTGGGGCTAGGCGCAGGCGGGGTGGTCGGGCTGGCACTGCTCGGGCCGACAATCGGCAACGTCTTTGAAGATATCATTTACACGCTGGAAAATCCCAACGCACCGACACCCACACCACCACCGACACCCACGCCACCACCGCCGCTGACAGTCGAAGATGTCATACTTGCGGCGCAACCGGTTATCGCCCAGGCCGAGGCGTTGCTGGGCATCACAACGGATGAACTGTACACCCTGCTAGCGGGGGAGTACGCTTTCGCCCTCTTCAACACGACCAACCCGGAAATGAACAACCTGGGCGGGGCGTTCTGGTTCCTGTCGCCCGATCCGGCGCGGTTGGGAGACGTGGTAGATAAAGCAATGGCGCTCCTCGTGGCGCAGATCAGTATGGGCGGCCCGGATGCACTCGTCCGCTCTACCGAAACGGTGAGTGGTGTGGAGGTCAACATCTGGCGTGACCCGCAGAATACCGACGGCATCGCTTACGGTGTGCTGAACGGTGAGGTGTTCTTCCTCACACTCGAATCCAGCCTGGATAAGGTGCTGGCGGCATCGCGGGGGGATGGTGTGCTGGCGCAGTCTCCGGCATGGCCGGGGGCAATTATGGCAAGCTACAGCCAGGGCATTGACCTGCTGCTGTATGCCAATGTCGCGCAGATTGAGCAGTTGGCGAGTCCATCCATCGCGGGACAGCCTGCCCGCCAGATCAACACCTTACTGAGTGTGCTGGATATCCAGGAAAATGGATTTTTCCGTCTGCAACTGACGCTGCCCCGCACATCTGTCAGCCAGGGCGAGTAACGCGATTCACGCCGCTTTCCAAGGGAGCGCCACCGGGCGTTCCCTGCGTTTACAACTATTCCCAGAAATGCGCTAAAAACCATGAAATCCATCGGGGCAGGCTCCATTTCCTTCCCCGATCATTTTGGGCAACTGGCGGGCGGTGTGGCTATAATAGAGGGGAAATATCTTATTACGAAAGGTTCTTTTGATGAACGATACCACGACATCACGGGCGGCTTTGCGGGCCTGGGAAGACGGCAAACCGGACAATTTTTTTACAGCGGATACCAACCTACAGTACGTCCTGCGGCGCTATATGGGCGACGCGGCCTACAACGCGGTCGCAAGCCAGTTCACCCAGACCGGCGGCATGTGCGCTACCGAACTTGACCAGGCCGCCAAAGTCGAAGACCTCATCGGCAACCACCCCCGGCTGGATCGCTGGTCGGGTATTGGCGAGCGCATCGAGCAGATTGAATTCCATCCGAACCATGATGTCGTCGGGCGGCTGACCTGGGGGACGGGTGTCCTGGCGCTGCAAGCGGAGCCCGGCCACATTATTGAGCAGTTAGGGCACTACTACCTGCTGGCGCACAATGGCGAGGGCGGCCACATGTGTTCTGTCACCTGTACGGCGGGGGCGGTGCGGGCGTTACAGGCCTTCGCGGACGAGACGGTTAAGGCGAAGTTTCTGCCGCCGCTGCTTGACGCCAACTTCAACACCATGCAGCACGCCGCCCAATTCCTGACCGAATTACAGGGTGGCAGCGATGTCGGCGCCAACACCGTCACCGCGCAGCCGAACGGGGATGGCACCTGGCGTATCAACGGCGAAAAGTGGTTCTGCTCCAATATCAATGCCGACCAGTTCATCATCACCGCCCGCCCGCTGGATGCGCCCGGCGGCACGAAAGGGTTGGGGCTGTTCCTTGTGCCGCGTCTGCTGGATAATGGCGAAACCAATGGCTTCTACCTGCGACGTCTCAAAGACAAACTCGGCACGCGCACCCTCGCCAGCGCCGAACTTGATTTTGTAGACGCGGTGGCCTACCCGGTGGGCGATCTCAATCGGGGTTTCAAGCACATGGTTGAGGCCGTCCTGAACACATCCCGCCTGATGAACGCCGTCGCCTGCGCCGCTGCGATTCGCCGTTCTGCCATTGAAGCCGGGAGCTATGCGTGCAGCCGGGAGGCCTTCGGCAATCCCATCGCCAGCTACCCACTGGTGCAGGAGACGTATGCGGACATCGTGACCGAGGCTTATGCCGCTACTGCATCTTGCTTCGCCCTGGCGCATCTGATAGACAAGATAGACACCGGCCAGGCAGATGAAGGCGATATGATGGCGCACCGCCTGCTGGTCAATATCAACAAGTACATTACCAGCATCCGGGCGACAGAAGCCGTTCACCAGGCGATTGAGGTCTTAGGTGGCAACGGCGCGATAGAGACCTTCAGCATTCTGCCGCGCCTCTACCGGGATATGATCGTCTTTGAAAGCTGGGAAGGCTCACATAACGTCCTGTGTCTCCAGGTCTTGCGCGACATTACGCGCTACCAGATACACGAGCCGTTTTTCCGTTTCGTGGGGGCGCAGCTGGATACCGTGATGGACTCCCGCCTCGAATCCGATGCTGCCCAGGTGGGGAAGGCGCTGCGCGAGTGCGGGCGTCTCTTGGAGCGCCTGGCCGCTAATGGTGAACGCTATGCCGAAGCCCATTCCCGGCGCATGGCCGACCTGTTCGGCTACACAGCGCAGGCCGCGTTGCTGCTGGCCGAAGCCCAATGGGAACTCGACCAGGGTTTGCCGACTCTCAAGCTGGACATCATCACCCATTTCGTCAACCGGCATCTGCGCCCAGGCTACAACCCGTTGGATGATGAAGGTTTTCTGCCCCGCATCGAACGCCTGATCGCGGCAGTGTGAG
>CALJKV010000011.1 GCA_937974245.1 uncultured Chloroflexota bacterium | reverse complement strand
ACAGCGACCCCGGCCAGGGCGCTAAGTTTACCTTCACGCTGCCCAGGCAGAAGGTGTAAACGCATCGGGGAGCGCCGGTATTGCACACTCCCCTATTATGAAATTGCTCTAACTCAGAAATTTGGTTTTCAACGCCGCGATTTCGTCGTCGCCAATCGGTACCAGTGCCCCGATTGAGGCTGTTTCGATCAACGAACGCGCTGTGAATTCGGCCACTTCCAGCCGGTCAAACGCCTGCAGAATGCTGCTGCCTATCGTCAGCACACAGTCGTTTTGCAGCAGCACCACCGGCGACCCCGCCGAAACAATCCGGGCGACAGTCTGCGGCTCACTGTACTGCTTGCCGAACGGGATTTTCGGCACATCCAGCAGCATAATGTAGCTTTCGGGGATAGTCTTGGTATCGAAGCTCTTCTCAGCGATGGCATACGCGGTGACATATGGCGCCTGGGCAGTGATGACACACTGCACAGCCGGGTGCTGCCGGTAAATCGCCTCGTGCAGACGCACCGAACGGCTGGGCATCTTGCCCGCTTCGCGCTGCCCATCCTGAATCAGCACGATAGTCTCATGGTCAATGCTGGGGCGGTCAAAACCCGTCGGCGTAATCAGGAATTGGTTGTCATCCAACCGCGCCGAAGCCACGCCCTCGGTGCTAATCATCAGGTGGCGCTGGCAGGCCCGCCCCACGATGTCGGCAAGCTGTTCGCGCAGTTCGCGCTCCCGGCTGCTGTGCGCCGTTGGGCGGAACTCCGGCAGGATGTACTCGCGGTGGTCAAACCGGCTGATCTGGACATCGCTCAGGGTAGAAACCTGCCCCAATCCCTGGGCGTACATCTGCGTTCGTGCGCAAAAGTCGAGTGTCTCCAACCGCTGGAATGCTTCGAGCAGGGTCGTCCCGCTGGTCGCCACACCATGATTTTCCAGCAGCACAGCGTCATAACCCTCCGCAAACGCGGCAGCGATACTCTCCCCCAGTGCTTCACTGCCCGGCAGCGCATAAACCGCATAACCGACCTTGCCACACACCCGGCTTGCCTGGGGAATCAGGTTGGTATCGGGGATTCTGCGCACAATGCTGAAGGATACCAGGGCCGGTGAATGCGCGTGGACAATAGCTCGCACGTCCGGTCTTTGCCGGTAGATGGCCCGGTGGAATGGCAGTTCCGACGAAGGGATGTGCGGCCCTTCGAGTGTCCCATCAGGATGTACACGGATCATATCATGTGGAGTCAGTTTGCCTTTATCCACCGCGCTGGGCGTAATCCAGATGCTGCCATCTTCATCCAGGATAGAGAGATTGCCGCCCGAAAGCGTGGTCATTCCGCCGTAGTAAATGCGATTCATGATCTCCACAAGTTGTTGGCGCGGCGATAAAAAATCGAACTTCATCGGTGACTTCCTTCCAGCAAGATACAGGGGTAGGAACACTCGCTACACCCTAAGAGACAAGGCGATTGCATCAAAATGGGAATTTCAATTTGATATACACTTCTGGCTTATTTTCCCCCTCTCAATCTCCCCCGCCAGCGGGGGCGACTTGTTGGTTCTGTTTGACCAGCCCCCTCCCCGTTTGCGGGGAGGGTTGGGGAGGGGTCAAAAAAGGCCATTTTGTATAGCGTGAATTTGATGCGGTTGCCCTGTCCTAAGCAATAAACTCTGTAACCAGTGGGATACCGTTATGGCATTCTACCGCAGAAATGCCTCGTTCAGGCCGCCATCCACGCTGAAAATCTGTCCGGTCGTCTTGCTGAAGGCGTCGGTACACAGCAGATACGCCACCTCCGCCTGGTCTTCCGGCGTGATCGGCAGTTTCGTCAGCGTGCGCTGCGCGTAGAAATTCGCCAGCTTGCTCCGCAGCGTTTCAGTGTCCTCGGCCTCGCTGTGGGCGATACCATACTTGACCAGCGAACTGATGACCCGGTCACGCGGGAACATGCTGCTGCCCTCGACCACCGTCGCCGGGGCCAGCCCATTCACCCGCACCAGCGGCGCGAGTTCCACTGCCAGTTCCCGTACCAGGTGGTTGGCTGCCGCCTTGCTGGTGTCATACGCCACCGAGCCTTTCTTCGAGACCGCCGCGTTGACACTCGTGGTCAGCACCAGGCTACCCCGCAGCCCCTGCGCCGCCCAAACTTTATGGGCTTCATCACCCACGATGTAACCGCCCAACACATTGACATCAAAGGTGAAGCGCCACTTGTCGTCGGAAATATGGCCGCTCTTATCGGGTGGCACGAATACGCCCGCCGTCACGATGATGTTATCCAGCCCGCCATACGCTAACAACACCTGCTGGAGCATTGCCCGCACGCTCTCGCGGTTGGTAATATCCACACTCAGGCCAATCGCCGGGCCGCAACCGGAAATGCCCGTGCCGGCCACGCCGATACCCATACCATAGATTTTCGTCAGTTGGTCGGCGGTCGCCTGCGCCGCCTTAGCCTGCACATCCGTGCAGACAACATGCGCCCCTTCCTTCGCGGCCCGCAGCGCCGTCGCAATCCCGATGCCGCTGCCCGCCCCGATGACCACCACCACATTCCGCGCCAACGCCTGTTCCGGCGGCATCCGTTTCAGTTTCGCTTCTTCCAGCAGCCAGTACTCAATGTCGAAGGCTTCCTGGCGGGGCAGCGCGACATACTCGCCCACCGCTTCCGCCCCTTTCATGACGGCCACGGCGTTGTTGTAGAATTCGGCTGTCACGCGGGACTCGCTCTTGTTCTTGCCCCAGGCGATCATGCCCAAACCGGGGATGAGAATCACTGTCGGATTGGGGTCGCGCATGGCCGGGGAATTGGCGTGCTTGCAGGCGTCGTAGTAGGCCGCATAGTCCTGGCGGTACCGGGTCAGCCCGCTTTCCAGCTTCGCCAGCAGCGCGGTCGTATCTTCTGTCTGCGGATTCCAGTCCACATAAAGCGGCTTGATCTTGGTACGCAGGAAGTGATCCGGGCAGGATGTGCCGAGTTCAGCCAACCGTGCCGCGTCGTGGCTGTTCAAAAATTCCAGAATCGCATCGTTATACTGCACCGTGCCGACGAACCGGTTCTGCTGCGAAACCATCCCCCGCAGCGGCGGCAGAATCTCGAACAGCACCACATCCCGTTCGGCGTCGGTCAGGGAGGCGTACTTCGCCCCGCCGAAGGTCTGTTTGCCCAGGTCGTGTTCTTCCAGGTAACGTGCCGCCTTCTCGATCAGCGTCAGGCTGAGTTCGTAGCATTCCTTGTCGTCATCCGCCCAGTTGATCAGCCCATGCCCGCCCAGCATAACCCCTTTAATGCCAGGATTCTGGGCGATGGCTGCCTGCAGCACCAATCCCAGCTCAAAACCGGGGCGCTGCCAGTCCGTCCAGACGACCTCATCCCCGTAGATTTCCTGGGTAAGCGCCGGGCCATTGCTGCAAGCGGCGATGGCGATCACCGCATTCGGGTGGGTGTGATCCACATGGCGGTACGGGACGAAAGCGTGCAGCGGCGTATCAATCGAACTGGCACGCGGGTTGAGGTTATAGACACAGTGCGGATACATGCCCACCATGTCATCCTCAATCGGCGTTTTTACCCCCTTTTCTTCCGCTGCATCGTAGACGGCCTGCAACGCCATCAGCTTATCCATATAGAGCGATGCGAAGTTGCCCCGTTTGGAGGTACGCAGGTCGCCGCCGCTGCCCTTAACCCACATCACATCCACCGTGTCGCCCGTCAGCGGGTCGGTCATCATGACTTTGGCTGAGGTATTGCCGCCGCCGGTATTCGTGATCCGCTGGTCGTCACCCAGGATATTCGAGCGGTACACCAGGCGCTCGACCGGGTCCAGCGAATCGGCATAGGCATCATCCCAGGTATAGGTGACGTGTCTGTATTCCTCTGATTTAAAAGTTATCATATGATCTTCCGTTTATATCGATTATTGAGGTCGAATCAAAAAATGCATATCAAGAATGATCGATTTTTGAGTACATTCCGCTACCATTTGTAGGATACCTCAATTTGGTTCAAGCCCGCTATATCAGGTGGTGATATTGGCAAAGGGGAACCCAGAACAGTAGAATTACCCCATTATGGTGCTGATTTTTTCGGAAACAGGCGCACAATGTACGATGTCATTACACTGGGCGAGGCGATGTACCGCCTCACCCCGCCCGGATTTCAACGCATAGCACAGGCCGCGAGCTTCAACATTGAAATTGGCGGGAGCGAAGCGAATACGGCAGTAGGGCTGGCGCAGTTGGGGCTGCAAACCACCTGGCTCTCCCGCCTGACAGATAACCCCCTGGGACGGCGCATCACCTTCGACATCAACTACCGTTCCAAGCTGTGGTCGTCGAACGCTGCGAGCCGCTGGCACAGATGGCCGATGTAATCCTGCCGCCCTTGCGCGACACACAAAACCTGTACCAGTCCCCCGCCGACCTGAACGCGGCGCTCGTGCATCTGGGGCGGCGCTGGTCACACGCGCAGTTGGTCCTCACATTGGGCGCTGATGGCGCGGTTGCTCTGGGAAAACCCAGTGAAATAGTCAGACAGGCGGCTTTCCTGACCACGCCAGTCGGTCGTATTGGGCGACGCCTTCACCGCCGGCTTTCTCTATGGCGGGCTGGCAGAGGATGAACTGGGCATTGGTCTGCGCTGGGATGCGGCGCTGGCGGCGTTGAAATATAAACTGCCGGGAGATCTGCCGGGCATCACACGGCAGGCAGTACTCGCCCTGATCGAACAAAGTCAGGTCGGGTGGCGGTGAAGTGTGGCGGTTCGCTGCCAGGACATAGCGTGTCATTTCGTCGCTATCCCCGCCGCCCCTGCACATCAATGATGATTTTGTAGACGCCGGTTTCATAACGGGCGTTCATCGCAAACGCTTCGGGTGTTTCGACCAAGGGGAGATGGTGGGAAATCAGGCCATCCAGGTCAAGTCCGCCGGATGTCGCCAGTTGGATCGCACGCGGATAAGTGTGCTTCATGCGGCGCGACATTATGATCGTCAGCCCCTTGCGCCGCGCCGTTGAGTGCTGCAAAATCAGGCGGTCATCGCCGGGGATGCCCACCAGCACCAACCGCCCGCCCAACCGCGTCATTTCTGCCGCCAACTGCACCGATTCGTCCGCCCAGGCCGCCTCGAAAACCACGTCTGCCCCGCGCTTGCCGGTTGCCTGCTGAAGCATTTCGAGCGGATTCACGTCGTCTACATTCCAGGCGGTTGCCCCCACTTGACGGGCTTTCTCCACTCGCCACGCAAACTTGTCAAAAGCATAGAGTGGAGCCGCACCGGCGAGCTTCGCCAATTCCAGAATCAGCAAGCCCACCGGCCCGCAACCGATCACGGCGACACTGTTGGCAACGCGCAGCTTACCCAGGTCAACCGCGTGAATCGCCACGCCGAGCGTTTCCAGCAGTGTCCCCGCGCCATCGCTGATTGAATCCGGGATTGGGAAGCAGTTGCGGGCATGAACAATCATGCACTCTTGCAGCGCCCCATCAGTCGGATACACGCCGTAAAACGTGTGATTCGGGCACAGATTCAGGTGACCGCGTTCGCACATTTCGCAGTGGTAGCAGGGTGTGGTCGGGTCTACGGCGACCCGCTGCCCGACTTTAAGAAGGTAGTGATTCCCATCGGTGGCATTCGCGCTCACCGCGAGGATTTCGCCCATAAACTCATGCCCCAGCACCAGCGGGCTGTCATACGCGGTATCGCCGATGCGCCCATCCTCATACATGTGCAAATCTGAGCCGCAGATGCCCACCGCATTAACGCGCAGCAGCACATCACCCGCGCCGAGGTTTCCCGGTTCAGGCAGATTATCGATGCGAATATCACGAGCGCCGTATAACCGCGCAGCTTTCATTTGCAATCTCCTTCTTCAAGATTACCCCTGTTTCTACCCGCAAATATCCCGTTTTATGCTCAACCTCATCCCTGCCGAACCAGTGGTTCTCCCTCGCCTCTCCAAATGGAGAGGGAAAAACGAGCACACTGGTAGGGAAAGATCAATAGGCCTGATTAAAATGGGGCGGAGCATTTGCCATCTGTACAGACACATAGCTGTACCCGGATCACGGTACACCATCCGTTTACAGAAAACCCGCGCTGAATTCTCTATCCGCATTATCGTGTCTGAGAGCGTGTATGATCCAGCCCATTCTCGTGACCACACAGCAGCACATCCCGCCAGACATTCCAGGCCAAAGTCTACAGCCCCTTCGCCAGCAGGTAGTACATCTCATTCCAGCGCAGTTCGTTCTTGAAGCTGTGCAGCGTCGTTGTGTTGTCAATCCGCAGGTATTCGATCCCAGCCATCTCGGCAAAATCTGCCATGTATTCGGCAGTCAGCGACTGGCTGAATCCGGTATGGTGGGCACCGCCGGCATAAATCCAGGCCGCCGCGCCCACTTTGAGATCAGGCTGTGGTATCCACAGGGCGCGGGCCACTGGCAGTTTGGGCATGGGCTGGTCAGACGTCACCACATCCACATCATTGACGATCAGGCGGAAGCGGTTGCCCATATCCACCAGCGAAGCGTTGATCGCCGCGCCGGGCGGGGTGTTGAATACCAGCCGCGCCGGGTCTGCCTTGCCACCAATCCCCAGTGGGTGAACTTCCAGTCTGGCTTTGCTATCTGCGATAGTTGGGCAGATTTCCAGCATGTGCGCGCCCAGCACCCGCATCCCGGCAGGATTCAGATGATAGGTGTAGTCCTCCATAAAGGATGTGCCGCCTTCCAGCCCGGCAGACATGACCTTCATCGCCCTCAGTAGAGCCGATGTTTTCCAGTCACCTTCCGCGCCGAAGCCGTAGCCCTCGGCCATCAACCGCTGCACACTCAGGCCGGGGAGCTGTTCCAGGCCGTGCAGGTCTTCGAATGTGGTGGTGAAGGCTTTGAAGTTTCCAGCCTCCAGGAAGCGCCGCAATCCGATTTCGATCCGGGCGGCCTCACGCACCGAAGCATGGCGTGCGCCACCCTTGCGCAGGTCGGCGGCGATTGTGTACTGGTCTTCGTATTCGACGCACAGCGCGTCAATCTCGGCGTCGGAAGCCGTCTTCACCTGTGCGGCCAGGTCGCCCACGCCGTAGCCGTAGACCTGATAGCCAAGCCGCATCTGCGCTTCAACCTTATCGCCTTCGGTTACAGCCACCGAGCGCATATTGTCGCCAAAGCGTGCCACCCGCGCCCCTTGAGCATCCGCCCACGCGCAGGCCGCCCGCGCCCACACGCCCAGCCGTTCCTGCACTTCGGGGTCGCTCCAATGGCCGACCACCACCTTTCGGTTCAGACGCAAGCGGGTCGCCACGAAGCCAAACTCGCGGTCACCATGCGCCGCCTGGTTGAGGTTCATGAAGTCCATGTCAATTTCGGCCCAGGGGATGTCCTGGTTGTACTGCGTATGCAGGTGCGCCAGCGGCTTCTTAAGTGCGGTCAGTCCGGCGATCCAGTTCTTAGCCGGGGAAAAGGTATGCATCCAGGTGATGACACCGACACACTGCGGCGCAGCATTTGCTTCCAGGCAGATATGGTGAATTTCATCAGGCGTGGTCAGTACCGGCTTAACCACCACTCTGGTCGGGATAGCCGGTGCCGCACCCAACGCCGTCACAATTTCACGTGAATGTCTGGCGACCTGTTCCAGCGTCTCCGGCCCGTAGAGGTGCTGGCTTCCGGTCAGAAACCAGATTTCGTAATGTGTCAGGTCAATCATCCAATGTGCCTTTCGGGAAGTCTACTGCCCGTAGACGTTCTGGTAACGGTCATAGAGTTGGTCAATGTCGGACGGCGCGATGGGCAGCGGTTTCCCCAGTTGCAGTGCCGTCCAGACCATCGCGGCGTTGTCCTCGGTCATGATGGCCGCTTTCACGGCGGACTCGGCGTCCTTACCAGTAGCGAATACGCCATGATTTTGCAGCAGGCACGACGGGCTGCGGCTGCCTTGGAGTGTCTCCACGACGACCTGTCCGATTTCCTCGCCACCAATGAGGGCGAACCCGCCACACGGGATCGGCCCGCCGAACTCGTCGCCCATCGCCGTCGTCACACACGGAATCTCGCGCCCCAGGATGGCGAACGCCGTCGCATAGCGCGAGTGCGTATGAACCACGCCGTTGACGTCCGGCATCTGACGGTAGATGTAGCAGTGTGAGGCGGTATCCGACGACGCTTTGTAATCGGCTTCCACAATCTCGCCATCCAGGTTGACCACCACCATGTTCTCCGGCGTCAGGTCGGCGAACTTGATCCCGCTCGGCTTAATCACCACCAGGCCGCTCTCGGAGTCACGGGCGCTGACATTGCCGCTCGTCCAGGCGACCAGGTTGTTTTTCGGTAGTTCGGCATGCAGCTCACAGACGATACGCCGCAGTTCTGGTAGCAGCATGGTTTTACTCTCCCCGCACCTCGTTGCGGATTCTCTTCAACCGTTTCATGGCGTCATTCGCGCCGCGCCCGAAGTAGTTATAGAGCGTCTTGTACTCGGCATACAACCGGTCATAGATCGCCTGGTTTTCCGGGATGGGCGTCACGACTTCGTCTTTCAGCTTGCCCATTTTGTCCGCCGCCGCATGAATATCCGGGTATACCCCGGCTGCCACCGCCGCGTGCATGGCCGCCCCCAGCGCAGGGGACTGCGACGACCCGCCCAGCTTGAGCGTGCGCCCGGTCACATCCGCGTATATCTGGCGCAGCAGCCCGTTCTTCTCCGGCAGGCCGCCCGCCGCGACCAGTTCCTTGACTTCGACACCCCGCTCCTCAAACGCCTCAATGATTTCACGCGTGCCGTAGGCGGTGGATTCGATCAGAGCGCGGTAAATATCCGGCGCGCGCGTCGCCAGCGTCGCCCCCAGCAGCAGGCCGCTCAAGTCCACGTCCACCAGCGTCGAACGGTTGCCATTCCACCAGTCCAGCGCAACCAGGCCGTGTTCACCCGGCTTCTGTTGTGCGGCTTCGCGTTCCAGATATGCGTGCAAGTTCAGCCCGACCTTCTTCGCTGCCTCGTGATATTCCGGCGGGACAGCGTGATCCACGAACCAGGCAAAAATATCCCCCACCCCCGACTGCCCGGCCTCGTATCCGTACAGCCCATCCACGATGCCGCCATCCACTACGCCACACATGCCATCTACTTCTTCCATGCTTTCGCTCGACATGATGTGGCAGGTCGAAGTCCCCATAATCATGACCATCACACCCGGCCGGGTCGCTTTCACCGCCGGGGCGGTCACATGGGCGTCCACGTTCGCCACCGCCACTGCGATCCCGGCAGGCAGTCCCATCTGCGCTGCCATCGCCTCACTGAGCGTACCGGCTTTCCCACCCAATGGCGCGAACTCGCCCCGCACTTTGGCGGCGATTACATCGCCAAAGTCAGGGTGCAGTGCCGCGAAGTACGCCACGGAGGGGTATGCCCCGTCCTGCACCAGCATCTTGTACCCGGCGGTGCAGGTGTTGCGTTTCAGCACACCGGTCAACTGCCAGTTCACCCAGTCAGCGGACTCGATGAACACATCAATCTCGCGGTAGATGGCCGGCGCTTCTTCCAGAATTTGCAGCAGTTTGCTGAAGAACCACTCCGATGAATACTTGCCGCCGTAGCGCTTGAGCCAGGACTCCCCCCGCTGGCGGGCAACCGCATTAATTATATCGGCCTGGGGCTGGGCGGCGTGGTGCTTCCACAATTTGACATAGGCGTGCGGTTCGTCCTTGAAGGCATCCACGAAACACAGCGGCGTGCCGTCGGCTTGGGCCGGCATGGGCGAACTCGCGGTGAAATCAATTGCCAGCCCGATAACCTGCTGCGGGTCAACCCCGCTTTGCCGGAGTACTGCCGGAATCGTGTGTTTGAACACGTCAAGATAATCCTGCGGGTGCTGGAGTGCCCATTCTGGCCCCAGTCGCTTGCCGGAAGGCAGCCGTTCATCCATCACACCATGTGGGTAGTCAAAAACTGCGGTGGCGATTTCGCTCCCGTCGCGGGTATCCACCAGCAGCGCCCGGCCAGAGAGTGTCCCAAAATCAATCCCTATTGTGTACATCAATCACTTCCTGTCCTGTCACCAATTTCTCGAAAATCACGCGCTCAGCGCTCCTCAAGAAACAATGCATCCTCGCGCCTGATGTCCGTCATCCGGTCACTCGCCTGAACGAGCGGCATGACGCCGAACTGCTAACGTAGATAATAGCCCGATTAGTTATACGCTTCAAATGAAATCCACTCACTGTCGGCCAGCCCCGGCCTTGTCCATCAGGCCTTACGTGGCGTTGGCGCGAGTCTGCCGGCAAAGTACGCCCATGCCCGCCGCAGCAGAATCATGGGGATGAAAACGATGATACCGAACACCCCACCGATTTCCTGCCAGACCGAACTGCCTGGAAACGGCTTGCCTCGCACACGGCTTTGCAGCGCGTCAAACATCAGGCCGTACACGTTGCCGAACATAATCATCCGAATCGACGCCAGAATATAGCGGGCCACTTTGTCGCCATATTGGTCGGTCACCCGCTGGTACGCGGCGACATCGTAGTGCCCAGCAGACTCCGCGTAATGTTCCGCAAACAGCAGGGCAACCGCTTCTGCGGCGGGGGCATCAGCAAACTCCCCGCTTAAAAGATGGTGGATTTCATCTGCGCTCAACCCCTCCTTGAGCGCCAGCGAGGTGTGGAAGTAGCTGCAATAGCGGCAGCCATTCACGGAGGTTACAGCCAGCATAATCCGTTCCTGGAAGGCCTTACTTATCTGCCCGCTTCGGTGAGATGCCCACAGATCACCGGAAGAAGCCAGCATATTTTCCAATACCTGGTAGAAGGTTGGCACATCGAAAACCCGTTGATTGAATAATACGACATCCATAGCAGCCTCAGATTGTGACAGTATTCACAAGAAATACTGTACACCGGATATGCCCCTACTTCAAGAAAGAGCGAATCACGGGCGCATTTCAATTTGGTGCAAAACAGGGCAAGGGGCTTAAGCAGGTTCAGAATAAAATCAAGTAATGAGCGAAAAGCTACTGATAGGGTTTTGGCGAAACGAGCTAATCCGCCGTCGCATGTGTTGGGTTAACCCTACGTCGCATGACATTCTGGGCGTCCACCACCAGAACCGAACGATTTCCCGATTATTTTCTTAAAGAGCATTAGTGCGTCATCCGGTAAATCAATTAAGTAACGAAGCAGCAGATTCGTAAGGACACTTTTCTGGGTGTCCGCCGGACGGCAAAAATGCCGTCCCCACGCCTGTTCTTGCGAAACTTACCGGACACAGCATTTAGTGCTTCATCCGGTAAATAAATCAAGCAAGAAAACAGGATATTCGTAGGGACAGGCTTCTGCGTGTCCGGCGGACACAGGAATGGCGTCCCTACACCCGTTCTTTAGAAACTTGCAGGATGAAGCACTTAGTTAAATTACAATAAATACTTTAGACAACATACCGAGACTACTATGGCTCCTGCATGTTGTTCCACACTTGTTGTCTACTCATATCGGTTTGAAATCGCCACCACATCTCCACATTCTGCATCCCCTCTGCACAGGTTCTGCAGATTTCTCCGGCATGATGAAGGCATACATTCATTTGAGTGTCGGCATCCCGCCGATCTCAATTAATTCCAAAGAAGGACTACTGGTATGAACGGCAATAAAACACCTCTACTCGTATTACTCAGCATTGCATGCCTGCTGGCAATATTGCCCGCCGTGAGCGCCCAGTACACCGGCGCTACCTATGCTATCGTCGAAACAGGACAGGGATTCTGCTATAACGACAATGGCGAGCGAATTGATTGCCCGGCAGTTGGTGAGGCATTCTACGGGCAAGATGCCCAATTCACCGGGAATGCCTTCAGTTATACCGACAACGGTGGCGGCACAGTCACGGACAATGTGACCGGTTTGATCTGGCAGCAAACGCCGGACAGTGGCTCGCTCAGTTGGGCACAAGCCCAGGCATACTGCGAAGCGTTGTCACTGGGTGGTCTGGAAGACTGGCGCATGCCGTCTTTGAAAGAGCTGTTCTCGATCAGCAACTTCTCGGCCGGTTGGCCGTATCTAGACCAGACCTACTTTGATCTGATGGTGACGAATACTATTTCCAAAGATGAGCAGTACTGGTCCAGTAACTACTACGTCGGCAAAACGGCTGAAGGCCAATATGATGCCGCCTTTGGCGTCAACCATGCCACCGGCCATATCAAGGCTTATCCGGCATTAGTCACCGGCCCGATGGGCAAATACGTGCGCTGTGTCTCCGGCGAAGCGTATTTGATTAACGACTTTGTGGACAATGGCGACGGCACAATCACCGACGCTGCCACCGGTCTGATGTGGTTGCAGGCCGACAGCGGTGAGGGCATGGATTGGGAGACAGCCCTGGCCTATGCGCAGGAAATGAACGAGGCCAACTATCTGGGCTACAGCGACTGGCGTCTGCCAAATGTCAAGGAACTCCAGAGCATCGCCGATTATGACTACGCACCCGATGCACAAGATGCCGCCTATGATGGCCCGGCGCTCGATCCAATGTTCAGCGTGTCCGAGATCACCAATGAAGCGGGCATGCTCGACTATCCCTACTTTTGGACAAGCACATCCGCTCGCTTCCAGGCCACTGGAGATTTCCATTATGCGTGGTACGTTGCCGCTGGCCGGGCGGTAGACGCCTCTGGCAACGATTCCCACGGCGCAGGAGCTGTCCGCTTTGACGTCAAGGTGGAAGGTGGGCCGGGCGGTGAAGGTGACGCGCGCGTCTACAACTACGTCCGCCTGGTACGCGGCGGCGGCGACGTGACCGAAACGCCCGACGGCGACCCGAACGCCACTGATACCGCCCCTGCGCTTGAATTCAACAGCGGCGGCGGCACGGAAGGGACATCTGCCAACACCAATCCACCACCGGCTGATGAGCAACAACCTCCGCAGGGTGGGCCTCAGGATGGACAGCCTCCACGAGGTGGTCAAATGGCACCAGGTCTGGCCGCAGCCGCTGCACGATTGGACGTGACTCAGGAAGCGTTGCAAGCGGCATTGGGTGATCCAAACCAGGGACCGGCTGATCTTGAAGCAGCGGCTGAAGCATTGGGGGTCACTGTGGAAGCATTGCAAGAGGCGCTGGGTACACCACAGTAAGCCCACCAAAGACCTGGATGATAAATGCAGGGGCATATCGTGCCCTTGCATTTTTGTTTCCGTATCGCTGAAATCACTTTCCCATCTCCACATTCTGCATCGCATCTGCACAGCTTCTGCATAGTTCTTCGCCATGATGAAGGTATGAGTTCAATTGAATAACGGCATCTTGCCGATCTCAAATCAATAACAAAGAATGGACAAATCACATGAACAGCAAGCGAATATCGCTACTCGTACTACTCACAATCGTAGGCCTGGTGGGGATCGCTGGTGGGGCCACTGCACAGGAGGCTTCTCCCACCTACCCCATCGTCGATACCAATCAGGGCCTCTGCTTCAACAACAGCGAATTGATCGACTGCCCCGCCGAAGGCGAGGCATTTTACGGACAAGATGCCCAATACACAGGCAATGAGCCCAGCTACACTGACAACGGCGATGGTACGATCACTGATAACGTTACCGGCCTGGTCTGGACACAGGACCTATCAAGCTATTCCATGGCCTGGTCTGAAGCTGCGGGCTACTGCGAATCACTTGATTTCGGCGGCATCACCGATTGGCGCTTACCCAGCGTGAAGGAATTGTGGTCGCTCAGGGACTTTTCGCAAGGTTGGCCCTGGGTCGATACCGACTACTTCTACCTGGTTGGTGATGGTTCAGAGCTTAGTCAGCACCATTCATGGACGAGTGATCTCTATCTGGTCGAAAGCGAGTATCAGAACCAGCAGGTACAAGGTGATCCTGCATTCATTGTCAATGACTGGACCGGACACATCAAAGCAATGAGCGGTAACCGATTCGTGCGCTGCGTCAGCGGGGATGAATACGGTGTCAACGACTTTGTGGACAACGGTGACGGTACAATTACCGATAATGCCACCGGTTTGATGTGGGCGCAGAATGACAGCGGTGAAGCAATGAACTGGGAAGCAGCCCTCGCCTATGCGGCAGATGCCACCATAGCCGGCTACGATGATTGGCGTCTGCCAAATATCAAGGAACTGCAGAGCATTGCCGATTACTCCGGCGTCTTCCCGGCTATGGATACAAGCGTGTTCAATCTGACAGAACTCACGAATGTCGTGTATGACACTGCCACCGGTGCCGAGATAGCCACGCAGGTCACGTACCCGGGTTACTGGACGAGCACGTCCAATCCGATCATAGACGAGGGCGCTACCGAGGGTGGCAACACTTATGCCTGGCTCCTTGTTGTAGGCTATAACACAGACACGGCAGGCTACGATTTACATGGTGCAGGCTCGGTTGTTTTTGACACCAAAGCGGAAGCGGTCTCCGATGGCACGGACTTCGAGGTTATTTACCACCATGCGCGCTTGGTGCGTGGCGGTGATGTGACCGAAACACCGGATGGCGATCCAACCACTATCAATCCAGATCGGATTGTTGCATTTGAGAATGGCGACACGGGTGACATTGGCGGTGGCGCACGTGGTCCACAGGACGGTCAGCCTCCGCAAGGTGACCCGCAGGATGGTCAAATGGGACCAGATCTGGCCGCAGCCGCTGCACTATTAGGCGTGACTTAAGAAGCATTGCAAGCGGCATTGGGTGATCCAAACCAGGGACCGGCTGATCTTGAAGCAGCGGCTGAAGCATTGGGGGTCACTGTGGAAGCATTGCAAGAGGCGCTGGGTACACCACAGTAAGCCCACCAAAGACCTGGATGATAAATGCAGGGGCATATCGTGCCCTTGCATTTTTGATTCTGCACATCTTGCTACCGCCCCATCTCCACATTCTGCATCCTATCTGCACAGGTTCTGCAAAATTCTCTGGCATGATAAAGATATAAGGAAACAGACTGTACGACTAGCAATCAGGGAGCAATGAAATGGCAATGCGCGGTGGTCGTGGTGGACATGACCGGCCTCCCGGCGGTCATGTGGGGCGAGGAGGCCCTAGCGGATTTGGTGGTGGTCACGGTGGACATGACCGACCTAGTGGTCCCCCCGGTGGAAGGATGCTGTATCCGATCCCGGTGTTCGGACACGGAGGTATGATGGGCATAGGCTGGATGTTTGCGCCATTGATGTTCATTTTCTTCATCGCGTTGCTACTTGCCGAAGTGATAGCATCGCCAGTGTTCCTCGTAGGGTGCTTGTTAGTGCTCGCAGCGGTCGTGCTGAATCAGCGGCGACCAAAGGAAAAAACAAAGCGTAAACGAGGCACATTTGAAGGTGAAGATGATGCCTATTTCTATGATGATGAATTCTACAACGAATGACGTGAAAGGAATCGTGGAACCTGATGATTTCAACTACTATCTTTCCGGGTCGCTATGTTCAGGGGTATCAGGCCACCCAGTTGTTGGGCGAAGAAACCGCCCGTTTCGGTCAACAAGCCTACTTGATCGTTGATCCGTTCGTGCAGGACAACCTGCTGCCCACCTTTGAGGAGTCGCTGAAAGCCGCCATTACCTATACAACGGTGCGTTTTGGTGGGGAATGCTCGGACGAAGAAATTGCAGTGCTGTCTGGACAGGCCAAAACAGAAAACGCAGAAGTTATTATCGGCATTGGTGGCGGTAAGACTCTGGATACGGCCAAAGCAGTGGCATATACACTGAATTTGCCGGTAGTCATTGTGCCCACCGTCGCATCAACCGATGCACCGACCAGCGCTCTGTCAGTGATCTATACACCGGAAGGCGTTTTTAAACGCTATCTGTTCCTGCCGGAAAACCCCAATCTTGTGCTGGTGGATACCGACATAATTGCTCGAGCACCGGTACGTTTTCTGGTAGCGGGGATTGGCGATGCCCTCTCGACCTGGTTTGAGGCGGATGCCTGCCAGCGCAATTACGCCAACAACATGACCGGGCGTGTCGGCTCAATGGCGGCCTACTCGCTGGCGCGGTTGTGTTACGATACGCTGCTGGGATACGGTGTCGCCGCGAAAGTCTCCTGCGAAGCGCAGGTCGTCACCCCGGCGCTGGAACGCATTGTGGAAGCCAACACCCTTTTGAGTGGGTTGGGTTTCGAAAGTGGCGGACTTTCAGCCTGCCACGCCATCCACAATGGATTGACCACTCTGGAACAAACGCATCCCTATTGGCACGGCGAAAAGGTTGCTATCGGTGTGGTAGCCTCGCTCTTCTTGACCGACAAGCCTGCCAATTTGATCGACGAGGTTTACACCCTGTGTGAAGCGGTCGGTCTGCCGACCACGTTGGCTGAGATTGGGCTGGCAGATGTCACCGATGCCGGGTTGATGCAGGTTGCTGAAGCCGCCTGTGCTGAGGGCGAAACCATCCACAATGAGCCGATGCCTGTCACGCCGCAGAAAGTCTTCGCTGCGCTGAAAACAGCAGACGCAGAAGGGCAGCGGCGCAAGACCAGCTAACGCTACTTCCCTTCAAGTTCATGGAAAACCCCTGGTCCGATGATCGGGGCTTTTCTACTGGAGTTTCGCTTTTTGTATGAATTCTCTGATTTTGGCGAAACTCCAGTCAGCACATTCAGAGCGATCACCATATCTCCACATTCTGCATCCTATCTGCACAGGTTCTGCAAAATTCTCCGGCATGATGAAGGTATACAGACAGTCAACTTTTATCAGAGTAACAGTGAGGTAAACGCATGAACAAAGCAAAACTGAACTATCTTGTCGATACAATGATCGGCACCGCGTTTCTGGTCACGATGGTCAGCGCGCTGGTATTTCTCATCCCCACCAGTTGGATCGACTTTTCCAGCAGCACAACGCCCACTGTGCTCGGCCTAGACTTCGGTGTCTGGCAGACCCTGCACCAGTACAGTGGCATCGTGATGTTGATTGGTGTTGCGCTGCATCAGTTACTGCACTGGAAGTGGATCGTCACCATGACCAAAAAGACCTTCGCTCCGATTGGACGTGTTGCCTTCTGGAAACAAGCCAAATCTGTCTCGACCGAACCGGTCAAGAGTTAGATGAGGAGATAAATCACATGACTGCTCCAAATGAAAACCGACGAGCCGGGCTTACGCGCCGCAATTTTCTGAAGGCGACCGGCCTCTCTGCGACCGCATTCGTGATGCCGAACATACTGGCATCTGGAGGTCTGGCAGCAGCAACTGTCTTCGTAGATAGCAGCTATACGCTGAATCAGGGTGCAACGTCGATGGCTAATGCGACACGAAGACTCGTCGCTACGGACATTTTGGTGATTGGCGGAGGTATGGCGGGAGCATTCGCCGCCGTCGCCGCCAGAGAGCAAGGTCTTAATGTCACCCTGGTGGATAAAGGCACGGTCGGCCGTTCTGGCGCAACGCCCTGGGCCAACACATTCTCCGTCTTTGATGAAGTCGCAGGGCATGATCGGGATGAGTGGGTTGCTGGTGTTAGTACCAGCAGTGATTATGTCAATAATCTGGATTGGCTGGATCAGATGCTCAATGAGTCCAAAAATCGCTGGGAGGATATTGCTTCCTGGGGTTTACTTGATGAGGATGTGCGGCATCCCAGCCTGGTACTCCGGGAAAAACTCCTGGCGGTCGGCGTAGAACTCATCGAACGTACCATGCTCACTACCCTGCTCAAGCAGGATGATGATAACAGCCCTGTTATCGGCGCGATGGGTTTTGCCATAGATAGCGAAGAAGTCGTTTTGGTACTGGCAAAGGCAACCATCATATGCGCTGGGGCAGGCGCGTTCAAAGCACCTGGCTATCCCGTACACGGTCAAACCGCAGACGGCGATGCGATGGCTTATCGTGTTGGCGCAATCATCAGCGGCAAGGAATGGATTGATTTCCACGAGACATCAACCGAGACCCCTGCTTCTTGCTGGAACGGGTGGGGCAGGATGTGGGATTCAGGCATTGGAAAAACGTCTGACGTGTTCACAGCGGGCATGACGCTCAACAGTGCGTTTGCAATTCATACGGGTGAAACCCTGGTGAATTCAGGTGGTCCACCATCAGGCGGTGAAGGCATGTCAGAAGGTGAACATCCATCTGGCCAACCCCCCGACGGTGAAATGCCAGAAGGTGAACGTCCATCCGGCCCACCGCCTGATAGCGAAGGAGCGTTGCGCCCCGGCCAGAGCAGCGGGACAACAGTGTTAGGTGCGGCTACTGGTTTGGGCATTCACAAAGCGGAAGGCATCTGGCCTGCCAATATGCAAGGGGCCTGCAACGTTCCGGGGCTGTTTGCGGCCGGCGATGCACTGGCTTCTATGCTGTGTGGCGCCAGCTATACTGGGCTTGGGATGTCTTTGAGCGGGTCGGCGACCCAGGGGTACGCAGCTGGTCAGGGTGCATCTGAATACGCACAGCAAGCGGCGGTTCCCATGCTGTCGGACGAAAAGATTGCCAGCTTACAGGCGGCGATGTTTGCACCCCGCGAACTCGAATCTGGCTTCACTCCGGCTTGGGTGACGCAGGTGATGCAGAATGCCATGTTCCCTTACTTTGTACTCTTCGTGAAGCAGGAAGAACGGTTACAGGCCGCGCTCTCAACCGTGACCTTTCTGCGTGAGAACATGGTGCCAAGGCTTACCGCTCAAGATGCTCACGAACTGCGTCTGGCACATGAGACGGCTAATATGCTCTTGAATGCCGAGATGAAACTCCGCGCATCACTGTTCCGCACCGAAAGTCGCGGTACGCATTACCGGGAAGATTATCCCGCTCGTGACGATGAGAATTGGCTAGCCTGGGTCTTGCTGAAGATGGGTTCAGACGGCCAGATGGTTGTGGCTAAAGAAATGATCCCGAATGATTGGAAACCCGACCCGAGTATCCCTTATGTAGAACGTTATCCCAATCGTTTCCCCGGTGAGCTGGAATACCTGGGATTGGCCTAAAGGAGGAAAAATAAGTGGCTATTGAACTCATTGATCCCCGCACCTGTATTGGCTGCGGAACCTGCGTCGAGAGTTGCCCGACCGATGTCATTCGAATGAATGTGGAAACACAACATGCGGTCATCGTATATCCCGAAGACTGCCAGATTTGCAATATGTGTGTGAACTTCTGCCCGGTGGATGCCATCACCGTTACATCGGATAAAGCCACACCAATTTTGACCGCGTGGGGCTGAGGGCAAGGCTGTGCTTCACAACTACAAGGTAGTGTACAATGAAATATAAGGAAGAGGGGGAGCCGGGAACTCCCCCCGCAACCATATCTGAGGAATACATGGTGCAGACAATACTCATCGTGGACGATGACCGTGATATTGTGAGAACGCTGGTCGGCTATTTTGAACATGCTGGCTTTGCAACACGCACAGCCTTCGATGGCACAACTGCGCTTAACATCATACGATCTGAGACGATTGCGCTGGTGGTTCTGGATCTGATGCTCCCTGACCGTGATGGTTGGGAGATTATCCGCGTCGTTCGGTCGGATAAACGGTTGGAGCATTTACCTGTCATCATGCTGACTGCACGCGTAGGGGATTCGGACAAACTCCTTGGCTTGGAGCTGGGCGCTGATGACTATATAACCAAACCCTTTAACCCACATGAAGTTGTTGCCCGGGCCAGGACTGTACTACGTCGGGTGCAACCAACAACCTCTCATATCATCCATATTGATGGTTTAGAACTGGATACAGATAGCCGACGTGTGACCTGTGCAGGCGAGTTGATTGAGCTTACTCCGACCGAATACAGTATCTTGAAGACCCTGATGGAGAATCCGAATTATGTCTTTTCGCGGGCTGAACTCATCACTCGCAGCCTGGGCTATGAATATGCCAGTATCGAACGTACGCTGGACAGTCACATTCGCAACCTTCGCAAAAAAATCGAAACTGATCCCGGACAACCTCGATATATTCAGACGGTTTATGGTGTCGGTTACAAAATAGAGAATTAACCATGCGTCGCCTGTGGGTACAGCTCAGTCTTGCTACTAGTGGCGTGGTGTTGATTAGCGCACTACTCCTATTCATCATTATAGGGACCTATGCCGACAGCCAGCGACAGTTACTCACTGATGAACTGCGCGCATCTATGCAGGAAAATGTGCTTCATGGTGACCTTGGTGCAGTAAGTCAGCTACAGACACTCTTTGCCGAAGGGGGAACATTAGATCAGGCCGCAGCATTACTTGCTGGCATTGATAGAAGTCAACCACCCTCTACCTTTCGAATTAATTACACATTGCGCTCCATTGAAGGAGAAGTCATCTATGGTGACTTACCCCCAGGTGACACTCATGAACAGGTCACACTTGATAACGCGCTTCTGGAATTTGAGATAGTCGCAACACCACGTCCGGTTGACTCCGTAGGAATACTGTCACCTGAGAATATAGTGGTAGTGCTAGGAAGTATTGGCATTTTAACGGGTGTTATTGTCAGTGTGATGGTTAGCCGGTGGTTGGCTGCTCCGCTTTCTCGATTGGCTCAGACTGCCCGACAGGTTGGTCATCATGATTTTAGTCTGCGTGTGCAACCTGGAGGCAGTGAAGAAATGCGCGATGTTGCCCGTGCCTTCAACGAGATGGCCGCCCGGCTAGAGGAATCTGAGCAGCTTCGCAGCAATCTAATAGCTGACGTCGCCCATGAACTGAGAACCCCATTGACGGTCATGGGCAGTAACCTACGGGCATTGATCGATGATGTGCATCCATTGACCAAAATGGAAATCCTAACCCTGTACGATCAAACACACCATCTGAGCCACCTTGTCAATGACTTGCATGAACTTTCTTTGGCGGATGCTAACGAACTGAAAGTGGTACATGAACCGCTTCTTCTGAACGATTTATTGTCGTCGATCACAGAAATTTTCAAGCCGGTAGCAGAAACAGAAGGCATAGATTTTGTTGTCAGTACCCCAGCAGAAGCGCTGTACGTTTCCGGCGATCGCGTACGGTTGGGGCAGGTGTTACAGAATTTGCTTGTTAATGCGTTGCGTCACACGTCTTCAGGCGGAAAAATCATGCTGCAAACAGAAGAAAGGGCTGGAAAGGTCTGTCTTCAGATTGAGGACACGGGTGAAGGGATTCCGACGGAACATCTGTCCCATATCTTCGAGCGTTTCTACCGCGCAGATCGGTCACGTGACCGCACAAGTGGGGGAACCGGCCTGGGTCTGGCGATTGGTAAGGCAATCATTGAAGCACATGGCGGGACCATTACAGTGAGCAGTGAGGTAGCTAAACCAAGCGGAACGTGTTTTAGTATTTACTTGCCTGTTTATAGCCCATGATATGTATTAGCCAAGACGTCATGCCTGTACCATCCACCGCGTCATGTGAGTCTCAGTGAATAAGGACACTTCGTATTCACACGAATCCGAACACAGGCACTTCCCCTAGAAGCTGGGGCTACGAATCCCAGCGAATTGAGTGAGGCCATTTATCCTGAAAGTGTCTCTTATCCTCTATCACAATAGCCGGTCTTGAGGCTATCAAATCGCGCCAAAAGGGGGCATAACGTATACATGTAATGGACGTTATAAGATGGAACACATTCGTGGTGCCCCCTACCATCCCCAGACCCAGGGCAAGATCGAACGCTATCATCGCTCGATGAAGTCACTCGTCAAGCTGGATCTGTACTATGCACCATCCGAGTTGGAGGCCGCTATTGCCAGCTTCGTGCAATACTACAACGACTGCCGTTATCACGAGGCATTGGACAATGTGACCCCAGCGGACATGTATTTTGGACGGTATACCCAGGTGACCACCCAACGAGAAAGGATCAAACAGGCGACGCTGCAACAGCGTCGGGAGCAGTACTTGCAGACCGCACAGTATTCAGGGTAAAAAGGGGGAAGAAGTCTCTCTTATTTTTCTGCCTCTTGTGTCCGATTTCGTTTGACGGCGTACATGGGATTGTTTCAGGCTCTGGAAGGCAATTATACAGGCATGAAGCGAAACATGTATTTCTTCCAGATTGAATGATTATAGCACAGATGTCTCAAAACTGAAGATTTCACACGTATTGCTTATGGCTTTGCTGTTACGGACATGAGCAAAACGTCAGATTTCTGTCGATCTGTCTCTTCACTTTGCTATATGCATCAGAAAGAAGCAGAGGATTGAATCCCTATGTTGGGGCAGCTATGCAATGAACAGACTATTTTCGCTACCAAAACATAGTTAGCTTTTTGCAGTATTTCACTTCCGCCTGAAATGGACTATCTGATACACGCGCTGCGGGGAGATGCCATACTCACGAGCGAGGTCGGATAATCCTTCACCAAGGGCATGTCGGCGGCGGATGAGTTCGTTTCGTGATTGGGTATTTAAACGAAAATCGCTGTACAACATGGCAAGTATGCCTTGTACAGCGTCGTTTAAAGCAGAGGGTACAAACTTAGCCCCAACGGGGCGCGAAACGTCGCCTAGATATTTTGAACTGACCTTCTCCATTGGCCGCGCAACTTATCCCCCACGCACACCAAAACCGGACTCCCTACGAGCCTACCGAATCGAAACCGCGAGAACCCTCCACCAGGCAGGCTTCAGCTACCCGGAAATCGCCGAACGACTCGGTGTGAGTACCTGCACCGCGTGGAATTGGGTGAATGGATAGATTCATTTGTCCGTGGAGATCAGGATGCTGGCTTCCTGAGGGTCTCAGGTACGTACACGAGGCCTATACTTCACTTTGAAGTTCCTGTTCCGCAGTCCACAGTCAGTGATTCACAGTACCCCGATAAAGCAAAACTCCGTGAGATTATTCTCGTTATGCGTGCCAGTGGGATGAGCTACCGGCAAATTGGCGCGGTACTGGGCATCCACTGGACACGGGTCGGGCAAATTGTGAATACCAATCCGCAGCCTATTTACAGAAAATAATGTAACGAATGTTCTCTTGCATAGATATCCGGCCTGGTAAATTAAATGTTGTATTGCTACCATCACCGTCGCCGTATTTGGTGCTGAGAACTTTGAATAGCTCCGGGTAAATATGGCGCTGCAGCATTCTACGGTCACAGGGCAACCATCCACTAGGGATTTCCTCGCCAGTGTACGCGACAATTCGCCCCACAGTCGGGGACATTTTCTCGATATCGGTTACTGAAAACAGCTCGTTCATATCTTGCATCGTCGTTCTCCTCTGAGTATTTCGATCAACACTTCTGACCTGATTATCAAGTGCTACATGGTCACTAAGTAAAGAACTCACCTGCCCTGGCTAAATCCGGCGAAACAGATAGAACGGTTTGAGCATTATAAGCTGGTTTGGTCTCTTCCATTGTCAGTAACGCATCCTGTGCATCACACTCATCTCTACCTTCAAACATCACGCCAACCTGAGAAACTATACCCTCTTCAGCCGAGAAGTCTTTTATGTCGAATTGACTGTGAACAAGTGGAAGGGGCATTGGTTTTAAGTCGTTGGGGGCATCTGTGGATTCGTTTACTTCTTGAATTCCCTCAACCCAGTAGCCAATTTCACCATCTGAATCACCCTCGTAACAGGCGTTAGAATCTATAATAATTGTCATTTTCTGTCCATTAATTCATAAACTTCATATGGAGAACCAGTCACCCGCTAATCTAGCGATTGCCGGATGACTGGAGTTTCACATTTGCCGCTGGTGATTGCGCTAGGCCGCTCGCTCCTGTTTCGGTTTAGCCTAAATCGAGTCGCATCAACGAGCGAGCGCTAAGTCTGGTTGCGAAATCCGCCCAATCATCTGCCCCGCCTTGTTATTGTCACCAAGACGGATTGCTACATCAGCCTGAGCAATAATACCGACCACCTGCCCATTCTCATCAACAACAGGAATGCGCCTGATCTGGTGACTAGCCATAACCTTCAAGGTCGTATCAAGATCATCGGCAGGATGGCAGGCCACGGGATTGGGGGTCATAATATCGCTGACCAGGGTGTTTGTGGCATCCCGACTTGCACCGACAACTCGTATAGCCAAATCGCGATCAGTGACGATACCAATCAATTTTTTGGTCTCGTGATCTTCTACTACAGGTAAGGCGCCGAAATTCTCACTTTGCATCCGTTGTGCGATTGCGTAGACCTTGTCAGTGGCAAGACAGCACGCGGGGCTATGAGTCATGATTTCTTGGCAACGCTTCATGGTTTTCCCTCCTGGCATATATGCCGGCAAAGATATGCGATACGCTTCAAAAACACGTTTGCGATGAGTTAGTGCTAGTTGCGGAAAATGCTTGAGCGGGTCTCTGGAACCTAGACAATCCGTTGAAAGTGATCTGTGTTTGGTCGCCAGAACGCACACCGGTTGAACTGTACAAGCAACCCCACGGAAGATCGTACTTCTGCAACGACACTTTCAACCTGTTCGCCAGTCTGTTAATTGGTATCATTTCTGGCGGCACCCTGTTCCTGCTGGGTTTTACCTACCGGAATTCTCTGACCACCGTTGACTTTCAGGCGTTCATCATTTGTCAACGTGCCCCACAGCTTTTTGGCCTCGCCGACAAACTGCTTCCACTTACTGTTAATGTCGTCCCAAATCATACCCATTGTCATTTCCTCTCCGTAAATTCAGTGTTGTTTACCGATAGTTACAACTGGCAGCTACCCTCGCAAAAAGACTTTTAATCTTCCCGGACAACTGTCTGTTCATCCAGATACATTCGCAGCATCCAGGCCATCTTCTCGTGCTTCTGCAGGTGATCAGTCAATAAATCAGCAGCACCAATATCCCCAAACTTTTCACCAATTGTTTCGATGTCCGCACGCAGAAAGCGAGCAATGGCCTCATGATCTGCTGTCAAGTTCATCACCATCGTCCGTGCATCGGGATACATGCCGGGCGCTTCACTCAGACGCGCCTTACGTATGAATTCATCCATCGTTCCAGGTGCATTAGCACCGTACTGGCGAATGCGTTCAGCAAGCTCATCGGTCATATCCGCGATCTCGTTGAACTGGTCTTCAAATGCCGCATGGAGAGCATAAAAACCCATGCCGGTCACATTCCAATGGTAATTCCGCAGCCGGGTATACAGTACGGACTCAGTTGCCAGCAGGACTTTGAGAAACTTCACCACACCCCGCTGCTGCTTTTCGGTAAGTGCCTGGCTACGTTCAATCTCCGCCGTTTTTGCACCGTTCGTTTTTGCCATCATTCCCATCCTTTTAATCAAAATTGCTCTGAGTTCAATCATCACCTAGCGCGGGCGACTCATCACCAACCAGAAAAGACGGCCCACCAACCATGCCACGATTGCCCACACCAGCATGGCAATAATCGTAGTGACTTCCAGCACTGATGTGCCACCCAACGTCGGGTTTTGTAAGAGGCTGGCGAACAACGCCACAAAGGGTGCCGACAGCCCGTAAATGAAACTGGCAAAACCATTACCAGCATTCGCGCCGACCAAATACAAAACCACGCGAATCGCCAGCAGCAGTTCCAATGCACCGAACAGGAAGTAGACGATGTTGACGATCCGGGCGATGGCAGAGTTCTGATTGGCCGTCGCGATGCCCCGTTTCTTCTCACCCAGATTCACAGCCTGATGGTGTTCGATATTCCGGTCGACCTGTTCTTCGTGCCGGTTCAATTCTTGATTACGCAGTTCATTTCCGGTCATTGCTTTTTACCTCCACATAGCTGAGAGTGGATTGCTGGAACTATTTTTGAAACATAGGTGGGAAATTTTCGCCCGATCGATCCACGACCTGCGTTCCGGTCGAATGAGTGTCCTCAACGGAAACCCATCACTGGTTGCTCATGCATGCCTCGTATTTCTTTCTGTGGCTCTCAGTGCTGACGGGTTCGGTCTGAATCATGTTCTGATTCTTGAAAGTGCTGCCGAACTTCTGCCGCAATTTGCGCTTCGGTCATCTTGTCTGCGGGTTTGACGGCAACGATACGGTCACTGAAACCGTTATTCTCCATGTATTTTTGAAGCTCGATTTTTGCCTCACCTGGGCCAAATATCAGAATCGAGGTTGCGTTCTGAAGATAGGAGATGACCCGGTCATAATATAGGTTAAGTTGGTTATCAAAGCGTCTGTCGCGTCCATCCTCGCTAGTGTCATCATGTGATTTGCCTTCACCGCTACCTGAATAACGAACATGCTTCTCCATATCAGATATCACTCGCCTTATTTCTTCCTCCTGGTCGAGGGTAATCACGATAACCGCTTGCCGATGGTCAATCCACAGACCCACTTCTTTTTTCATTTGGTCATTCCTCGGTCTAAGAGCCATTGCTAATTCCTGGTTGGATTTTCATGTCCAGGCAACCGGTAGTGCGCTTGAAACCAGGCTTCCGTTATCGCCCAGGGTTCGCCCTCCACGCCTATACAGAGCCATGTGTCTTTTGCCACCAGCGAGGGTTCAGTGCTTTCCATGCTTTGTACCTGGGTTTCAACGGTCAACTGTTTTGCCCAAACGCCAGCGGCTTTGTAATAGGGCTGGCAGCCCAATTGTTGCAAATGGAACTGGGTCGATGTTGGATGCCAGTTCGGATTGTTCAAGGGACGATAGGTTTCAGTGAAGATTTTCGGCTCAATCGGGCGCGGCTTATAATCATCCAATTTGCCTTTCATCACTTTGCCCGCCCTGTAAGCAATCCAATAACCGGCTTCAGCGGTAACCGTATGCCCAGCGGCCTTCATAGTCTTTGGCGCTTCTTCCGGGGGCAGTACCCGCGCCATCGTAATGCGCTTGACGGGGCGGTAGTAGAGAAAACCATCCGCTACCAACTCCTGATCCGTCCAGTCACGCTGGACATAGACTTTCTTATGAGCCATAGTGTTCATTTCAATACCTTTCATTTATTAGGCAATAGTCCGCTATCATGCCTCGGTCAAAACCAGCCTCGTCGCTGAAAAACCAGGCGCATAACTACAATAGATGCGATCATCAGCAGCGTAATTACAATAGAAATAACCAGACCATTGATCGGCAGAATCACAGTCTCACCGACAGTGAAGAAATTCGAGTCAAACATGCCTACAAAGAATGTGAAAGGCAAAAATACCAACGAAATTATAGTGAGACGGTTGACGGCCTCCCCCATCTTGCGTGATTGTTGATTCGCGATAATTTCCAGTACGTTATTGGTGAGATCACGCTGCGAGTCAATCACATCATAAATGCCCATTAAGCGCTCATAGAGATGGCGGAACAAATCGCGAACATCGCTGTTGCTGGAGACCCGCTCTTCACCAATGAGATTGGAAAGCACCTCCCGCTGCGGAGCAATCATCCGCCGGAGTCCAATGAGATGTTGTTTGATGCGATACAGGGACTTTTGGGCATGTTTATCGTCACTATCATTCAGAAGTTTTGCTTCCAGTTCGTTTAACTGATTGCTGATACGATCAAGCAAGGGATAGTAAGTATCAATAATGTGCTGCGCCGTGAGGTAGAGAAAGTAAGCGACGCCGCGATGCCAGGAATCGGGATTCTGAGCAACACGATCATAGGCCTCTTCTAGCGCGGTGGCATCGGCTTTCCGCACCGTAACGTAGTAACGTTCGCCGATAATGCAGTGAATTTCTTTACCTACAAGGGTGTTGCTTTGTGCATATGGCTGGAATAGTGAAAGGAAAAGATAACGAGGGTATACCAGCAGGGTAGGGCGGCGATCTTCTCGCAATAAATCGGCGACAACAATCGGCGACAACTGCAACCATCCCTCAAGCCAGTGAATTTCGTTATCTTCGGGTGTAACGATATCAATCCACATACTGCACCCTTCAGCCAGGGATGTTTCCAGGCGTTCTGGGGTAAGGTTACGACGCAGGATGAATGGAATGGCTGAGGCATTTTCCGCTACCCCCGAGACTGCGGACACAGGGACGGCTTCAATCACAGCTTTATACTCGGTGTTCGGGACAATTACGATCGAACGTATCATGTTTTACCATTCCACTTCAGACACAAATGAACGACTACCAGAACCTTCGTCTGTGTTCTAGGCGTGTTTCAGGCGGTCTTCAACACTTTTATGCAGTTCATTGAATTGTTCTTCAAGCCGCTTTACCATCGGTTCAACGGCTTCGCGGCCAGCATTCAACCCATCACCGACGCTCTCGGCGAGGTCGTGACGAGTATTCTTGCCAGAGGAAGGAGCAAAGAGCAAAGCCAATATAGCTCCGATTCCCAGGCCAAAGGTCAGAAAAACCAGTGTTAATATGGTTCTATCACGCACAGCACGAATTTCTGCGTCGTGGCTGTAATAAATGCGGGCGGTATTCATGGGCAGTACCTCGGTTTCATTTCATCCAACAGGATGTTACTTCACAGGAGAGTGGCGCTTCGTTCTATGTCAGTATCCGGCGGCGGCGACCATAAAACCCGCCAAAGAGCAGGAGGATAATCACTGCGCCGATAAATGCTGCCAATATATCTGCCCAGGCCAGTGTAATCCCGCCACTCAACGCGGACGGCACCTGGATGTGGAGCACGTTAAAGAGAAAACCGCCTAATAGAGCACCCAATAAACCAACCACTACACTCGAAACAAATCCAAGACCGCGCCCACGAATCAGCAGGCCGGCCAACAACCCGGCGATCAAGCCAATAATCACCCACGTAATCACTTGCTCAGGTACAAAACTAACCGTTACCGATTCGTTCATTTCGCCCCCCTTTTG
The DNA here is from genome assembly GCA_937974245.1 of uncultured Chloroflexota bacterium. GTDB lineage: Bacteria > Chloroflexota > Anaerolineae > Aggregatilineales > Phototrophicaceae > JACKCG01. The sequence goes on along the minus strand of CALJKV010000011.1, from coordinate 54,919 downwards.
TTAGGGTCAGTGAGTATCTTGTTTTGAGGGGGGGGTACGGACAAATAGCTTGCCCGTACCCCTCACTGCTTGGATTTATCGAGAAAACAGTCGCCGTCCGCTAAACAAGCGGATTAAGGCCAACAGCACCACCGCCCCAGTGAAAGCGACAAAGATGCTCCACACATTGAATCCGGTCACGCCCGAAGTCCCGAATTGATTAAACAGGAATCCACCGATAAAGGCACCGATAATGCCCACCAGGATGTCCATCAGTAATCCCTGCTGACGATTTGTTTTCATCACCATGCTTGCCAACCACCCTGCAATCGCCCCGACGATCAGCCAGGCGAGCCATCCCATTTGTCCCATATCCATTTCATTTCTCCATCTACTTGTTTGCCACGTTCGAGGTTGAACGCGGCTTGAGGTCAATCACGAAAATCTTTGGGTGTCCCCACAACTGCACGTTCTACATGTGCAACAGGGCATTCTTAACTTAAGAGGTGGCGGCGGCTCTTAAATAGGTGCATCAGGGCCAAAAGTATAACCGCACCGGTGAAGGCAACAGAGACACTCCATACATTGAAGCCCATCACGCCGCCTGTTTCAAACTGACTGAACAGAAAGCCACCGATAAAGCCGCCAACAATACCTACAAGGATGTCCATGAGCAGCCCCTGCTGGCGATTCGTTTTCATCGCGATACTTGCCAGCCACCCCGCAATCGCCCCGACGACCAGCCAGGCGAGCCATCCCATTTGTCCCATATCCATGATCTTTTTCACCTCTCCGTACAATTCAGTATAGAATTTCTACATTGGCGGAACATCCTTCTTGAGGTGGATTATTGTGTCATCCTTCAGAATGATTATTTACCGGCAGGATTGGCTCGACAGTCTCCATATTCATATTAGGAATTGACTTCGCTGGGATTGCCGTATCCGTTATGGAATCGGCTGCGGTCTCTGTCAACGGAAGTACTTGGGTTGTGTCGTCATCTTCAATCTGCGGTTCTGTTGTCAGCACCGCCACAACGACTGGCACAACCGTTATTGGATTGGCCTCACGAGTAATGGGGGTTTCCGTTGTAGGGGAAGTTGTTTTCTCCAGAGGTGATTTGGCCGCGTCCTCGTTCATAACCGACTCGGCATCAAATCCTTTCCATCCATTCTGCCGCCATAGATTGACACGCTCGTGAATGTTGATCGAACCATGTCGATTCATGATATCCTTGACAGCCAGGATGTCAGAAGTTTGGATACTGATCAGCGTCCCACCGCGTCGAATGCCCTCGGCGTAATAGGGAGCTACATCTTCGGGTACCCCACTCTTGACAAGTACGCCAACTACGCCGCCCGTAACGGCACCCGCCACCGCTCCGGTTAGACCCGCCACGATTGGCCCGGCTGCGATTGCAAGTCCGATACCCGGAATCATCAACGTGACCACGCCAACCAGAATGCCTGTTAAAGCGCCGACTATTGCTCCAAAACCTGCACCCTGAGCGGCTGTAACTGCGTCCTCCCTTGGAGCATAGTCTTTGTCCAGATAGTGGCTGTATTGATTCTGAGCATCGTTCGTGATCAGGCTGATAGAGTTGCGGGCAAAACCAGCATTCACCAGATCTTCGACGACCTGTCGTGCTACAACAATGTCATCGTATATAGTGACAATAGTCTTGGTCATTGTGGATTCACCTTCTATTAAGTCAGGACAGGAATTAAAGGCACGTGCCTAGAAGTTAGAGAGTTGAGCTATTGGTTCGGGAAGGTTTTTACCAACCGATTTCAATTGCGGTGTGGCGAAAGTTCTTAAGGGGTATTTGCGGTTTTAAATCTCCGAGCTCGAACCAATAGAGGTTTAAGCTGTCATAGAGCCTATAATCAGTATAGAATCTAATACTTATCAATACATCCTTCGTCGGACGGATTATTTCATCATCCTTTGGTATGATGTAGTTGGGGGGCTACCAGTCAAGAAATTTGCAATTTTGCAATGAGGAAACGCGAATTGGATGGGGGGCAGCAATACTTGCTGTGTGATTGGTTAAATCGTACCGCTACGGGATATAGAAAGCGCCTGAATTGAGATTTTGCTCCAGTACCATCACGATTGCTTCAGCTCGACTGGCAACGCCCAGCTTGGCAAGAACGCTGCTGACATGCGATTTTGCGGTGGAAAGACTGATCGTCAGGGAGTCGGCAATCTCATGATTCCCTAGCCCTTTGACCATCAAACTCAGCACTTCACGTTCTCTGGGCGTCAAAGTCTCAAATACGGGTTGGGGTTTCTGGAGGGATTTGACGAGGATATCAGTCACTTCGGGCGCATACGTAGAAATACCCTTGTGGGCAGAACGGATGGCATTTGCCAGATCATCCGCCGAGGTCTTCTTAAATAAGTAGCTGATCGCACCCGCCTCAAGAACATCTTTAATCAGTTTTTCTTCTCCGAAGCTGGTGAGCGCAATCACCTGAATATCCGGAAAATCCTGGCGAATCAGGCGTGTCGCCGTGATGCCATCCATGATGGGCATCATCAAATCCACCAATACGATGTCGGGTTGTTTATCGGCGCATAGTGCCAGTCCTTCTTTGCCATTCGCTGCCTCTCCAACCAGTTTGAGATCATCATAACTCATCAAGAATACGGCTAAACCCTTGCGCAGCATTGCATGGTCATCAACAATCACGACCCGTATCCGATCTTGTGTGACCATTTATGCTCCCTCCTTCGCTGTCGGACGGCACGTTTAGCCTTTTTGTTCGCGCTACGCACTAATTATTATTATACTATTTCTCCCCGGCTGGTGCTATCCAACTAACCTTGATGAGCGTTCCTTCTCCTTTATGGCTGATGGTTTCAATCGTTCCGTCAATATTCTGAACACGGTCAATCATGATACTGAGTCCCAGACGACCAGGGTATATGTCCGCCGGATTGAATCCCTGTCCATTATCCTGAATTGTAAGGTCCATTCTCCCCGAATGACTCCTGAAATTAATCTTGACTTCGCTGGCCGAAGCATGAAGTGCCACATTATTGAGTGCTTCCTGTACCACGCGGTACAGCGCAAAATGTACTTCGGCGGGAAGCGGTTCTTGCTCATCTATCTGGACCGAAATGTTCAATCCGGTGCGGTTGGTGATAATCGCGGCGGCCTGGCGGATCAGATCACCCAATTTTTCATCACTGAGCGCTGAAGGACGCAGTTCCAGCAACAGCGAGCGCATCTCTGCCAGGGCGCTCTGAGCTAATTGATGCACTGTAATAAGACTGCTTCGGCCTTCCTCCCGATCAATTTCCCAGATCGCGGGCAGTCGCTCGGTAATCAAACTCATTGACCAGAGGGTCTGAGAAATGGTATCATGCAGCTCGTTCGCCAGTCGGTTACGCTCTGCCAGGACTGCCGCACGTTTAGCGCGATCCAGCAGGCGGGCGTTCTGAATAGCGATAGCAGCCTGATCCGCAAAGCTTTGCAGTCGTTCTGCATGGGCCTGGGTGAAATGGCCCGGTGTCGCGCTGTCCAGTGATAGAAACCCGAGAATCCTACCGTTGGAGCGGATAGGGGCAATAACATTGGAGTTTATCCAGTCCAGGCCCGGAAAGCCGATCCACATTGGCGAGGTCGTCGTATCAGCGATAGCCAAAGGTTTACCAATTTCCATCAATTGTTGCAAGGCTGCCAATTTCGTGACCGGAATCCGTTGATTGAGCAAATTCTTATCCAGCCCTTTTTCAATGTAACCTCTCTGGCGTACCACCCGCACCAGATCGGACTCCACAAACAGGACATTCGCGCCATCATAGGGTGTAACCCGGCTGACCGTATCAAGAATGTGATCCAGTATCTTATCCAGATCGAGGGTACTGCTCATGGTCGCCAGCGTATCACGCAAGGCTTCGGTTAAGGCACGTTCTTCCTGCTCAAGCGCTTGGGTTCGTCTTTGCTGGTCAATTTGTTCTTGCAGGCGCTGGTTCAGCCGGGACTGATAGGCAATGTGATCTTGAAGATGCACCTCTAAATCGTTATACGCTTTTCGCAGCTTTTGAGCAGCCGTTTCTCGTTCGTTGATCTGGTTTTTCAGAGCAGTTGTCGCCCGGGTCAGTGCGGTTGTTTGCTCCTGAACCTGTCTCTCCAAATCGGCATACGTCTCGGACATAGCTTGTTCTGACGATGCGTGGGCAGGGTCCTGCTGGATCACACCCAGTATCTCGGTGAGTATTACCTCAACAGCATGATGCCCTGCTGGATCGGCAGTCTGATTCTGTTGAAGTTCATTGATCCATGTTTGAACAGCCTCGATTTTTTCGCTTAAGGTACTCATTTCACCATCTACCTTCATTCACGCTCATTACGTGTTGAAACCTTTTATCCTTATCCTACAGGATGTTGGCGAAAAATTTCTTAATAAGCAAAAAGATCATTCTAAAGAACTATGGATAAATCCCTCTCAAGAAGGAGTGCCTCATTGAAATTAAATCTTATACTAATATTTGTAAGAAATTCTATCAATTCTCCAACATCCCAACCTGTGTATTATTGGAGAAAACTCTCTATGAATACAATTCTCATCATTGATGACAACAAGGATTACCGGACAAACCTGATGGAAATCCTGAAATTCGAAAATTATGCAACCTTAGAGGCTGAGAATGGTCAGATTGGCCTGCAAATGATTCGCCAGCATTCTCCCAATCTCATTATGTGTGATGTTGATATGCCGGTCATGAATGGCATTGAGGTTTTGAAAACGGCAAAGGCCGACCCTGTATTGGCGAAAATCCCATTCCTTATGGTCACAGGAAGCAGCGACGAACAAACGCTGAAGGCCTCTCGTGATTTAGAGGTAGAAGCCTATTTGACAAAGCCGATAAGCATTCCAGAGTTTCTATCCACTATCGCACATTTTTTGTTCGAATAAGGCTCTGCTTCACACCGGCTGTGAAAATATTTAGGACACACGCGACATTAGGGCTTCTTTTGTCAGGATGAAAGTGAAAAGATCATTCTAAAGGACTATGCATAAATCCCCCCAAAGATGGGTGATCTGAGCCAAGATAGACTCTAAAATATAAATAGAACTTACTGTCAGGGATCATCTGTCGAAAGCCCGAAGCAAACTTATATCCACTTTAACCTTTTATGATAGAGTTTTTGACCTCCTCGTCTCCAAATTCGGGTTTGGTGATGCCCGTTGAACTTGCTCCAGTCTTCAGCAGGATTCAGCTATTCCTCGCTCATCAAGCGCAGCCCCAGGACACATTTGCTATCTTGATGAATACGCTTTATAAGGCGCAATCCTGCCAATTGGCGTGATTGCATCGTTTCACTACCACACCACCATCTGAACCGTTTTTTAAGCTGCGACCTGCGATATTCAGTGTCTCAGATCACAGATATATGGGAGTAAATGCAAATGAACATCAACTGGAAGTTTTTCAAAGCAGCACTCGCGGGTGTAGTCATTGTCGGGGCAATCTTCTGGGCAGTGGGTTCAGTTCTCCCCCATTCATATACGGGAACCAATCTGGATATTGATCTTGGGAGCGGCCCTGTGACCGTGACGAACCCTTCAGATCAGCCCGTACCCGTACAATTGGTCGGCGCAGGCACACGCAGTTTCACTGTTTCAAGCACAATCGAAGGGGTATCCGGCGCCTCAACCCGGCAGGGCAACGGAAGCACCAGCACCCAGTTGCTCGAATTTGAACTGCCGTCCGGCGTCAATGAGTTTGCAATCTTGCGTGGTGCCAATGTGAACCTGGTAGTGAACTCACAGACCAGGCTTGAGGCAACGGTACAACCCATGAACACGAGCGAGGTGAACACCACGCTGATTGCGGCTGCGGTTATCGTGTTCGGATTGCTTTTCTATATCTCCCATACGTTCGAACATCGTTGGATTGGTGTACTTCGCGGCAAGAAGGCGATCACCCCCGACTTGACGCCAGCGCTTGAAACTGCTGCCAGCAGGCAAGGTCACGCTGTGCGGTCGTATGGTGACAATCGCGCGGACGTCTAGAAATACATTAACAGCGGCGGTCAAATGAAGTCCGCTGGTCTGACTTTTGATCGCCGCTGTTGATAGCCACCAACAATCCTTAATGTATGGCATCCCGGTATAGATATACTTCCTTATCTAACCAGATAGGGCAGCAAAGGAAAACGCAATGAGAACAATATACGGCCCAATCTATATCCTCCGACCTTACGAGCGGGGAATCCAAGAAACACTCGGGAAGTACAACAAATTTGTACTGCCTGGGTTCGGGTTTCAAATCCCGATTGTGCATATCACCCGCGTGCGTGACGTCCGCGAACATACGATGGATATTGATCCGCAGCCGGTGATTACCAAAGACAATGTTGAAATTACAGTTGATGGCGTGATGTGGGTACGACCTACCATTGATGAAGAAGGGATCAAGCGCACCTTCTATAACATCGACAACTGGCAGCGGGCCATCATCCAACTGGCGATGACGAACCTGCGCCAGGAATTTGGCGAATTGTCATTGGATGAGAGCCTCGTCGCTCGTGAGAAGATCGCCAACAATTTGCAGCGAATCCTGAACACTTTTGCGGTCGAATGGGGTTTGACTGTCAGCAAGGTAGAAATCCGCTTGATTGACCCACCCGATGACATCAAAAGAGCCATGCACAAGCAGAAGACCGCCGAGCAAGAGCGGCGTTCCATGAAGCTGCTGGCAACCGGCGAGTTCGAGGCTGCCCAACAGCAAAAACTGGCGATCATCCAAAGGGCTGAAGGCGAGCGTGAAGCGGTCATCCAGGTAGCACAGGGCAAAGCAGAAGCCATACGCCTGGTCAACGAAGCTGCTGAGCGGTATTTCATCGGTAATGCCCAGGAGTTAAAACGAATAGAAATGATCGAGAATTCGCTGCGAGAAAATACAAAGGTCGTCATTACGGAGCATGGTATCAGCCCCACGCTGCTGCTGGGCAGCTTACCCTTGAGTGCCCCAATCGAGAAAAATGGACGCGGAGTCCCAGAATCCTAGTAACTGCTGTGCCGCAGCCTGAGATTATTTTTCTTCATGCGCTGGTCAGGTATCTTGAAATGAGAAGGCATGAACCGTAACCGGCTTTCGCATATTGGTACGGTACATACAGAATGGAGTAAAGGCAGATGAAGCTCAACTGGAAAGTCTTGATCGCAATTGTCGTCTTGGTTGGAGCTACTATTTGGGGAGTCAATTCCCTTCGCACCTATTCCTACAGCGGAACCGATCTCAATTTTGGTGTCGGTGGCGGCCCGGTAACGGTCACGAATCCGTCGGTGGTGCCGGTCCCTGTGCAGTTGGTCAGCTCGCGTGCATTCAGGGTTTCCAGCAGCATCGCGAATGTTTCAGGGCGCTCAACAACACAAGGCAGCGGGCGCGGTGCAACCCAGTTATTTGAACTTGCAGTACCGTTCGGTGTAAGCGAGTTGGTAGTGACCGGAGACACGAATATCAACTTTGTTGCCAGCACTAACACCCTCCTTGATGTTGTGGTACAGCCTCTAAATGCAGAGAATTCTCGAACCACGCTCATACTGGCCGTGGTCGCTGTGTTGGGGTCGCTATTTTTCCTTTCCAGCACGAACGATCATCGTTGGATCAGCGCAGCTCGGCGTAAAAAGGCTTTGACTATCGCCACCACTCAGGAAGCTGAGAGGCAAACCTTCAAACGCACTTTTGGGCGCATAAATCCTGATAAGTCGTAATCGCATAAGGGTATAGTGATCGCGTCGTCCATCCCCTCTCTTTACCCTCATTTCTACGACGTGCGTGAACAATGAAAACAATAACCGAAGTGATAAAGGGAGAGTGAGATGACCCAATCCGATAGACCTGCTCAAATTGTTGCATTCCTGAACACAATGGCCGCAAACTATCCGGCTGATATCGCTTCGCTGGAAGCCTATATCGCCGATCTGGAAGCCGGGCAGCAGACTGTAACAGCCAATAAGATACTTTCGTTATGGGATCCCGAAAATCCCCCCGACTGGTCACACCAGCGAACGGTTGAACGCGCAAAACGTCGTCGGGAGCGTGCCTTGAGAAAGCTAAACAATTATCAATAACGAGCAATGGGCTGGTGACTCTGTAATGAGGCATGAAACGGAGAAAGATCATGGTCAAACAAATCATTTTTGAAGATAATGCCCGACAACAACTCCTGCACGGCATAGATCAGGTTGCTAACGCGGTTGCAGTCACGCTGGGGCCGAAGGGGCGTAATGTCGCCATTGATAAGACCTTCGGGAGGCCCATCATTACTCACGACGGTGTCACGGTTGCCGAAGATATTGCGTTACCAGATTCATTCCAGGATATGGGAGCACAGCTTCTCAAAGAGGCTGCCACAAAGACAAATGATATTGCTGGCGATGGCACAACCACTGCAACAGTTCTGGCGCAAGCTATGGTTCATGAGGGAATAAAAAACCTGGCAGCAGGTGCCAACGCGATGTTGATGAAGATGGGCATCATGGCGGCCTTAGAAGCCGTTTCCGATCACATCCTGGAGCAGTCTGTCCCGGTAAATACCCGCGATGCAATTGCCCAGGTCGCCAGTATCTCCGCTCAGGATACCAAAATTGGCGAACTGATTGCGACCGTGATGGATAAGGTAGGCAAGGATGGTGTCATCGCTGTTGAGGACAGCAACACCATGAGTTTTGAGATCGAATATGTTGAGGGAATGCAGTTCGATCAAGGTTACATCAGTCCATACTTTGTAACGAACCCTGGAGCGATGGAAGCGATACTTGAAGCGCCCTATATCCTCATCTACGACAAGAAAATCAGTTCGGCCCAGAGTCTGGTTCCGCTTTTGGAAAAGCTCATTCAGTCGGGCAAGCGTGAGATGGTCATCATCGCAGAAAATGTTGACGGGCAGGCACTCACGACACTGGTGCTGAATTCACTGCGCGGCACTGTGATGCTACTGGCCGTGAAAGCGCCGGGTTTTGGGGATCGGCGTAAAGACATGCTGCGTGATATTGCCATTTTGACAGGGGCAACGGTCATTAGTGAAGAATTCGGACACAAACTTGAAACGACTACACTGGGTGAGCTCGGACGCGCGGGCAAAGTGGTTGCCACGAAAGAATACACCACAATCATGGATGGCGCGGGAGACACGACTGCGATCCAAAACCACATCCAGTCTATACAACGCGAGATTGAACTGAGTACCAGCGATTACGACCGCGAAAAACTCCGGGAGCGCCTGGGAAAACTCAAGGGGGGTGTGGCCGTGATTAAAGTGGGCGCTGCGACTGAAACAGAACTCAAAGAAAAGAAACACCGTGTCGAAGATGCATTAAACGCGACTCGGGCGGCGATTGAGGATGGGATTGTACCCGGCGGTGGGGTAACGCTGCTGAACGCCATGTCGGCGCTGGTTGATCTCAAGTTCGACCATGAGGATATCAATACCGGTGTCAATGTCGTGCGCCGTGCGCTTGAAGTCCCGATGCGCCGGCTTGCCGAGAACGCGGGTGCAGAAGGGGCAGTCATTGTTGCCAATGTGCGCCGGGCGCAGGCTAGCCAGAAAAACCCTCGTATCGGTTATGACGTGATGACGGGTGAATATGTTGACATGCTTGCGACTGGCATACCCGACCCCGCCAAAGTAACGCGGAGTGCTGTGGAGAGCGCGGCTTCCATCGCGGCCATGATTTTGACGATTGAAGCCCTGGTTGCCGATAAATCAATTGCGGTTGCTTAACGACCCAGGTGGAACACGATACTGAGAGTTGAAAAGGGGGTGTAGCCTTCAGCCAGAACCGCAATGAAAGGGCATATCAAATGACAAACCGACGAAGAATGAAAGTAGAGTCATTCCAAAGACTGATGAACACCACGCCGGCACAGAAACTCGATTCCGAATTGGCACGATTGCGCGAGACCGTTGAGCACCTGAGCAAGATTTTGTACTGGCTCAACCCGCTGCTCCGAGTTGAAACCGCAGAATTTGTTGCTCAATCACAATCTGTTGTCAGCAAAAGCAGTGATGAAACCCGCCGGGCTTTTGCCATCCGGGACAGCCAACGTCAATTAGAAATTTGGGATAACGAGGGCGGAAAGATCGAGTATGTCGCAAGATGACGCATTGAATTCCACCATAAAGCGTATTGGATTTGTCGGCAATCATCTCCCACGACAGTGTGGCATTGCCACCTTTACAACCGATTTGTGCGAAGCAATTGCAACGGAATACAGTGAAACAACGTGTATTGCCTTGCCTGTCAATGATATTGCGAGCGGTTACGCCTATCCACCGCGTGTTCGCTTTGAACTTTCAGAGAAAGACATTGCCTCCTACCGGCGTGCCGCCGACTTTCTGAACATCAATAACGTTGATCTTGTGTGTTTGCAACATGAATATGGGATTTATGGTGGACCAGCAGGCAGCCACATCCTGGCCCTTTTGCGCGACCTCCATATGCCGATTGTGACGACACTGCATACCATTCTGGAGCATCCCGACCCCGATCAACTCAAGGTGCTGCAAGAAGTGGTGTCTCTTTCTGATCGTGTGGTCGTCATGAGCGAACGCGGCGTTGAATTCCTGGAGCGAATCTACGGTGTTTCAGGGAAGAAAATTGACTTCATTCCACATGGTATTCCCGATGTGCCATTTACTGACTCAAGTTTTCATAAAGACCTGTTCGGCGTTGAGGGAAAAATGGTCTTGCTCAGCTTTGGTTTGTTATCCAGCAGCAAGGGAATCGAAGATGTCATTGCCGCTCTGCCGGCCATCGTCGTTCAACATCCCAACGTCGTGTATCTGATTCTGGGCGCAACCCACCCTCAGGTTGTACGCAACGAAGGCGAAACCTATCGCCTGTCTTTGCAACGCCTGGCACGTGATAAAGGCGTTGAAGGCAATGTCATTTTCTACAATCGATTTGTCACATTGGATGAACTCAATCAGTTCATCAGCGCAGCAGACATATACCTCACGCCCTACCTGAACATTGCCCAGATTACCTCCGGCACGCTGGCTTATACGTTAGGTGCAGGGAAAGCCGTCATCTCGACACCTTATTGGTATGCAGACGAAGTGCTTGCTAATGGACGCGGTGTGCTTGTACCGTTCCATGACTCGGAAAAACTCGCTGAAGCAGTGATTGATCTGCTCGATAACGAAGCCAAACGGGATGCGATGCGTAAACGCGCCTATATATTTGGGCGTCAGATGACCTGGCCGCAGGTGGCACGGCGCTATATGGAGAGTTTTGAACGCGCCCGTGCGAAACGACGGCATTCTTCCCCGTCTAACTTTGTGGTTAAACCGTTAGATCAACGTCCGGGCGAATTGCCGCCCCTCAAACTCGATCATTTGCGCCATATGACGGATGATACCGGCATCCTGCAACATGCACATTTCACCATACCTAATTATCGTGAAGGCTATTGTATTGATGATAATGCCCGCGCCTTGATTGTCAGCACCTACCTGGCAGAATTGGCGTTAGACAACGGGCAATCGTCAGACCTGAGTGCCCGTTATCTGGCCTTTATCATGTATGCCTTCAACAGTGAAACGGGACGCTTCCGCAATTTCATGGATTACCAGCGGCATTGGTTGGAAGAAAAGGGGTCTGATGATAGTCACGGTCGCACCTTATGGGCATTAGGTACGGTGATTGGCCGCTCCAACACATCACCCCTCACAGCTATGGCGAGTTGGCTGTTTGAACAGGCTCTACCTGCCGTTCTGGATACCACCAGTCCCCGTGCATGGGCATTTGCGTTAATCGGAATCCACGAGTATTTGCGGAGATTTAATGGCGACCGCTTAATCAGTCAAGTCCGTGATCAATTGGCAGAGCGTTTGCTCACTCTGTATCAGGCCAATCGCACCGATGAATGGCGTTGGTATGAAAATGAACTAGCGTATTGCAATGCCGTGCTGCCACGCGCCATGTTGATGTGTGGTCAGGGGATACCGAATAATGCCATGTCGAGTGCCGGGTTAGAGTCCCTGAACTGGTTGGCAGACTTACAACGGGCGAATACTCCTACCGGCCATTTTGTACCCATCGGCTCGAACGGCTTTTATCAGCAAGGTGGCAAACGTGCCAGGTTTGATCAACAACCGGTAGAGGCACAGACGATGGTCTCTGCCTGCCTGGAAGCGTATCGTATGACGGGGGATAAATGCTGGTATAGCGAGGCGCAGCGGGCTTTTGAGTGGTATTTAGGACGGAATGACCTGAATCTTCCTGTTTATGATGCGAAAACCGGTGGTTGCCGTGACGGGCTTCATCCTGACCGGGCAAACGAGAACCAAGGTACCGAGTCTACCCTGGCATTTCTGCAATCCTGGTTAGAGCTCCGTCTGGCGGAGAACACCCTTCAGCCAACACGCCAAAGCACAGGTTAATCCATGCGCATCGCAATGCTTTCACCGATCGCCTGGCGCACACCGCCCCGTCACTATGGCCCCTGGGAAAGTGTGGTTTCTCTCTTGACCGAGGGCCTGGTAGCGCGTGGCTACGATGTCACTCTGTTTGCAACCGGCGACTCGGAAACAAGTGGCAAACTTCAAGCGGTCTGCCCACAAGGCTATGAAGAAGATCGTTCAATGATCCCAAAAGTCTGGGAAGCACTGCATATTTCAGAACTTTTCGATCATGCGGATGGCTTCGACATTATCCACAACCACTTTGATTTTCTGCCGTTGACCTATAGCGGACTGACCCAAACGCCAGTCGTCACAACCATTCACGGCTTTTCCTCACCTGGGATTTTGCCGGTTTACCGAAAATACAACCGACGCGTGTTCTATGTTTCTATAAGCGATGCCAACCGTGCCCCAGAGCTTGATTACATCAAGACCATCTATCATGGCATTGATATAAACCAGTTCGATTTCCAGTCGGAATCAGATGATTATCTCCTCTTTTTCGGTCGCATCCACCCTGATAAAGGTGCGAAAGAGGCGATTGACATTGCCCAGGCGTGCAACAAACGGCTGATCCTGGCCGGTATCATTCAGGATGACCATTACTACCAGCAGTATGTTCATCCCCATCTTGATAACCATCAGATTGTTTATGTTGGCAGTGTTGGCCCGGTTCAGCGCAGTCAGTTGTTAGGGGGTGCATCGGCTTTGCTTCATCCCATCGGTTTCGATGAGCCTTTTGGGCTATCGGTCGTTGAGGCGATGGCCTGTGGCACACCGGTCATCGCCTTTAACCGGGGCAGTATGCCAGAATTGATTGAACATGGAAAAAACGGCTTCCTGGTGTCGGGATGTCAGGAAGCGATTGAACATGTAGACCGCATCAAAACGCTTAATCGTGCCGATTGCCGCCGAGTCGTTGAAGATCGCTTCACCTCCGACAAAATGATCGAACAATACTGCGAGGTTTTTCTACAGATGATGGAAAAAGCGAATTAATGGTCAAAAATACCCATCCGCAACTCATTGTCAAACGTAAGGCAAAGAAAATTCTGGGAGATTCGTCGCGGGTGATTACCCGGCTGAACCTGCCTGAAGATAGGCGGCGGGTCACCAGGATTATTCAACGGGTACTTGATTTGCCAGATGAAACAGCCGAAACCCTGCTGTCCCAGGTGATGTTTGATTTTTCTGACCGGCATAAAGACATCAGCGCGGTTTTTGAACGTCACCTCAACAAAGTGAGCGATTATATTCCTGAAGATACCATCCTCACCGGGGCCAAGAGAGCACTCATTGGAGCTTACTTCACAATGGAATATTCCATTGAATCGGCGGCTCTTTTCAATCCCTCCATTGTGCCGCATCCTGACCAAAGTCATATCCCAGCCGGCAGCCTGCGCTTTATTATGAGTCTGCGTGCGACCGGTGAGGGACATCTGTCCTCGATTGTGTTTCGCAGTGGTGTCCTCGACGCGAATAACACCGTCCTTCTCGATCCGGTCAGCGAGTATGTGGTCACGCCTGACGTTTACCTTGACCCGGTATATGACCTCAAGCTCTTCAGGATGAAACTTCAGGAAATGAACGCCGATAATGATGTGATGCATCATCTGCTCAACCAGCTTCCGGATACCTTCTCCTATTATGGGTTAAAGAAGAATATTGATGCCCTTCGCGCGGACCCTGTTTTTCCGGTAGAGCGCCAAAACAGAACGTTTGAAATCGTCCACTGGCTTGCAAATTCCAATTATGAATTGTATTTCAATCATGACCATCTGATCTCTGAGCGCGTTATCTTTCCGACTTCAAAGATTGAAAGTCGCGGTATTGAAGATGCTCGATTCGTACAGTTTTTCAACGATGATGGTCAGGTGACATACTATGCGACCTATACTGCTTATAACGGTGTGAGCATCCTTCCCCAGTTGATTGAAACAAAAGACTTCATCAAGTTCAAAATATCAACGCTGAATGGCAAAGCCGTACAAAACAAGGGGATGGCACTTTTTCCGCGCAAAATTGAGGATCGTTATGTCATGCTTTCGCGCCAGGACGGTGAAAATAACCGCATCATGTTCTCGGACAACGTTCATTTCTGGCAAGAGTCTGAAATTATTCAGGAGCCTACCCGCCCCTGGGAGTTTATTCAGCTTGGTAACTGTGGATCACCGCTTGAAACCAATGAAGGCTGGATTGTTCTCACGCACGGCGTGGGCCCCATGCGCCAGTACTCTATTGGCGCGATACTACTCGACCTTGAAAACCCAACAAAAGTCATCGCCTATCTGGACGAGCCATTACTCGTACCCCGCGAGGAGGAACGCGAAGGCTACGTCCCGAATGTCGTGTATTCCTGTGGGTCACTCGTCCATAACAATGTGTTGATTATCCCTTATGCGATGTCGGATGTCGTATCAGGTATCGCAACCGTAAAAGTAGAAGAACTGCTTCGGGGTATGCGGCGGGTTGAGAATAGTTAGTTGACGGGCCTCACGTTAAGTGCCTATCCCCTGCGTTCAACAGGGATGGCCGGTTGGCATCTTCACATATACCTCTGACTGGGCATGACTTATCCATCCGAAGGTGTGTGTCTTTGCGAATGAGCGATAAGTTGAGAGGTATGATGCCGTCAGGATTCCAGGTGGCCCGTTGGGGGCACCGTGTACCAATCTGATTTCATTCCTATCAGGGATTTCTGCTTTTAGGTGCGCCATCTCGGAAATCTAATATCACCCTATCTTTTTGCTTGATCTGTGTTATGCTGTATATGCAGTGTAGAAAACAAATCGACAATTGCGTCAACCTACATTGGTGCAGTGGTTATGCACCCATCAACCTCACCAGAGAAACTACGAGAATCTGTTGCTGAAGTAAGTTCTGTTTAGACAGATCACAGATAGCGACCCTCCAGTACTCCTCTAAAAAACACATAGTATCCTAAACCAATTGGATTTTGTGTAATCAGGTCGTGGCACCCCTCAATTGTTTTAGGAGAAACAACAATGGCAAATCGTATTCAAGGTACAGTAAAGTGGTTCAACGGAGAGAAGGGCTTTGGATTTATCTCCCAAGAAGGCGGCGAGGATCTTTTCGTCCATTACTCGGAGATTCAAAGTACTGGCTATCGCTCACTGGACGAGGGTGAAAAAGTTGAATTTGAAATCACCCAGGGTAAAAAGGGAATGCAGGCCAGCGCTGTCACGGTCGTGAAAAACTAACACGCGCTAGTTATACCTAATCTGGAATACGGGGGTGGGCTTTTATGAGTCCGTTCCCGTCACTTCTTATTAGGTAGAGATACAGTATAAACATTCACAGTTATTCAATTGCCACGCCAGAAATACCGCAAACAAACTCCCGCAGGTCTAGCACCTCTATCTGTTCCATTACTTTGAATAATCTTCCTGCCGCCCTTTGCACTGTACACTGTTATATCCGGCTCGGTATATATTGTGTTCCTTCAGCGGCGATGCAGCGCAAATCACAGTGAAATCATGAAATTCTGTCATCTCCCTATTGTTCAGAACATGCCCGCAGCCCCTATCGGCTACACACACACCTCATAATTCCCATCCAGTGCCGCGTTGAGCGCCAGCAGCGCCGTGATGCGCTGGGCGCTGTACATGAACGCACGGGCTTCTTCCTGCTTGAGCGGACGTCCCAGCACCGCCTTTTCGCGGTAGCTGAGCCATTTCTTGAGCACCTTGTAGCCACCCAGGATGTATTCCCACACCTCAACAGGCACGCCGCGCCAGTAGGTGGACTCGTTGAGGTAGACATCGTAGGCGCTGTCGGAGATTGTCAGGCGACCACGACCGGGCATGACGGCGCTGCCTGATCCGAAATGCCCCCACCCACCGGCATTGACTGTGAAATCCGGCACGCCGCCGTCCATCGTCGTCAGCACCGCCACCCGCCGCATATCATCCGGCGGGTCGCCCTAGGTGATACCGGGAACGGGGGTTTCGACATCCAGCAGCGCGGGATTATTGGACAGCTGCCAGGGTTGCCGGAGACCCATCAAGGCAGACTGCGGGCCTTGTTTTCGACTGGCTTTGAGTTGGGGCAGCGGGTCGAGATTGGGACCCTTCAAGAAGTGTTTTTCATCTCGGAAGGCTGGATGAGTTTTGCTCAGGGGGAGCAGCCGCCGACTGTGCCACCATCGCTGGATCCGCAGCGTAAAGAGGTCTTGTTGATTGCCAGCCTGGCGATACCGGAACGCACCGGGCGGTTAGCAGTATTGGAAATGGTGCGCGACGCGGATGGAGAGTTGACGACCATCAACCCCTTGCGATCAGGGAATGCTGAGAACCAGATTGTCGATAACCCGTTGCTGGCTGCCTTTGCCGCTGGGTATGATACCGGCAGAAGGAGTCGCAACTAAAGGACTTCAACCGTTGTTTTCCTCTCTGATTTTCAATCCCATTTGCCAAAACTACAGGACATAGCGCGTTTTGCGGTTGAGGCTAAAGTGGTTGTTATAGCTTTCTGAAAAACCCGTCAGCCTCAATAATGCGTCGTAAAAGAAAGATTGGGCGACACATAGGCGCCAGACCTCATCTCCATAGACCAACTAAAACTCCTCTACAATCGCGATTTATGAATCTCCATTGAATTATTACGATTGCCGGTAAATGTAATTTCCCCTACTCCAAACACCTCCTACGTCCGATTTGTTCTTGCGACGCACAATGTGGTACAGTATCGAAAACAGTTGTCATATGTGCAAAATGTTCCATTCAGAAATTTCCCCTTCGGTTAGTAATGGAATACCACAAAATGCACAACAAAGCCTTGAAAGACAATCTGAGAGCCAAAGTTACACTTGGCGTGGTACTTCCTCTTTTGCTCATTTTAGGGACTTTCGCAATTATTGAGCATCTCAGGCATCAGAATGCTGCGATGGAAAACTTGTCCTTGCTCGCCGCCTATTCCGGCAGGATAATTGAATCTAACCTCCGCCATGCCATGATTAAGGATGATTTCACCGAGGTTCAGACATTGCTGGACACCATCGGCACAAACGAGGAATTCCGCACGGTATATGTCCTCGACCCATCCGGTGAAGTCATTTTCGCCCCTTTTAAGGACGGCGTAGGGCTTCATCTGGATCAACGCGACCCTGAATGCCAGGCTTGTCACCGGCTTCCTCCCGGCGAACGTCCAATCAATGTAGTGATTAACGGGGAACTGGGGCAGCGCATTTTCCGCAGCATGTATCCGCTAGAAAATCAAGCTGAATGTGCGGAATGCCACGAGACTGATGATCGCTTTCTAGGGCTACTGGTGACAGATATTTCGATGGCTCGTATAGAAGCCACTTTAGCCACCGACGTGCGAGAAAACTTCTTGTGGTGGATTGGCAGCATCATTATCACAGTCCTAGTGGTGAATATTGTCATGGGAAGGCTCGTCCTCCGTCGTTTAACGGGTCTGGCCGATGCGATTGAACGACTCGGACAAGGGCATCTTCCCCACCCGCTGGAAGAGAATCAGACAGACGAAATTGGTCAGCTGGGCGCTGCGTTTAATCTGATGGTACGGCAGATTGAGTCCCGTAACCGGGAAAATACGGAGCTATCGGAACAACTCAGTCTTCAAAGCGCCCAACGCGGTGAACTGCTCAAACGCTTGATTACCGCCCAGGAAAATGAACGTACACGGGTAGCACGGGAACTGCACGACGACCTCGGTCAATCACTTAGTGGGCTGGCATTCTGCGTCGAAGCACTCGAAAAAATGATCGTGACCGATGTCAAACGTGCACATACCCAGATGGCACAGATTCGTGACCTGGTGGCCGCGACAACCGATCAAATGTATGACCTCATTCTTGATCTGCGCCCTTCCGCGCTGGATGATCTGGGCATCGTGGTGGCCTTGCGGAGTCACATGGAAAGGACATTGGGTTCTGCCGGAATTGACTGCGAACTCATCACTGACGGTTTAACTGGTCGCTTGCCCGCCGCTATTGAAACCACGTTGTACCGAATCTTTCAGGAAGCGTTGAGCAATGTCCTGCGGCACGCACAGGCCCGCACCGTATCCATTCAGCTTACCCAACACGATAACCGGCTTGAGGGTACAATATGCGATGACGGTATTGGTTTTGATGTAGGCAATGTACAGACGGATGGCAGCAGCCCGCGCGGGTTAGGGCTAATGGGGATTCAAGAACGCGTGACACAGTGCGGGGGACAGGTTGAAATTTCCTCTACAATAGGGCGGGGAACATACTTGAAAGTCTGTCTTCCACTGGAAGAGGGGATGTTCTGTGACTGACACGATTCGCGTTTTGATCGGAGACGATCACACGATTGTCCGGTCAGGTGTACGACTGCTGCTTGAGGCGGAAGAGGATATTGAAGTGGTCGGAGAAGCCGGGAACGGCCATGAGGTCCTGGCGTTGGCCGAGTCGTTATCCCCTGATGTCATAATCATGGACATCGCCATGCCAGGAATGGACGGCCTGGAGGCCACGCGCCGGATCAAAGCGCAATTGCCACAGATCAACGTCCTGGTACTGACTATGCACCGTTCTGACGAGTATTTTTACGAGATGCTGCAGGCTGGCGCATCCGGGTATGTGCTGAAAGGCGCGCGAACGAACGAACTCATTGATGCCGTACGGGTGGTCAGTAGAGGTGAAGTATTTCTCTACCCCACAATGGCGCAGCGTTTGGTACAGGATTATTTCGCCCTGAAGGGCAACAGCATCGAACAGGATGTTTCCCTGAGTCCGCGAGAAAAAGAAATTCTGAAACTCCTGGCACATGGCTACAGCAACAAGGAAATCGCGGAGAAACTGGTTATCAGCCAGAGTACCGTTCACACTCACCGCAGCAATTTATTGAGTAAATTAGGACTGAATACCCGCCACGAACTCGTCCAGTATGCGCGGGAACGCGGTCTCATCTGATCCTCGCATTATTCGCCAGACCCCTCGTAAAAATCGCCAGAAAACTGGCATTTTTTTCTTCACAAATGGCGTACCCCCCGATTACGAAGCCTGACCAGATCCGATAACCTTAGTATAAAGACGGCTTGGAGATGGAAGCATGGCTCAACAGGTCTTTATTGTCTGGGAAAACCCGCTCTTCTTCGACAGTATTCGCCTGCTCCTTGCACAATTGAAGATCGAAGTTGTCGGTGAAAGTTCCGTTTACATGGATGCGCTGAGTGCTATCGATAAAACTCATCCTGAAGTGGTGATTATTGAGGAAACAACGCAAAACACTGCCGAGGGCGCTCTGAAGATTATGCAACTCCTGGAAGACTGTTCGTGGTGTCCCCACATTGTCCGAATGGGTCTGCAAAATAACGAAATGTGGGTCTACCACCGCCAGCGATGGATAGTCAACAACAAAGAAGACCTTCTTGAGATTATCAGGGGAACGGATACCAAACCTGATTAACTACGAGAGAGTAGAATTATGAAAAAAATCGCACAGCTGCCGGTTATTATTAGCTTTATCGGACTTCTAACCGCTCTCGTGCTGGCATCCTGTCAGGGGCCAATTGGCGAACAGGGGCCACCAGGACCGCAAGGCCCACAGGGCGAACCAGGTCCCGTTGGCCCGCCAGGAGAACAACTAGTTGCTCCGCTTCCCCCCGGAGACGGCCTTTCCTCTGAAATTACTGCCGCCAGTATTGATGACGGCCACATTGTAACAGTAACATTCACCCTCGCCGCCCAGGATGGCACACCGCTGCAACCGGAAGATGTTGAGCGCCTGCGGTTCGGCATGGCCCGCCTGGTTGTGGATGAAGAAACCGAATACACACACTATGCCAATTATTTCACGCAGGAAGTCAGTGGGAGTGCGTATGAATTCGGCGGCAAAACACAGTCTCCGGTGTTGGAAACAGTAAGCCAACCGACCTTTGACGGTGACGGTACAGTAGCCGAGGTCGAACCCGGTCTATACACTTATACCTTCTCGCAACCACTGGATGATACTTACGACCCCGCCGCTACACATCTCATCGGCGCTCAGATTACGCGCAGCACGTTTTCCGCCAATCCGACATTCACCTTTGTTCCTGACGGGGAAACCCCAACCCTTACACGCCAGATTTCCGTGACAGAAACCTGCAACCAGTGCCATCAGGAAGGTCTGAACGCGCACGGTGGTGGCCGGGACGAATACCAGCTTTGCCAGATCTGCCACACCCCCCAGAATGTCGACCCGGAAACCGGTAACAGCCTAGATTTGAAGGTCATGGTGCATCAGGTTCACGATGGTGCAAACCTCCCTTCAGTGGTGGATGGGGGCGCCTACTATATCGTTGGCTTTCGGCAGAGTGTCCATGATTATTCAACTGTCGCATTCCCACAGGACACCCGTAGTTGCGCGACCTGTCACACCGGCAGCGAGGGTGATAATTACAAAAACGCGCCGAGCAATGCGGCCTGTACATCCTGCCATGACAATGTTAATCCCTCGACTTCGGATAACCACCCAGGACGGCCCAAAACCGATGTGCAATGCCTGGACTGCCATCTCAACGAGGACGAAGAGTTTGACGATGAAACCATTTCCGGCGCACACACGATACCCCGCTTTTCGACCCGGCTTAGTGGCGTGAATTTTGAAATCGTCACAGTTTCCGATGTCGCCCCAGGGAGTGCGCCAGCAGTGATGTTCAAAATCACCAACAATGAAAGTGAAGTGATTAACCCTGCGGATATGGACTATCTGGCGCTGACTTTGGCTGGCCCAACCAGTGACTACAGCCAGCGCGTAACCGAGGCGCTATTCCCGCTGGCCGAAAACGCGGATTCGCCGGTGATAGGAGATATGGGTGAAGGGACATACCAGTACGTGTTCCAATACGCGCTTCCGGCTGATGCTGCTGGTACCTACGCGGTCAGCATTGAAGGCTACACAATGGAAAAACTTTCGCGGGTAAGTGATGAGATCAGAGTGGCAGGGTTCAATCCGGTCTACTATGTCTCCCTGGATGAGAGTTCGGTCACACCCCGGCGTGAAGTGATTTCGCGCGATCAGTGTAACGCCTGTCATGGCGACTTGGCGCAGCATGGTGATGTCCGGCAGAACACTGAATACTGTGTGATGTGCCATAACGCCACCGCCACCGACGAGGCACGCCGCCCCGCAGAGGCCATGCCACCCGCCACTGTTGATTTCCGGGTCATGATTCACCGCATCCATAGTGGAATAAATGCCTCGCAGCCTGTGCAGTTTTATGGGTTTGGCAACGTCCTCCAGGATTTCAGCCAGGTAGCGCTGCCAACCGGTATAGCAAACTGCCAGACCTGCCATCTGGCCGGTACTTACAGCATGGCGGCCCTCACCGACCTTCTGCCTTCGACTGTTACCCAGGCTGGCGAAGCGGTGAACACTATTCCGGCAATTACATCGGTGTGTACGGCCTGCCATGATAGTTCGGCGGCCAGCGGGCACGCGCAACTTCAGACTACCGGGAATCTGGTTGAGACCTGTGTGGTCTGTCATGGGACTGGACGTGAATTCGACACGGGCGTGACCCATCCCTGACCCGATCGACAATGTAAACCGTTGACATAAGCGAAAGACTTACTTGGAAGAGAGCGTTAAAGGGAATTCGATGTTTCGCTCAGGCAGTTCCGACACCTTTACAGTCATACTCGGAGTAGCCGTGATTGCAACCGTTTTGCTACTGGTCATTGTGCCACCCCCTGCCCACGCTCTGCCCGAATATTCTGACCGAACCGGAGATCCCTGCGCGACCTGTCATGTGAATCCGGGCGGCGGGGGCCCTCGCACGCTGCGCGGTATGTTGTGGACAGCACAAAATCGCCCGAATGACGTGCCCACAGTCGGGGATACACTTTTAGCGCCCGGTGTGGATGATGCGATGGAACTCTATGACGCCGCCTGCGCGGGCTGTCATGGCATAAAAGGCGAAGGCCTTTTCGCGACCGCGCTCACCGAATATTATCTGACCGAAGGCCTGATACGGGGTATCACGATCAGGGGCGCACCCCGCAGCGGGATGCCCTCTTTCGCCGGGCAATTGACCGACGAACAACTTGATGCGCTGGTTGCTTACGTAAAAGACCTGAGTGATGGGGTGATCGTGCCGCCCGACAGCTACATACTCCCTCCTGCCCTGGAAACATGCGACTGGAACCTCGGAACGCAACCGATGAGCAAATCCCTGGATTCATTCTTCGTACTGGAACAACCGCCCCAGAGCTGCGATTACGAGCCAGTCCCGCTCACTTACAGGGGGAATTGACCATGCCGAACACCATGTCCCGCCGCCAATTCCTGATGACCAGCGCCGCAATCGTGGGCGGCGTCGCGGCTTCCGGGGCGGCTGCCGAATTACTGACCTTGCTCAGTCAACAGAACACCGGCGAAGTGCCTTATCTGATTATGCCTGGGACGGAAACGTTTATCCCAACGGTGTGTTCGATGTGTCCCAGTGGGTGCGGCATTATTGCGCGGGTGGTGGATGGGCATGTCGTGAAGCTGGATGGCAGCCCGATGCACCCGATCAATCTTGGCGCGTTGTGTCCCAAAGGACACACGGCCCTCGAACTGCTCTATAACCCGGATCGTCTGAGCGGGCCGCTACGGCGTGTGGGTGAACGTGGCGCTGGAACATGGGAATCCATCACCTGGGATGAAGCAGCTCAACTTGTCAGCGACAAACTCAGTGAAATCCGGGCAAATGGCACGCCGGAACAGGCCGCCCTGCTTTATGGTGAAACCCGCGGACAGTTGCGATCCTTCTTTGAACGGTTTATGCGGGCGGTAGGCTCACCTAATACGGTATCACACGACAGCCTGAACATAGAGGCCGCCCGACTTGCCATATACTTCACGCAGGGTGTCTATGACTTGCCCGCGTATGATCTTGAAAATTCGAGCTATATCCTCAGCTTCGGGGCGAACCTGCTAGAAGCAGGGCGTGTGCCCCAACGCATGATTTCGGGCTATGCCTACCTACGACGGGGACGATCCACACGCGGAAAAATCGTAATTATTGACCCGCGACAGGGCGTGACCGGAGCAAAGGCCGATGAATGGATTGCCATCAAACCTGGCACTGACCTGGCACTGGCATTAGGGATTGCCAACGTAATTATTGCTTCCGGCCAGTTCGATACCGATTTTGTCCACAACTACACCTATGGTTTTGAGGATTTTGTCGATGCTGATGGGCAGTTGCGGGTCGGTTTCAAGTCTTACGTCCTCAAAAACTATACCCCTCAGATTGTTGAGCAGATTACCGGCATCCCCTCTACGACGATTTCCCGCATCGCCGGGGAATTCATCGGTAATCCGCCTGCCATCGCTGTCCTGCCTGGTAAAGGCGGCCTGCTAAACGGCAGCATCAACGGGCTGTACACCGCGATGGCGATACACATGCTTAACGCGCTTGCGGGTAGTATTGAAGCACCCGGCGGCATCCTCACGCAGCGTTACATGCCCGCGCCCGCATGGCCGGAACTACCTGCCGATCCGATTGCCGAGCGCAGCCAACACGCCGAGCGAGTTGACGGCGCAGGGAGTGAGTTTCCGCTGGGACGGCACGCCTACCAGATGGTAGCTGATCGGGTGTTGGCGGGCTATCCCCTTAGTGCATTGTTCCTATATGACGCCAACCCCGTTTATGAAGTGCCCGGTGGCAAACGCTTTATAGATGCATTCGAGCGTATCCCATTGATTGTCTCCTTCAGTTCATTTATGGATGAAACCGCCCAACATGCCGACCTCGTCCTGCCGGAGCCAACCTTCCTGGAACGGTACCAGGACGACCATTTAGAGGGCATGGGCTATCCTGGCATTTCGCTGCGGCAGCCAGTCATTCCTCCGTTATATGACACGATGACAGCCGGCGATTTCCTGCTCAGAGTCGCCCACCAGATGGGCGATCCGGTGGCACAGGCATTCCCCTGGGAATCTTATGAGGAACTTTTGCAGGAACGCCTGCAATCCATCGGCACGGATTGGGACACGCTGCGGCAATTAGGGATATGGCTGACGCCGGGGTATCGCTTCGCCCGACGGGGCAGCCAAACCTGGATTGAACAGGTAGTCGGCATAGACCGCCAGAACGCGCCTCGTGATGGCCGTTTCGACTTCTTCAGCCGGGAAATGCTCGCCATGATCGGGGCATGGAGCGATGAAGAACGGGCTAAGTTAGGGATTACCGTCAGCGGCGATTCGGTGTACCTGCCGCACTATGAAGAAGTTGCCTATGCCGGTGATGAGGCAGAATATCCATTTACGTTGAACATAATCACCCTGATGAGCCTGGGATCATATTCGACCAACGCAAACCTGCCAACGCTCCAGGAAATCAGCGGAATGACGGTGGGCGAAACATGGGGAAGCTGGCTGGAAATGAACCCCGAAACTGCCGAAGAACTCCACCTCAAAGATGGCGAAATTGTTTGGGTCGAGAGTCCCTTCGGGCGGCTTCAGGTGAAGTTGCGCCTGGTGAAAGCACTTCATCCTGATGTCGTCAACCTGCCCTACAACCAGGGCCATACGGCAGTCGGGCGCTGGGCGAAAAATCGCGGCGTCAACGGCCTTGAAATTCTCAATCCTGCCAGTGAACCGGCTACAGGGCTGGCCGCGATGACAAACACCCGCGTGCGGGTATATCCCGCTTGAAAAGATGATCGTGATGGGGAGGAAGCATGACGCGCTGGGCAATGGTCATTGATCTGGATAAATGTGTAGCCTGCCAGGGATGCAGTATCGCCTGCCGGTTTGAGAACAACATCCCGGCAGTCAAGCCCAATGAGGCCATCAAGGGGCGGGCGATTCGCTGGAACGATGTTTTCCCTCTACCGGTAAACCCAACGGAGGAAACCGGCGAATACCCGAATGTCCAGACTCGATATATGACCCGTCCGTGTATGCACTGCGAAAACCCGCCCTGTGTAAAGGTGTGCCCCGTTCAGGCGACCTATACCGATGATGAGGGTCTTGTACGGCAGAATTATACCCGCTGTATCGGCTGCCGCTTCTGTACGGTGGCCTGCCCCTACGGCGTGCGCTACTTCAACTGGTACGAACCGCAGTGGGCAGAAAATATGAGTGTTTACCACAACCCGGATCGCATCCAAGGGGGCGGCTCTGAAGAAGGGCCAATCCAGCGTCCGGTGGGCGTGGTTGAAAAATGCACGTTCTGCATTCACCGCCTGCTGAAGGCACGGGCTAAGGCGGAAGCAGAGGGGCGTGACTTCAGACCGGATGAATATGTCCCCGCCTGTGTCCAAACCTGTACCGCGAAGGCGCGTTTCTTTGGCGATCTGGATGACCGGAACAGTACCGTCTCTGAATTGGCGAGCAGCCCCCGCGCTTTCCGCCTTCAGGAAGATGTCGGCACGCATCCAAAAGTCATTTATCTGACGGAGGGTTAGTTTTATGCTGAAAATTGATCCTCGTGATCGTAAGCATCTGATCGAACCGCTGCTGCACTTCAGCACCCGCTTTTGGACGGTTGCGGCGCTCCTGTTGATCCTGGTTATCCTGGGACTCATAGCGTATATCCAGCAGGTCGAAATGGGCTTAGGCGAAACCGGAATGCAGCGCCCCGCTTACTGGGGCATCTATATGACGAATTTTGTCTTTTTCATCGGCATCAGCCTGGCCGGAACGTTTATCTCAGCCATCTTGAACCTGATCGGGGCGGATTGGCGGCGGCCTATCACCCGCATCGCCGAAGCCGTAACTGTCTTTGCTCTGGTCGTCGCGGGAATTCAGATAGTCGTTGATATGGGGCGTCCTGACCGTCTGCTCTATGTCTTTCTTTATGGCCGCTTGCAATCCCCTATTCTCTGGGATGTCCTGGTTGTCACGTTGTATCTGCTCAGTTCAGCGTTTTATCTTTATCTTCCGATCATTCCTGACGCTGCCATCCTTCGGGATAACCTGCCCGAACACGCCCCCTTCTGGCGTCACATCCTGTATCGCATCCTGGCGTTAGGGTGGCGCGGGAACGTGGCTCAGTGGAGTCGCCTGGAAAAAGCGATTTCGATGATGTCGCTGGTCGCGATTCCCATAGCAGTCTCTGTTCACACGATTACATCATGGATTCTGGCGACAACCGTTCAACCCGGTTGGCATTCCACTGTTTTTGGGCCTTATTTCGTCGTAACGGCGGTTTTCTCCGGTATATCCGGCTTATTCCTGGCGATGACAACCATCCGGCGAGTCTTCCACCTGGAGGAATACATCACCCTGCATCACTACCGCAACCTGGGGCTGCTGTTCCTCACCATGAGCATCATCTGGGGATATTTCACCTATGCTGAAAGCCTAACCCTCGCCGCCGGTCAGCAGACGATGGAGTTCCCGGTGCTTGCCAGCAAACTCTGGGGGCAGGACTCCCCTAGCTTCTGGATCATGCTCGGCCTGATTGGGTTAGCCTTCTGGATGATGCTGGTTCTGCACACAATGCCCCGGTTTATCGCCCGCATCCGCCTGTTTCAACCCCGCATCACACTCGGTTTCGCGGTAATTGCCACCGGCATCGTTGCCCTGTTGAGTGACCCTGAGTGGCTCTTTCCAGAGGCAGCAATTCCTCCGCTGGGTTCAGAACTCAGTTTGATCCTACTTATCCTGGCCGGTTTAAGTGCCCTTGTGGGCATTAGTGTCTGGTCAAAGCGGCATCCTATCGGGACAACCCTGGTCGCCGGGACGTGCGTGCTGGCAGGCACCTGGATGGAGCGGTGGAATATCGTCGTCCCCACCGTAACCCACCCTCGTTTAATTCCCTACAGTTCTTATGCGCCCACCGCCATTGAAATTGTGTTGACTATCGGCTCGGTGGCGCTGATGTTTCTTGGTTTATTGGTTTTCTTTAAGCTGTTCCCGCCCGTCCCCATCTGGGAAGTTCAGGAAGGGCGTGTAATTGAGGACGCGCATAGCAAACTGGAAATACCTGTGCCGAAACCGTCCGATCCGCAGATTCGGAAAAGACGCTGGCAATTCCGCTGATTTCACATACAGGAGTGGAGGCTTCTATGTCAGTACCCTGGTACGTAACAGTAGCAGCAATCGCAGCAGTCGTCTTGTTTATCGGTGTGCCCGCCATTCGGATTATCTGGCAGTATGAGCGGGGTGTGCATTTTCGCTTCGGGAAGCTGCGCGGTGAGCGCGGCCCGGGATTCAACGTCATTATTCCCTATGTTGACCGCCTGCAAAAAGTAGATATGCGGGTGGAGACACTCGTCGTTGAACCGCAGGAAATCATCACCCGCGACAATGTGACGGTTCAGGTGGATGCCGTCGTCTACTACCAACCGGTCAATGCCACCAAAGCGATTATCAACGTTCGTGATTTTGACCGGGCAACCGGACAAATCGCCCTGACCACCTTGCGTAGCGTTCTCGGCCAATCCGACCTGGACGAACTGCTGGCACAGCGTGACCGCATCAACGAGCGGCTGCAAACAATCATTGATGAGCATACCGAAGAGCCCTGGGGTATTCAGGTGGGCGTGGTGGAAGTCAAAGATGTCCTGCTCCCGGAGAATTTACAGCGGGCAATGGCACGGCAGGCCGAAGCCGAACGAGAAAAACGTGCCAAGATCATCCATGCCGACGGTGAACGGCAGGCGGCGGCGGCACTCGCAGAAGCCGGGGATCGTTTAGCAGCTTCCCCAACCAGCCTGGAACTACGCTATCTGCAAACGCTGGTAGAAATCGCCAGTGAACGCAATTCGACCATCCTGCCAATTCCGCTGGACATCCTGCGGTTGGCAAAAGACCTGGTCTCAAAATAGGCGTATTGACCGTAGAAAGTTGACTATTTGAGTGAACAGCATGAGTGATGCCCGGTTGTTTCAAGCCTTAGCAGAAATCCTGGCCGCGCCGCCGGAATGGTCTACCCTGCCCGGCGACGAGTGGCCTCTGCTGGCTGATATCCTGGACATCGCCCGTAATGATGAGAACCAGAGGGATGGTCTGTATGCCATCGCACGGGAATTAGCCCAAATTCCACCGGAAACTCTCGCAGGCCGAAAGGCACGTTACAAGTCATTGTTTACCGAGGCGGCACACATTGACCTGCACCTCTACGAATCAATGGCGCGGTATGGCAGCCTCATCAGCCCAGCCACCCACGCGCTTCGGGCAGTCTACAAGGCTGCTGGGTTGACCGTCAGGGGAACCGAGCTCCCCGATCATGCTTCGGTCGAACTGTCTTTCCTGTCCCATCTGTCAGCACAAGAAGCGATGGCAGATGTTAACTCTCGACAATGGCGTCAAGCAAGGCGGTTATTCATCAAATATCATGCAGGGGCATGGCTGCCCGCCCTGGGACGTACCTTAACACAAACCCAGGACATGGTTTACAGCCCGGTTGGGAAACTCCTCACGTATGCGTTGAGTCCCCACCAAGCACAGCACCGGAAATCCACAAGGACTAAGGGGAAACTGCCGGAACTTGAGGACGCTGCGACCTGCAACCTCTGCGGGTTCTGTGTACAGGTCTGCCCGAGTCAGGCGCTGGTCATCCACGAGACGGACACGGTAACGACATTGTCAATCACTGATTCAGCATGTTTGGCCTGTAACCGATGCAGTCAAATCTGTTCTACCCAGGCGTTAAAGCTAGGGGAGCAACAGCCG
Organism: uncultured Chloroflexota bacterium; assembly: GCA_937974245.1. GTDB lineage: Bacteria > Chloroflexota > Anaerolineae > Aggregatilineales > Phototrophicaceae > JACKCG01. The sequence continues at coordinate 25,903 of CALJKV010000011.1, read as the reverse complement.
GATAACGCGCAGCGCGTGTTACGCGAATCGCCCAGGGTGCACTGTTTGGGGTGTGGCGAACCGATGGTGAGTCAGGCTGAATGGGACACCGTATCCAGTCAACTGGGCGTACCGGACTGGTTACGATACTGTCTGGACTGCCGTCCATTATTGATGAGGCAATAACATGAATTTCCCGGATGAACCTGTATTCCATTTTCTCTACTGGGTCATCAATACCCCGCCAATCGGCGGCATCATTGTTATGCTGCTGACTGGCATCCTGCTTATCTCAGTGGCGACAACCCTGTTCTGGGTTGCGCGCGGCGCCCAGGTCGCTGAAGAAGATGTCTACATCTTTCCGACGGAGACGTTATTGGAAGAAAAAGACGAATCACAAAAACACTAGGTTATATTATAGAGGAGGTTCACATCATGATCTCTGCTCAAAGATTGCAACAGTTCCCGCTTCTGGCAAAACTGGACTCCATCCTCCTTGATGAACTAAGCGCCATCGCTGAAGAACAAACAGCGCGAATTGGTGAATGGGTTTTTCGGGAAGGTGATCAGGCGAATGCCCTATACTATGTAGTAACAGGACACGTCGAACTGAAGATGAAACTGGACGAAAAACTGGATACTCATATCACACTGAATGTGCTCAAGGAAGGTGATGCCCTCGGCTGGTCAGCCATCGTGCCCCCTTATATCTACAAACTAGGTGCTCTGGTCGTGGCAAACACCACACTTATCAGGCTGGATGGCGATCAGCTGCGTACCGTGCTGGAAAAGCATCCCGACCAAGGGTATGTTTTGATGCAAGGCATTACCCGTGCGATGGCGTCACGCTTTGATACCATTTCCGAGCAAATCCCTGAATTATCTACGCGGGCAGTCATCACAAAAGTGGTGGCGGATGTCGTCGGAATCGTTGGCGGGATTCTCATACTCATCCTGGGTCTGTTTCTCCTTTACGGGATTATCAGTGGTTACTCGGAGACCATCCCTGTCTTTCTTTTCTGTCTGATTGCACCGATTGTTATGGTGTTTCTTGCCTGGAAATTCAACGTGCCCAATAGGACCAGGATGGAACGTTAAAGAAATAGAAACCGCTGAATATGGGTGGTGTAGCGGCATTCTTCAAATCACAGGAAAAGGACAATACTGCGAGGGCTCCCAGAAGCCATCATCAAATATCGCAACTAACCAGACGACTTGATTGTCAATTGAGTTGGCCCGCGATTTGTATTAATGTTATGGAAATATAAGAAATATACTAGAGAAAGATGATCACAAGCTTGTGATAAACTTCCTCATCGACCTAGTCGCTTAACTAACTAGATTTGACTCCTTATGCTATGGTCTGATAGACTCATAGTATTATGACGTCATACAATTTTTATTGGCGCAACACTCGTCAGAATCTGCGAGAGCTATCCTTCATTTTGCGCTCCTTCAACCGGCGCAATGAGCTATCGCGACTCGTGAAGTGGGCCAGTAGGAAACACCTCAAAGCCCCCCTGCGATCCTATCAAAACAGCCTCAATGACGAAGACAGACGGCTGTTCCGGTATGCGGTCTCCTCTCCTCGACTGTACTTCTGGGCACGCCTACTGTACCACATTGGCCGCCTGATCAATTTTCCACCCCGATACCCTGCGAAGGGGTCTGCAAGCCTATATCACCGCCGCCGTTTGACACATTCTAGAAAGTCCTATAGTATGGTTACTATGAAGTGACATAAAACAGAACGCCCCCAGAAGGAGCGCCAACTCCGACCGAGGGCTGACCAACCACGCTGATAACAGCAGCATGGAAGGCTGATGCGATTCTAGCACGTCAGTCGTCAATTGCTACTACCAGCGATTGACGATTTTTTGTTTTTAGATGCAACGAAGGATGAAGAAACCCGAACAGATACCGTTATTCGAGGAAGCCGAAAACCGCATTCCACGGCAGGTGGAGTATGTGCCACCGGATTCCAGCGCGATTACAGCTTTGGTGAAAGCCACATGCGAGCAGCTTGGCAAACAGAATGCAGCCTATAACGATCCCGAGGTCATTGGCGGCTTGACATCATTTCTCGACTTTCTCGCTCAACGCTTAGTTACTTATGCGAACAATGGCTGCTCGGAATTGCTGGTGAAGAAGCATCCGACTTCACCTAAATAGAAGGAGAACGCTATGTCACGCAAAAAGACTACCCCAGGTATCACCCGCAACACCGCTCTGTGTTATGTTCGCAAATCATGGACCAACAAAGACCGAGAGAACAATGAGGAAAACAGTCTGGATCATATTAGCCCGGAACGCCAACGTGCCCATATTCAAGCGGTCTGTGAGGTACACGGCTGGAAAGCCGAGTGGTATGAAGACACTGAAGGGCACCGATCTGGGATGTATGAGAAGAACCGGCCAGCGTGGCTTGCACTCAAGGCTCGCCTGCGTGATCCCGATGTCGTGGCACTGGTGGCAAATGATCTGGCACGCCTCCATCGCAAAGGCTGGCGCATTGGTGATTTACTGGATTTCGTGGAACAGCACGATATCAAACTCGTCCTTGCAGACCCCCGGCGACAGATTGACTTCTCTACCCCCTATGGGCGGATGTTCGCTCAATTGAGCGCGATTTTTGATGAGTGGTATGCCCTCGATGTGTCTGAACGCTGGAAAGCGGACATCGCCCACCGCAAGGCACAGGGAAAGACCGTTGGTCTACCGCCATTTGGGACGAAACGCGACAAATCCGGTTACCTGGTCCCCAGTGATGAAGGTGCCTGGTTGATGCCTGATGGCACCTGGATTGCAGGAAAGGTAGGTGACCCTCCCCCATCGGAGGAAGCATTGTGGCGCGGCTACTATGATTGTGCCAAACGTATCCTTACACTGTATGTGGAACAGGTCGGACGCGGGCGCATTCTTGAAAAGCTACAAGACGAAGGATGGGCATTTCGTGACCGGAAAGGTGAACCTTCCCCACTAGAGCGCGAAGATATCCGGCGTGTCGTATCCAATTTCGCCGAGTACGGGGGTTATGTGAGTGGCAAACGAGCGCGTGAGCGTCACCCCTCGGACTATCTGCCTGACAAAATCATCCCCAAACTCAACCCTGAGCGTGCGGTATTTGACATCAATCTATTGGCTCAGGTCGCCCATTCACGCCAGGCACGTGCCATCGGAAAACACCCCACGACTAGTGTGAACCGCAAGGCACGGGCATACCCCCTGGCAGGTATCACATACTGCGCTCACTGTGAAGCGTTAGCACAGCAACACAACAAGCCTGAATTGAGAAGCCGTCTTTCCGGCAAGATGGGGCGCTACTATCGCCACAAACCTGGCGTCCCATGTGGCAGTGGCAAGACGATGGTAACCCGCGAAATCTATGAGGCTGATTTCATCAGACTGGTCAGGCTACTGGAAGTGAAGCCCGAATCATTTGACCATCTGATGGAGCTTGCTACGCACCTCAATCCGACTTCCGATGAGCAGCAGGACATAGAAACGAAGAAGAAAGAAGCCATCGCTTTATGTCGTCGCCGTATACAGGCTGCGGTTGACCTCTACGGGGATGGTCGGATTAATCGTGAGGAGTACTTCCGGCGGGTTGATTTCAATGAGCGCGAGATCATCTCCTGGCAGACGCGCACGACGGATAAGGAGCAGCTTGCGATGGAATTGTCAATGTGCGTTCAGGCTGTGGAGACGCTCGGACGCATGTGGGACATCAGTGATGACGAGGACAAACAAGGCATGGCGCGTCACCTGTTTGAATATATCGCCTATGACCTGGACAAACAGCAAATCACAGATTTCCGGCTGAAACCCTGGGCAAATCAGTTTCTTTATCTGCGAATTGGGCTGTATATGGAGGAAAATTACAACGGAGATTACAATGATAATCCTGTAGCCCCAACGGGACTTCACCCCAAGAGATGTACCTTGAGTTTGGCAGCATAAGCCAGGCGAAAAACCTCATCCTGTTCCTCATCTACTACGATCAGGATTTCTACCCCCCATTAACGACACAAGAACGAGACAAACAAATCAAGAAGCGATACCAGGCAGGCGAAGGACTCAGCACCCTGGCTCGCGTTTTTGGCATTTCTCCACAACGGGTAGAACAGATCGTGAAATCCAGGAAGCGCAGAGGAAAGTGAGGAGAAGATGATGAACGAGATGCTCGATATGGAGACAATCTACCGTCAGGAGCGGAAGCGCTGGCTGCGTGAGGAAGCGCCACGTCGTTCCTTCCGTGATATTCTGACCGGCAGCGTGCCGTACTGGATTGTGCTGGTTGCACTGGTGCTGTACGGCTTGTCGGCACCACACACGTCGGGCGTATTTGATAAGCTCACACCGGGCTGGGGCTTTATCGCGCCGGTTGGTGTGGAGTTTGGTCTACTGTATGCCGCATTCCGGCGACGGCTTGCCAAGTCTGAGAACGAAACCCTGCCCTGGACGCTGTGGGCACTGGAAATTCTGCTGTTTCTAACGGCGATGCTAGTTAATGGTGCTGGCTCATTTACATCAGTGGTAGAGGCGGTGCAGCTTGAGAACCTGTCATTCGCCGCCATCATTGAAGGGTTTGGCAACCTACCTGCGACCAGCCAGGCAGCTTTGATGATGGCATTACTGGCTGCATTCATCATCCCAATTGGCGCTTTGGTGGCAGGGGATGGCTTGGCGGCATTGGCTTTAGATCGGCGCACAGGAAGTGATTTTCGCGAGCAGCGCTGGCAGGAAGTGGAATTCACGGTGATTTACCGCGCGGTGTTCGTCCGGTATCTACAGCAGGGGATTACCGAACGGGACGCCCGGCAACGAGCGGCCTCGGAAGTGAAAGGGTATCTGGCAAAAGGGAGTTCGTCCGGTGTCCGGCAACTGTCCGCTCGAAACGGACAGAGCGGACAAAACGGACAGGGAGCGAACGGACGAAATGGATACAGTGGAAGCGTCAAAGACCAAGTTCGCGCTTATCTGGACGCTAATCCCAACTTGGCGCAGCGATCCGTGAATCAAGTGCTGTCCACCCTCAAAAACGCTGGTGTCAAAGCCGGACGAACAACGGTGGCCGAGGTACTGCAGGAGCAAAAACAGGGGAAGTAATATCCCGCAACTGACAAATCCAGTACAATACAAACACAAGTTTGAGAAAATACTGCGATGACTATGGTTGAAATCCCGCCTTACCTGAAAGCGTTATTGCCGACAACCAAACTCCGCCCGCCCAGCACACAAGGCACAATTGAACGAGTGACACTGATCGAACGATTGCGTCAATCTGTACTAACCAATCGTTTTACGCTCATCTCGGCTCCAGCGGGGTCGGGCAAAACGACATTGGCAGCGGATTTTGCTCAATCTGCCACAGACCTGACAATTCGCTGGTTGTCACTGGACGAGGGAGATAATGATCTGCAAACCCTGCTCCTGGCAATGGTACTGGTTACGCTATCGAATGGCGACGAAACGTTGATCCAGACGGTGAGCCAGGGACATCTCTCCGCCCGCCAGGTTGCCAATGTGCTGATTAATCATCTGGACCAAATACAAACTCCACCGTTTGTACTTGTGCTGGATGATCTGCATTTGCTGACTGACCGGGACATTTTTCAATTTCTGGATTATTTCATTGAGCGTGCCCCGATTCATGTGCACGTCCTGGCGACAACCCGTTACGATCCGCCTTTGCTTCTGGCGAAACTACGAGCACGGGGTGAACTGGCAGAACTGCGGCTGAATTTACTGCGCTTCAATCGGGAAGAAGCCAACAAACTGCTCAATCGTCTGCTATGTCTGAGTATTTCGGATAAACTGATTGGACAGATGGTGGAATGCACCGAAGGTTGGATTGCTGGTTTACATTTGCTTGGACTATCGCTGGAAAAAGTCGCCATTGAAAAACGTGAACAGTATATCACTGACCTGGCACACAATGACCGTTATGTGTTTGAACTGTTGGCAGAGGAAGTGTTGGCTCAGCAGCCACAAAATATCCAGCGTTTCTTGATAGAAACATCCATTCTCGATGAACTGACCTCAGAATTATGTGTGGCTGTCACACAATATGGTGGTGCGTCAACGATGCTTCATGATTTGCACCGGCGTAACCTGTTTCTGGTATCGGTGGGAGATGGTACTTATCGCTATCACGCACTGTTCCGGGATTTTCTTCAAGACCAACTCAAATACACTGATTCTGATTTCGTCAAAACCCTTCATAGACGTGCAGGAGATGCACATTTTTTGCTTAATCGCAAAATACACCATTATCTAGTGGCTGAGGCATGGGATAATGCCGTTGCATTAATCAGCGTGCATGGTCGCAACTTTATGGAACAGGGTAACGGAAATATTGTTGCACAATGGCTGTCGCAGCTACCCGGTGAATTGTGTGACCATTCTGCCTGGATTCTATTTTTGCAGGGTACGCTGGCATATCATCGCGGAGATTTTGAAAACGCAAGTCAAATACTCAAAAGTGCGGAAATTCTATTCCGTCGCCAGCAAGACGCCGAGGGTATTTTTGAAACGCTCATCATGCAAAATGCCGTCTCCGAGAATGATGAAGATGTGCAATCTACGGTTGCCTATATCCAACTGCTCAAACCGTATACTGTCACCAACGGACAGCGATTGCTTCTTGAATTGATGATGGCCTGGGCGTATCTCAATGATGGCAAGCGCTACGAGACAGTGGAATGCATGTTGAGTGTGTTGAATTTGGTCAAGTTTACACCTGAGAGACTTGGATTTGTCGGTTTTCAGATCGCCGCGCCGCTTGCTATGGCATTTGATAACCCTTCATTGTTCCGTACTCGCTTGCTCGAAATATTCCAGCATTTTAATCTAGACACACATATTTTCAGAGCATCTGGCAAATCCATATTGGCTCAGATTGCCCTCTGGCAAGGGACTATTGCGCTGGCGCAGACGGAACTGGCCGAAAGTGTGGCAATCTGGAAGCGGTTGGGTGGTGAAACGGAGGTACATGCTGGTATTCAGGATTTTCTTCACCTGATCCTAGCGTTGCTCCGGGGCGACGATGCCGAAGTTGATCGCATTACACTTGAATCGCGTGATAACCCCAAAAGCGGACTTCACCTGGCGATGAAACGTGCCCAGTGGGCGTGGTTGCGGGGTGACAAAGCGGAAATGCGCTATATCTTAGATCATTTTGAACCACTCGAAATGACGGTTCAATCGCCGGTTGCTGGCGTGTATCGCGTTAGTCTTGAAGCGCTGTTAGCGTTAGAAGCGGGCAACTTTGAGGTAATTGAACCCACGCTTCTTCATTACATTCAGCGCCAGAATGATAAACGTAGTTTTTACAGTTTATATATCCATGATCTGCGTGTTATGCTGGCGTATTGCTACCTTCAAATCGGTCTGGATGATGCGGCACTGGAAACCATACGGGCAATTCTAAAAACCTATGCACCCATCAATATCCCTGGGCGACTGGCGCAAGAAGGGGCGTTTGTTATTCCCTTAATGGAACAGGCCGCTAAACATAATTTGCATACGGATTTTGCACAGCAGGTACTCGCCCTTGTTCGTTCTTCACACGAGCCAAAAGCAATTGAGATAGCAGATAGCGGCGAGACACTCACTATACGAGAAGTTGAAATTCTAAAGCTCATTGTGACCGGTGCGTCCAATCGGGAAATTGCCGAAACCCTGGTCATTAGCGAGAACACCGTGAAATCACACATTACGCGCATTCTGGGCAAGCTGCACGCGAAGTCTCGCACCGAGGCCGTCTCCCGTGTGCGTGAATTAGGTATTATCCTCTAACACCCCATAATTCATACCTTTCCGTATAGCATTTCATACTTTCGTATGAAGACCTCACGACTCATTTTCCCATAGAGTAGGGTATCACTTTGCCAGGGAAAGGAGGCGGCTATGTCAGGGACTCAGACGATGCAGGACAGAGCCACCATCAGGCAGGTTCTCAAAGACGTTGAGACCGCATGGAACAACTGCGATGGCTATGCTTTTGCCCGCTCGTTTGTGGAGGATGGCGAATATCGTTTGGTTTGGGGCTTAAAAGTGCAGGGGCGTGAAGCCATTGCACAAGATTACCGGAAGTTGTTTGAAAATCGGTATTGCAATAGTCGGATGGAAATGGAAATTGCGTGTATGCGTTTTATCCGAGCGGATGTCGCCCATGTTGAAACGGTGAACTATTTTCATCATGCCGAATTCCCTTTTGAGAAAGCGATTACATCTATTGTTGTGGCAAAAGAAAACAGTGAATGGCGCATCGTTACTTTCAATAATGCGGGTATTCTGCCGATAGAGAAGGCGCAGGATTGATATGGGTCTTTCATCGGTATTGAGCAGTAAGTCTGATCGTCAAGCAGGTCTAGCAACAGGAGTGTTTTCCATGAAGAAGATCGTATTTGTCATTTTGTTGGTTGCGCTCGTTGGGGTTTCGACGACTGTGGCGCAGGATGTCGGGGAGATCACCGTCAACTGTGATAACGGGGTCAGTTTCACCAACGGGATTCAGTTTCAGGTGGTTCAGATGCGGGCGGGTTTCACCTATACGGCTACCGCGATTGGCATCAATGGGTTTGATCCGGTATTGGCCGTCCTGGGCGAAAACATGAGCGGTGTCTGTGTGGACGATGCACCTCAAGCAGCGAGCTATGGCGCCTATCTTCCTTCGTCGGGAGAAGTAGATTCATCCAATACCAGTTCGCAGATCACGTTTCATCACAATGACCCCACCGGTTTTCAGACGATTTCGCTCGTAGTGGGTGGCTATAACAATGCACGGGGCGAATTTGTGTTGATCCTGGAAGGGATGGCTGTGACTCCGGCGGACAATGTTGGCGATCCCTACGCCGTGCGCGTGACTCCGGCTATGGTGGAAGCGAATATCCCGATTGTCGTCTACTCGCTGGCAAGCCTGGAATCAAGTGTAGACCCGCTGCTGGGACGTGTGGATGCGGACTACAATGTGATTATGGACGCGGACAATCTCCCCTTCGTATGCGATGACGCTGGCACGGAGAGCTGCTATACGCAAGGGCCGAGCCTGGACGAGTACGGTGTCAGCATTGTGAACGGTGTACTGCCCGGTGGCCCACTGGACTCGTACTTGATGGTTGATACCGGTCTTCTGGAACTGCACGACGACCCAAACCTGAACTTCATCAACTTCCTGGTGAGCAGCTATGAGGGGGCGACGGGTGACTATGTAATGGCCTTTCATGTGGGGACGGCAGAGACCCAGAGTGATACCGGTAAATAGGTCATCAATCTGCTGTAGTGGAATCACGAACGGGAGGCTTATGCCCCCCGTTCTTTATACCGGTCAGGGAAACGTGACAGGTGGTGCGGCGCTCATGGTTGCCCGGCAAGGACACCCCCAGTCGTGTTTAAACCTAACCTGTTTAAAATCCTTTTTTGAAAGAAAGGAATTTGCAACATGGCGGTATACCGTATCACCGCACTTCTTATAGGACTACTTTTAGGAATGTTGGCGGTTTTTCTTGCTGCCGCCCAGGATGAAGGATCCAGCCCACTGCTTGAAATGCTGGCCCTTGTGCCGGATAATGCGGCTACCCAGGCCGGTTCCCCGGTAGTCAGCTATGCTGATTACCGGATGATGGAAGCCATGCGCGGCATTACCAACGCGCCGTTGCGAAGTGCGGAAGCCATGCAAACCGAAGAGGGTAGGCTGTGGCTAGCAACGATGAGGGGGCTGGGCGCTGGAATGGAGATGTCGTATCTGCTAGCCTATATTGAAGAAATGCAGCCCTTAGTTGGCTTCATTTTCGCTGATATAGACCGCAGTCTGATTTTTGGCAATCCACCCTCTAGGGGGATGATTCTTGGCGGCAATTTTGACGCCGACGCGATTGCAATGGCTTACACGGCGCGGGAATTTACCGAAACAGCGATTGGTGATGTGTCGGTGTGGTGCGGGCCGGAGGGTTGCGAAGAAGGGATGAAGATCAACCTGCAAGATCACAATGTGGCTAATCCTTTTGGCGGCTACCTGGGACGGAACGAACCATTGGCCGTCTTACCGGGCTACTTGGCCGACTCAGCCGATTACAGTGTGGTTCAGAATATACTTGGTGCGTATGAGGGGGCGATTCCCTCGTTAGCGGATAACCCGGCGATGGCTGCACTGGTCAGGGCAGCAGATGACGCCGGTACGGTGGCGCAGCTCCTTATCCTGAATTTTACGGATGTGGGTATGTTGACTGGTGATCTGCTTACTGATGTCCCCGACAACGTGCGCACGGCTCTTACCACTTTTGGGACACTGCCTCCTTATCAGGCATTTGCCCTGGCGGATGTGTGGGATGGGGCTGACCAGGAAATCACACTGCTGATGCTGGTTTACCCTAACGCGGCGGAGGCCAAAGTTGCGGCTGCTGAACTCTCAACACGGATGGAAACCGCCGTTTCATTAATACAGAAAACCCGCTTCTCCCAGTTGGTCGCTGATCGGAATGGTGTCATTGGCGAGCCGGTTGTGATTGGCTATGAGTCGGGTTATACGGTGGCCGTTTTGCCCATCACGGCGCCGATACCCGGCAACGAGTCCCAACCCAGTGTGCCAGGAATCCCGGAATCAGGAGTGATTTTCCGGCTATTTGTGGAGGCGATTTACCAGCGCGACCTGGCATTGATCGCCTCGACCACCTTGTTGCCGGAATAACGAACGTTTTCCTTGCAATCACGACGAATATGGGGGACAGCTCATAATCGTCAGTCTGTCTGCGTAAAATACGATATACTGAATAACGAAACATCTGTAGTGTGAAGCGGTCTACAAGTAAGAGGTGGGATATGCTGTCGAGAACAACACTACTCTGCATGGTCTGTTCTGTGTTGGCTGGGCTGCTGTCACCATCCGTGACACTCAGTCAAGATACTGGTGGATTGGTCGATGACTTCGATAGTGGTAATTTCGACGACCGATGGTGGTTTTACGAGGATGGTAGCGCGTTTACATGTGTGCTGGACGAACCAGGCTATAACAGCCAGGGCGCGTTGCGCCTCTCTTTTAATACCGGTGCAGGGAGCTATCCAGGATGTGGGAGGGACGTGGCTGGAAACGCGAATTGGACGGATGCTGATGGCCTGTATTTCTTCTGGCGCAGTGACCGGTCGGGCTTAAACGTGACGGCGGTTCTTAATATTGCAGATCCGACCCAGACGAACCCTGATGCTGGCGGCTTAACCCCTTTTGAGGCTCGCCTGCAGGCACCTGGTGATGCCTGGGCAAAAGTTGTGCTGCCCTGGGACGCTTTTGCCAAAGCAGACTGGGTAGGCGGAAGTGGTGTTACCCAACTCGACCCAGCGCAGATTGTGGAAGTGTCGTTTGTGGTAAACGAATCACAAGCTGGCTCTATGTGGATTGACAATCTGGGATTAATGGTTGGTGACACAGCGCCGTACTCAACTGTGTTCGACAAGTTCGCGTTGTGGACTGGGCCGACTCAGCTACGTGGGATCAACACTTGGCAGCGGATCGTTGTGCCCGCTGTGGATGGTGACGAGTTCTTGGGATCGGGCCATGTTGGGCCGCCATACACCCAGGAGGATTTCGACCGATTGGCAGCACTGGGCGCAAACTACGTCAACATCTCCGGCCCCGGCCTGTTCACCGAGACACCGCCCTACGTGCTGGACGAAGACGTACAAGCCGACCTGGACAACATGCTGACGATGATCGCCAATGCGGATATGTTCGCCGTCATCACCTTCCGTACCGGGCCAGGTCGCAGCGATTGGACATTCTACGATGACGTTGTCGAGGCACAGGATAATCCGGCACTGGTGGTTGAAAATGTGTGGACCGACCAGGGCGCACAAGATGCCTGGGTCGAGATGTGGCGTTACACGGCGGCGCGGTACGGTGGCAACCCCATTGTCGTCGGCTATGATCTGATGTGCGAGCCAAATGCGGCAGGCAGATTATTGGACATTTATGATCCAGACGAATTCTATCCAGCTTATGCCGATACGCTCTACGATTGGAATCAGTTCTATCCGCGTATTGTCACGGCCATCCGCGACGTGGACACTAACACGCCGATTCTGGTCAGTGGCATGGGATGGGGTGCAGTACGGTGGCTGCCATATCTAAAGCCCGTTGACGATCCGCGTGTGGTCTACACGGTGCACCAGTATGAGCCACAAGATGAATATACCCATCAGACGCTGCCAATCACCAATACGTATCCCGGTACGATTGACCTGAACTACGATGGTTCCCTGGACACATTTGATCGGACCTGGCTCGAGGGTTACCTCGCAACCATTGACGACTTCAAGGCCGAGCATGGGGGTGTACCTGTTGCTGTGAATGAGTATGGTCTGATGCGTTGGGTTCCGAATGCAGCCGATTTCATGGGGGATGAGATGACCTGGTTCGAGCAACATGGCTTAAATCACGCTTTCTGGATGTGGAACCCATCCTGGCCGCCACACAATGCAGAAAATGACGACTTTGACTTTTGGCATGGCGGGGACCCTGGCAACCACACCAGCGTTACAACAAACGACGTGATCGAGGTCATCCTTGCCAACTGGAGCTTAAACGTGCGGCGGCCCTCGAATAGTGGGGATTAAGGCTGCTTTCGGCCAGTATGATCCCCCTCTCGGGTGGGTGATCTAGTGACAGGTATATCTGGGCTTTGGTTGGCAGAACATCCGTTGCAGCGAAAATCCAGTGAGTAATGTAGCGATGTTGCGGCTCAGATAACGATAATTTGCGCGCTTCGATGAAGTCAGTCAGGTCCAGAGATAGCTCCACAATAGTTTTGAGTTTGGCAAGTTTCCGTGGTGTAACGGGAGGAAAAAGCCAAGCCCGCATCTGCCGCCATCCGGCTCAAAACGCGCCATACTCACAAAATATGGAAACTACCGTGAGGGCTTCATGTCGTCGCAGCGGTTAACCGTATCTTATACCAACGATAGTGATGTACAACTCAATTGGAGCCATTTAGCTTTTTATGAAGAGACACAGAAGGGAGATGAATGCAATGAAACGCAATCTATTGATTATCACACTTATACTGCTCAGCACCATCGGCATAACTGTAGCCCAGAGCGACAACGGCGAACTGACGACCACAGCCATACACCCTGTGACTACATTCGTACCGGAGGATGTTGCCCCGCTCGTTCGGATGTCGTCGGATGGCACGTATTTCATCATGGCAAACAACGGTAAACTATGCGTCTATACCGATGCTTCCGAGTTATGTTCAGAGGCGACCGAGAGTCGCTTGCGAGTGGCAAATGATGCGCTTCATATCTCCCCTGATGGGCAGTATGCCGTCTGGTCAGAAGATGTCATGCACCTCGCCCTGGAAAGTGACCTCTGGCTTTTTGATGTACGTACTGCCACGAACACTAAACTGACCGACGATGGCGTCGAAGGTCCCATTTTCAGGGTACGAAATGGGCTTCTGGATTATGCCCCAATGTGGCATCCCGATGGCGAAACCATCTACTTTTTCCGTTCTGAATCTTTCCAAACTGACGATGGGACGCGCTTATCGCTGCAACTAATGCGGATGTCAATCACAGACGATGCGCCACAAATGCTGCAAGACCTCACAACCAGTATTGGCAATACACTGCCGATTACCTACATGTCCTCGCCATATTTCGAGGGGCCTGCCGCTGTATCCCCCGATGGCACGACGATTGCCGTCATTGTCTACGATGGAAGCAACCCTGAATCGGGACAAAGCGGTATCTGGCTGTTAGACCTTGTTGATAATGGCAGTCCGCGCCAGCTTATGCCCTATGAACAATTTGCGGGGCTGCCGGATTTTGCCGCTACGGGAGAAAAGGGGAGTGGTTTGTGGCCGCTTGGCCTGGCCTGGTCGGGCGACAGTTCCGGCCTGGTGGTCGGCGCTATCCATAGGGAGATTGTCGGTTTATCTAACCTGTACTACTACGATATTGCCAGCGCGGCTTCCTGGCCGCTGGCCGATTTCTCGAATGTGAGTGGCCGGGATCAGTTTTATGAGCCGGACAGCACCGGTATTGCACCCACTTTCTACAGTAGCCAAAACGCCGCCGTAACGCCGGATGGTCAATGGTTACTGAGTGCCCACCGCAGTCAGCCAAACAATATGATCGGTGTTTCGATGCTGCGTTTGCCGCCGGAGCCGGGCCAACAGCTCACGCTGGTCTATCAAGCGAATGACCTCGACACCTCTCTGCAACAATTCAGGAGTACGGCTGCGGTAGTTGACGGCGGTTATGCGTTTGTAGCGCTGGGTTATGTCTTCTATTTTGAAGAATAGCAAAGAACGAGCCAGCAATGACACGGTGATGCTGCAATTCAGGTCATCAAGCAAAAATGCAAAGGGGAGGCAGTCATGAAAAAGTGGATAGGCTTCGTATTGCTGATGTTCCTGTGCAGCACAGCAATCTTTGCCCAGGATAGTAGCGATGCGATCTGGCAGCCGGTGCCCGGCACAACCTGGCAGTTGCAGCTATCAGGGGAGATCAGCACCGCCTGGGATGTTGCGATGTATGACATTGATCTATTTGACGTTCCCCTAGCGACATTTGACAGATTACACGCCGATGGTCGTGTGGTGATTTGTTACTTCAGCGCCGGTAGTTGGGAGGATTGGCGCGACGATGCAGGTGATTTCCCCGACGTGGTTTTAGGCAACCCATTAGAAGGATGGGCGGGGGAACGTTGGTTGGACATCCGCAGAATTGACCTGCTCACTTCAGCCATGACAGCCCGTTTTGATTTAGCCGTGAAGCGGGGTTGCGACGGCGTTGACCCCGATAACGTGAATGGCTATGCAAACAACACCGGTTTTGATTTAACCGAGGAGGACCAGATTGCTTACAATATCTGGCTTTCTGAACAGGCGCACGCGCGCGGCCTTTCTATCGGGCTGAAGAACGACCTGGAGCAAATTGATGCATTGGTGGGCTATTTCGACTGGGCGCTGAACGAGGAGTGTTTCCAGTTCGGGGAGTGCCAGAACCTCCTGCTCTTTATCGAAGCCAATAAAGCGGTATTTGGGGTTGAATACACTGGCGACCCGGCGGTGTACTGCCCGCAGGCGGCGGCACTGGGCTTTTCCTGGTTGACTAAAACGCTTGATCTGGGCGATGAACCCCCGGGCGCGTGCCTGGGCGACACTGCGGCAGCCGTTCACCCATTTACCGGAATCACGACCCGCTCGGATGGAGCCATGCAGCTTACGGAGCCACCATCGGGAGCCAGTGACCAGAATCCCGCCTTCGCTCCCGGTGGTGACCGGATGCTTTTTACCCGGTTTCACCACGGTTATAACCATGGCCCGGCGGACTTGATGTTATTGTCTGCCGACGGGCAAACCGAGCCGCTTGTTACCACCCCGGACAGCGACAACGTGAACATGCCCGGTACCAGTTGGAACGGGGTCATAGGGCGGATCGCGTTTTCGTCTGACCGTGAGGACACCGACGAAATCTGGACGACCAACGCTGATGGCAGCGTCCCCTTTCGTGTAACCGATACTGCCGATGATTTTGCACTGGAACCGACGTTCTCGCCCGATGGCGAATGGATTGTCTTTGAAGTGGACAGTGCTGGGCTGTTCGGCGAGCAAATAGGAACGATATGGAAAATTCGGGTGGACGGTAGCGACCTGATGCCGCTTACACTTGGGGTCGACTACGATGACCATCAGCCCAACTGGTCACCGAGTGGGGAACGCATCCTGTTTCAACGTCGCGCATTTGACAGCGATAACTGGGACATTTACACGATTGCGCCCGATGGCAGCGATTTGCGCCAGGTGACGACGCAGCCCTCCGGGGATACCGATGCCAGTTGGTCACCAGACGCCCGGTGGATTGTCTATTCATCCGATTTCGGCCAGATAGAATTTGCCAATCTGTTTATCATCTCTGCGGACGGTGGGGAACCGGTGCGCCTCACTTTCAGCGAGTCGGGGTATGACGGTGCGCCGTCCTGGTCACCGGACGGGGCATGGGTGGCTTTTGAATCGGGTGAAGACGAATCGCCAACTGCTTTGTGGATGATCGCTGTTCCCGATCGGCCACAATGAGTGTGGCAGCATGTGGCAAAAGGTCAATTGTTCTGTAGGGTAATTCCTGTTTGAAATGTTCTTTTAGAAACAAATAAGGAGATATTATCTTATGAAACGTTTTTTGATTCTTATGAGTGTTGTGGTTTGTGTGTTGCCGGTGTTCGCGCAGAACACCCTGACAGAACGGGCGCATTTGGCAGGACGGGGCCAGGTACTGGATATGGCCTGGTCGCCCGAAGGTGCCAGGCTAGCAGTTAGTGGCACAAATGGCGTCTGGTTGTATGACGATGCGCTAGAGAACGCCACCCCACTCCCGTTGATTGCCGACGATCTGCCCTATGTGGGGGCGTTGACCTGGTCGCCGGATGGCTCGCGGATTGCCGGAGGGAATGCGGTCAACATGCGTTTTGGCCCTAACGCTCGCAGCCAGACTGCCTATATCTGGGATGCCACCACACATGACATAATACACAGCCTGAACATTGATGAACCCGGCCTGATTACCGCGTTAGAATGGTCACCTGACGGAGATCAACTGGCAGGAACAGTGTATGCGCGTGCGGATCCCGAAAGAGCGATTCTCATTGTCTGGGATGTTGCCAGCGGTGAACGCCTGTTGGTGACACCTTACGAAGGGAAGCGATTAGAGCGGCTCAGTTGGGATGCCAACAATACGCTGGTGGCTCTGGATGTATTGGCTTACCCGGCCCAGCGTATCACAATTGATGCTGCCAGCGGCGAAATTACTGGCAGCAGTGAGCTGGTTGCAGGTCTGATACCGTCACCGGATGGGTCGCTGGTGGCACTGGTTGACCGGCAGGAAATTATCGTAAGTGATAGCGCAAATGGTAGCACTCTGTACACCTTCACCGTTGAAGCATCCGCCCGCTTCGATCGTTTTAACAGCGTAGTATGGTCACCAGATGGGGCGCTGCTGGTCGCAGATTTCGGGCGCAACCCTGTACAGATTCTCGTATGGGATATAAGCAGTGGAACCCAGGTTGCCCAGATAGATGTTCCAGGCAATTATGATATGGTGATGAGACTTGCTCCTCACCCGGACGGTATTCGCCTTGCTTATGCCGACTTTCCTGGGATTATTGAACTTGTGGATATGACCAGTGGTGAGTCTCTTAGCACCGTATGGCATGACATTGGGGCAGTCTATGCGCTGGCGTGGTCAGGTGAACAGATCGCCGCGACGACCGGCAGCGACAGTACAGTTTACATCTGGAATGCTTCAGATGAAACACAGGTGCGGCGACTGGAAGCTGATGGTGCGTTCCTGTGGGGGCTGGCGTGGAGTCCTGACGGACGGCTCATTGCAGCAGGAGAAAGCTCGCTTGAAGCGGGCGATCCTGTGCGGGTGCTGTTGTGGGATGCCGCCAGCGGTGAACGGCTTCAGGTGCTTGAGATTGAGGACAGTTCCCCAGGGGATAATGTCTGGCAACTTGATTTTAGCCCGGACGGCAGTCTGCTTGCCGCGACCCGCAATTCCAACCAGACTGCACGCTCGACCATCCGTGTCTGGGATGTAGCCAACTGGGCAGAGGTCGCCACATTCCCCGAAGCCGGGCTGGCGGATCCCGTGTGGAGCGCCGATGGCACCCGACTTTATGTGAATAGCATTGCTGATTTTGTGTCTTTTAATCCCGTCATCCATATTTGGACATTAGGCGCACTGGATGATGTCACGACAATCGAACTAGATAAATACGCCCGCACCATCCAGTTACGCTCCGGCACCACCCTACTTGCAACAATGGACGATGAAACGGTCAGCATCCGTGACGCACAAACCTTTGCCGCATTGAATACGATTGCGTCACCGTCACGCAGGGCGGGGTTAACATGGTCGCCGGACGGTACGCTGCTGGCAGTGGGTTCAGCAGATGGACGTAACCCAGTGATTGATTTGTGGGCAGTCAATGACGACGGCACAGAGGCGACACTTGTACAGACGCTGACACGTTCGGAAGTACCTTTCAGCCAACATGCGCTGGCGTGGTCAGCAGACGGAACCAGGCTTGCCAGTGGAGTCTACGATATTATTATCTGGGGGCGCTAAAATCTCACCCACCGGGGACGCACAGCGCTGTGCGTCCCGCTCTCTTGGAGTCCGTTTAACAGTATCTCGGGGAAAAGGTAACAAAGCTGTATGGCGTTTTCATATCAAGCCTGGGTAGATTACATCGACATCCTGACAGACTTTCAGGTTATCTACCACCACTGATCCAGCGTTAATCTAATTGCTCCTCGTTGCACGTTTTAGAAGTTACGCAGTTGAGCGATGTGTAGGGGCATGATATATCATGCCTCTACGGGGAAAAATCATCCGAACTGCGTAAGCCCTAACGTTTCTTAAACTCACCCCAATGCTAACGACTTCTAAGCACACCTGGCCGATAATCCCCTGGCTGTACTAGCACACTCTCGCCACTGGATGGATTCAGGCGGTAGATGCCAGGTGCATCCGTATTGAGCGGTACGGTTGTGTAGAGCAGTGACCCATCATCCAGAACCTCGAAGTAAATTCTGCGCTCTTCTGTGGACGGCAGTTTTGTTACCCGCCCGAGTTTATCCACAATCACCGTGTTACCACTATCAAAACTCCACACTTGCCCATTGGGGGAATATATGACGTATCTTGGCGCTCCCACTTCATCAGCCGATAATTGTTCAATGATGCGTTCTTCCTGTAAATTCCAGATGATGTAGTGCTCAGGATTTCTTTTCTGGTCTTGCAGCAGCGCCCAATTTCCATCGGAAGAAATGTCTCTTATTAATTGCAGCGTGAGGAAACCCAACAGGAATGGAGCTTTGTCCGGATAGATGATATACAAATCTGTAATGTCGTGCATCAGCAACAGACGGTTATCCGAAATACGGTTAAGAATATTGATACGATCAGCCGGTGGAAAAGCATACTGTACCGCGTCGCCTTCAACAGTGGCGCGTAAATCTAAGGAGCAGTTCTCGCTGCATAAAAGCGCATGGCGATAGAATAGCTCATCAACCCGCCCCCATATTGCAGCCGTTTCTTGTGGCTCATCTTCTAACACTTGTCGTGACCCATCAAGACCGTACACAATAGTGATGTAATGTTTGGTTTCCCGATCATACGCCTGGCCTAACCACTGCTCACCCTGATTATAGGGGTAGACGGAAGGCGTTATGACCCCCTGGAATTCATCCAGTGTGAAGACAACCTGATCCTCGCCTGATAACAAATCCCGTTCACGGAGTGTCCAGATAAAGTTGAAATCACCATCAGGTGTTTCCGTACTGAGATAACGTATATGCGTCCCATCTTCTGAGAAAGTGCAGCATCTATCCGGAAGGGAAGCGGGGATTCGTCCGGCTAATTGGGAAAACACACCCGTTTCTGTATTGAATATACCGGCGGGAGCAACTTGAGCGTCTCTTGACCGTAGTAACAAGAAATTATCAAGCTGTTTTTGTGGGATTGTGAAGTCCTCAAACCCGGTCATGACCGATTGTGCGCTGTCCGGGTTCAGGATATGGAGGCTCTCCTGATCGTCGTCACCGAAGACGTGCGCGAGTACCCGGTCATTCCCAAGATCAGCCAAGATGGCAACAAATGTCACGTCTGGTAATAAATCGTGCGTCTCGCCATTGAGCTGGTAAGCAACCAGGTTCTTGGTGTCGGTATTCACAGCGTATCGCCAACCAGGAATATCCTGCAAGACAACATCGGGAATCGCTTCCGATACCGTTTCACCAGTGGAAGGATACCGCAGAGACGCGCCAACCTGGTCAAGCAGGGGCAGCCAAAGCGATTGTTCAGATGACATGCCCAGCATAATAATCACAACGACACTCGGATTATCCTGGTCAAGATAATCAATAAGCTCAACAACCCCGGTAATGCCCTGATTTTCGGCGGTGAAGCGCCCTGCGGTATGCCCGCTAACCTCTAGCATAACCGGTGTGAGGGAGCCACCGCCAAAACTGCTACCAAAATCCGATAAGATACTGTCGAAATTCGCAACGTCAAAATCATCAAGGCCGTTGACTGTGACTAATATCATTTGTTGCCCCGCCGCCAGGTTGAAATCGCTTCCAAATAGGTCGGGGGAGCTTGCGATGCCCAGCGTCTCAGCGTCTTCCATGACCGTCCACTGGCTCGGATAGCGCAGACTCAGCGATTTATCCTCCCAGACATATTGTGCCCAATCGGAATACAGACTCTCGATACATGTATCGGTCAATGCTCCCAGGTCTTGCTGGACACCGATAATAAGCTGCGTTGCGCCGAAATGATCGCCGCTGTCGGCTAATTGTTGGGCTTCATCTAAGGCCAGCCGGGCTGAATCCAGATCAATGGTACAGGTTCCATCCTGAGCCTGGGCAAAGAACGCACCTGGCATCAAAAACATAACCAACATAAGGACTGTTAATAATCGTATCTTGAACATAATTTATGTCTCCTGGCTAATTTGTATTGGAGGCGATTTGGAAATTCCTTTCGGTTAGAATAAGCGAAACCAAATAGCTATTTACCAAGTGGTGAAATTAGTGTCGCATAAAACACGTCATTGCGCTAACGAGCTGACCGATACCGCCGCATCCCTCCACGTGTCCGAGTTGGTCTGACACCGAACACTACCAGTAGCCGATCTGCCTCGATAATCGCTTTTTCGATTGCCCTTTCCCACGCATCACCGCCTATCAGCCCATCCACATCAATCCAGGCTTGATAGCCATGCTCCTGCAATTGCTCGGCTATACCTTCAGCCGTGTACCGATCGTTATGGGAGTAACTAATGAAGACCTTGGGCACCTAACACCACCTGTGTACAAAGCATGATATATTCTTGATTGTACCGTGAACGCTAGGAAGCGGCGACAACATGGGGATGAGATTGTAGCAAATGCTCACTTAATTAGTGTGTAGACAAGTGTCCTGTTTCAGGCCGAGTCGGACACTCGACGGGTACAAATAAATAGATATTAATGGGGCAAGAGAGAAGAATAGCTCATCGGTAGTGGTAAGGTATTGACTGATGGCGTTTTTGCTCGCAGATTTTAACGGGTCATATTGAGCTAATTTTCGCCTCGTGACGAGTACAAAAAAGCGTTTTTGTTTTCGACGAAAATTATTCATCAGTCAAAGGTTCACCACCACCAGCTCATCAATAGGTTATTGATTAGGGGAAAAAGATAGATGTCGTAATTCACTATATTAGCAATATATATTACTGTAGCCCCAACGGGACTCGAAATGCCCTTTGTACCCTGTTTGTCGTTGTCATTCCCAGTATTCAGGTACAGCGAGTGGCGTAGGATCAGAAATCGGTTTGCCCAGGGCTTCAGCCGGAAGTCCACAATCCGTTGCTCGTCTAAATCGTATATCACATGCTCGAACAAGTGGCGAGCCATCCCTTGCTTGTCCTCATCATTGCTCGTTTCCCACAACCCCACGATCTTATCCACTGCTTCCACACACATTGCCAGTTCTACGGATAGCTTCGCGGTCTCCGTCGTGTAGGTCTTCCAGTGAACAATCTCTCGTTCATTCTGGTCTTTGCGCCTCAGATACTCCTGGCGGGTCAGATCACCATCTTCGTATAGATTGCGAGCCGCTTCAATCCTGCGGCGGCACTTGGCAATGGCCGCTTTCTTCCTTCCCTCGAAATCTTCATCTGCTTTAGGGCTGATTACATTCGCCTGAATTGCCAGTTCCTGCATCAGATCGAGCATCTCCGGTTTTACCGTGAGCAGCCGGATCAACCGCAAAAAATCATCCTCATAATCTTCACGCAACACGGATTTCCTGGTACACCCACAGGATGGACCCGGCTTATGGCGATACCGTCGTTGGCTCTTGCCACCCAATCGTGATCGCAACCTGGCATCGTTGTGTTCCTGGGCTGCCCGCTCACAATGCGCGCAGTAGGTTATGCCCGAAAGGGGATAGGGGTAATCGGTTTGGGCGTGGCCTCGGTCAGGGGCACGGCGCGTGCGCTCTTTTTGTACCCGACCAACCTTCATCAGCAATTGTGTGTCAAAAACCGCTTTTTCAGGGTCAAGCGTTATCTGTTCAGGGTCGTAGTCGAGGGGACTGCGCTCTCGGGCGCGTTTGCCGATGACCACGCCGCCATACTCCGGCCAGTTATTGGTTACACGCCGGATGTCTTCCACCTCAAGCGGTGATGGGTTACCACTCCGGTCACGAAATGCCCAGCCTTCAGCTTGCATCTTCCGCGTAATTTTGTGGCGGCCAATCCCTCGTTCGGCATACAATCGCAGTATCCGCTCCGCACATTCGAAGTATCCGCGCCACAGGGCACCCTCACACGGTGATGATTGACCCGTTTTGCCAGCGACCCACCGGCCATCTGGCATGAACCATGCTCCTTCATCACTGGGTACCAGATAACCTGTCTTTCTGTCTCGTTTGGTGCCGAAGGGGGGTAGGCCAACGGTGATACCGCGTGATTTTCGATGGGCAATGTCGGCTTTCCAGCGCTCCGAGATGTCCGTCGCATACCATTCGTCAAAGATGGCACTCAACTGGGCAAACATGCGACCATACGGACTGGAGAAGTCAATCTGGCGCCTGGGATCAGCCAGGACGAGATGGATGTCATGTTGTTCGACGAAATCCAGCAAATCGCCGATGCGCCAGCCTTTCCGATGTAGTCGCGCCAGGTCATTGGCAACTAATGCGATGACATCAGAGTCACGCAGTCGGGCTTTGAGGGCTAACCAGCCAGGGCGGTTCTTCTCGTACATGGCCGACCGGTGGCCGTCCACATCTTCGTACCACTCAGCGACCCAGCCATTCGCTTCGCATATTACTTGGATGTGGGCACGCTGCCGTTCCGGGCTGATATGGTCCGTCCCTTCATCTTCATTGTCCTTGCCTGTCCACGATTTACGCACGTAGCATAGGGCTACATTACGCTTGATGCTGGGGATGGATTGTTTCTGGGTCATATCAAACCTCCTGTTTCACGCCATTCTTCTGATTCAGGTTTCTGGCTTTCACCCGGGCGACCAGATTCAGAAAAGCGGAGAACCCATTGATCACCTCTGGATCATCACCTGGAAGCGTTCCAGCTTGAGCGAGTGTGTCACACACATTGCGTGCGTACTGGTCAATGAATTCGGGTTCGGGTGGTACATACTCTACCTGCCGCTGAGTACAGTCTGCGACTTCATCGAATAACGGTATCTGTTTGGGTTTATTCATCTTTCGTTGTGATACATGGTTCCTAAAAACAAAAATCGCCAACTGCTGAAAGTAGCAATTGACGACTGACGTGCTAGAATCGCATCAGCCTTCCATGCTGCTTGTATCAGCGTGGTTGGTCAGCCCTCGGTTGGTGTTCCCGCACCTGCCGGGGGCGCATTGTTTTATGTCACTTCATAGTAACCATACTATAGGACTTTATAGAATGTGTCAAACGTTGGCGGCAGTATACCCTCGCAGATCCTTTTGCAGGGTATCGTGGTGGGGGATTAATCAGGCGGCCAAGATAGTATAGAACGCGTGCCAAGAAGAACAAACGGGGAGAGGAGACAACATACCTGAATAGCCGTCTTTCTGCATAATCCAGGCTGTTCTGATAGGATCGCAGTGGGGCTTTGAGGTTTTTCCTGCTGGCCCATCTCGCGAGCCGCGATAGCTCGTTGCGGCGGTTGAGGGCACGCAAAATGACGGACAGCTCTCGCAGATTCTGGCGGATTGCGCACCAATAGGAATTGTATAACTCCATAATACTATGAGTCTATCAGATCAGGATGGGTAGAGTCAACTGCATCTGTTATTAGGTTATAGAGTCATCGCGAGTATATATTTCAGCATATCCAATACAAATGGATCATCGGCAAACCACCTTATTTTACTTTCCATAGGATCCTAACTGTGTACGCTTTCAATCAACTTAAACATACCCTCCAAGATACTTCTGGGTAAATTTGGCTCAAAGGTCGCGTATTGTACACATTTCAGATTTTCCATCCAATGCGACAACATGCAAAGGCGTGCCATTGTCCGGCAAATAGGGAGACATCCATCAATCATTCTTATCCGAGGCCTTCTCCTTTTTTGCGGTTTCCGGGAAAAGCTTCACCTGCCAACTTGCTTCATACCTTTGTATGCGTTCACGTAATCTTGCGAGATCACCAAACAGACGCCCATTAGAATCATTGCGCTTGGCTTCGTGCCAGTGGCGCAGTGCATGACGCAGATCATCCGGCATCCCCTGCTTTTTCTTGACATCCGGTTCGTTTTGCCAGGCAATCTGCAACTTTTCGGTATATACGCGAGCCAGGTGATAGTGGATGTCCGCGTCATTAGGTATCAAATCGCACGCCCTCAGCAATCTAACTAGCGCACAGCCAATATTCTGTTTGCGGAAATATATCCAGCCTAAGGTATCTAACTTAAAGGCTTCGGTTTCATCCCAGCTATACTGAATCTCTATTGTACCTCTGGTACTCCTTTTTAACCGCAATACAAGGTACAATGCTTCCCTTGCGT
Source organism: uncultured Chloroflexota bacterium (assembly GCA_937974245.1). Classification (GTDB taxonomy): domain Bacteria; phylum Chloroflexota; class Anaerolineae; order Aggregatilineales; family Phototrophicaceae; genus JACKCG01. Next base: position 1,354 of record CALJKV010000011.1, on the reverse strand, counting down.
TGCAAAGCGCCTTCTCTAACCAAACGTTATCTTTGCTATAGGCGTAAGCAATATTGTTCAGGATTTTGCCACGCTGAATAATTAAAGTAAAAGCATCCCATGTAATGGAATCGAGGAACTGGCTGATCTCGATTTGAGGTAGCAATTTGTCTTGATCACTGATTTTATCCATTAACCCCTTAAACTTCTTAGTAAGTTTCTCAGGATTTCGAGCAGAGGAAGCCAATTCAAACAGAACATCTTTGAACTGATATGGTTGGTTCAGTTTCCCTTCTATTTCCCGTATCAGGGTGTCCAGAATTTCTGCCATACCTGCACTATAGGTTTGCTTAAGAAGTGCGATTGACGTTTCGTAATCATGCCAATCGATGAGCTTACCTGCAATCTCAATGGCACGATCCTGTCGACTAAGTCTGGAATACACCATTGTTTCAAAGAGACGGGGTTCATCCCATAGGACAGGGTTTCGATGATTTATCTTTTCCAGCCTGTTCTTTACTTCCTGAACAGCGGCCAGTGCATCTTCTAACTGTTCAATTTTATCCAGATAACGTGCCAATAGCATAAAGTAGTGTGCATCCAAATCCAGATAGGGTGACCAGACGATGGCAGACTGAATCTGTAAAATGCTTTGCCGGGGTTTATTTTGTCTGGCATAGACTTCCGCGAGAGCAGCGTGAACATGCGCCTTGCTGATAATGGTTTCGTATTGCCGCTGCCCGGTTATCAGGCCCATATAATCCAGGGAGCGTCCCGATTGTTCATAAGTGGACCGAAGTGCTTCCCAATCAGCAATATACTGAGCCGAATAGAGAAATGGGTCAAAATATCCCAACGCATCCAGGAGATGTTGAAATTTGTCTGCCGCATGGCCTGTAAAATCCTGATCCTGATCAAGCTGCGCCTGGACAAAGGTCGCAAGGGACTGCTCTGGTCGTATCTCTAGCGCTGTTTTGCATAGCTCTTTAATTTTCAAAGCGGGATTTTCGTAAGAGATAGACCATTGGGAGTTATATCGTCCCAAAACGTTGGATGCAGTATCTTTCAGGGCTTTGTATATGGCATAAGCGTGCCAGGCCAGCAGCGTGGACACCTGGTGTGTTAGGGTTTTCCGGCCTAATAAACGAATCTCACTTGGTCGGGTATCTTGCTCATAGGAACTTAGAGGCTGCAGGACCTTTTTCCATTCGGAACTAGAGGCTTTGTCTTGTGAATCGCTCAATGTTTCTTCTTGTTGGGATATTGCCCTGTCCTTGTTGTTATCATCCGGTTGTTTCTTGAGAAGTTCGCCAGATACATTGCTAATGGATAAAGCAAAAAGGTGACTGCTGATGTAAAATGACCGCATGGCAAA
>CALJKV010000010.1 GCA_937974245.1 uncultured Chloroflexota bacterium | reverse complement strand
CATGCCTTCACACTCAGTATTGCCGAGTTCTCGTTATGACTTGCACCATTGGTTACTAAACATCCTCGCCGTGTTATACGCCTGGAGACATCTCGCTTATCCACTGTATCATTTGTAATGTCACCTAACTCAGCTGTCATAAGTTGCCAATCATTTTCCCTGGGTCAATGCTTCTTGCGTCGCCGCAAACATCACGTCTATCGGCGCAACACGACCAGTCCATAACTCAAAGGATTTCGCCCCCTGCCGGACGAGCATACCCAATCCCCCTATCGCCCGTCCACCATTTGCCTCGGCCTGTGCCATCAGCAGCGTTTTCTCCGGGCGATACACCATATCGTAGACCGTCACGCCTTTGGGGAACGGGATGCCAGTAAGCCAGGGAGATTCCTCGATATGCGGCCACATGCCTACGGACGTACAGTTGACAATCAGCCCCGCACCCCATTCCGCCGCCTCATCCAGCATCATGACTTCGGCGCTGCTTACACCGGCAGATAAGGCAAGATTCGCCAGCATTTCCCCGGCACGTTTACGGGTGCGGTTGACAACAACGATCTGCGCCCCGGCCTGTGCCAACCCATAGACCGCTGCCCTAGCCGCACCACCTGCCCCCAGGACGATTACCCGTGTGCCGGCCAGCGCCACCCCATGCGCTTCCAAATCGCCAACAAAGCCCGGAACATCGGTATTGGTGCCACTGTCATCACGAAAATCAATCGTATTCACCGCGCCTACTGCCCGCGCCCGTTCGTCAGGACGCACATAGGGCATCACGGCCTGCTTGTGCGGGATGGTCACATTCATCCCGACATAACCACCCTCCCCTTTGAGCGTTTTGAGTCCCTGGCGCACGATGTCCGGCGGGATGGGTACAGCATCATAATGCCAGTCGGTCATACCGAGCACCGCAAACGCCGCGTTGTGCATGGCAGGGCTGATGCTGTGCGCCACCGGCCAGCCGATAATGCCGACTTTATTCGCCATTGGCAGGTTCGCCCCGTGATAAAGCATTATTCATATCGTCAACATTCCTTCTTTTTATGCTTATCCGCCCAGGAAACCATATCAACAATACCGTCATTATTACCGTGCCCATACAGTAGCCGATTCCGCATAATCCCAGGCCAGCATCGCAATCCCGACAATAAGCGCTGCTATTCACATACAACAATATGATGATGAGAGATACGATTGCGCCAAGAATAAGCCAGAGCAAGGCAACGGCGCTGAAAACCGCTAACGTATGAATCATATTGCGGTAAAGTTGCCGCACAGCATTACACCTCGCTCACCCGCACGTCCGCGCCCAGGCTGTCCAGTGTTTCCGCGAAGCCGGGGAACGAATCGCCAGCACAGCGAGCATCCTGTACCGTCGTCCGGCCTTCCGCCACCAAGCCAGCCACCGTCAAACTCATCGCAATCCGGTGGTCGTCGTGGCCGTCTACCGTCGCGCCCATCAATTCCTGCGGCCCGGTGATCCTAAAACCGTCTTTCGTCTCGGTGATTTCCGCACCTAACTTACGGAGTTCGGCGGTCATCACTGCTAAACGATCCGTCTCCTTGACGCGCAGTTCTTCGGCCTCACGGACAGTGGTGGTACCTTCAGCAGCCAGCGCCGCAACCATCAGAATCGGGAACTCATCAATCATCCGCACCACCATATCACCACCGACTTCCGTTCCTTTCAATACGCTGTGCCGCACCCGTATTGTACCCACCGGCTCGCCAGCTTCCAGCCCGGTTTCGGTAATCATCATATCCGCGCCCATCGCCAACAGTACGTCCAACAGCCCAGTACGTGTGTCATTGAGGTTGACGCTGGTCAGCGTGATGTCACTCCCCGGCACAAGCAGCGCCGCGACAATCAGAAACGCTGCTGAGGACATATCACCCGGCACGGTCATGTCCACCGGCTGTAACGCATTCCCCGGATTCAGCACCGCTACATTCCCATTCAGCGATAAATCCACACCCATCGCCGCCAACATCCGTTCGGTGTGGTCACGCGCCGGGCCGGGCTGGGTGACCGTCGTCGAACCTTTGGCGAACAACCCCGCCAACAAGACGGCACTTTTGACCTGGGCACTGGCTACCGGCATATCATACTGGATTCCGCGCAATTGCGCCGGACGAATTAACAGCGGGGCGTGATTATCTACCGAGTGTATATCCGCGCCCATCATCCCCAGCGGGACAAGAATACGCTTCATCGGGCGACGGCGCAGCTGCTCGCTACCATCCAGCACGCTGCTAAAGGGCTGTCCCGCCATAATCCCGGCCAGCAACCGTATACCCGTCCCGGCGTTCACCAGATCAAGCGCTCCCGCCGCCGGGGAGAGTGTGCCACCGTGTATCGTCAGATCGTGTGTGCTGTGTCGCTCGACTTGCACGCCCAACGCCTGTATCGCCCTCAGTGAGGCTTCAGTATCGCCCGCCGCCAGCCAGTCTCTTACTCGACTTGTGCCCGCCGCCAGCGCCCCAAACAGCACCGCCCGGTGCGAGAGTGACTTATCACCAGGTACCTTCGTCGTCCCACACAGTGCCGCACTGGGGTTTATCACAAACTTATCTTTAGGCGTCTCCACCATCATTTCGTCCCATTCTCATATTTGGCATACCAGTCTAATCGCACTTCCCGCGCCGGTCGCAGGAACTCGGTTACTTCTTTATCATCGCGGGAAATCAACTTCGCTTCCAGCATCGCCAATTGCACCCTGAACAACGCCAGCAGCGTCGCCACCGCCTGTGTGTTCGTGCTCAGAATATCTCCCATCATCGCTACATCGCTGCCAGCCAACCGGGACATATCACGAAAGCCGCCTGCCGCCAGCTCCCACACTGTCGCGTCGTTCTCCCCTTCTTTCGCCACTGTTGCCACCAGAGCCGAACTCAACAAATACGGCAAATGGCTGATGGCCGCCACCAGGCGATCATGACGCACCGCATCCATCTCAAAGGGGATAGCTTGCAGGGTTTCAATAAGTTCTAGCGCCCGCAGCCGAGTCGCCGGGGTTGTACGCCGTGTTGGACACAGCACGAACGGCCTGCCCCGGTAAAGAGCCGGGTCGCTGGCAGTCACCCCACTACGTTCTTTACCGGCCATCGGATGGCCGCCAATCGCTTGAATCCCGATTGGCAACTGCGCCATCGCCTCACAAATATCCTCTTTGGTGCTGCCAATATCAATCAACAGCGTATTCGAGCGCAGATACGAACCGATTCGCCGCTCAATCATCCCCAGAATGACCCGCACCGGGGCAGCCATGATGACCACATCGGCATCCTTCACCCCTTCCTTTAGGTCGCTTGTCGCCGTATCCACGATAAAGTGTTCCACCGCGTAACGGCGCGTTTCCTCATCCGGGTCAACCCCGGTAATCGTACCCGCCACCCCACGCAGTGCCAATGCTAACGAACCGCCCATCAGCCCCAGGCCGACAATCGTGAGGTGACGGCAGCTAAAGCCACCAGGACTCATACTTCCTCTTTCAGATGTACATCCATCCGATACAAAAACATGTCAAAGCCCATCTTGTGGAAAAATCCGTGTGCCTCCGTGTTGAAGCCCCAGGTATCGAGCGAGACTCGCTCAATATCCTCGGCCCGCGCCAGACCAAATACAGCCTCGATTAATGCCCGGCCATATCCACTCCCCTGGCGATCCGGCTTGACGGAAATCTGATCAATATGAACAGCACTTCGGGCATACACATACGCGGTTTCGGGCTGGCGTAGCACACGGGCATACACATAGCCCACTGCTTCGCCTGCCTCCTCAACGATAAACAACCGGCCATTCGGATCAGACAGAATCCGCTCGCGGCAGTCCGCCACAAACGGCGATGGGTCATCCGCTGGCTTGAACAAATGCGGCACTGCCTCGGCGTGCAATCGCTGCACATCGCAGATCAGCCCGGCAACAATTTCAGCATCTTCTATTACCGCCTGTCGAACCTTCATCAATACCCCCTCCCCTCACGCCGTGCGGTCTACGGCTTCTGCCACGCGCCGAACCTGCTGCATCAGAGATTTAAAGCGATCCGGCTTCAAGCTCTGGCGACCATCGGACATGGCTTCATCGGGTTTGGGATGCACCTCAATAATCAGACCATCCGCACCCGCCGCCACTGCGCTGCGGGACACTGACTCGACATACTCCCACAGCCCAACCGCGTGGCTGGGGTCGGCAAGCACTGGCAAATGAGTCAGCGCCTTCAAAACCGGAATGGCATTGAGATCGAAGGTGTTGCGAGTGGCTTTCTCAAAAGTACGAATCCCACGTTCGCACAGCATCACCCGTTTATTGCCATGCGCTAGGATGTACTCGGCAGACATCAGCAAATCTTCAACTGTGCTACTCATGCCGCGTTTAAGTAGAATCGTATGCTGGCTTTCCCCAACCGCATTCAGCAGCGCGAAATTCTGCATGTTCCGCGCCCCAATTTGCAGGACATCGGCATACTGGCACACAAGTGGCACTAAGGCCGGATCCATCACCTCAGTGACAACCGGCAAGCCAGTAAGCTCACGTGCCTCCGCCATCCATTGCAGCCCCTTCTCGCCATGGCCCTGGAAACTGTAGGGCGAAGTCCGCGGCTTGAAAGCGCCTCCCCGCAGTGCAGTCGCACCGGCTTCCTTGACAGCACAGGCGGTTTCAATGATCTGTTCACGGCTTTCGACGGAACACGGTCCGGCAATCACCAGCACCTTATTGCCGCCCATCTGCGCCCCATTCAGCGGAACGAGACTGTCCGAGGGGTGAAACTGACGGCTGGCGAGTTTGTATGGCACCGAAATCCGCACAACCTTATCTACACCTTCCATTGTGGCGTAATTTTCCTCGCGCAGGGGGGTGGGACTCTCGCCAACCACACCGATAATCGTGCGCTCCTCGCCTTCGGAAAGATGCGCCTCATAACCATCGCTCTTGATACGAGCAATTACATCGGAAATCTCTTTCGCGGTCGCCTTGACCTTCATCACGACAATCATATTACGCTCTCCCTTATTGGTGGCTGTTGTTGGGTGTTTGCTGTGTATACAGGTCGGGGCGCAACCGCACCGCGTTATGTAAAAAGACATGCTGAATCTCGTCCAGTGTTTTCGTTGTATTCCAGTGAATCAATATGCGAATACAGTGCGCCAGACCGCCTGGCACATCCATCTCCTGGCAACCCAACAGCGCCGTCCGCCCCCAGCCTAGTTCTCGGGCCGCCTTCGCCGGATACACCGCGTTCAAGTCCGGCGTAGTCGTAAACACCACGCTGGCGACAAAGTCCTCCTTAATATCGTTGGCATCAATCATCGCTCGCAACAGTTCTTTGGTCGCCGCCAGGATCGCGTCAGCAGTGTTGCTATTCACTGTTGTCGCCCCTCGCACACCCCGAAACAACATGCTCATAAGGCCCTCTTTTTCCCTCAAGAAATAAAAAAGACGCGGAGCGTTCGCTCTGCGCCTCTGGGTTATCCCCGACTTACTCTGGTTTACAGGATTACTTCTGTCAACCCGGCACGCAACGCTCCACCGTATCCTATGTGGCTCTCAAAGTAATAATAATAGGTGGCGAAACGTGTATGAACGGAGTTAGACACCGACAATAAACCCTGTTTTTCTCCAGAATGTCGCAAAGCGTAACAGAAGCTCACCAACTTGTCAAATACTTCACGGGTTTTAACTGCACCCTGGCTATCTTAACCAATGATATATGTGTAATTCCGCCAAGTGAGTTTATTCCAATGCCGCCCGCAACTGCCCGGCCAGCGCACCTGTCGCCGCTGCACCGTCTTTCCCGACTTTCACCAAGGCGCTACCCACGATGAAGCCATCCAACAGCCCATTCATACTCCTGGCCTGTTCCGGCGTGCTGATGCCAAAGCCCAATACCAGCGGCTTATCGCTATGCGCCCGCACCCGGCCAATAAACGCCTTCAGGTCAACGGGCAGTTCCGTCCGCGCCCCGGTGACGCCGGTCAGCGACACCACATAAATAAACCCGGTTGCCGCCTGATTCACCAGCGCAATCCGGCGTTCTCCACTGGTCGGCGCCAGGAAAAATACCATCGCCAGCCCTTCACGGGAACAGGCATCGCTGATCAATTCGGCTTCCTCCGGCGGCAGGTCAGGGATAATCAGGCCGTCCGCGCCCGCCGCTTTAGCATCGCGTACAAAGGCGCCCACACCGTAGGCCAGCAATGGATTTAAATAGCTCATGAGCAGCATGGGCTGTTCCACGCCCCGCCCGCGCAGTTCCCGCACCGCATCCAGGCATTTCCGCACCGTAATGCCGTTTTCCAGAGCGACCTGGGTTGCCGCCTGAATCGTCGGGCCATCAGCCAGCGGATCACTGAACGGCACACCAATCTCGAAGCCATCCACGCCGGCTTCGGCCATCGCCGTAATTGCATCTAAAGATTCTGAGTAGGTTGGATAGCCCACCGGGAAATACGGCAGAAAGGCCGCCCGGTTCTGCGCTTTCGAGTGGGCAAAGAGCGCCGCAATCGCCTCAACCCCTGTTGCCGTGCCTGTGTGCTTCATTTTGTACTCCTACAACCGCATCCCATTATTCAACCCGCAAGATTTCCGCAGAAACAAACCTACCCTCTTCAAACGCTAACCGCACGCCCTCGCACCACGAACAGTAGCGCCCCCAATTCGCATGGTCAGCGTCCGGCAGGCAGCCCACCGCACCGGCCTCCAGAATACCACCATGCGACACGACGAGAGCCGCGCCGCCGGCGTTTAACGCCGCTACCACCGAACGGAGAAACTCAGCCTGTTTACGGGCATAGACCGCCGCCACACCATCCCGTTTGAGTGCTGCGCTCCACGCCATAAACCCCTCATCCCAGGTGACTTCGGCCTCTACACCTTCATCCATCGTACCCAGCCCCTCTAACTGCTCGTCTACCGCGAATCCCATGGCAATCGCGGTTTCATAGGCACGAGGGATGGCACTGGTGATGACCCTTTCAAACGGCCCCATTTTCTCTCCTACCCTCCGTGCCAGCGAGACTCCTGCCTGTGTAAGATGCTGGCCGGGCTTAACACGCATCGTGTGCCGCCGCATTTCCAGGTAACGCATACTCCCCTACCCTTTCTCCAGTTCCCGCGCCCAGGCATCCAACCCGGCTTCGACAATTTCTACTGCCACATTGACCCGGTGCGCCCAGCGGTCAGCATCGGCATCATACGCCGCGATCATTGCCCGCTGCCGTTCGGCATCAGCCGCCCATTCCTGATGCTGATCGGGGATTTCCCAATCCAGACCATCTACCAACACGCTCTCTACTGGGAAGCCAGCCCGGTGCAGCAGCACCGACCATTCGGTATCTGCTCCCAATGCCCTGTCTTGCGCCGCGTGCGCTACGAGGTATTCCAGAGCCGCCCGATTGAGTCCCTTCGATCCGGCACCAAAGTCCATTGCTTGCCCCAGCAGCAGCGAAAACACACGATTAATGATGCGCTCAGTCTGGAACATGGCCTGGGGATGAGTCGCCCAGGCTCGCGCGGTGCGACCAATTACCAGGTACTGGCACTGTTGGATATGGGCTACCGTCTGTCGCAATTCGTCAGGGCGTGTTTCAATCCAGCGCAGCAGGCGATCCCTGTCGGCATACTGAACATAGTCGGCATCCGTTTCGGCTACCGCTTTGAGCGCCATGTAACGCCCTTGCGGCCAAGAATCATTGACAAAAGCAACCACGCCCGGCAGGGTTTTCACCTGTTCGACATCTTCTGGTTTCGCTACGGGCGGCATTGAGATAATGACATGGTCGTAGATCGCTATCAATTGAGGATACAGCCGTCGCAGTCGCCCGACTTCGCCTCGCGGGTGGAAAGTCGCCGCCAACGCCATCGTCATAAGCCGACTCCATGATCCGCGAAATACGCACGGTACAACCGGTCTAAGCCAAAGGCAAAGACGACACTGTCAAGTTCATCATGGCTAAACGCCCCCAGGCGCTGACCTTCATGCAGGTTCACTTGCTCTAAAGGCCGATCAAGGGTGCCAACAAAGGTGTGGACTTCTACCATGACTGAGCTGCCATTCAAGATGAAGTTCAGGTCGAAAGTACGCCAGTACATCATTTCCGGGCTGAATTCGATCTCCTCCACCAGTTCGCGCCGCATCGCCTCCACCGGGGATTCACCCGGTTCGACTCTGCCACCCAAAGTAGACCAGGTATTGGGGAACGGGATTTCCGGCTTATCGTCGCGCAGGTGTGCCACCAGTTTGCCATCCGGCGTCACAAGTAAGGCGCTCACAGTGCGTATTGATTCGACCATCACCCTATCACCTACCCCGCCAGCAGTCCTTCGAGGATCTCACGCCAGTAGACAAAAGCCGATAGATGCCCCCCGCCTGGGAAGAAATGGGTTACGGCATTTGGGATATGTTCTGCCAAATATTTACCCATCTGGATCGGGACGACGGTATCGTCCTCCCAGTACCACAGATGTACTTTGGGGCGGATGTCCTCCAGCCGGAATCCCCATGGCGAAACCAGGATTTTAGTCTCGCGGGCGAATCCTTTCGCACCCTGCCGTGCTGCTTCTGGCAGCCAACCGGCCACCTGCGCCCGAATGGCCGGATCGCCCAACAGTTCGACATCAGCAGCCGAGCGACGACCAGTGGAAATTCCCACTAGCTTATCCGGGTCGGCCAGGGTCAGCGTGATTTGCCGACTGGTCAGATAGCGCACCAACCATTCCGGCGCTCTCGCGATCAATTTAAAGGTCGAACGGGCTGCATCGTTCATTTCATCAAAGGCGCCTTCCCGGTTAGCCGGAGCCGCACCGCTGACGATTGCCGCTGATTTCACCCGGTCTCCCAGTTTATAAGCTGTCACTGCCGCGCACGGCCCGCCTGCCGAAACGCCAAAAACGGAAAATTCCTTGATTCCCAGTGAGTCAGCCAACTGCGCAATGTCATCCGGGAAGTCCAGTAGTTTGCGCTTGGGTTGGAAATCAGACAGCCCGTAACCAGGGCGATCCGATGCAATGATCCGAACGCCAACCGATTCCGCAATGCTTTCATCAGGATGGCGCATCAGACGCGAGCCAGGATTACCATGCATGAAAAAGACGGGATAGCCGGATAAATCCCCATGCTCGGTATAAGCCAGAGTTCGCCCGGCCTTGAGTGTGATTGTTTTTGTTTCTATAGACATGATTGCCTTTCCTGATTGTGAATTCAATCAAGCAAACGGTTTGATATAGTACAGCGCGCCCGAGGTGACTAACAGACCAATCACCGCGCAATCATGCGTCTCCCAGGCATGGCCGTAGGCGCGCAGCCAATTGTGAAACACGGTTGCACCGCACATTATCCGGCACGACTGCCCAACTCTTTAATCACGGTATCCAAATCCTTATCACCGCGTCCGGAGAGATTAACCAGAATGATCGCATCCTTCGGCATCATCGGGGCGCGTTTGATGACTTCGGCCACCGCATGGGCACTTTCCAGCGCGGGGATAATGCCTTCAAGCTGGCTCAACATCTGGAAGGCTTCCAGTGCCTCGTCGTCGGTTGCCAGGGTATAAAATGCCCGTTCCGACTGGCGCAGAAAGGCATGTTCCGGTCCCACCGAAGCATAATCCAACCCGGCGGAAATGCTGTGCGTGTTCATGATCTGGCCGTCGGCATCCTGCAATACGTATGAGCGGGTGCCGTGCAGCACGCCCGGACGTCCCAGATTCGGGTCGGCAAAACGGGCGGCATGTTCGCCGCTGGCGACACCGTGTCCACCCGCCTCGACACCGATCAAATCCACCTGTTCATCTTCACGGAAGGCATGGAACAGGCCAATCGCGTTGCTGCCGCCACCTACACAGGCGACACACACATCCGGCAGGCGCCCCGCCATCTCAACAATCTGTTCCCGTGCCTCTATGCCGATGACACTCTGAAAATCACGTACCATCATTGGGTAAGGATGTGGTCCCAGCGCCGAACCGAGCAGGTAAAATGTGCTGTTGACGTTCGTCACCCAATCCCGTATCGCCTCGTTAATCGCGTCTTTGAGTGTCTTACTGCCGCTTTCCACCGGGATGACTTCTGCGCCAAGTAGTTTCATGCGGAAAACATTCGGCTGCTGACGGGCAATGTCCACGCTGCCCATATACACATGGCAGTCCAGCCCCAACAGCGCCGACGCGGTGGCGCTGGCGACGCCGTGCTGTCCTGCTCCGGTTTCCGCCACGACACGCCGTTTGCCCATGCGTTTCGCCAACAGCGCCTGTCCCAGAGCATTATTGATCTTGTGCGCTCCGGTATGCGCCAGGTCCTCGCGCTTAAGATAGATTTGTGCGCCACCCAGATGCTCCGAGAGGCGTTTAGCATAGCTCACCGGGGTAGGCCGTCCGGTATAGGTCTTTTGCAGGTTGGCGAATTCCGCCTGGAAAGCGGGGTCAGCCATCGCCTCACGGTAGGCGGCGATGAGTTCATCCAGCGCCGGGATCAGCGTCTCCGGCACGAAACGCCCGCCGAACTCGCCAAAATAGCCGCGCTCATCGGGGACAGATGTTGTTCCTGTTTGAGTATAAGTCATCATGTGAAACCTTAACTATACATTTTCAACATGCATATCGAGGAAGATTCTCGCATGTAGTTTTATGATTTCCAAAGCATCGGCAGCAGGCATATAACTGGCATCGAAACCGCCTACAGCTCCGTATTCACCCTCAACGCAGTATTTCTCGTCGGCATCAGTGTCACAGTCAACCCAGGGTATTTTAATGTCCTTCTCTAAAACGACTTCTAATCCCCAAGAATCGTATCGAGCATGAAAAAGCCAGTGCCTGCCTGCGATTGTTCCCCACCCCTCAACCGGACTCATTCCACCCAAGAATTCAACATAAAGCTGTAATTCATCAATCTTCAAATCCTTGAGTTCATATGGATCACCCAGTGGCATATCTCACATCCCTACCACCCGGCTACGCCGCTCCATAAAGACTGTATCGCGCCAGACGCCGTTCATCTGGCCGATTCTCTCGCGGCGGCCTACTTCGCGGAAGCCGCAGGCTTTGTGCAGGGCGATGCTGGCAATATTTTCCGGAAAAATGCTCGTCTGCAATGTCCAGATTCCGGTATGTTCCGATTCCGCTACCAGCTTCGCCAGGAGGATTTTGCCGATTCCCTGCCCTCGTGCGACAGCCGCGATGTAAATACTCTCTTCCGCCACACCTGCATACACAGGCCGAGCAGAAACGGGAGAAAGCGCCGCCCAACCAAGCACCTGCTCACCCCGGCGAACCACCAGGCGACAGTCCGGGCGGTGTTTTGCGTCCCAAACTGCCCACTCTGGCACAACCATCTCAAATGTCGCGTGGCCGCTGGCAATTCCATCCCGGTAAATCGCGCTGACCTCCGGCCAGTCTGCGGGGGTCATGATGTCCACTACCAGCGGCAGCGTATCCATCATCAACCTTACCCTACGGTAGTAGACCGCACAGCTTCAATAAACGCCTGCATCCGTACGTGGTCTTTCACGCCTGGCTGCCCGGCGACTTCGACCCCACTGGCGACATCCACACCCCAGGGCATAATAGCGGCTATCCGCGCCCCCACATTCTCCGGCGTGAGTCCGCCCGCCAGCATCAGGCGTGGCACGGCCTCCTTAACAGCCAAAGCCACCTCAACACTCGCCCCTTCACCCGTGCCACCGTACAGACTGGGGTGATAGGCATCGAGCAGAAGAGACGGGATACGTTCATCCGCCGGGAACACCGGACGATAGTAGTTCACGTCTTCCAATGCCAGCCCCTTGTTGGGTGGGCGGATTGCCTTGAATGACAGGCCGCGCAGTTCGGTCATCATCGCGCCGGACTCATCCCCGCTGAGCTGGGCAAAATCCAACCCCACATGATTCATCACCCACGAAATATCGCTGCCGGTTGCATTGACGAAAACTCCCACCAACACCGGGCAGGACTCGGCCAGGACGCGCCGCAGTTCATCACAGAGTATCTGAGCTTCTCGCGGCTCAATGTAACGCGGACTCTGGCGGTAGAAATTAAACCCTAAAAGTTGAGCGCCATAGCCAGCGGCGGTCAGCGCATCATCAAAAGTCGTCACACCACAAATTTTGATCCTGGTCATGATGCCCCCTCGTATCGCTGCGAACTCAATTCCCGCACTGTTTCGGGGATATTACCAGCTTTTACCAACGATTCGCCAACTAGAACCGCCCGCGCTCCATAACGCCCCATCCGCTGAACATCGGCTGCGCCACGAATGGCGCTTTCCGCCACCAGCACCACATCAGGGGGGACAAGCTGCGCGAGTCGGGCGGTTGTCTCCAGGTCTTCGTAGAACGTTTTGAGGTCACGATTATTCACGCCGATCAAGCGCGGAGCGATTTTGAGGGCGCGTTCGAGTTCGGCCTCATTATGCACTTCGACCAGCGCCGCCATACCCAGCCCCAGCACCAATGCGTGCAGATCAGCCAGCCGCGAGTCATCCAGCGCCACCGTAATCAACAGGATGGCATCTGCGCCTGCCGCCCGCCCTTCGTAAACCTGGTAAGCATCGATCACGAACTCTTTGCGCAGGACCGGGATACCCACCGCTGACCGCACCGCCCGCAGATAATCCAGATGTCCCTGGAAAAAACGCTCATCCGTCAACACGGAGATCGCCGCCGCACCGTTGGCCGCGTAGGTTGTCGCCAGCGCCACCGGGTCGAAGTTCTCAATCAGCACACCCTTACTGGGTGATGCCTTTTTCACTTCCGCGATGAGCGTCACCGTGTCGCGCCGCAGTGCCGCGAGAAAATTGCGGGGGGGAGCGGCGTCTTGCGCCTCGCGTTTGACAGCATTTAAGGACAACCGCGTCTGTGCCGCCATGATTTCTTCAACTTTATGCGCCAGAATCTTGTCCAGCACAGTATCGGTTTTGATGTAATAGCTCATCTTTTTACCACATTCTCTGTGTGGATTATTTACGCAAGTCCCTGACTGTAGCTAATCAACGCATCCAGTTTCGCCAGCGCCTTACCGCTGTTAATCGTCACAGCGGCCATCTCGATACCGGCCTGCATATCGCTTACCAACCCACCCGCCAGCAGGGCAGCGCCGCCATTCAGGAGCACGACATCACGTTTGGCATCCTGTATATCGCCACTCAAAACACCCCGCAGAATAGCCGCATTGGTCGGGGCGTCATCTCCCAGTAGTTCGTGAATATTCGCGCCCCGGAAACCATAGTCCAGCGGGTCAAGTTCGAAGGTGCGAACCGCCCCATCAGAGTAATGACTAATCGTGTTCACTCCGGTGGTCGTCAGTTCGTCCAGCCCGCCATAGCCACTGACGACCAGCGCGGATTTAGCCCCCAGCGCGCCCAGCACATGCGCCAGCATATCCGTCAGATCGGACGTAAAAACGCCCATCAACTGGCGGCGTGCGCCAGCCGGATTGGTCAATGGCCCAAGGATATTGAAGATCGTCCGCACACCCATCTCGCGGCGCACCCCGATAGCGTACTTCATGGCCGGGTGCAGTTTAGCGGCGAACAGAAAGCCGATACCAACCTCATCCACACAGTGTCCCACCTGCTCCGGCGTCAAATCGAGATTCACCCCCAATTCACCCAGCACATCGGCGCTACCACACTTACTACTGGCTGCCCGGTTGCCGTGTTTCGCCACCGGAATACCCGCCCCAGCCGCGACAAAGGCCACTGTCGTGCTGATGTTGAACGTGCCGGATTTATCACCACCCGTACCGCAGGTATCGAGCAGATCACCGTTGGTGTGTGTCGGGACATGATGGGCGTTCGCTCGCATTGCCCGCGCACTGCCGGTGATTTCATCCTGAGTCTCACCCTTCATCCGCAGCGCCATCAAATAAGCTGCGATCTGCGCCGGAGTCGTCTCGCCCGTCATAATTTCGTTCATCACCGCTTCGGCTTCTTCGGCCTGCAAATGTCCGAAACGGCTGAGTACATCTATCGCGCGTTGAATTTTCATGAAACCCTCTCGTTTCCTACCTCACTGCCACCGGAATTTTCATCGTCAGAAAATTTTCCAGGATCCGCAGCCCGAACTTCGTCAAAATACTTTCCGGGTGGAACTGCACCCCCACCACCGGAAATTCCTTATGACGCAGCGCCATAATTTCGCCCTGATCGGTGAAAGCGGTGATCGTCAGGCAGTCGGGCAGCGAACTCTCCTCAACGATCAAGCTGTGATAGCGTGTTGCCTCAAAGGGACTTGGCACCCCCTTAAAGAGTGCGTCGTCTTTGTGGTACACCATGCTGGTCTTACCGTGCATCAGCCGTCCAGCACGAGTCACTACACCACCAAAGGCCTGCCCGATGCACTGATGTCCCAGGCACACCCCGAAAATTGGGGTCGTCGGACCAAACTCACGAATCACATCCAGCGACACGCCACCGTCATCCGGCGTCCCCGGCCCTGGTGAAATCACGATATGGGTGGGGTTCATGGCACGAACCTCATCCAAGGAAATATGGTCATTACGAACGACCCGTATATCCGCACCTAGCTCTCCCATCTCCTGAACCAGGTTGTAGGTAAAGCTGTCATAGTTATCAATCACGAGGATCATCGGTCTTCTCCTATCTCCGGAAACGCCTTGGTTTCCACCCCTTCCAGGTGCATCAAATCATTGGTCGTCACAAGTTTCCACTGCTCATCATCGCCACGCACAATCGTAGTCACCGATGAATTATTCAGCGCCAGTAAGTCATCACAGCAATCAGAAATCAGGTCATTCAACAGGATATGCAGGGTCGTGGTGTGGGAGATAACACCCACCGTTTCACCCTTATCCTGGGCGAGAACATCAGAGAAAGCGGCCAGCGCCCGTTGTTTCACATCAACACGGGATTCCCCTGACGGAATACAGAAATCGTCCCGGTTTGCCAGCAACTGCTCGAATTCATCGGGATACCAGGCTTCCATCTCGCTCATGGTCAGTCCCTGCCAGATGCCGATATTGCGCTCGCGCAGGCGCGGCTCCAGGATAGGAGCATAGTTCAGGCGCGGCTCCAGAATAGCAGCCGTCTCGATGGCCCGCCGCAGATCGCTGGTATACAGCGCACGCAGACCAATGTGGCGCACGAAATTCGCCAACCGCTGAGCCTGTAAGCGGCCATGTTCATTCAGAGGGGCCGCGACCCACCCCTGAAACCGCCCTAACCGGTTCCACTCGGTCTCACCCGGACGCATAAAGACCACTCTTTTAACAGCCATTTTCGCTCTCCTGGACTAAAAACCC
Organism: uncultured Chloroflexota bacterium; assembly: GCA_937974245.1. Taxonomy (GTDB): domain Bacteria; phylum Chloroflexota; class Anaerolineae; order Aggregatilineales; family Phototrophicaceae; genus JACKCG01. The sequence continues at coordinate 2,567 of CALJKV010000010.1, read as the reverse complement.
TGCTCGGCATATTCCACCGCGACAGCCACCCCCCGCGCCTTGTTAATGGTTTCCTCAAATTCGCGGGCAGGATCACTATCGGCAACTATACCCGCCCCGACCTGAATATACACGGTATCGCCCTGCATCAAGAGCGCCCGAATGGTGATACAGGTATCCATCGAGCCATCAAAGCTGAAATAGCCCACCGCCCCGCCATAGGTGGACCGGCGTGTGCCTTCCAGTTCTTCAATGATTTCCATCGCACGCACTTTGGGCGCACCGCTGAGAGTCCCCGCCGGGAAGGTCGCCCGGAGCAAATCGAAGGCGTCCATGCCCTTACGCAATTTGCCTTCAACCTGGCTGACGATGTGCATCACATGGGAATAGCGTTCAACGTACATCATGTTCGGGACTTTTACAGTGCCATAATCACAGACGCGCCCGAGGTCGTTGCGCCCCAGGTCAACCAGCATGACATGCTCGGCACGCTCTTTCGGGTCGGCCATGAGTTCGTCGGCCAGCCGGTTGTCTTCCGTCTCGTCCCCACCGCGCCGACGTGTCCCGGCGATGGGGCGCACGGTAGCGACGCCGTCCTCCAGGCGTACCATCATCTCCGGCGATGCGCCAATCAAGCTAAACGACTCACCAAAATTGAGGAAAAACATATAAGGAGACGGGTTCATCACCCGCAAAGCACGGTAAATCGCCAGTGGAGGCGCGGAGGTCTTGCGGGTAAAGCGCTGGGAAAGGACGATCTGGAAGGCGTCCCCAGCGGCGATGTATTCCTTGCCCGCCCGGACGATGTCCTCATACCGCTCCTGGGTCATGTTCGAGCGCAGTTCATCGTTGAGGGGTTCGCCCGCCGCCGGAATCTCCGGGAGGGGAGCGCGGAGGGCGGTGACAATCTGTTCAATACGCCCAACGGCGTCATCGTAGGCCGCGTCGGGATCGCCGGTATTATGGGCGTTCGCAAGGATAATCAGTTGGTGTTTGGCGTGGTCGAAGATGACCAGGGTATCCGGCAGGAGGAAGGCGGCGTCCGGCACGTCCAGGTCAGAGGTGGCGGTTTCCGGCAGGCGTTCAAAGTAACGCACCACATCATAGCCGATATAACCCACCGCCCCACCAACGAAACGGGGCAGCCCTTCGATCTGGACAGGCTTCACGCGGGCAAATTCCTGTTTGATGGCGTGAAGGGGATCCTGCCCGGCGGCTAAGGGGCGCGATGTGGTTTCGCCGTGCAGGGTGCGGGTGACGATGTTGTTCTTGACAGTAATCACGCCTTTGGGATTCACGCCGAGGAAGGAGTAACGCCCGACCTGCTCCCCGCCTTCAACGCTTTCCAGCAGGAAGGAGGGGGTGTTGGCCTGGGCGAGTTTGAGGTAGACCGAAACGGGGGTTTCCAGGTCGGCCAGGAGGGTACGGTAAACCGGGACAAGATCGCCCTGCTCGAACAGGCGCAGGACGACTTCGCGGGCGGGTTGAACGTATTCACGGGTCTGGGTTGTGGAGAAAACCATGAAAGCACCTCGATTATCCAGGAGCCTATCCGTAAAGCCCTTCTTGTGCTTTACCTCACCCCTTCCGAACCTTTGGTTCTCCGCCCCCTCTAAGTCAACGGAGAGGGGAAAACGAGCGTGGTGAGCAGGGGTAGAATTAGTAAAGCGAATTTACGGATAGATACTCAATACAAAAGCCCTCTCATCACATCAAGGACGAGAGGGCTTCCCGTGGTGCCACCTTGTTTCGCAGTATCCTTCAAAGGAAACCGCGCGCTCTGGGGTACAGACGTATGTGCATACCGCCAATACCCTGCGCTGTGATAACGGAGCGCCGCCGACAAAGGCTACTCATCAGTTCGCCTCTGCAACTCCCTGGCCCATTCGATACCGGCGTATGTACCGCCTTCACAGCCCCTGGCGGCTCTCTGGACACCGTTTCAGTATGTACTCTTCCAGATCAACGTTTTTGTTGGATATTCGGATTATGCCAACATAGTAATGGTGATTCCTGCGGCTGTCAAGCATTTGGTCAGATGACGTGTACCAAACTGGAGAGATTGTCCGCTTGTATTCTTTTTTGACCCCCTCTGTATCTCCCCCGCCAGCGGGGGCGACCTGTTGGACTCTCCCTAGCCCCCTGCCAGCACAGTGAGCGTGCATTTAAATAATTCGGCCATGTGTGTCGGGTTTTTGTTGCAAAGTGAGGTGGATTTGCGGCAATTTGCCTCATGAATTGCGGTTTGGGATGAGTCAGTAGGGGAAGAAATGGGGTGTTTTTGCCGCATTCCGGTTTTTTGCTGCAATTGCGGCAATTGCTGCAAGGTGGGTTATCAGCCGTGAGTTTTGAGAGGTCAGTACAAGCAGTGGAAAGCGGTTATCGGTCATCGGTGGGCAATCGTCAGTGGGTAGAGTGGTTGTCAGTTCCACAATAGCATAAAATGCGGGTGAGATGGTGAATCTTTGTTCAAACATTTGTTCAGTTTTTGAGTGACGGAGGGTGGAAGCCATCCGGCTAACGTTTGGGGCAAGTATGTTTTCAACGCGGGCGTGCTGTAGCACGCCCCTACAGATTCCCCGTGTGAG
>CALJKV010000009.1 GCA_937974245.1 uncultured Chloroflexota bacterium | reverse complement strand
ATGCCTTCACACTCAGTATTGCCGAGTTCTCGTTATGACTTGCACCATTGGTTATGTATTTATGGAACAATCCAATAGAATCCTACGCAACCTCTCCCTTACATAGCGTCCCTTCCCCATACGATGGCATGGGTAAGGGCGGCGGGGCGGGATAAAGATACATAGCAGCCTATCTGGTTTACCCATTAGCAGTTGCTCTGTGGCATCTCTCACCAGCAGCCAATTATCAGTTGAGGAATCATGTCCGGTATATTTGGGATGATCGCCGACGATCACACGCTTGTCCAACCTTTTCTTGAAACCGTCGTTTCGCGACTGTCTCATCGTCCCTGGTATCAGGCAGATACCTGGATATCTGCTGATGTGCCAATCGGTCTGGGGCGTATCGGTATTGGTGTTTTTAACCGTGAAACACAACCCATTTGCAGTGAGGATGGGCGACTGATCGTCTTTATGAGCGGTGAATTAATGAATGCCGCCGAAGTCCGCCGCCACCTGAGCGCTTCCAGACAAATTCCGGCGGATGCTCCCGACGCATTACTCGTACTCTATGCCTATGAGCGTGATGGCATAGCATTTGTAAACCAGCTTGACGGCACGTTTTTTGTCGCCATTTACGACACCAATGCCGCCCGCCTGATCCTCGCCAATGACCGTTTTGGCCTGTATCCCCACTATTATACTTATCGCGCTGGCAAACTGGTATTTGCGCCCGAAGTCAAGGGCGTACTGGCTGCACCATTTGTGCCACGTAATCTGAATGTCACGGCGGCTGCCGAGTACTTCCGTTTTCAGCAGCTTCTGGGCAATAAAACATTCCACGAAGATGTTTTACTTTTCCCCTATGGCAGCGTGGCGCAGTTCGATATTCCTACCAGACAATGGTCTATCCAGCGTTACTGGGACTGGGATCAAATCCCGGACAACCCAGAAATCACCTTTGAAGCCGCCGTTGACGAGATTGGCCGTCTGCTGCGCCAGGCAGTCGAAAAAAGGGTACGCGATGACCTGCGGCCGGGCGTTTTCCTGAGTGGCGGCCTGGACTCCCGTACCCTGCTTGGCTTCATACCATCACGGGCGAACCCGATTTCGGCCAATTTCGGCAACCGTAACAGCCGCGACGTGTACTATGCGGCGCGTGTCGCAAAGACGTGCGGCGCCCGGCACTACTGGTTTGATTTGCCGAACGGACAGTGGGTGCTGGATAACGTGAACCTGCATTTACAGCTCACCGAGGGGTTTCATAGCTGGATGCACATGCACGGCATCACGATGCTGCCTGACCTACGCGAGGTAATGGACTATAATCTGACGGGATGGGATGGCGGCACAGTCATGGGACACGCCGACCACATCAACCCGATCTATAACCAGCCTGTAGATCAGGAAACTGTGTTGTTGGAAAGCTACAGGCATTTTATTTCCAGTTATACCTGGCCGGGACTTACTGAGGCTGAAGAGAGCTTGTTATACACCGATTCCTTCGGCAAGCAGGCACTTGGTCGCGCCTTCGAGTCCATGCGCCAGGAATTTTCACACTTCTGGGATTTGAAGCCGAATTATGCCGCTGAACTCTTTTATGTCACCAACCATTGCTGGCGATCAACCGGTAATATGGTGACAACCGCCCGGTCCCACCTGGAGGTGAGAGCGCCTTTCTGGGATTATGACCTGATTAAGACCATGTATTCTCTCAAACCGGAAATCCGTAGAAACCAGTTGATGTTCCGGCATATTATCACCCGGCAGCTACCAAAGCTGGCGCGAGTGCCTTACGACAAGCAGGAGTACCTGCCCACTGTCAGAGTGTGGGAGCGTAGGCTGCAATCTACAGCAGTACGGGTACGGCGGCGATTGGGTCTTTTTCCTGAACGTCCAACCCTGTATGCCGATTATGAAAATTACCTGCGTAAGGATCTCCACGCCTGGGCCGAAAATATCCTCTTTGATCCACGAACCCGTGAACGCGGATTATGGAACGATTCATTTGTACGTTCATTGATGAAACGCCACCTGGCAGGGCATGAACAGTGGACAATTGGGAAGATTGCGCCGCTAATCACCTTTGAGATGGTCATGCGCGAATATTTCGACTAATGGATAAAGCAAAAAGGTGACTGCTGATGTAAAATGACCGCATGGCAAAGA
>CALJKV010000008.1 GCA_937974245.1 uncultured Chloroflexota bacterium | reverse complement strand
GCTCTTCTGCCTCCCCCGCTCCCTCCTCCCCGTATGACTTGTGTCGTGCAGTGAAGGGAACGAATGGGATGCGGGTCGCTGCAATACCAAAGAAGCGGGTATCGGCAAGACTACCCCGGTGCGCCAGTACGAGGGTAAAGGGGAGAGTCCTTTCGGCGTGGTGGACATGGTCGGCAACGTCTGGGAGTGGTGCGTAACAGATTACACGACTGGCAATAATGCCATTAATAGTTCGGCTAATATACGGGTTGTGCGCGGGGGTTCCTGGCGCTACGTTGATTACGGCGCTCGTGCCGCCGCCCGCTACTGGGGCTTTCCGGACCTCGGGAGCAACAATCGGGGGTTTCGAGTGGTTTGTGCTGCCCCTATTTAGCTCTGGTCTCTGTTACTCTGACCTCTGGACTCTGATTCTCTAAAGGCGAGCGCAGCGAGCCGCCTCTGGATCTTTTAATCTTTTACCCAAATCTCGCCGAAGGCGAGTCGCGGATTTTGCGAGCCGCCCCAGGCTCGAAACCATGGGGCTTGGCGGTTAACCGGTTGATTCTCTTAAAGCGCGGTGATTGTCACTATCTAGGGCGTCAGGAATGGCACCCGCCAGCCCTACAGCAACCCTTTTATCTGTGCCACCGGACTGTTCCGGCAGGGGCGCACCCCACCAGCCCCGCTATGCAGTTTTACAATTAAACACGGAGATAAACCGGGCGGTCATGTGCCTACAGAATCGCTCTAAAATGAGGGGCATGTAGGGGCGCAATATATTGCGCCCGCCCCCAAACCACAACACCTTGCCAGTTTCTTAAAGCGAATCACGGGGCTTCCCCAACCTGTTAGCCGCGGGATTTTATCCCTCGGCGCGAAGCATCAACTCCGCCATCTCTGAACAAATGTTTTACCAAATAGTCACCATCCGCCCCCGTTTTTGTGGTATGGTGATGACGATGGATTGCATTCGAGGTATGCTGCTCTTTGGGTTACAACAGGTTCGTAGGGGCGACCCGGCGTGGTCGCCCGGTTTTTCTCCGTATTTGATCTTTAAACTGCGTTATTCCTAATGCACAACCCCGGACGTTTTGCAGCAAAATCGGCAGCCTTGCTGCAAAAATCACCAAGAGTCATCAACCACTCACGGGAGGATTGCGGCGATCGCTGCAATTGCAGCACACTGGAAAATTGCAGCAATTCCACTTCTACAATGATCCTGTTTTGAACAGATTGGCACAGATTCTGCCCCGTACCCGCTTCAGCGCCCCGTCCAGTCGCGCAGATAGAGGAAGTCATGGCCGATACTGCGCTGGCTCAATTTGGCGATATTCGGCATCGTTCGTTTGTAGTGATTGGCCTTCACCCGCCGCCACACATCCTCCACAAATGCCCGGCTGAAGCCTTCGTCCACCACCTCGTCCACCGTGTAGCGCTCGTCCACCAGCAGGAATAGCACCTGATCCACATCATCATAGCTGAAGCCGAGTTCGCCTTCGTCGGTCTGGCCTTCCCATAGGTCAGCCGAGGGCGCTTTATGGATGATCGCTTCCGGCACGCCCACCGCCGTCGCCACCTGCCGCACCTGTGCTTTGTACAGGTCAGCGATAGGTTGCAGTGCCACTCCGCTGTCCCCGTAAATGGTCGAATAACCCAGCAGGAATTCCGTCTTGTTGCTCGTTCCCAGCACCAAACCGCCAAACGCCGCCGACTGGTCATACAAAATCGTCATCCGCAGTCGCGCCATGATGTTACCGCGCCGGACATTGCTCATATCCGCGAACTGCTCGAACAGCGGTTCGGCCATGTCGGTAATCGGCACAGTGAGCGACGGCAGCCCCAGGTCCTCGATGACAGTTTCGGCGTCAGTCAGGCTGTTTTGTGACGACGTGCGGTAGGGCATCCGCACCGCCAGCACATTTCCCGCTCCCAGTGCTTCAGCAGCGAGATACGCCGAGAGTGCCGAGTCAATCCCCCCGGATAGGCCAATCACGGCGCGTGTCATCCCGGCTTTGGCGATCTGGTCAGCAATAAACCCGGTCATCATCTTCTGTGCAAGTCCGGTGTTGATCTCCAGGCGGTGCAAAATGTTGGGCATGGGTCGGTTCCCCTTTAGCCTGCCCCGTGCGGGCGGTGGATATATTGGGTAATCAGGTGCGGGTAGTCCTCGGATACCTTCAGGCGGTTGTAGAACAGGTCGCCGCCTTGATTCTGGAGCAGCAGGACGACCCGGTAATCATCCACCGAAATATGGTGGAAGATCCGTAGCCGCCCGGCCTCATTCTGAGCCTGTTGCATAGCCGCCAGTCGGTCAGCGGCGGGCTGTTCCGCTAACTGCTCCGGTGTGTAGCTTTCCGCGATAAACGTCGCCAGCCGGTCAAGGTTTCCGCTGTTGTACAGTGTCATCTGGGCGATAAAGCGCTTCCCGGCGCTGCTCAATGCCAGCGCGGTTTTGAGGTCAATGTATTCCACTATTCACTATCCCGGCGCTGGATACGCCCTAATTCTCGCAAAACCATATCCGGGCGCTCGTCACGGAGCAAGGGCAGGCGGCTGCGCGTGCGGTGCAGTTGATTGAGGTCAATTTCGTGGATGACGAGGGCTTCTTCAAAATACGGCCCCTGCGCCAGAAATTCCCCGTCCGGCCCGACGATAGACGATCCGCCCCAGAAACTCTTGCCGTCTTCATAGCCTACCCGGTTACAGTGGATCACATAGTTGGTGAACATACTGCCATAGGCCTGGTTGACCAATTCGACCCAGCGTGTCCCGGCCAGTCTGTCACCGCTATCAAGTCCCCGGCTGGGGCTGGCACTGTGAAAGAGGAGAATGTCCGCGCCATCCAACCATAGCAGATAGGGGGGGGACATATGCCAGAAATCCTCGCAGATGAGCATCCCCACCCGGCCAAATCGGGTATCAAAGGCGCGGGCGTTCTCGCCCTGGTCGAAGTAACGGCCTTCGTCGAACATCGCATAGGTCGGCAGGTAGAGCTTGTTGTGAACATGCAGGCACTCCCCACCAGAGAGATACGCGCTGGCGGTATAGAAGCGTTCGCGTTTATCCTCCGAGACGAAGCCAAACATGATGTCAATGTCCTGGCTGGCGTCCAACAGTGTCCGGAAAGTCGCATCATCCCGGCTTGCGCGGATGGCGAGTTCTGGTACCAGGTCTTGCACCTGATAGCCTGTCAGCGAAAGTTCCGGGAAGATCACCAGATCGGCGCCCTGTTTTCTGGCCTGCTCGATATAGTCGCAGTGCTTTTTCAGGTTGGCCGGGACATCGCCCAGCTTCGGGTATATTTGCGCGAGTCCGACTTTCAGGCGCATAAACTTCTCCTTGTGATGAGGTCTGGTAGCCCTGACCTTGCCTGGCACATTATAGTGAGTATCTCACAATATGGCTGGAATTACCGCCTTTTTTTCTTGCTGGATTTCTTCGGTTTGAGGCCGGGTTTATGTTTCGGCTTCTTTTTCGCGCCGCCCCCTGCTGCATCATCTTCGCCCGTCATGCGCCGGCGTTCGTCATCCGTCAACCACCGGAGTCCCAGGCGTTTCTGGATATCCTGGAACGGGCCGGTCATTTCTTCAACTACACGCCCGGACTGGTAGGCTTCGATTATCACCGGGGCCGCGTTTTCACTTTTCAGTGTGATGAGTGCCAGCACCAGGGACGAGTTGACCACCGGATTATTCGTCTCATACTGCTTGAGCTTCTCGATCAGGATGGCTTCGCAGACAGTGTACATCATCGCGTTGGCGGAAGTGGCGATGTTTCGCAGGCAGGCCACCGCCTGCATCTGTGACATCGCATCGTGCCAGGGCTGTTCCAGGTAGCTTTTCAGGGCGGGGATCGCCGGCGGGCCAATCATCTCGTAGACTTCCGGCAGTTCCGTCACTGCATCCAACCGGTAATAGCTGAATATCTGCGTCAGTGGTTGGGCGGCTTCCACCGCGCGGAGCTGTCCCAGCCGGCGCCAGGCATGAACCGGGGCATAGTATTCGGGGCGGTCTTCCTCCCATAAGTGTAGTCGCGCATCGGTCGCCATGCGGATTAGGTCCGGGATATACGCGCGGCCTATCTCAAATTCGGTGTAATTCCGGTTGTATTTGTCGCCGACCTTCAGCAGTGGATGCAGTTTTTCCGGGTACTCATGGCGGAACGGTTTCTTGCCGTAGCCCGGCCCGCGCACGACACGCCCTGGTTTCGCACCGGTGTGTTCCCCGTCTTTAAGCACCTGCACGCCGTTGACGAAGACATGCGTCATACCGACGGCATACTGGTGCGGACGCTCCGGTGTCGCGTGGTCCTGCACCTGCGCCGGGTCGAACACCACCATGTCGGCAAAATAACCGGCCTTGAGTGACCCACGGCGGTCAATTTTGAGGTTGGCCGCCGGGAATGCTGTCAGTCGGTGGATAGCATCTTCCAACGGCATCACCCCCTCGTCACGAGCGTATTTGCCCAGGATGCGGGCGAACGCTCCGTAAGCGCGGGGGTGCGGGTTCGACTTGAGGAATACCCCTTCCGGTGCTTGTGACTCGGCGTCAGAACAGAAGCTCATCCAGGGAAGTGCCATGATGCGTTTCACATTGTCTTCCGACATGCTGAAGTACACCGTAAAGATACGGCTATCATCCTCGATGATTAAATCCATGAGCGTATCTTCTGGAAGTGTGCCACGTTCCGTAGCGATCTCGGCCAGGTACCTGCCGGTAAGGGGTTTCATCGTGTCCTGCTTAAAACCTGCCAGCAGAATCCGCTCCGGCCCGTTTTCAAGATACATATTCTCCCACTCAAGGCTGGGCTGGTTCATCTCCCGCCTGATACGTTCGCGGGTCACCGGGTCTTTCAGCCGGCCAATCATCGCTGTATGGCCGCCATCATGTACCCAGGGTGGCAGACAAGAAGCCAATCCTGTACCGGAATAGGGGTAAGGGTACATATCAGCGGTGATTTGTAACCCGTCATCCTTTCGGCAGGATTCGATGAAGTCAATCACCTTATCCAGCTTATCCCAATTCGATTGCCCGGCCAGTTTGAGGTGGTAAATCTCGCCCCGCACATCCGCTCGTGCGACGATATCATGGAATTCGTCCAGTGCCTCTAGTATCGCGCTGCCCTCATTACGGATATGGGAGATGTATAGCCCATCATAAGCCGAGACAATCTCCGCCAGGTAGATGAGTTCGTTCGTATCAGCATACGAGGCGGGTGGGTAGATCAGGGCTGACGACAGGCCAACCGCGCCTTCTTCCATCGCCTGCCGGACAAGATCACGCATGGGTATGACATCTTTTTCCCAGTCGGCTGGTCGGTCATCATATCCCATGACGTGAATCCGCACGGTGGACGTGCCGACGAACGAGGCAACATTACACGATACACCGCGTTTTTCCAGATACTCCAGGTACTCGCCTAATGTCGCCCACTCGACATCGTACTGAATATCCCCCTGTTGGAGGAATGTTCCGGGGCCATCCCGCTTCATCTGTTCATTAAGCGGCCCCATAGATGAGCCTTCGCCCATGACTTCCAGTGTCACGCCCTGGCGAATCTCGCTCTGTGACCGGCCATCTTGAATCAGCGATTCCACCGACCAACTGAGCATGTTGATAAAACCGGGGGCGACTGCCTGTCCCCCGGCATCGACTTCGGTTTTGCCGTGTGCTTCGCCCAGATCGCCCACCGCCGCGATGATATCGCCATTGACCGCGACATCACCTTTGAACGGTACTCCACCATCTCCATCGTAAATTATGCCGTTGCGAACAATCAGATCATATTCCTTCATGATGGACGTTCCTCAAAAAGTTCAAAGTGCCGAGTAAAAGCACCGGGTTTACAGCAGAAAATCCACTCCGTTTATCCAGCACGTTTGACTTTCACCTGAATACCACTGATACCTGCCCAGGCGAACACCAATGCATCAAGGCACTGGTCAGCCCGCAGCCCGGCCATCGTATACATCGAGTCATCTCGGAAAAAACCGACGATGAACTGTCCGGCGGCTAATAGTGCCAGCACCGACCAGAATCGTCTTGACGGTATCCAGTCCCGCCAGACCAGCAGCCCGGCGAAGACCAATCCGGCTAGAGCGAGTATGATGCCGAACACCTGTGTATTATAACGTGGCAGAACAATTCCGTATACATCAGCGCTCTCGGCAGCGACCCACGCCGGATAATCGGCCAGCGTTGTCACTTCGCGGCCATAGGCGCAATGTGATGCGCCGCAGCCCCACCACGCACCGAAGGCGATCAATGGTAGGGCCAGCACGAGCGAATCGCGCAGTTGGGGGAAGTTCAGTCCGTGCCAACGGGATACCAGGTACAGGCCGACCAGCCCTCCAAGTATCGCGCCGTGCCAGTTCAGCCCGCCAGTATACAGGTTCGTGATGTCGACCACGTTTTCCCCAAAATGATTCCAGTGCAGTAAGACATGTTCCGCCCGCGCCCCGACGATGCCCAATAGCAGCGCCGCCAGGTATGCATCAGCTACTTTGCCCGCTGAGTACCTACCGCGCAGTCGCAGTACGCCAGCTCCGGCGCTTACGACGATAGACAACGCCAGCAGCAGGGTATAGGTATGGTAGGTTGTGCCGCCGATCTGGGTAAAGGGTTCGGGCATGAACTGGGGCTCCGTTGTTGAAGGGGCAAGATTGAGACACCATTTTACTGTAACCCGATCTATACAAACCAGCCGGGACATTGAAACATTGCTCTCTGACCCTATGATGCGGCTAAGCCAAAACCGGTGAATTTCGTTTATCCAGCATCCTCAGAACGATGTGCTGGTTACAGCAGAAATGCTCGATGCCCAATCACCTTTTGCCCCCACTAACGACTGTGTAAATTCGGGTCTTCCGCAATTGATGTAGAATCAAAGTGGCGGAACCTGTACTGTGGATCGTGAAATAGAGCTGGAACCAGCCAAATAGCTCATCCAAGCCGCCTGCAACAAGGTTTTCGTGGTGGTTTAGTCCGTTTTTTCGACCATATAGGTGCGCAGGCGGCTGTAGTTGAAAATACATGTGCTACCCCCTTCCGCGCCGTCACCACCGTAGGATAATGGCATCACCAGGCCAGAACTGTCAGGCAGCCAATGCAGGCCTGGGAAACTGAAACGCCCATCAGTCATAAACCCAACATCGCTCACGTCGTTACCATTGTTCCGGCAGGTCGTCACCGGGGCGGGGTCTTCATCCAGGTTTGACGCTGCACTGGTAAAACCTGTCTCCAAATCAATCACGACAAGTTCATTCAGATCACCGATGTTATTGCTATACAGATTGACAGCGGCATAAGCTCCATCAGGGCTTACCCAAGCAGCCGGGGATGGCACTTGATATTGCTGAAGCAGTTCGCCATCTGGGAGACTGTAGATGAGCAATGTCGAGGAGTAATCGTTCGGATCGTCCGGGTTATTAAGGTAGGTAATCTCTAATCGCGTCCCACTTGCCGAAAACTGTGCCAACGCAGAATCTGTGCCACCCTCGACGGCGATTTCGGCGATTTCGGTCTGTGTCTGGATATCAAGGACGTGGAAACTCGTCCCGCCAGTCGCAATCGCCACGACACGGGTATGATCCGGGCTGTAGACGGAAAAGTCAGGATAATCACTGTATTGGGCAAGAAATGCATCGTAGGTTGCATTCGCCGCGGTTGTCGCTTCGCCGCCGGTTGCCAGTGGGATAAGCAGGTTGAAACTCTCATAAGTTTGCGTGTTGGTGTAACGAATACTGAGGTCGCCCTCCGGGGTGAATGCCATCGGGATGATAAATGGATCGACATAGACATCGGGATCGGCAAGACCCACCAATGCATTGGCATAATCGTCCTCGTTAAGCTGTGTCCCATCGGTGATGTCATAGACATGCAGGGAATAGTTGAACTGGAAACAGTTGTCCATCAATACCCATAGACTTGTCCCCGTTGGGTTGAGCGCCGACGTTACCGGGCAGTCAAAACCGATGTCATATTCAGCTGTCTGGATCAGGTTAAGACCATTAGACTGCGCGATGCTGGTCAGGATGGGCGTGACCAAAATAAGTGCCCCGATAAATACCGCGAACCTTGCACTTCGGCGTATCATGTATTTGCCTATCATTAATCTGTTGCTCCTATAGATTACATGATAAAAGTGTGTCCATGTCTTGAATCACCACCAATCATATAGGATGGAAACCGCATGAGTCCATCTCTATCACTGAAAGCGATAGCCCTGGCTTATCCACATATTGCCTCTACATAAAATGCGGAAGAGCTGTAAATTTGACGGACTTGCTTCCAATATGGATGGGGTAAAACAAAATGGGTGCGCGATTGGCACCCATTGACTCACTTACTGGGAATGTGTTGATCTGGTGCGTTACCAACCACGACCTGCGATTTTATCCGCATCCGGCATGGCGCTGACACTGATGCCGACCATCGCTTCACCCAGGTTGCGGCTGACCTTGACCAGAATATCCGGGTTATCGTAGTGTGTGACGGCTTCCACAATGGCTTTGGCACGCTTGGCCGGGTCGCCACTCTTGAAGATACCGCTACCCACAAACACACCATCGACGCCCAACTGCATCATCAATGCCGCATCCGCCGGGGTCGCCACACCGCCCGCTGCGAAGTTAACCACCGGCAGGCGCCCCAGTTCCGCTGTCTCTTTCACGAGGGCATAGGGGGCTTGAATGTTCTTGGCGTAAGTGAAGAGTTCATCCTCATCCATTGCACTGATCCGGCGGATTTCCCCATTGATCGTTCGCGCATGGCGCACCGCTTCCACGACGTCACCCGTACCGGCCTCGCCTTTGGTACGGATCATCGCCGCGCCTTCAGTAATCCGCCGCAGCGCCTCGCCCAGGTTACGGCAACCGCATACGAATGGCACTGTGAACTTGTGCTTGTTGATATGATGTTCCTCATCGGCAGGGGTGAGGACTTCGCTCTCGTCAATGTAGTCCACGCCCATCGCCTGCAAAATCTGCGCCTCGACAAAATGCCCGATACGCGCTTTCGCCATGACAGGAATCGACACGGCCTTCATAATGCCATCAATCATATCCGGGTCGCTCATCCGGGCTACACCCCCGGTTGTGCGAATATCAGCCGGAACGCGCTCTAACGCCATCACCGCACACGCCCCGGCGTCTTCCGCGATCTTTGCGTGTTCTGGTGTCACCACATCCATAATCACGCCGCCCTTGAGCATCTGCGCCAGGCCGCGCTTCACTGCTTCAGTTCCGGTCTGCTGACCGTTTTGATTTGCCCCGTTGGTTGCCATAGAATCGTCTCCCTCAACAATCGGATCATTTTCTCAAGCGTAGTCGTCTGCCCTGTCCCCATGTATGTCCACTTAAGTCCAATAGAGCCAGATAGGGTGTGAGTTCTCATGCCAAAGAATAGCCTAGAATCATAGCAAATTCACCGCCGCAGAACAGACCGTTTTGTGCTATCTTTAAGCACATGGACACACTTACCGGCGCGATTGAGCGCATCACCTTCTATAACGAAGAGAACGGCTATACCGTCCTCAAGTTGATGCCCGACCAGCTTCGCCTGGACGCAGCGGCACGTGATGGTACGGTGACAGTTGTTGGCTCAATGCCAGAACTCGGCACGGGCGAATCAGTGGAGTTTATGGGGCAGTGGGTAAACGACTCCCGCTATGGCCTGCAGTTTCGCGCCGAGGTCGTCAAGCCTGTTCCGCCTTCCACACTCACCGGTATCATCAACTACTTATCGAGCGGTATTGTCCGGGGGATTGGCCCTCGCACCGCGGAAAAAATCGTCAATCACTTTGGGCTGGAAACGCTCAATATCCTCGATAACGAGCCGCACCGTATCCAGGAAGTGCCGGAAGTCAAAACGGCGCTGCTCAACCAGTTGGTTGAGGCCTGGAGAACCAACCAGGTCGTCCGCCAGACGATGATTTTTTTGCAGGGCTACGGCATCAGCAGCCGCATGGCAGTTCGCATCCACGATACCTATGGTACAGAAACTGTGCGTATCGTCAAAGAGGACCCCTACCAACTTGCCGATGATGTGTTCGGCATTGGTTTCCTGCGGGCGGATACCATTGCGCAGAGCATGGGCGTGGAAAAAGATGCTCGAATCCGGCTGCGCGCCGGGCTGCACTACGCCCTCAACAAGCTTGCAACCGACGGCCACACCTACGCCCCACGCCAGTCCCTCTTTGCGACCACCTGCGAACTGCTGCAAGTCGAAACCAGCGACGAAATCGCGGCGCGGCTCTCGGCACTGCTGGATATGCAGGTTTTCCAGGGTGATTTGTATAGTGATCGCCTCGTAAGTCCCGATGGTGAGGTGATTGAGGCCATCTACCTGCCACTTTATTATCATGCCGAACGGGGCGCATCAGAACGGCTGCGGGCGCTCGTGAACAGTCCGTCAAGCCTGATGGCAGTCTGGCGCGACACCGACTGGCCGAAGTTTCTGGCAACCCTGGCGAAGAAGAACAATGTTGCCCTCACCAAACAGCAGCAGGGCGCGGTGCAAGCTGCGCTCACCAGCAAAGTCTCTGTGCTGACGGGTGGGCCAGGGACGGGTAAAACGACGACACTGCAAATGGTCATTAATGCGCTGTCAGCCGAAAAACGCCGTTTCCTCCTGGCATCCCCCACCGGACGGGCGGCGAAACGCCTGAGCGAGGCCACTGGTTGGGCAGCCAGCACGATTCACCGAATGCTCGGTTGGATGCCCGGTGGCGGTTTTGAGCATGACGACGATAGCCCCCTGGATGCTGACATGATCATTGTTGACGAGACATCTATGCTTGATCTTGTACTGTTTAATAGTCTGCTCAAAGCGATTCGCCCGGAATCGCATTTGCTGCTTGTAGGAGATGTGGACCAGCTCCCCAGTGTTGGGGCGGGCAATGTGTTGCGCGATGTGATTGACAGCGGTGTGGCGCATGTCACCCGGTTGAAGACCATCTTTCGCCAGAGCGAGGACAGTGTGATTGTCGAAAACGCCCATCGTGTCAACCAGGGCGAAATACCGTATCTGCAAAATACCAGCAGCGATTTCTTCTTTTTTGGCGAGGAAGACCCACAGCGGGCGGCTGACCTGGTAGTAGACATTGTGCAGAACCGCATCCCCAATAAATTCGGCTATGACCCGCTCGACCAGGTGCAGGTGATCGCGCCCATGTATCGGGGCCCGATTGGCGTCAATGCCCTCAACGAACGCTTGCAGAAGGCTCTCAATGGCTCAACGCGGCAGGCGGAAAAGAAGCTCGGTGGCCGTCTTTTCCGTGCCGGGGACAAAGTGATGCAGGTACGCAATAACTACGACAAAGATGTGTTCAATGGTGACATCGGGCGTATCAATGCGATAGACTTTGAGGGTAGTTCGCTGGAAGTCATCATAGACGGTCGCTATATTGACTATGACTGGTCGGAGACGGACGACCTGACGCATGCCTACTGCATCAGCACCCACCGCAGCCAGGGCGGAGAGTACCCGGTGGTGGTGCTGCCGCTCATGACGCAGCATTACATGATGCTCCAGCGCAACCTCGTGTATACCGCCATCACACGGGCGCGGGAGGTGGTGATATTGGTGGGGACGTATCGCGCCGTTGCCATCGCTGTGCAGAATAATAAAGTCGCTGAACGCTATAGCGGCTTGATTGCTCGCCTCCTGCGGGGATAGAAGGACTGTGGTGAAACAATGGCTTTACCTGGGGATAGACGGGGGTGGCAGCAACCTGCGGGCAGTTGTTGTGGACGCCACCCTGGCAACGGTGGCACAGTCCCGTTTCGAAGGCAGCGCCAACCCCAGCAGCCTGGGACACGTTGAAGCAACGCGCCGGATTCGTGCCTTAATCGTCCAGATTTGCGCCGAACTCCCACCCGAAGCAACTGTGCGAGGGGTGGGTATTGGCATTGCGGGGGCGGCGGCATCTCACTCGGCAGACTGGCTGGTGGAAGTTGTGGAAGGCGCCCTACCGGATGCGGTGGTATTTCCCAGTTCAGATTTTGAGATCGCACTGGTCGGCGCACACGGCGCAAGAGAAGGTGTTCTTGTTCTGGCGGGGACAGGTAGTGTAGCGTTCGGTGTGAACGCCGCCGGGCGGACGGCACAGGCCGGTGGCTGGGGCTATCTCATCGGTGATGAGGGCAGCGGTTACTGGATTGGAGCGCGGGCGCTCACCGCAGTCACCCAGGCGTCGGACGGGCAGGCCGCGCCGACTCTGCTTTCTGATCGATTGCTTAACGTGCTTAACCTCCGGTCAGCGATGGATGTGATTCCCTGGCTGTACCGGGATACCCCGGCAGTTGTGCCTACCGTTGCGGGGTTGGCGCGGCACGTGCTGGAACTTGCTGGGTCAGATTCAATTGCAGCCGGCATTCTCGACAGTGCGGGGGCGGCGCTGGTACATCTGAGTACAGCGGTTCGGATGCGGTTAGGCGATATGACGCTCCCAATTGCATTTGCTGGCGGCCTGCTCTCCGAACCTAACCCTTTAAGTCAACTTCTATGTGAACGACTGAATCTTACGGCTTTCCCGACAGCGCGTTACTCGCCGGTAGTCGGCGCGGCGCTGCTGGCGAAACTCATGATCGAAGGAAAATAACCATTCATGCTTACCGAACAACGTAACCCACGCACGTACGAGATAGACAGGCTCGATACCCATGAAGTATTACAGGTTATCAACGACGAAGACAAAACCGTTGCCCTCAAGGTTGAACTGGTGCTGCCGCAGATCGCCCAGGCGGTGGATGCGATTGCGGGGCGGTTGGCGGCTGGTGGACGGCTGATTTACATTGGCGCGGGGACATCGGGACGCTTGGGTATCCTTGACGCGGTGGAGTGCGTGCCGACGTACAGCACGCCCCCGGAAATGGTGCAGGGTATTATTGCTGGTGGCGCCCCGGCAGTGACACGGTCTGTTGAAGGCGCGGAAGATGATGAAGCGCTCGCCATAGCTGACTTAAGGCGGGTTAACCTGACCTCACAGGATGCTGTGGTGGGGATCGCGGCCAGCGGACATACCCCCTATGTGCTGGCGGCGGTGCGCTACGCTAACGGAATCGGCGCGTTCACAGCGGGCGTGGCGTGTAATGTGCCCGCGCCGCTTCTGGACGTGGCGCAGATAGGCATCGGCGTCCCTGTTGGGCCAGAAGTTATCACCGGCAGCACCCGTATGAAGTCCGGCACAGCGCAAAAGATGGTGCTGAATATGCTGAGTACCGCAACAATGGTGCGGCTCGGCAAGGTCTACGGTAACCTGATGGTGGACATGCAGATGACCAACAGCAAATTGGTGCGCCGCGCCCGAGGTATCGTCATGGAGGTGACAGGTGTAGATGAAACCCGCGCTGACGAACTGCTGCGGCAGGCTGATGGGAAGGCTAAACTGGCGATTGCCATCCATGCGACGGGAGCTTCCGCAGAAGAAGCGCAGCGGCGCCTGGATGCGGCACAAGGCCGCTTGCGCGATGTGATTGAATCCTGAAACGGGCTGGAAGCTGTAGGGGCGCACCGCGTGCGCCCACATCGAAAATAGAGGATTGTTAACTTAGGGCGGTGAATTATTCACGCACCCCCAGGGCGTACACATCCCGCCGTGACCAGCCTGACTCGGCGGCAACAGCTTTTGCGGCGCGGCTCAAGGAATCGCCTTCGGCCAGCCGGGTATTCAGCGCGGCATGTACTCGTTCAGCATCCCAAGTTGTGTCCGCTGTTTCCGGTGCACCACCGATTATGAGCGTGATTTCGCCTCGCGGTGGGTTCATCTGGTAATACGCCAACACAGCGCGGCACGCCCCGCGTTGGAATTCTTCGTAAAATTTACTTACTTCCCGCGCTACACATACGGGACGGTCTCCGAGTCGTTCCAGTACCAGTGCCAGCGAGTCCGTTAGGCGGTTAGGGCTCTCGTAGGCGACCAGCGTGCGCGGTTCTTCGGCCAGCGAGTCGAGCAGGTTGGTCAATGGTTTCATTTTGCGCGGCAAAAATCCCAGGTAGATGAAACTATCAGTGGGTAGACCTGAAGCCACCAACGCGGTTGTGACAGCATTCGCTCCCGGCAGCGGGACGATCTTTACACTTTGTGCCAGCGCTGCGCTCACCAGTTCGTAGCCGGGATCGGAAATGCCGGGAGTCCCCGCATCAGATACCAGAGCCACATCTCCCGTTTCCAGTGCCGTGAACAGCGCATCGAGTTTCGTTAGTTTGTTATGTTCGTGGTAGCTGGTCAGCGGGGTGGTGATGTCATAGTGTTGGAGCAGCACGCGGGTCGTGCGGGTGTCTTCGGCGGCAATCAGACTGACTTCACGCAGAACACGCAGTGCCCGCAGTGTGATGTCTTCCAGGTTACCGATCGGTGTTGGAACGAGGTAGAGAATGCCCATTTTGTTATCTTGCCTGCTGGTTGAATGTAGCTTTATCGTGTCTCTGACCACATTGTACCTGAAGTATCTGCCAGATTCTCCCTACAGAATCGTTCCCCGGAATGTTATGCTTGGCGAATAGTCGATGAGCGGAAATAGGT
The DNA here is from genome assembly GCA_937974245.1 of uncultured Chloroflexota bacterium. GTDB lineage: Bacteria > Chloroflexota > Anaerolineae > Aggregatilineales > Phototrophicaceae > JACKCG01. The sequence continues at coordinate 59,791 of CALJKV010000008.1, read as the reverse complement.
GTATGGCAGACTGGTATCTGATCGTTGGTCTTGGGAATCCGGGCCGGGAATACGAGAACACACGGCACAATGTCGGCTTCGGTGTGCTGGACGAACTGGCGCGGCGCTATGGACTGGCCTTTGGCAAGAAGGAACGCAAGGCGGTTGTGGCGACTGGAGTCATCCTGGGCAAAAAAGTCATCCTCGCCAAGCCGCAAACCTTCATGAACCTCAGTGGCGAAGCGGTTCGGGCGCTGGCCGACTTCTATAAGGTGGAAATCGAGCGGATTCTCATCGTTTCAGACGACCTGGATATTCCACTGGGGACGCTGCGGCTGCGCAAAGAGGGGAGTGCTGGCGGGCAGCGCGGGCTGAAAAGCATCATCCAGCACCTGGGGACGCAGAGCTTCAACCGGCTGCGTTTTGGAATAGGCCGGCCTCCCGGTAAAATGGCACCTAAAGACTACGTCCTGCAAGTTTTCCGGGGAGATGATGCGATATTGACCGCCGAAGTGACCGACCACGCAGCGGACGCGGTGGAAACGTGGTTGACAGTGGGCATTGAGCTGGCGATGAGCCGTCATAACGGATCAACGGAAACCGTATCCCGTGAGCAATCGCGGCCAATACCCGACCCAGACAAAGATTAATCATTTAGAGGAACGAAAAATGACTGATTTTGTGCAAAATACTGATCCCGTTTCCGATTCCAAAGCACATACCAAAATCGTGACCGGCGAAGACTATATCAACAGCCTGCGCGGACGCGGCCTCAAGGTCTACTTATTTGGTGAATTAATAGACGAACCAGTGGATCACCCGATGATTCGTCCTTCGATTAACGCGATGGCGGCGACATTCGACCTGGCTATCGAAAACCCCGAACTGGCGACGGCGATTTCCCCCTATACCGGGACACGTGTCAACCGTTTTCTGCATATCGCTGGCAGCCCCACCGATCTCGTGCTGCAGAACAAAATGCAGCGGCGGTTAGGACAGTTGACCGGCACATGCTTTCAGCGTTGTGTCGGCATGGACGCCTTCAATTCGCTTCATTCCGTAACCTACGAAATTGATGAGGCGCACGGCACAACCTACCATACGCGCTTTGTCCGCTTTATGACGATGTGCCAGGAAAACAATTATGTTGTCGGTGGCGCGATGACCGATGTCAAAGGGGATCGCAGCCTTGCCCCGCACCAACAGCAGGACCCAGATGTGTATGTGCATGTCACCCGCCGGACTGATGAGGGTGTGTATATCAGCGGTGCGAAGGCCCACCAGACCGGCTGCATCAATTCGCATTGGATGGTCATTATGCCCACACTGCGTTTGGGGGAAGATGACCAGGATTTTGCCATCGTGGGCGCTATCCCTGTGGATTCGGATGGCATCACCTATATTTATGGCCGCCAGTCATGTGATACCCGCACCATGGAAGGTGGCTCGATGGATACAGGTAATGTCCATTACAGCGGCCAGGAAGCGATGGTTATCTTCGACAATGTTTTTATCCCCGATGAACGCATCTTCATGAATGGGGAACATGAATTTGCGGCAATGCTGGTCGAACGTTTCACCTGTTATCATCGCCGTAGCTACGTGTGCAAGAGTGGGGTAGGGGATGTGCTGATTGGCGCGGCGGCGGCAGCGGCGGAATATAACGGCGTTGATAAGGCCTCGCATATCCGCGATAAACTGGTCGAAATGACGCATCTCAACGAGACGATCTATGCGACGGGTATCGCGGCTTCTTACCAGGCCGCCCCGCTGAAATCCGGCGTTTACCTGAGCGATGATATGCTCGCCAACGTATGCAAACATCATGTCACCCGGATGCCATACGAAATCGGGCGTCTTGCACAGGACTTAGCTGGCGGGTTGGTGGCAACGATGCCATCGGAACAGGATTTTCGCAGCGAGGAAGTGGGGGCGCTGGTGGATAAATACCTCAGAGGGCGTGCCAATATCCCTACCGAATACCGGATGCGTATCATGCGTCTGATCGAGAACATGACACTGGGGCGTAATGCCGTCGGCTACCTGACGGAATCCATGCACGGCGCGGGGTCGCCGCAGGCGCAGCGCATTCAGATTTCCCGCCAGATGCAGCTTGACTTCAAGAAACAGCTTGCTCGTGTCCTGGCCGGGATTGAGGAGCGCGACAGCCTGGTGGAAACCCTGACCGGCTATTTTGCTCGTGTGTTCGATGTCATGATAGCGGACTAACACTTTTTTCGGGCAGCCGGGATTTTTCCCTGACTGCCCGATAACAAAGCAAAAAGTGCCGTCAGTCCCCGAACTGGATGCCCTGTGCCAGCGGCATCTGGGTTGACCAGTTGATCGTGTTGGTCTGCCGCCGCATATAGGCTTTCCAGGCATCCGACCCGGACTCGCGTCCGCCACCGGTATCTTTTTCGCCGCCGAATGCCCCGCCGATCTCCGCGCCGCTCGTGCCGATGTTCACGTTGGCAATCCCGCAATCCGACCCCTTCACCGACAGGAATTCTTCTGCAGTCAGCAGGTTTGTTGTGAAAATTGCGCTGGATAACCCCTGCGGCACGCCGTTGTGAATTTCTATCGCTTCCTCAACGGTGTCGTAGGACATGATGTAGAGAATCGGCGCGAAGGTTTCCTCACATACGAGTGGAATTTGCTTGGGCATACGGATAATTGTTGGCTCGACAAAGTGCGCACCGAGGTCGGTCAGCAATCCACCTCCATAGACAACCGTGCCATCATTGGCCTGTGCCGTCTCAATCGCGGCGGCCATATTCTCTACCGCTCGTTTATTAATCAAAGGCCCCATGAGCGTTCCAGCATCCAGGGGATCGCCAATCGGCACCTGTTTGTAAGATTTCACTAGGCGGTTGGTCAATTCGTCCACAATGCTGCGGTGGGCGATAATGCGTCGAGTAGTAGTGCAGCGCTGGCCGGCTGTTCCTACCGCGCCGAACAGGATAGCGCGTACTGCCATATCCAGATTTGCATCTTCGGTGACAATGATCGCGTTGTTACCGCCCAGTTCCAGGATGGTGCGCCCCAGGCGGCGGGCGACAGTCTCTGCCACCTTCCGCCCGGTGCGAATGGACCCGGTGAAACTGACCAACGGCAGACGGTGGTCGTTACTCATCATCTGCCCCAGTTCACCCCCACCCACCACCAGGTTAAACACTCCCTGCAAACCATGATCGGCGGCTACCTGGTTGGCGATGTGCTGAGTGGCGACAGCTGTCAGCGGCGTAAGCTCTGAAGGTTTCCACACCATTGTGTCCCCGGCCACGGCTGCAATAGCGGTGTTCCAGGCCCATACTGCCACAGGGAAGTTAAAACTTGTAATGATTCCAATCGCACCCAGGGGATGCCATTGTTCGTACATGCGGTGTCCGGGGCGCTCAGAGTGCATCGTCAGGCCGTAAAGCTGGCGCGACAGCCCCACGGCGAAGTCGCAGATATCAATCATCTCCTGGACTTCGCCCATGCCTTCGACTTTGATCTTGCCCATTTCCAGCGTGACTAGTTCGCCCAGCGGCTCCTTGTACTCGCGCAGGGCGTTACCCAGGTCACGGATGACTTCGCCTCGCTTGGGGGCAGGTACGCTGCGCCAGGTCTTAAACGCTTCTGCTGCCACATCAACGACTGAGATGTAGGCTGCTGGTGTGGTTTGGATGATCTTCGCCAGCGGTTCTCCCGTCGTTGCATTATGGGACACCAGCACTTCGCCACCGCTATCTATCCAGCCATCTGGCCCGGTGCAGGTGCCGGGGTTCACATCGTTAATCCGCAATTTCTCGAGTAAAGCCTTCATTTTTTCCTCACTGTTATCGCTTCAATTGCCAGGCTTCGCCCATCACTGGCGAAAGCTGGTACATAATCATGTATCATACTCTTGCTAAATATACCTTTGGCTGCCGGATAGTCAATTCTAAACGGCAGGCCATCGGCCCACAAATAGAAAAGGGAAGCGCCCAATCGAGGCCGCTTCCCTCACACGTCACATACTATTCAGATTATCCAACAGCCTTGACGATTGTCCGCGTGGTTTGTTCTGTGTTGCCCGAGTGCTCGGTCTGATACACAGCGTCAGCTATGTGTGTAGCCTGCTCTACATATCCCAGGTGACGGAGCAGCAGCCCCAGACTGAGAATGGCGGCGCGGGGATCGGCAATGCCTTTTCCGGCAATATCAGGGGCACTGCCATGCACCGGCTCAAACACCGGGATGCCTACGCCGACATTAGCTGATGGCGCGAGTCCCAGCCCGCCTGTTAACCCGGCAGCCAGGTCGCTCAGAATATCACCGAACATATTGGTTGTCACCAGCACATCAAATTGCCCTGGTGACATGACCATCCGCATTGCGCACGAGTCAACCAGCATTTCCTCAACCGTCAAATCAGGGAACTGTTGGGTCACGTTAAAGGCCGTCTCGCGGAACAGGCCGCACGTCTCTTTGAGCACGTTGGCCTTATGCACAATTGTCAGCTTGCGGCGGCGCTCCATGGCCTTCTCACACGCAGTCTGGACGATGCGCCGCGAGGCCGCCTCGGTGATGATTCGTTCGGCGATGGCGGTGCGGCCATCCTCAGAACGATACTCACGGCGGCTGTATAGTCCTTCAGTGTTCTCGCGCACGATGAGCATGTCAATATCACCGCGTCGCGCCGGGCGCAGATTGGCGTACAGGTCAAAGTGACGCCGTAACTGTAAAATCGGACTGTTGTAACCGGCCACCTTTCCCATTGGCGACTGCGTCGCGCCGAACAGCACAGCACAGCTCTGCTCGCAAAGCAGCAGGGTTTCATCGGGTAGGGCGCTCCCCTCTTGTTTAAAGGTAGCGAATCCTGCCGCAGCGTGCCGGATTTCCAGGGACAGATCGAGTGCCTCCAGTACCTGCTGTGCCGCTGGAATCACTTCCCTACCGATGCCATCACCAGGAATGAATGTGATTATTGCAGTCATATCATGCCCCTTGGAAGCGTTTTTGTAGCATCGGGACGAGGCCGCCGGCGGCCAGGATCGTCCGTACACTGTCCGGCAGTGACGGTATTTTGAAGGACTTATTCCTCACGAGCATAACGCCATTTTCCCGGTCAATCTCAATTTTGTCGCCAGTCCGGACGTACTCGGCCAACCCCGAACACACCACCGGCCAGACTCCCTGGTTGATACAATTACGGTAGTACAGGCCGTTGAAGCTCGCGGCGATCATAATACTGATTCCGGCATACTTCAGTGCTGTGACCGCTTGCTCCCGGCTGCTGCCACAGCCCCAGTTGCGCCCTGCCACGATGACATCCCCCGCCTGTACCTGGGCAGCGAAGGCCGGGTCCAAGTCCTCTAACGCTTTACTGGCGATTTCTTCCGGCGTCTTGAGGGTGTAGGTGTACTTGCCGGGAAAAATCACATCGGTATTCACATGATCGCCATACACCCAGGCGCGATGAGCCGTCAACATGATAGAAACTCCCCAGGATCAGTGATACAGCCAGTCAGGGCGCTGGCGGCGACGACATACGGGTTCGCCAGGTAAACTGGGGCATCCGGTGTGCCCATGCGCCCGCGGAAATTACGGTTGCCGCTGCTGATAGTTGCCTCATCTGGTGCGGGAATGCCCATGTGATTGCCCATACACGGGCCGCAGCCCGGCGTGCCAATCGTCGCCCCGGCTTCGATCAATGTTGCCAGCACTCCTGACTCGATGGCTCTTTGCAGAACCTGTGAACTGGCCGGGATTACGATGAACCTGATTTTGACATGGTGACCAGCGACCACTCGCGCCGCCGCTTCCAGATCGCTGTAGCGCCCGTTAGTGCATGTTCCCAGGAACGCCTGCTGGATTGGTACACCTGCTGCTTCTGGCAGGCTGACGACCTGATCCGGGTTATGGGGTAGGGCGACTACCGGATGTACATCCTCCGCCTGAATCCCCCATGCTTCGCTGTATACAGCGTCTGAGTCAGGAAAGAGGGGTGTATAATTCCGGCGGCGCTTGTCCTCCAGGTAGGCAAAAATCGCATCATCGGGTGGCAGATAGGCGTTCATCGCTCCAAACTCGGCCATCATATTGGGGATTACAGCACGCTCGTCCAGCGACATTGTGCCAATCGTATCCCCAGCGAACTCAAGCGAACGGTATGCCGCCCCGTCCGCGCCCCAACGTCCGATAACATGCAGCGCCAGGTCTTTGGCGGTGACACCCCCACGCAGCGTTCCCGTAACTGTCAGGCGCACGGCTTCTGGCACTTGAATCCACAGTTCGCCCGTTGCCCACAGCGCTGCCATCTCGGTACGCCCCACGCCCATGCCGAATGCCCCCAGCCAGCCGAAGTGCGTGCTATGGCTGTCCGAGCCGAAGATCGTCTCGCCGGGTAACACCAGGGCTTCTTCACTGATAACCTGGTGGCAGATACCGCGTCCGACCTCAAAAAAGTTGGCGACACCCTGTAAATTCGCCCATTCGCGGATTTCCGCGTGGTTCTGTGCGTGGCGTGTCGTTGGAGCTGGCACAGCGTGGTCAAGCGTGAAGACCACGCGTTCAGGTCGGATGATGCGGGCTGCGCCGGTTGCCTCAAAAATACGGCGGATGGCCGCTGTGTTGTCGTGACTGAAGATTATATCCGGGCGCACATCTATGACATCCCCCGCTCGTACTGAGTCAAGCCCAGCAGCACGCGCCAGCACTTTCTCTACAAAGGTATTGCCGGTCATATTCCCGCTCCCCCGGCCTGCCGGAGCAGTCCATCAATTTCGGCGGCGCTTAGAGCAACATCGTCCGCCTGAGTCTTGATATGTTGCGTGATGTCACGCAGCGTCGCGTTGTCAATCTGCAAGCCCAGCGCCTCCGCCCGGCTGCGTACCGCGTTCCACCCCGTCAAATGGTGACCGATGGCGATTTCACGGTTCAGGCCAAAGTCTGCCGGGTTAATCACCTCGTAGGTTTGCGGGTCGGCCAGCACCGCTTTAGCATGAATCCCCGCTTTGTGGATAAAGGCGCTGCTGCCGGTAATGTAATTATTGAACGGAATATCCAGCCCACAGTATCCGGCGATGAGTTGGTCGAGCGCAGCCACCAGTTCGAGCCGGTATTTCGTCACGTAAGCGGGATTCAATGTGTACAGACGGGCGACCAGGCCACCCAATGGCGTGATCCCATTGCGTTCGCCAATACCCAGAATAGTCGTGTCAATGTGAGTTGCCCCGGCTTCCAGCGCGGCATAGGCGTTAGCAATCGCGCAGCCGCTGTCATTATGCCCGTGAAACTCGACATCAATCCCTGCTAACCGTACCAGGTCGTCGGTCAGCCGATAGACCTGCGTCGGTGTGGCAACCCCGACTGTGTCGGCAATCCCTAACCTATCCACCAGACCCAGGTCAGCCACAGCCAGATAGACCCGGAGCAGGTCGCTTTCCCGGCTGCGAAAACTATCCTCGGTGCTGAAGCGTAGAATCACGTCCGGCGCTTGTTCGCGGATATAGGCCAGTACCTCGGCGGCGCGGTCTATAATCTGGCGGATAGACAGTCCGTGACTATGTTGCATCAACTGTGGCGACGTACCGATGACCACGTCCACGCCATGTACACCGGTATCCAGCGCGATGCGGGCGTCGTTGATGTCACAGCGGATGTGTGTCAGGATGTGTGTTTTGAAGCCCTCTCTGAGAATCGCCCGAATATCCGATTGGCTGCGCGGCGAGGCACATGGCGAGGTCATTTCCAGCATCTCTACGCCAAAGTTATCCAGCTGTGCGGCGATCTCGATCTTCTGGGCAGTCGTAAACGTGGCGGTGCTGAACTGTTCACCTTCGCGCAGGGTGCTTTCAATAATGTGGTAATTATCGAGTGGCATGTTATTCGTTCCTCTACAGACCGCTGAGTGCGCCGGTCAGAACAGCGACGGCACGCAGATATTCATCGAGATGGATGTGTTCGTTTGGTGTGTGATCGAGTGACGAATCGCCGGGGCCGTATGCCAGTATCGGGCAGTTCCAGGCCGGGGCGACAACATTCATATCGGACGTGCCGGTTTTGTGGACAAAGGCCGTTTTACCACCCTGTTCACGGATCGCCCGGCGCATGACACGCGCTAATTCGGTGTCCCTCGGTGCGAGGTAAGCCAGTTCATGTCCGTAGGGTTCAATGACGGCATCCCCGGTTTGTGACATGAACGCATCAGCCAATTTAAATGGGTCAATATCTGGCGGCAGGCGAAAACCGATGAGTGCCTCCGCCCAGCCAAAGGCCCCGTCCTGCCCGCTGTTGACCTGCTGCAAAGTCACGTCTAACCGGCTGAACAGGGACTCTCGCCCCAGATTGATTTCGGCGGCGTGATGGGTAATATGCTCCCAGAAGGCGATAGCGTGTTCTGGCGGGCTGGCAACCTGGGATGCGCTGTGTGCGAGTGCGCCTTCCCAGCGCCAACGCAGCAGCAAACGCCCTTTGTAGCCCAGCGTGAGGCGATCCCATGACGATGGCTCGCCGACGATGCACATCGCCGGTTGGTACTGTCCTGTGGCATAGCGTGCCCCTTTGCTGGAGCGGGCTTCTTCTTCCACGGCGCCGATCACGATGAAGCGGGTGTCCGGCGGCAAATCGGCCTGGGCGACAGCCGCTGCGAAGGCACACAGCGATCCTTTGGCATCCACCGCGCCACGCCCGTACAGGCAGCGGTCTTCGATACGCACCGGCAGCACGCCGCCGAAGGTGTCAATATGGCCGAGCAGCACGATGTCTCGCGAGCCACTGCCACGTATGCCTACCGCGTTGCCAGCAGCATCCACAAAGGCTTCGTCATAATCGTGTCCCGCCATCCACTCAACCAGGTGGCGCACCGCTCCCGCTTCCTCATGCGATGGACTTGGAACCGCCACCAGGTCGTGCAGCAGCGCCTCAATCGTTGTAGGTTCGATTCGAGTCGCAATCACGACAGGACCTCCGCCAGAGCATCCCGGATCGATGTCAACTGTTCTCGGCTGATGACCAGCGGCGGCAGCAGTCGCAGTACATTTAGCCCGGCGGGCAAGGCTAAAATCCCGTATTCCTCTTGGAGAGTCTTCAGCACAGGCGTCACCCGCCCGCGCAGTTCAAGCGCGACCATCAACCCCAGGCCGCGAACCTCGCGCACCTGTCCCAAAGAGATCGCCCCCAGTTCAGCCTGGAACCACGCGCCCAGTTCAGCCGCCCGTTCGACCAGGTTTTCGTCGCGCAGAGTCGTTATCGCCGCAACAGCCGCCGCGCACGCCAGTGGATTCCCGCCAAAGGTGCTGCCATGACTTCCGCCCGCCAGAGTACCCAGACTGCCACACCAGGCCACCGCGCCCATCGGCACGCCGCCCGCGATACCCTTCGCCAGTGCCACCACATCCGGCACGATTCCGCTGTGTTCAAAGGCGAACCAGCGCCCAGTACGTCCAAAACCAGTCTGAATCTCGTCCATGATGAGCAGCGCGCCGTGCATATCGCATAGTTCGCGTAGCCCGTGCAGGTAGCCCGCGTCCACCGGATACACGCCACCCTCGCCCTGTACGGCCTCAACGACTACCGCCGCCGTATCTTTATCAATGGCCGCCCCCGCTGCATCCAGGTCGTTGTAGGTAACGTGCGTCACGGCTGGTTGCCAGGGTGCGAACGGCTCACGGTAGTCTTTATTCCATGTTAGCGAAAGGGCGCCCAGGGTGCGTCCATGAAAGCCACGTTTGGCGGCCACGATGCCGGTGCGCCCGGTCAGCAATCGTGCGACCTTCAACGCGCCTTCTATCGCCTCTGCGCCGCTGTTACACAGGAAGAAGCGGTTAATCTCGTCCGGCAGCATGGTTTCCAGCAGTTCATACAATCTGGCGCGCTGGTCGTTGTAGAAAATCTCCGGGCAGGTGATGAGTTGTGCCGCCTGTGCCGTGATCGCTGCGACGATGGCCGGGTGACTATGCCCCAGCAGCGCTACGCCCTGCCCGCTGGTCGCATCCAGGTAGGCACGCCCAGCGTCATCCCAGACAGTGCAGCCTTCTCCACGTACGACAATAAGCGGTCGTTTTGGATATGCGCCGCTGGTATGCTGCGCTTCGATTTCCGTCAATGTGCGCGTGGCTTCGATCATGATGTGAATACTGTGCCTTCCCCGACCAATGCCCGTGAGATGGGGTCAACTACCCGCCCATCCCCGATTACCACCCGGTGCACACCGCTTTCAAGGGCCGCCTTTGCGCCGAGCACTTTGCGTTTCATGCGACCTTGTGCCCAGTGCATCGCGTCGTCAATCTGCCCGGCGTGGACCTGGCTGACAAAGCTTGACTCATCGGGGAAATGGCGATACAGGCCGTGCACATTGCTCAGGATGACCAGGGTTTGCGCGTGTATTGCCGCTGCAACTGCGGCCGCCGCTCTGTCACCGTCTACGTTGAGTAGGCCGTCGCTGCTGGTAGCGAAGGGGGGTACGACAGCTACTTCCCCTCGCAGAAGCACACCCATTAGCGCGCTGCTGTCCGCGCCCGTGATGTGTCCGGTATAATCGTCGCGTACCATCCGTATCCGACCATCCACCACCGCCCGGATAGCCGTTTTACGTTCGCCCTGGATCACCACTGGCTGTGTCAGGCCTTGCGCCGCGATACCCAACCGGCTCAATCCCCGTATAATCTCATCGTTGACGTGTGACGCTGCTTCCACAAACAGGTCACGCACTGGCGCGGGTGTATACCGTGAACTGTGACCATCGGGTGATTGCAGCATCTGCACAGCCATGCCACGCTCAGCGGAAAGCCGTGCCATACGTTCACTGACACCGTGTACGACAATCACTGCCCGTTCCTGTGCGATTCCGGCCAGATCGCGCAGGATTTCGGCAGTATCCACGTTTGCGCCGCCGCCGATTTTCACCACCAATACATCTTGCATCATTCATACTCCCTACGGATAGATACCCGGGAATTCCAGCCCGGCGCGTTCATCAAAGCCCAGCATCAGGTTCATACTCTGCACGGCACTACCCACTGCGCCTTTGCCCAGGTTGTCAATCGCAGCGACCACGACAAGGTGCTGTCCGCCAGTATCCATTTCGAATCCGATGTCGCAGTAATTCGTCCCGGCAACGATACGCGGTTCTGGCAGGCGGTGCAGCCCGCTGCGCCCGTTGACCAAACGCACGAACGGTTCGTCTTGATATGCCGCCCGGTATAACCGCCAGATATCTTTTTCCGTCTGTACTTCGCGCAGGGTGACATGCGCCAGCAGGTGCGCACCGCGCACCATCTCAATCGCTGTCAGGCTGAAGTGAATCGGCGTCTGTGTTCCCAGCACCATCTCGATTTCGGACTGGTGGCGGTGGCCGGTGGCGGCGTAAGTGCGTACCGCCCCGCTGCGTACCGGGTGATGCGACGACATGGCGGGGGTGTTACCCGCTTCCGACGAGCCGACTTTGATTTCGGCATACACGCGATCTGCCAGTCCGGCACGAACCAACGGCCCCAGACCCAGGTTGGTGACTGTCGCATTACAGCCTACGCCGCTCACATACTGTGCGTTTTGCAGCCGTTCCCGGTTGACTTCCGGCAGTCCGTAGACGAAACGGTTCAACCAGTCTGCGGCAGGGTGCTCCCCGCCGTACCAGCGGGCATAAGTCGCCGGGTCATCCAGCCGGAAGTCCGCTGAGAAGTCAATGATACGTGGGGCTAATGCAGCGTACCGTTCAATTTCCTTCGCAGCTGTGCCATGTGGAAGGCACAAAAACAACACATCGCAGGATTCCAGCGCGTCCGGGTGGATGAACTGCAAACGGGAAACATCGCGCAAATTCGGATGAACCGTATGCACATAGCGCCCTGCTTCTCCCCGGCTGGTGATCTGTGTAACCGCCACTTCGGGATGAAAATGTAGCAGGCGCAGTAGTTCTCCGCCGGTATAGCCACTGCCTCCCACAATTCCTGCGGCGATCATACACGCACCGCCGCTGCTGCCAGGACATAACGGGCAATCTGTGCGGCGATGTCCACACCGGTCGGTGCGCCGCTGTTGCGGAACTCCATCGTGTGGTTGACCTCGTTGACCACTAAACCCCCGTCAACGGTTTCGAGCAGATCAATCGCCAGGATGCCACCACCTACCGCCGACGCCGCCCGTTGGCACAATGTGTCGAGTTCCGCTGTGACTGGGCAGTTTGTCGCGCTGCCACCGCGTGCCGTGTTGGTAATCCAGTGGGGGGATGTACGGTATATGGCGCAGATCGTCTGCTCCCCGACCACAAACGCCCGGATGTCGCGCCCCGGTTTTTCGATATATGCCTGCACGTAATAGGTGTGATAGGTGTAGCCTCCGAGTGTGTGGCGGTGTTCCAGGATTGCCTCAGCACTATCGGAGTCATTGACCCGTGCCAGCAGTCGCCCCCATGACCCAGTAACGGGTTTCAGCACGGCGGGGTAGCCCACATCGCTGATAGACTGCATCGCGCTCTCGGTATCAAACGCGACACGGGTATCCGGTTGGGGGATATGGGCGGCGGCTAGTGCCAGGGTTGTCAGGAGTTTATCGGCGCATACCGTCGCCGTCGCGTAGCTATTGAGAGTCCTTACCCCCCACCGTTCCAGAATCGCCAGCATGTAGGTCCCGCGTGAGGTGCTGACACAGCGTTCGAGTACCAGGTCGTAGTCACGCCAGTGCGTGCCAGATGGGGCAGCCTGGTCCGGGCCGCCGGCCAGGTCTATATTCAGGTCCCGATCTAAAATGATGTCCGGTTCGACTCCGGCATCCTGAAAGGCACCGATGAGGAGCTTCTCTTCAGCGCGAATGTGCGTTACTAGCAAGGCCAACCGCATGATTATTCGCCCCAATCTTCTTCGACTTCCGGCGCATAGTCGAGTTCAAGTGGCTGCAAGCTGATGACTTCCAGTTCTACACCACACTCCGGGCAGGCGATAATCTCATTCTGCATCACGTTGCCGGGTAGAGTGATAGCGGCGGCGCATTCCAGGCATTCAATCGTATGGTTACTCACAGTTAGTTTCCTCTCATAAATGGCGTTCAATGGACAAAATAAAAACCGCCGTCCGGTGTTCCAGACGGCGGCTTGCACTGAGCGATTATGGTGCAAGACGAACTATCCAGAACATGGTTCCGGTTCGGGCTTCTTGCATTTCTTCTTGCTGTCGGTTGGAATGATCCAGTGGTACATGGTGTCCTCATCCTGGTCGGAGTGCCAACAAAAAAACCCGCCTGTGGGCGGGTTCTTGCGGTCTCGTTCCTGTTTCTGTTCAGGAAAGCAAAAGCGCCCACAAACTCAGGTGTGGTTCTGCTTCTTCACTTTCTTGGTAAACAGACTCACTATCACGATGATTTATCCTGCTTGATAGTTGCGACCCTCACACTGTACAACAAATTGTCGCCATTCGTCAACCGGACGCCATAAACAATGTTTACTATGCATGTTGCCCAATCCCCAACGATTCAATCCTGGTTTGCAAATTCAAATTTGTATTCTATATTTCGGGGTGCGCTGTAGGTGAGGTTGTGATATTGTTACATTGGGTTGGAACAACATATTCTATGATTCAGGGGTATTGGTAGTGAGTCGCGAGGATTGAGGGCATTGGTTATGGACCACTTCAAAGGCAAGCTGGGGAGTTTGAGTGACCGGTCAGTGATGCTCATTTTATTGGGGATCGCGATTGGCGGCAGTATCGCGTCGGGTGTCTTGAACGTGATTTTTCAGAACGAATCGTTTTCGCAGTGGTCAATAAACTGGCTGCAAAACCTGAGTACCGAAATGTTCGGGGCGTTTCTGGCGTTCTGGTTGTTGCAGATCATCCTGGGTAAACGGCGCGAAAAAGAACGCCTCATCCGCCAGATGCGCAGCCGCGATAATGGGTTGGCGTTGCAGGCGGTGGGGGAATTGGGGGCGAACGGCTGGCTGGGTGATGGGTCCTTAAAGAACGCCGACCTATGGAACGCCAATCTCAAAAGCGTCAATATCTGGGATGTCAACCTGAAAGGGGCAGACCTGCACGGCGCGAATTTTCAGGATGCGCGGATGGAGCGCGGTAATCTGACCGGCGCGAATCTATGGAAAGCCAATCTTCAAGGGATTACAATGTTCGACGTGACGCTGGAAGGCGCAGATTTGTTCGCTGCTAACCTGGAAGGTGCGGTGTTGTATAACGTCGAGTTTGATGAACGCACGCGCCTGCCTGATGGCAGAAAGTGGACGCCAGATGCTGATCTTACTCAATTTGGGGCGCGGCAGCAGGGAGAACCTCCGTTTGATACCCTATCTGCCCCAGCACCGCTATCCTCATCCCAACCCCATTGATATGCTCGTTTTTCCCTATGCACGCTCAGTCCGAATCACACGAATCAAAAGCCGCCCCTGTAAAAAGGAGCGGCCTGGTATTTCTGGTAGGGTAGAATGACTACTTGATAACGGTCACGCCGCTGGCCTGAAGACCCTTCTTGCCCTGTGTGATTTCGAATTCAACCTTATCGCCTTCATTCAGTGTGCGGTAGCCGTCGCTGCGGATTTCCGAATAATGAACAAAGAGATCGTCGCCGCCTTCACGCGAAATAAAACCGAAGCCTTTTTCGCTGTTGAACCATTTTACAACACCTGTAGTACGTTCTGACATGGTAAAACTACTCCTGACCTTGTTCTGTTTGTGTGATAGCTCTGCTGCATCTAGAGGCTATCTTCACGTTTCAGAAGCCTTTGTTGCATGAAGCTATTGAGCGATTGCCCTGAATAAGTATTGTAATGATATATCGATTTTATTGCAAGGTGCTTTTTGGTGAATTGATAGAAATCAGTGTTTTCGCACCACTTCCCAGGCAAGATGGTTGATTTCCGGGAGAATCAGCTGTTCCATCGCGGTTTTCACAGCGTTGGTGCTGCCCGGCATGGATACCAGCAGGATATTCCGGTAAACACCTGCCGTCGCTCGGCTGAGCATGGCCGCCGCGCCGATTTGCTGGTAACTAATCATGCGAAACAGTTCTCCAAAACCAGGGAGGGTTTTTTCCAGGTAACGGCTGACGACATCATAGGTCGTGTCACGTGGGCTGATCCCCGTGCCGCCGTTGAAGAAGATGATCTGCACACCCGGCAAGGCGGCCAGTTCTTCAATCACGTCTGCCACTTGGTCAGGTTCATCCTTAATCAGGCGATACGCCACGACCTTGTGGCCGAGTTCGGTTAATCGACTTTCCATATAGACACGATTCTCGTCAGTTTCTGGGGTTCGGCTGTCACTCACCGTCACAATTGCAGCTGTGACCGGGGCATCGCCAGCCCGAAGGCGGTGGTCATCGGCGCCCATAGTTACACTTTCTTGTCTGAATAGGGGTCGAGTGCATCACGCAGGCCGTCGCCCACGAAGTTGATACTCAACACCGTTAGCAGGATAAACACACCAGGGAAGAACCAATACCAGGGGGCGTCTTTGATGATCTGAAACTCTTGCGCCTCGGTGAGCATGTTCCCCCAACTCGCTGTAGGCGCTTGTACACCCAACCCCAGGAAACTCACATAAGCTTCGGCAAGGATCGCTCCGGCGACTCCCAGGGTGGCTGCGACGATAACGGAGGCCATCGTATTCGGGAGGATATGCGACCAGATGATGAGGCGGTTCGGTACGCCCAGTGCCCGCGCTGCCAGTACAAACTCGGTTTCCTTGAGCGACAGTACATTGGAACGCACGATACGCGCCAGTCCCATCCAACTCGTAAGACCGATAATGATGATAATCACGATCACGCTGCCGCTGAAACTGCGACCGAACATCTCAACCGTGGGGATTTTGTTGCCAAAGAACTTGGAAAGCACCAGCAGCAGCAGCAGTGACGGGATGCTGAGCATCGCTTCGGTAAGGCGCATGAGGATTGCATCAATCAAGCCGCCATAAAACCCGGCCACCGCACCGATGGCTGTACCAAGCATGACTTCAACGAGCATCGCTAATACACCAATAAGCAGTGAAATCTGCCCGCCGTAGATGGTGCGCGCCATGATGTCGCGCCCGATACGGTCCGTGCCAAAAAGATGCTCTACTGACGGCGGTTGCAACCGGATGCCGGTATCGTTGAAGTTGGCGTCCGCTTCACTAAACACGAACGAGCCGACGACAATATAGCCGATCACCAGCCCCAACAGGATGAAACCGAATACTGCCGCACGATGGCGTATTAAGCGTCGCAAAACAACCGCCAGTGGAGAACGGACTGCTTCTACTTCACCGGATGATAGCGTCACCGGGGTTGAAGCTGCATCAACCGTTGTCATGTCTCCCCCTCAACTGTAACGGATACGTGGGTCGAGCCACGTATAAACCAGATCGGTGAGCAGTTGGAACACAACAACGGCCACAGTGATAATCATCATCAGCCCCATAATCACGGCATAGTCCGTGCGATTCAGATGGTCAATAAACAGCCGTCCCATCCCAGGCCAGGCAAAAATCGATTCCGTCACAATCGCCCCTGCCAGGAAAAAAGGAATATCCAGCCCAATGAGAGTCGCCAGCGGCAACGCGGCGTTTTTAAAGGCATGGCGGTACAGGATAGCCCGTTCGGATATGCCCTTCGCCCGTGCAGTACGGATATAGTCCGAGTTAATGACTTCCAGCATATTGGACCGGATAAAACGACTGTAGGCTGCGATGCTGATAAGTGAAATTGTGGCGACGGGGAGCACCATATTCCAGATCAGTTCACCAATATTCTTGGCGGTGGACGGGGTGCTGACAGTGGGGAAGTAAGGCAGCCCCCATTCCCTGAATTTGACCGCGAATATATACAGTAAGCCAAAGCCCATCAGGAAAATCGGCATTGAGAAAAACGTAAAAGACAGCCCAGTGATGACATTATCCAATAAGGAATATTGCTTAACAGCGGAAATAATGCCCACCAGCAACGCAAAGGAAATAATCACGATTTCGGATGAAACCATCAGGAGCAGGGTATTTGGCAGGCGCTGGAAAATAATCTCTAAAGCTGGGCGCCGTGTAACAATGGACTCGCCAAAGTCGCCGCGCAGCACCCCCATTCGCCGCCCCGGTGTTTCCGGCTCGCCATCACCATCGCGGTCTACCAGTGTCCAATCATTGCCGATTAGCCAGAAGAGATACTGGGTCATGATGGGCTGGTCAAGTCCCATCACCCGCCGCAGTCGTTCGCGGTCAGCAGCCTTGGTCGGTTGGCGTCCGCCCAGCGTTGCCAGCGGGTCGCCGGTAGATTGCAGCAGGAGAAAGATTACGACGCTCACCAGCAGCACCAACGGAATAGCCTGGAGCAGTCTCCGAATGATATAGTTCGTCATCAATGCGCCTCTCAATACCTGTTCGCGCACAATTGCAGTTATATGGATTTGTGACCAACCAGCATGTGATACAAATGTGGGGCAGGAATACACAGCCTGCCCCACACCGTCGGTTAATCGTTAATGAATTAACTGCTGGCTTTTTCCCAGTTTACGGCGTTCCACAGTGGATCGGCGCCGCTGACAAGGGTATTGGTGATGCTACCGTTGATTGCCCATAGGTCGGGGTCGTACCACACGGGAACCCAGATGATTTCATCGGCCATGAACTGGTCAATCTGGTGGAAGATTGCTACGCGCTTATCGAAGTCGGTTTCGCTTCCCTGCGCCACAAACAGCTCATCCAGTGCCGGGTTGCAGTAATGGTTGTCATTGATACCTTCCGGTTTTTCGTCGCTTGGTATTTCCGCGCATGTGAACCGACTGGTATCCGGGTCGGGGAAGTTCGGCGTTGACGAGTATTCGCAGATATCATACTCGCCAGTGGAGCAGGGGCCACCATCCGCATAGGCTGCGAAGAAGATGTCTGACGGGTAGTTTTCGATCCCAATACCGACACCGATAGAGGCCATATCCTGCTGGACAACGGCCTGAACGTCCTGACGAATCTGGCGGGTATTGGTGACATACCGCAGTATGAGTTCCACACCATCCTTATCGCGAGTGCCGTCGCCATTGCTATCCACCCAGCCGGCGGCGTCCAGCATGTCGGCAGCCGCTTGCAGGTCAAACGGAATTGCCTTCACGTCCGGGTTCTGATACGGCGTGTTTTCCCAGAAGCTCGACCCGGTGTACGTAATGCCAAGGTTCAGGTCGGTGTTGATGCGATCCCGGTCAAAGGCCATGACCAGCGCCCGGCGTACATTTACATCCTGGAGCGCCGGATGACCGAGTGCCGGATCCATGTTGAGATACCAGCCTTCGTTATAACCGGAGTTTACCAGTTCAATCTTGACCCCGGCTTCTTCCAGCGCGGGAGTATCGCCAAGCGCGATGAACGTGCCGACATCAGAGTCACCGCTCACGAGCGAAGCGACTACGGTGGCGTCATCGGGGACAAAGCGGATAAAGAAGCCATCCACTTTCGGCGTACCCAGGAAGTAGTTGGCGTTTGCCACGAGGCTGATGTGGCTGCCGGCCTCCCAGGTTTCGAATACAAATGGGCCGCTGGTGACACTGGGTGCGCGGTTCCATTCGGCATTATCCAGAGTACCTTCAGCTTCGAACACCGGACGCAGCACATGCTCCGGCAGCGGCACCGAAGTCACGCTGAACAGAGTCGCCAGCCAGGCCGCGTACGGCGCATTGTAAGTGACCACCACCGTGTAATCATCCGGCGCTTCAACGCTGGCAACTTTTTCATCCCAGGGGAAACGCGAGTTGGGGGTGTTGGCATCATCCAGAATCATGTCATAAGTGAATACAAAGTCAGCAGAGGTGATTGGTTCACCATCCGACCACATTGCATCCTGCCGCAATTTCAGCGTGACAACGGTGCCGTCAGGGCTCAAGCCACCATTTTCCACGCTGGGAATTTCGGTAACGAGCGCCGGAACCGGGCTCCCATTATCGTCAATCCACCAGGCCGGGGCATAAAGCAGGTCTTGCACGGTGCTGGCGAACCACATATTGGTGTAGTACGGGTTCAGGCTGTCCAGTTCTTGCTGCAACACGACATTGACTATATTGGCGTCTTGAGCGAATGCCGGCGCGACCAATAACAGCAGCGCCAACACAGCAAATAGAAATTTGTGCATCGTTCCTCCCGGATAAAATTAAAATTCTTTAAACGCAGCCTCAATGGAAATCATAACCACTTTAATTCACTTGGGCAAGTGAATTAAAGTGTGTTCATTTTCACTCATTTTGCCCACCACCACTATTATCAATACTGCCTAATATGATAAATTGTTCATCTGTTCAATGGTGACAACCCGCACAAATCCATGCAGACACACTTACCCCCTGCTTTCGGGGGCTTTCACGATGCCATTTTAACGGTAGGATAGAGATACCATTCATGAATAAGGTTTCTCATGGTGTTCAGATTACCAACTTTTACCCACAGCGCAATCATGTACGCAGAGTGCCGTTTCCAGGAGCGGAACACGGCCCAGTCGGGGCGCATTCGACGCTGGTTGGGGCGGGGTGTGCTGAATCTGACACTGGTTATTTCCCTTGTCTTGTTTGGTGGAGAAATCGTTGGAGCGCTCTCTTACCGGGATACGACACCAATCAGCGATACGTTGGGGCCGCTAACGGCTTTCGCGGCGGCGGTTGTGGTGACACTGCACTTTGTCCTCATGTTTCAGACCCTCTCGTTATCCGCCAATAGCATCGCCCGTGAAAAGCTCAAACAGACATGGGAAGTGCTCATTTTGACAGGGATAGATGCGCGGACGGTTGTCCTGGGGAAGTGGTGGGCGACAGTGCGGCGTATGGCTCGGCAGTATCTCCTGTTAGGGCTGCTGCGGGCGTGTATCATTGGGTGGGTTGGCGCTGCTACCACTCGGTCATTATATGTCTATTATGCTTCTGCCTATGGTAGGGCCAACCAGATTGCTACACCCACGTTAATTCAATTCTTGACGCTTGTTCTTGTTATTATGGTGTTTACACTGGCGAACCTGGGATTCACGGCGGCCTGTGGTGTAGCTGCTTCTGCCCAGAGCCGCCAACCGGTCATGGCGTTGATTCGGGCGTTTGCTATACGCACCGGGTTCCTGGTGGGGACATCACTTGCCCTGGGGTTGCTGGTGGCACAGTTTCAGATTTACTTTTTTGTCACAGGTGTCAATGGTGAACTCTTCGGTATGCTGCCGTTAGTTGTGGTTGGTCTTGTGGATAACGGCGCGACATCTGCTATGACGTTAGTGAGTTATGGCACCCCCGGTTTACAGGCTGGAACTATTCTTCTTATGGTGATGATGACGTTGGCGCTTTACAGTGGGCTGACATGGTTTATGCTGCGGCAGGCGGAAAAGCAGGCGGTCAAACACCAGGCACTGCGCCACCCGCGCACCTTGAGTGTGCTGGGCTTGCGAGGGCAGGCTCTGCGCGGCCAGTGACTGTTATGAAAACAAGAAAACCAGGTGGTTAGCCTGGTTGTTTATCAATATAAGATTGTGGGTTATGCTGGTTAGGTGAGGTAATCGCGCAGATTATGCGCCAACCGGGGGCTGCGCAGGCTGCGGAGAGCCTCTTTTTCAAGCTGGCGAATCCGTTCCCGACTCAACCCAAACTTGTTGGCAATTTCCTCCAGTGTGTGGGGTTCGCCACCTCCCAGGCCAAAGCGCAGTCGCAAAATGTGGCTCTGGCGGGGCGTCAGTTCACTCAAGACTTCTTCAATGGTTTCTTGTAGTAAATGTTGGGTAGCCGCATCCACCGGGCTGGGCGAGTCCTGGTCTTCAATGAAGTCGCCAAACACGCTATCCCCATCATCCCCAACCGGGCGTTCCAATGCGATTGCGTGTTGGCTGGCGTCCATCATGCCGCGAATGCTGTCAGCGGGTAAATCCATTTCCGACGCGATTTCTTCCGGTGATGGGCGGCGGCCCAGGTTTTGTTCGAGATTCTGTGCGATTCGGTACATCTGGCGGATACGTTCGGTCATGTGGAGGGGGATACGGATGGTGCGGGTCTTTTGCGCGAGGGCACGGGTGATTGCCTGGCGAATCCACCAGGTTGCATAGGTGCTAAAGCGGTTGCCACGTTTATAATCGTATTTGTCAACCGCCCGCATCAGCCCGACATTGCCTTCCTGGATGAGATCGGGGAATGGGAGGCCCTGGCTCATATAGCGTTTCGCGATGCTGACCACAAGCCGTGTATTGGCTCGGCCCAGATGCTCACGGGCGGCTTGCCCATCCAAAACGATTCGTTCCAGACGCATCACCCAGGCTGACCCATAAAGCTCGCGCAATTCCGGGCGGCGCGAACAGCGATAAGCTTCTTTGCCGGATTCAATTCGCTTGGCAAGTTCAATTTCCTCATGAGCGGTAAGTAGGGGTTCAAGAGCCATCTGCCGGAAGTATAACCCCACCGGGTCATCCGCAGAAACGGCATTAATGTCGCCCACACCAGGGTCGTTTGGCATCTCCTCCGGTTCAAACTCAAGGTCATTTTCATCAGCGATATGAGCTACGGACGGATCAGTATCATTGCGAATTACCACTCCCAACTCGTCCAGCTCATAGAGTAAGGCTTCGATGGCAGTCATGTCGTCACCTTCCTCGTCTAGCACCTCAAGGACATCATCAAGAGTAAGATACCCGCCACGCTGATCGGCGCGATTCATGAGTTCTTGTATCACGATACACCCTCTGCCTAAGCTAACGGAACGATATAATCAGCAGACCAACCGCCGCGTCCGTCACATTACGAACACGGCGGCAAAATAACTTTCCTATTTTAGCACGGTTTTAGGATGATTGTGAATAAATTCAAAATATGCGGATGCGTGAGAAAACTCAAAAACAAACAAAAGCATTAAGGTTTCGTATATTTTGGGTTAGAGCTAAAAACGTGGTGCAGACAAGAATTGCGCGGTTCTCGGCTTGTGAGTATGATGGTGATAATAAATTGGAGAAGATGTTGACTTATGGCGACTCGAAGATTTACTGGCGATTTACCTCCCGGTCCCGAACAGCCGGTGCCTGACAACGATGACATGGATATGCCGGACATAACGCCGCCCTCCGCGCAGCAGTCGCAGCGTCCTGCCAAGCCCGGTGGGCGCGGTGGTGATGGTGGGGGACGTGGCAAACGCGGCGGTGGGGCGCATTTGCCGCGCACATTAACCCAGGTGCTTAATGAAGCCAACGAGCGGGTAGTACAGGGCGATCTCGTCGACTATGTGCCCATGTCCACCGGGTTCGACCCACTGGACGGTTTTATCGGTGGAGGGTTACGGAAAACCGAACTGGTTTTACTTGGTGGCGCGCAGGGTATTGGCAAGACTATTGCGACCTTACAGATTGCCCGGAATGTTGCGATGCGCCCGGATCAATATGCTTTTTACCTTTCGTATGAGCATACCGAAACCCACTTGATGCATCGGCTTCTGTGCCTGGAAAGTATCAATCCGCCTGAAATTGATCTGAGTCGGGGGGTAAAGTTACGTGACCTCTATCAGATTATCGTGGCGGAACGTGCCAAGGGCTTTATGGGGCGTGATAATTCCGCCGGGTCACTCCAGGGCATCCTGAAGGATAACCCCAAAACTGGCCCTGCTCTGGCCCGTATGTCGCAATATGCTGATCGAATGATCCTGGTTAAAGCCAGCCCGGCGGTGACGACGCTCAAGGCCATCAAAGAAATGACCATGCGTTTGAGCGATGCTACTGGTGGCAATGTGACACTGTTCATTGACTATCTGCAAAAGATTGCCGTTTACCCGCATAATCCCCGCGATGAAAACGATAAGGTGACGATCATCGTTGAAGGTTTGAAGGACATTGCGCTGTCGTTAGACGTGCCGGTGTGGGCGATTGTGGCCGCTGACCGTGAAGGGTTGAAGAGCAAGCGCATCCACCTCTTCCATTTGCGCGGCAGTAGCGCCCTGGATTACGAGTCGGACATCGCCATTATCATGAATAACAAGTACCACATCCTGTCAAAAGACCATGTGGCCTTTAACCCCTATACGGCCCGTCAGTTCCGTGATTGGGTGGTCTTTACGGTGGAAAAGAATCGCGCTGGCCGGGCGATGCAGGATATGGAGTTTCAGTTATATGGACAGCACTTCGCGTTTAACCCGCGCGGCCAGAAGGTGCAGCAGCAATTGATTGATGACAAGGTGATCGAGAGTTAGGCGCAGATTCTTCTGTGCATAATAATTGCAGTGACCAGCGGCGCACCTCTTATTTGGGATGCGCCGCTGTGATTCTGGTGGTTAGTTATTCACCTGGTCGAGTGACAGAGTATACTGGATTTCTGATGGTTCGCCGTTAGCATTGCGAATCGTGAAGAAGTATAGGCCGTCTTCTGGCAGGTCAATGATAAAACTTGCGTTTGAGGTGCTGTATCCCTCGTAATAGAGCAGGTCACCATTTACGCCATTCACGATTAAGCTCGGCCAGCCCTCACTGCCGGTTTGTGCCAGTGTGATGCGAAGCTGTTCACCCGTAAGGCCGTTGTAAACGTAGACCTGGCTGCCGGAGTCGGTGCTGACCGAACCGCTGAACTTTGCGCCCGGTTGTAGGGTTTCTACTGTGCTTTCGTCCAGCAGAATGTCATAGTCGCGGGTCGCATCTGCCGGGCTGTAGTCGTCAAATGTCAACAGCACATAATACGTGTCGCTTTCCGGTGCGATGAACGGGTCTACTCTGGGCGTGCCGTTTGCGCCGCTGCCGGTGTCACCGCCAATGCTGTAATAAGGGTCGCTCGCCCGGTATAATTGGATTGTCGCGGCATAAGCCGCGTCCGGCACAAGGGCGCTTATCGCCCACTGCTGCCCGGCCTCACTCTGAAATGTGAAGAGGGGCGGGGCGGATTCGACCATCACCCCGGTAGTAGATTCGCCAGGGACCAGTAACTGTGGATCAGCCAGGTGAACGCGCAGCGAAAAATCAGATCCGTCGGTGTTAGCACTCTGGATGAACAGCGTATAGCGTCCACCTTCGGTTAAATACACGAACCCATTGATGAGCGTATCTTCCACATTGTAGTCCGTGAGGTAAGTGCCATCCGGTGCGATTAGGCTGACCAGCAGGTTATTGCCGGTTGCGTAATACTGGTAAATTGTGCCCGGCGCAGCATCAAAAGTGTAGAACGCGGCCTGACTGGCAGCGGTGAGTTCGCCGGAAAGCGATTCATCCAGTGCCAGTGCAGTGACGGCAGAACGGTCAGCGAACAGGGTGAAGTCCCCTTCCTGCGCCGGTGAATCGTCGTAGCGAATAACTTCAACCGTATAGGTACCCGTTCCAGGGAGCGCATAAGGAACGAGTAGTGAGCCAAATGGATAGTCCACACTCTCGCTGAGAACAGCGCCGCTGGATGCTAGTAGACGTATCCCCAGCCACAGGTCTTCAATGGGCGTGGAGAGGGCAGCGTACACCAGCTCGCCTTCTTCACCCGAGAAAGTGTAACGAACAGACGACTCGTTGGCGGTCACAGTGCCGGCGAGGAGACTGCCTAAAGGATTCTCGTCCTGGGCGGCTGCCGACGGCAGACCGATCACCAGGAATGACAGTAAGATGAGGAATAGTTTACGCAAGGGTATACCTCCGAGAACGGGTTGAGCATCAAAACACCTATGGTTAGTGTAGCACAATCGTAGCAGACGCGGGTTTGCAAGACGGTTTGAAAGGAGATTGAATCATGGTCAAGAATATATCTTTGATACCGGGAGTGCTGGCGGGAACGCTCATGTTGTTGCCACTGGCCGGGGCACATACGGAAGGCTCACCGGAACGGGCACGGGTGGCGGCTGCCGATGGACTGGAACTGATTGGTGATTACTTCAGTGCCCCCACTGATGCTGAATCCGTGCCGGCAGTGCTGCTGTTGCACATGCTGGGGAGCGAGCGGAGCGCCTGGGAGCCGTTGATTCCTCCATTGGTAGAAGCCGGGTATCATGTGCTGGCGGTAGATATGCGAGGGCATGGCGAAACCGGTGGAAGCAGCGATTGGCCGGCGGCGGAGACGGACGTGCAAACCTGGCTTGATTGGCTGCGGGGACGGCCTGGCGTGAATGGGGATGGCGTTTCGGTGGTGGGTGCCAGCATCGGTTCAAATCTCGCCCTGTTGGCCTGTGCGCATGACACGGGTTGTGTGACAGTGATTGCGCTCTCACCGGGGCTGGACTACCGGGGGGTGCAGCCGCTTTCCGCTCTTACGGAAGGGTTGGTGGAGCGTTCGGCGCTGCTTGTGGCTTCACACGGAGATACCTATAGTGCCGATAGCATCAAGGAACTCGCTGCCAACGCTTCTGGTGAAGTCGGGCTGCGGCTGTATGCCGGGCGGGCGCACGGGACGCAGTTATTCCGGGACGATGGCGAGCGCCTGATACAGACGATCATCGCCTGGTTGGATGAATATACACCAAAACGAAATTGACCGAGCAAACTGTTTTATCATCATAGGGCGGATTTTCAGGCAAGTGTGCAGCCCGCCTTTCTACAGTTCTCGCAGACAAGAGGGAAAATGCTGACAGTAAACGAGGCGCTTCAATTCGATCAATTCCAACAGGCCGAAGCGCGTGTTGTGGCCGGACTACGTGGGTTGGAAAAGGTGATTTCGTGGGTGCATATTGCCGCAGTGCCAGACGCCCCCCAATGGCTGCGTGGCGGCGAATTAGTGCTGACGACTATTCAGAATATGCCGGTAGAGGAGGATTCCCGGCGTCACTATATCCAGGCAATGGCGGATAAGGGCGCGGCGGGACTGGTCATTACCGTTGGCCGCTATATCAATAGTATCCCGGATGTTCTGCGGGAGTCGGCTGACCAGTGTGATCTCCCGTTGATTGAAATCTCGTACAAGACAGCTTTTATTGATATTGCCAAAGTCGCCAATGAGCGTATCGCTGAAGAACACATGACGATGGTGACAGGGGCGCTCACCATCCACCAGATTTTGACACAGCTTGTGCTGGATGGGGGCGATCTCAAGCAGTTGGCATCACGTCTTGCCGGGCTGTTGGGGCAGTCTATCAGCATCGAAAACACGCACTTTGAGGTTCTTGCCAGCGCGAATATAGCTGAGATAGATGAAGCCCGCCGTTTTACACTCAATGCTGGGTATACCGACCCCCGCCTGATTGAGGCGCTGGAAGAACGCGGATTCCTGACTCAGATCCGGCAGACATTGCGCCCGGTGTTCATCCCGCGCATGGCCGATGTCGGCCTGGAATTGGAGCGGATTATCGCGCCGATTGTGGTGCATGGTGATATTTACGGGTACGTGTTTATTATTGCGCATGGCCGCCCCCTGACTGACCTTGACCGGGTGGCGATTGCCAGTGGCGCGACGATTGCCGCCTTGATGATGCTCTACCAGGAGTCATTGCAGAGCGCGGAAGCGTCGCTTAAGGGGAATCTGTTATCACAGTTGATCCAGGGAGAAACTGCGAATGAGGTGGTTTTGGCCGACCATGCCCTGCGCTACGGGGTGGACTTGAGCAAGCCATATACCCTGCTGCAAATCGAGCTTCGAGATAATAGCTCGCAGCGTGTTTTGCAGATTTTGCGGCGTGTGAACCGCCTGGTTGCAACCCAGGAGTGGCTGGTTGTCGTTGGGCAGTTCGCCGGGCAAGCGGTCATCCTGGCACAAAGCAGTATCCCATTGGAGGTCTTGGGCGAGCAGATTCAACGTGAATGCGACGCAGTAGCCGCGGTTACGATCGGTATCAGCAGCTCGCACCGGGGCGCGAGTGCCGTTAGCCTGGCTTACCAGGAATGCCGGGAAGTGCTGCATATCGCCCGGCGTCTTCATAACCCTGCGTCGGTGCTGTATTTTGCGGATCTTGGGTATCTGCATACCCTGTATCGTTCCGGTCCAGGCAGTCTGGCGACCAACCCGTACGTTCCCTGGGTGCGGCGCTTAATAGAGCAGCAGCAAATGGACTTATTCAACACGTTAGAAGCCTACCTGGATGTGGGGGGGAACAGTGTCCAAACGGCCCGCGCTTTGCACATTCATCGCAGCACGCTGAATTACCGCCTGATGCGTGTTCAGGAACTATGCCCGGTTAAACTTTCTGACCCAACCGTGCAAGTCAATTTGCATGTCGCCCTCAAGCTCATCCGATTATTTGAGATGGATTAACAAAATAGCGATTTTTGATTGTCTCGACCATCAATCCTCCTGATGTTTCTTATAAAAAAACACAATCTACCTGACTGGGTAGATTTTATCCCAAATGTTAAATCTACTGGTTCAGGAGTTATAACTGGTTTAACAATTCGATAATGATACAAAACAGCGGACCATAAAAATCGGGCGTTCGCCTGACATTGTATTGTTCTGGGATGTGGCGCGACGTCTCCTGATGACAAATCGCTTTTTAGTTTTCCCAAGTCGTGAAGCGTTTTTTGGTAGATTTTATCCCAACCTTAAAATCTCCCATTTTTTAACATTTAAACCCTGGATTCGGTTGAGAAAACGCTCCACATGCACTATACTATATGGTACACAACCAACCACCGACAGCACTTCCGCATTATCTACATGCATTACGGGTCATACGCAAAACCCTCCCGGTGGTAAGAACATATATACATAACGTAACGCTATAGTTCACAGTAAACAACAGGTTTTCCCTGTCTGGCAGTTTTGCGTTCTAAATTGCCGGTTTTTAGACTCTGGTAAAAGTGATGAAACCCTTAAGTCCGCAGCAGGCGTGGAATATCGCCTTTAGCCAACTGGAAATCCAATTGGATCGTGCCAGCTTCACGACGTGGCTGCGCGATGCGGTTTTCTTGGGCTTTGCAGACGGGGTTTTTCGGGTTGGTGTACCGAATACTTACGCTAGCGATATGTTGCAACACCGGCTCTACCGCACGATTTGGCGGGTATTAAGCGACATCTGGGGCGATACGGCGGAACTCTGCTTTGAAGTGCACAAGCAGGAACGTCCGTTGGAGATGGAAGCCGAACTCCCCCTCTTTCAACTCATGCGGCAGCAGCCGGAAGAAACTCCTTCTACGCCGCTTTACCAGCAGGTTTCCCGCCCGCAGCGCCCCGATCTGCCGGAAAGCGAACTCAATCCGCGCATGACGTTTGACCGGTTCATCGTCAACGCGGCCAACCGCATGACACTGGAAGCCGCGCTGGCTGTGGCCGAACAGCCTGCCAGCATCTATAACCCGTTCCTGATTTATGGCGGGGTTGGGCTGGGCAAAACCCACCTGATGCAGTCCATCGCCCATGCCTGTCACGCCAGGGGGCTGCGAGCAATCTATATTCCGTCGGAAGTTTTCACCAACGACCTCGTAGACGCCATCCGCCACCGGGCCACCGCGATGTTCCGTGAGAAATATCGCTCGGTAGATGTGCTGTTGGTGGACGATATTCAGTTTATCGGCGGCAAGGAAAGCACGCAGGAAGAGTTTTTCCATACATTTAACGCGCTGTATACCTTCAATAAGCAGATCGTCCTCGCTTCGGATCGCCCGCCAGGACTGTTGCATACGCTGGAAGACCGGCTGCGTTCGCGTTTCGAGGGTGGGTTAGTGATGGACTTGCAGCCGCCTGAATTTGAGACGCGGGTTGCCATCCTGCGCATGTGGGCCGAAGAGCGCGAGATTGACCTGCCGGATTCGGTGTGTCAAATGATTGCGGACCGGGCGCGGGCCAATATCCGTGAACTCGAAGGCATCTTCAATCAGATCGTAGCCACGACACGTTTTTCGCCACAACCGATGACGGAAGATATGGCGGAAAATCTGCTCGAAAACTATCACCGTCCCCGCCGTCATATTACTCTGCACCGGGTTCTGGATGTCACCGCCCGTCACCTGAACTTGATGGTCGATGATCTGATCGGTCCACGCCGCACGCAGAAAATTACCCAGGCGCGCCAGATTGCCATGTACCTTGCACGTGAAGTGACTTACGCTTCACTGCCCCAGATTGGCGAGGTGTTTGGCGGACGTGCCCACAGTACAGTATTGCATAGCTGCAATAAGATCGCGGATGAAATTCAGACCGATACTCACATACGTCGCCTGATTCAAGCGATGCAGGAAGAACTGGTGGGCACGCTGGATTAGAGATTACTCGCGCCATAACTCGCGCAGCAGTACATACTTCCGCAGTTCATACCACGCCATGAGCAGACTTAGCCGCAGCCCATGCAGGCCATCCCGGTAACCTTTGAGGGTGACGAATCGCCACCAGAACTGCCGCCAGGGTTGCAGGAAGTAGTTCTGCGGTTTGGGGCGGATACCCCCTTCATACAGAATACGCGCATCATAGGCGGTATAGCGCTGCTGCTTGGCGGTGAACTGTGCCGCGTCCTGATAATTATAGTGAATAAACGGTTGCGCTAGCGTGCCCTCCTGTCCATCCAGGAGTACGAGTTCATGTACCTGTCGCTCCGGGTCATACCGTGCCGCGCCCACCCGCAGCAGCCGCGTCTGGTAGTCGGGATACCAGCCTGCACCCAGTGTGAGCTTGCCAAAAATGTAGTTATGGCGGGGAATGCGCCACCCAGCATAGTCCGGCTTCTGGATTGCTTCCCGCACTTCGGCTGCTAACTCCGGCGTGACTCGTTCATCAGCATCCACGAACAATACCCAGTCCGCACGCCCGGTGACGGCATTTAGCGCCGCATCGCGCTGGCTGGCATAGTCTTTAAATGCGTGCTGAATGACTTCCGCCCCGGCATTCTGCGCGAGTGTCACCGTGTCATCGGTGCTGAGTGAGTCAAAGACCAGGACGAAATCGGCAAACGCTAAACTAGCGATACAGGCATCAATGTGGGCTGATTCGTTTCGGGTGAGTATGATACCGGCCAGAGTCATGAGTTCCGTCCTAACGCCATACGCATGATCTTCTGGTATGCGCCGATTATCTCATCTCGATTCGACAGATCAGCGGGAGCGGTGCGTGCTTTCCACCACATGCCAGCGGCGATCATCAGACGGGCGAAGGGGCGTTTCCATGTCGGATAGTGTTTCTGTGCCAGCCGCAACCGGCTTGTCCACAGGTGAATGAGGGTCTGCGGGCGTGCCTGTCCGGTACTCTGCCCGCCCAGGTGGATGACGTGTGCCGCTGGAACACAGGCGACCTCCCACCCGGCCTGTTTGATGCGCCACGCCCAATCAATCTCCTCGCAGTACATGAAGAAGTCCTCGTCCAGCAGGCCAACCTGCTCGACCACCTCGCGGCGCAGCATCATGGTTGCCCCCAGAGTGAAGTCCACCGGGAAGGGCTGGCCGGCTTCATAGCGCCCGCGCGGGTAGCGCCCGTTGAAGCCCCCTTCGATAAGGCGGCCTGGCATTGGGAAAAACTCGACCCATAACTGCCGCAGCCCTGGGAAGGCAAACGCCCCATGCTGGAAGCTGCCGTCAGCATAGGCTAACTGCGCCCCGACTAAACCGAGCCGAGGGTTCGTTAGCAGGGTGTCGTACAAGGCACGGGTCGCGCCTGGCTGTGTGATAGTGTCGGGATTAAGAAGGTAGACGGCATGGGGCAGGGTGGTGCTGGTCGCCCCACCAAACCCGATGCGCCGCAACGCGAGGTTGTTCGCCCGTACAAACCCCAGATTTTCCGGGCTGGCGATCACGTTCACAGTGGGGAAGGTTTGGGCAATCGCGTTGGCAGTGCCATCGCTGGATGCACTGTCCACCACATAGATTTCGGCTTGCGGGCCGCCTGCGTCCAGGTCAGCGATAAGGCTGCGTAGAGCTTCCAGCGCCAGCTCCCGCACGTTCCAGGTGACAATAATGACGGCGAGTTCGGTCATGCGTTCCTAACCACCCAACTGCGCGAAATCAAGGCCAGTGCGTTCCAGGAACGTTGTAAAACCCGCAAAGTCCTCGGCGGTGACAGGCAGCAGGGCGTCTTGCTCCAGCAGCCCTTGCAGGATTTTAGCCGAATCGGTGTCATCAGCCATTGCCAGCAGCCCCTCAGTGAGCTGCACTCGCGCCCCTAATGGAAGCTGTGGGGGGAACATCAGCACCGGATACGGGAACTCGACAGTGGTTTCCAGGACGCTTACGCCTTCCGGTGGCTCATCGCCGTCCAGCGCCGCGGCAGGGATTCCGGCGGCATCACAGTCCCCATCGGCCACTGCCTGGATAAGTGCCTCCAGATCGGCATAATCATTGATAGCTTCCAGGTCAGTGGTCGGGTTGACCCCCCGCGCTTGCAGCACCAGGGACGGCACCATCCACGTCCAGAAGTCCTCGTATCCCAGGCGGCATACGGTATCCCCTTCGACCTGGGAGACGCTGCTGAAATTGCGATCACTGTTAGCGATCAGGACGCCGGTTTCGCCGGTGTGGGCGTTACGCCCGCGTCCTTTTTCGACCAGGAGTACCGGGTCTCCGCAGCCCTGGGCAACCCCGGCCATATATGTCAGGCCATCCACCCAGGCAACTGAAACCATGCCGCCCGCCGAATCACACAGTGCCGCCAGCGCTTCTGCGTAACGGTCTACGATAAGTACCTGGACTGCTACGCCAGAGGCTTCGACCAGTGCGGTCTCAAAACGGGAGGCGAAATTGGCCGCCGCCCTGGGGGCAGCCGAGTAAATTACCATCTGAATTGGGTTGCCTTCTACCCCCGCAGGAATGGCGGTTGCTACTTGCGGCAGCGGCGTAGAGCGTGGCGTGGGTGTCGCCAATACGATAGGCGCGGATTGGACGGTGGTTTCCTGGGGGCGGCATCCGGCCAGGAAGGACAGGGCGATGAGAACTGCCGCCAGCAATGTGTGGCGGATCATATAATGGTTCTTGCTGAATAGTGCTGGGTCGGAATGGGGCGCAAGCGGCCTGCCAATCATGGTATCCCCCTTATTGGTGGTTAATGGGTTACTATGGCAATTATACCGCCAGTTCTAATTATCACAGGCGATAATCGTGCAGGCTGCATTGTACCAGTTTGCGAATTGGGTAGACCACCCTGAGGGTGGGAGAAACTAATACAAGGGCTATCTGCCTTGCTTTAGAAGATGTGCGAGGGGCAAGAACGTCATCAAACCCCCTCCAACAACCCGAACGATAAGGATAGATGATGGTGATCTGGAAAACCACCAAACTGCATAAGCAGTGGTTTATTACCACCATCCAACTGAAACTTTTAGTGAGCCGGGAAAATGAATGGGGAAGTCGTGTGGCTGTCAGGCAGAGTGAAACGCGGCAGTGATGCGGATGCTGTGGAAAATTATCTTCTCGTTCAGACTGGTTACTGCGAAAAACATATCTCCACATCATTATCGTAGTATAATCCGGCAGCAGTCGAATTGAACAGATATCATCGCTCTATTGCGATACCTTTCACAATCGCGTATCGTGGTAGCAAAATTCTTTTTGTTGATATTGAGGAGCAGGTGCTTTGACGATTTATTTTACCCGTCATCGCTGGCTTTTGGTGATTTTGGCCGTCGCGTTGGGATTGCGATTGGCTTATGGGCTGGCGCAGCCCCCGTTAGCGGTCTATGACACCGAGAGCGCAGACAGCGGTTGGTATCTTGAAAATGGCTATACCCTCATTACCGGGCAGCAGCGTGGTGTGATTCCGGTGGATGTCTCCAAACTCCCCACTGCGCCGCTCTACCTGATGTTGATTGGCATAGCGCAGGCTGTACTGCCACCCGGTGGTGCGATTATCGCTGTGCGTATCTTTCAGGCGGTAATGGGCGTGGCGACCTGTTGCTTTGCGTATAGGCTGGCTCGGGCTGTAGCCGGTGACGAGCGTGCCGGACTGGTGGCGGCGGCTGTCCTGGCATTGCACCCGGCCTTCGTGATTGAAAGCGCCCAGATTTTGACCGAGACACTCTACACCTTCCTGGCAATTGCCGGGCTGTGGGTCTACTTGGCGGTTTTCCGGGGGCAGGCGTCGGGTATCGCGTTGGCTGGGATGCTGCTGGGCTTGGCGACCCTTACCCGTGCCGTGCTGCTGCTCTTTCCATTGGGGCTGGCGCTGCACTTGGTCCTGACTCTAGGTTGGCGTGCCGGGCTAAAACAAGCAGTGGTCTTGATGGCAGCCTATCTAGTGGTGGTGCTCTCGTGGACGGCCTATAACCTGGTCGCATATAATCGCTGGGTGGTCGGCGCGGAGGGCATGATTGCTTTTCTGTACATTGGCGCAACAGAAGAAGGCTGGCAGGGACCAGAGGCCATAGACCAGAGTCTGGGCGTGACCGACCCGGAAACACAGTCGCCACCGACTCAGGAGGACTATCTTCAGGCCGCCGGGGAGGTTATCGGGGGCGACGTGCCCGGCTATATTGGACGGCGTTTTGCCCGGTTAGCGGGCGCTTATTTGCAGCCACATGGCACGACCTTCTTCCCCGGTGAAAGCCTCAAGGCGCTGACGACGGATTGGTGGGCCACTGACCGCACTGTCGGCGGTTTGCTGAGCTTGACTGGGGCTGAAGCCTTCTGGCCGAAACTCAGCATGTACATATTCCATTTTGGCGGGATCGTGGG
The DNA here is from genome assembly GCA_937974245.1 of uncultured Chloroflexota bacterium. Lineage (GTDB taxonomy): Bacteria > Chloroflexota > Anaerolineae > Aggregatilineales > Phototrophicaceae > JACKCG01. The sequence continues at coordinate 26,422 of CALJKV010000008.1, read as the reverse complement.
TGGCCTGGTCGGGTTGTGGCTCACGCGGCAACGTTGGTCGGTCACACTGCCGCTGGTCGTATTTCTACTCTATACCACGTTGATTCACCTGGTACTGGAAGCCCTGCCACGCTACTTGTTCCCGTTACAGGTTGTATGGTGGGTGTTTGCGGCGGTGGCGCTGGTACGCCTGTGGTTGCTGTTTCGTGCCTGGCGGGACAAGGGGCAGGCTGTGCCCCTCGTCCCAGGGTAAATGACGAAAGTTAATTCGCCCGTGCGGTAAGGTCGTGAATCTTGCGGTAGATTTCGCCAATCGTGAAGGGGCGTCCCTGCACTTTGGGGAACGACACAATGTTGCTCATTCCGAATGTCCCGCGCAGCAGTAACGCCAACTGCCCCATGTTCAGTTCAGGCATCAGGATCGTCTTGTAACGGCTGAGCAGATTTTCGAGGTTCGCCGGGAAGGGGTTCAAATAGCGCAGGTGAGTGTGTGCGACTTTCAGTCCGGCGGCCTCTGCCTTCTCCACCGCCGAACGTGCCGCGCCATAGGTGCTGCCCCAGGTAACAACCAGCATCGGGCCGGATTTTGGCCCATACACTTGCTGCTCTGGGATGATGTCTTGCAGCCGCTCGACCTTTTCCTTACGGTCATTAATCATCGCCCAGTGATGTTCCGGCGAATACGAGACATTACCTGTTTCCGGCGCTTTGGAAAGCCCGCCGAGGCGGTGTTCCAGGCCCGGTGTGCCGGGGATTGCCCAGGGGCGGCCCAGCGTGACCACATCACGGCGATAGGGCAGGAAGGTTTCACCTTCAACGGCCTGTGGGTGTGTAATCTCAATCTCGGCTATGGTATCCGGGTCGGGAATGCTCCAGGGTTCGGCGCTGTTGGCAAGGTAGCCGTCCATGAGCAGTACGACGGGTGTCATAGCCCGCACGGCGAACCGGGCAGCTTCGATTGCCATGTCGAAACAGTCTCCCGGAGACAGCGGGGCGATAACGGGCAGCGGGGATTCGCCGTTGCGTCCGAACATCACCTGTAACAGGTCACTCTGTTCGACTTTGGTGGGCATCCCGGTGCTGGGGCCGCCACGCTGCACATTAACGATAATCATCGGCAGTTCGAGTACCAGCCCCAGGTTCATCGCCTCACTCTTGAGGGCGATACCCGGGCCGCTGGTTGCGGTGACGGCCAACGTCCCGCCGAAGGCTGCGCCAATGACTGAACCCATTGCGGCAATCTCATCTTCCGCCTGGAAGGTGCGCACGTCAAAGTGTTTCATCCCGGCGAGATGATGCAGAATGTCGCTGGCCGGGGTGATTGGGTAGCCGCCAAAGAACAGTGGTTTGCCAGCTTTTTGCGCCGCCGTCACCAGTCCCAGCGCTGCCGCTTCATTCCCGGTGATTTTGCGGTACGTCCCTGGTTTGAGGCGGGCACGGCGGATACGGAAACGGGTCTGGAAGGCCTCGGTGGTTTCGCCGAAGTAATACCCGGCTTCCAGGGCGCGTAAATTGGCCTCCGCGATTGCCGGGTTTTTGCCGAACTTCTGCTGAATCCAGGCGCGGGTGGTTTCCAGCGGGCGATCATAAATCCAGAAGGTAACTCCCAGCGCGAAGAAGTTCTGGCAGCGATCCACTTCTTTAGATGACAGTTCGGGGATGTTTTCCAGCGCCTTGCGGTTGAGAGTGGTCAGCGGTACCTGATGCACGACAAACCCCCGCAGCGAGTCATCTTCCAGCGGGTTGTTTTCGTAATGGGCTTTTTTGAGATTATTTTTGGTGAAGTTATCGGTATTCACAATGATAATGCCACCCTGTTCCAGATCGCCCAGGTTGGCCGCCAACGCCGCCGGATTCATGGCGACCAGTACCTGCGGCGCGTCTCCCGGCGTGCGAATATCCTGGCTGGATAGATTGACCTGGAAGCCCGACACGCCCGCCAACGTCCCAGCCGGTGCGCGAATCTCGGCGGGGAAGTCGGGGAACGTGCTGATGTCATTGCCATACGCCGCCGACGCATCGGTGAACTGCGTGCCGGTGAGCTGCATCCCATCACCAGAATCCCCGGCGAAGCGGATGATTACGCTGTCGATCTCTTCAAATTGGGGGGTATCAGCCATAATAGGGTAAACTCCTCGGTTCATTCAGAATATTGCATCTATTCTTACTCAGTGTTTCAGTTGTCTCGTTTTCAACCAGCAGTTCTCGGTTTGTCGTGATAACTTGTTTTACCCACCTTCACGATTTTGGGCGAAGTTCGTTGGGTCGGATGGCAGGTTATACACTGTCTGCGAAAAGTGGTCGGCCAGGAATTTCAGGATGGCGTAATAGGTGACACAACCGCGTACCACACCGTTCTCATTGACTACCGGCACATTCCGGTAGTCGCCCCCTTCCATCAGGCGCAGCGCTTCGGCAGCGGTGGCCTGGGGCAGCAGGCTTTGTGGCTCGGGCGTCATCACTGCCGTTACCGGTTGTTCCCAGTGTTCCGGGGAATTCACCACCCGTTGCAGCACATCACGGTCTGTAAGTACCCCCACCAGATGCGTGCCTTTGCCGATAACCAGGGCGATGTTCTGGCGCATGACCTGCATCCGCTCGACGGTCTCGCGCACACTCGTATCCGTTGTGACCATGCAGAAATCCGTTAAATTCAGGCGGTCAATCGGTTGGGCCAATAGTTCACTGACAATATCAGGCATACGATTCCTCTCTTGTGGCGTCAAATCCATAACCCGATTGTACCTCATCTTGGCAACCAGTGCGCATGAGTAACCATCATTTTTTGTTGGCACCATGATCGGGTATCTTCCGAGTCTGTAGCGCGATTTTGTCCCCTATGTTACTTTAACGGCATATCATGCTCGGCAGGTAGACCCGATAGGCGAACATGCAGCACAAAAATCCAAAACAACTACTCTGGTGGATGTTTCTAGGCGGCTTACTCCTGCTTTGCTTTGTGGCGCTGATGGCGCTGCCCTACCCGGTCGGCAATCTAATTCTGCTGAGTCTGGGGGCGGCATCGCTTGGCTATCTGAGTATGCCTTACCTAACCCGTAAATCAACAATCGGCACAAAAACTGTACAAAGGTGGCTAGACCGTTATCGGTTGCTGGTCGTAACGAGTGGAACAACATTGGCTGTTGCGCTCACTATCCTGAGCGCGTATCTTCTTCGTCCTGGGGCTAAAGCACTTGAGATTGCATCGGGCGGATGGGCGCTGTTGGTGAGTCTGCTGGCACTCATTGCAGCGGCCTGGTTGATACGCCCCGCCCACATCCTCCCATCTATCTCACACCCGGCTGTTTTCCGACCTGCCGATCGTATCACGAAACATCACCGCTGGTTGTTCGCTGCTGGTTTGGTGCTGCTGATGATCCTTGCGGAAATCAACGGTAGTTTATTTGACATCCCGGTATTGCAGTCGGTGGACATCAACATTCAGTTTGGCCTGCTGTGTGCCAGCCTGCTGCTGCTGGTCGTGGGGGCGGGCGGCGGGCAGTTGGTTTGGCAGCGACCCATCATCAACTGGCGGTTACTACTGCCGGTGGTGGGAATCGCCTTGCTGGCGTTAGGAGTGCGCTTCTGGCACTTGCAGGATTCAGCTCGCTTTCTGATTGACGAAGGATCTTTCGTCCATGCCACCCGGTTAATCGAGTCTAACCCTGATACCACACTGCTTTCGCCTCTTGGCAGCATTGCCGCCTTCCCGTATGTGTACCCCTACCTGATTTTGCAGGGCATTAACGTGTTCGGCCACAATTTTATGGGGTTGCGGGCGACCAGTGCAATCTTCGGGGTGGCCGGGGTGTTGGCACTCTACTGGTTGGCGAAAACTCTGTTTGACCGTAAAACTGCATTGATCGCCGCTCTGATGCTTGCTGTGTTCCCGCCGCACATGCATTTTAGCCGCATCGCTATCAATGAAATGGGTGGGCCGCTGTTTGCGACCCTGGGGCTGGCCTTCCTGGGACGTGGTATTCTCGGAGGTCGTCGCCTAAATTATGTGGCTGGTGGCGTGCTGCTCGGAATCCCTCACTATTTTGATGAAGGGTCACGCCTGCTCTTTCTGCCGCTGGCGGCGACTTGGGCAGGCATGTTGGTCGTCCTGTGGCGCCCGCGCTTGCCACTGCGCCGGCTTCTGCTGGCTGGGCTCCTGCTGATCATTGTAGCCGCGCCGATCTATTACACGCTGGTCGGAATGGATCGTCCGTTGTTTGCCCGAATGGTCGCCAATCAGTCGGGTCTGTCGGGAGACTATTGGCGGGACTTACTGCAAAACGGCGGCCATCTGCTGCGAGATCATATCGTGTATCACATAATCCCTGCTTTTCAGGTGTATATCCACTTTCTCGACCCCACGTTGTTTTATGCCGGGAAAACCGCGCTGATACTGCCCGTAGTATTCGTGTTTTTCGCCCTGGGTGTGGGCTATGCCCTGGCCCGACTGCGTGAACCCGGCCCGCTGCTGTTAATGCTGTGGATTCTAGCGGCTTCGTTAGGGAATAGCCTGCTGGTTTCCAGTGCCAGTTCGCCCCGCTTTGTGCTGGTTTTCCCTGCGTTGGCATTGGCAGTGGCTGTTGGCGTGCGCTATGTGCCCCCGTTGCTGCTGCTCAAATGGCCGGAACGAACCGCCAATCGGATCACATGGGTGTCTGTCCTGGTGCTGGTGGTTATCCAGGTTGGCTATTATTTTGGAGAACACTTGGTTATCTATGAACATGACGTTCGTCTGGCGCGTGATGACCCGGATGGTTATGATGCCGTGCTGCGGGCGGCGGATTTCCCGCCACGCACGGAAATTTACATTATCAGCCCAGTGGCAATCGTCCAGTTGGAAGTCAATGAACTGGTGATGCTTTTGCACAGTGAGAACACCGTCCACACGCTGTCATCGGCGAATTTCACCCCCGCGTACCTGGCTGAGTATATCCGTTGTGGGCACGATGTGGCCTTTTTCGTATTGCCGGATGACCAGCCGACGATAGACATGATTCAGCGCTATTTTTACCTGCGACCACCCGAATACACACCCTACACCGATCTTCCAGCTGGTGAAGCGTTGGCGCTGTACTACGCACCGAATATCCCTGGCGTGGATCGCCTCAAAGGGCGCGACTGCCCGTGAGAAAGTGCTAGGTGGGAACAAAACTGCCTGTTTGAGCGTCCTCTCATCAAACCAATGATTTGTTTGATGGGAGCGAACTATGTACAAGCGTAGTCTATTCGGGATTATTGTAGGGCTGCTGCTGCTCACAGCGGGGTGTGCCGTCTTCACCCAGTCCAGCCAACCAGTTTCCTCCCCGACTACTGGAGAAATTCAGAACCAGGTTTCTGCGACCCAGGCAGTTTTTGCCGCGCCGCGAGAGTCTGCCGCTGATGGGGTTGTTGGGCAGACGGCGCCAATTGGTGCGGTGCAACCGCCTGCGCCGAATGTGGTTGCTCTGCCGACGGCAACCGCGCCAGGAACGGCGACCGCGCCAGTTGCAGGTGCCACGCCCTTGCCGCAGACGCAGACTCCGCAGGATATGTTTTTCGAGGATTACGGCGTAAACCCCTTCCTGGATACCGCCGACGACCACTTGAGTACCTTTGCGATGGACGTGGACACAGCATCCTATACGCTTACGCGCAGCTACCTGACCAACTATAGCCAGCTGCCCCCGGCAGATGCGATTCGTCCGGAAGAATTCATCAACTACTTTAAGATGGATTACCCCTCACCAGAGGGTGCCGATGCCTTCGCGGTTCAACTGGATGCTGCCCCCTCACCATTTGGTTTTGATGGTCATTATCTACTGCGAGTCGGTATCCAGGGCCGCTATATCGCGCCGGAAGACCGCACGCCAGCCCTGCTGATTTTTGTGATTGATGTTTCCGGGAGTATGGATAGGGAAGACAGGCTGGAAACCGTGAAAGACTCACTCGAAATCCTGGTGGGCGAATTGCGCGAAGATGACCGTGTGGGTATTGTGGTCTATTCCAATCAGAGCCGCGCCGTGCTGGAGCCGACCCCCGCCAGCGAAAAAGACACGATCCTGGCGGCGGTCAACGCGCTGCAACCGGAAGGCAGTACCAACGTTGAAGATGGGCTTCGGCTGGGTTACCAGATGGCGCAGGCCAACAAACTGGAAGGCACTCTTACCCGCGTCATTGTTCTCAGTGATGGCGTAGCGAATGTGGGCAGCACTGGCCCGGATGCGATCCTTAAGACGGTGCGCGATGGTGTGCAGGATGGTATCACCCTCAGCACAATTGGCTTCGGCATGGGCAATTACAACGATGTGCTGATGGAGCGGCTCGCCAACGATGGTAATGGTAACTACTACTACGTGGATACCCTGCGCGAAGCCCGCCGCGTCTTCATCTACAATCTGACCGGAACGCTCCAGGTAATCGCCTACGATGCTAAAGTGCAGGTGGACTTTAACCCGGAAGTCACCGACCGCTACCGCCTGATCGGCTATGAGAACCGGGCGATTGCCGACCAGGATTTCCGCAACGATACTGTGGATGCGGGTGAAGTCGGCGCGGGACACAGCATTACCGCCCTGTATGAACTGGCGCTGGAAGACGGCACGCCGGAGGGTGTCGTGGCAACGGCATATATCCGCTATAAGGATGCCGATACCGGTGAAATTGTGGAGCGCAGCCAGGACATCACGGTGGCCGACCTGTTGCCAAATATCAGTGCAGCCTCGACGGACTTTCGTCTCCTGGCCGCCGCCGCTGAATTCAGCGAACTGCTGCGTGAGAGTTACTGGGCGCAGGATGGTAACTATGTGGATGTCCTGAATCTGGCTTCGCCACTGGTAGACGAACTGCCTGGTAACGAGGACGTGGTCGAGTTTGTCGAACTCATCCGCCTGGCCGGGCGCTATGTGGATAGTGGCGGCTAGACCATCGGCGCAAAACAGTCAAATTGAGCATGACCAGAGGGCACGAGGGAAATTCCCGTGTCCTTTGTTTTTCTATCTTCCTTTCTGCGTTACAATTCGTATAAATAAGCGGATCGGAAGAATCCATGTGTGACACGGTAATAGCAACTGGCACAGCGACAGCCGAGGGCGTGACCATTTTCGGCAAAAACTCCGATCGTGAGCCGAATGAAGCCCATTATCTGCAACGTATCCCCGCCGCCCAGCATTCTCCCGGCAGCAGTGTGCAGTGTACCTATGTCTCTATTCCACAGGTCGAAAGAACGAATGCCATCCTGCTGGCGAAGCCCTTCTGGATTTGGGGGGCGGAGATGGGGGCGAACGAACACGGCGTCGTCATTGGCAACGAAGCGGTATTCACCAAAGTGCCTTATGAGAAAGAGGGTGGGCTCATCGGTATGGACTTCCTGCGGCTGGCGCTGGAGCGGGCATCCACCGCTGCGGAGGCGCTGGCAGTTATCACCACGCTCCTGGAAACCTACGGCCAGGGCGGTAACTGCGGCTTTCACAAAAAGCTCTACTATCACAACAGCTTTATCCTTGCTGACCCCCGCGATGCCTGGGTGCTGGAAACCGCCGGAGAGCAGTGGGCCGCTGTGCAGGTGAAGGGCGTGCGCACGATTTCGAACGGGATCACGATTGGGAACGAATGGGATAGGGCCTCGGCGGATCTGGTGGCCTATGCCGTTGACCGGCGCTGGTGCAAGGGGCGCGATGACTTCCACTTTGGCCGGTGCTATTCGGATTTCGTCTACACCCGATTGAGTGCCTGCAATGATCGCCAGTGCCGCACGACGGATTTGCTCCAGGCGCAGTCCGGGCGAATCACCGTGTCGGATGTGATTGCCGCCCTGCGCGATCACGGTGACAACCGCGAATACCCGCTCCAGGGGGTGACCGGGGCGCAGGTGTGCATGCACGCCGGTTTTGGCCCGGTGCGTGGCAGCCAGACAACCGGCTCAATGGTGTCCTGTCTGCACCCGGATAACGCCCTGCACTTCCTGACCGGCACTGCTGCCCCGTGTACCAGTATCTTCAAACCGGTATGGATGGATACCGATTTGCCGGATACCGGCCCGGAGCCGGGTGGCACTTATGATGAGCAGACTCTCTTCTGGCGGCACGAAGTGCTACATCGGGCGACGCTGCGAGATTATCCCGCAATGTCACGCCTCTACCGGGCCGATCGCGACGCACTTGAATCCAAGTTTGTGAACGGGGCGCTGATACTCCAGGACGGGGCAGGGGCAGAACGGGCTGCTTTCACCGCACAGTGCTTTTCCCAGGCTGCCGCCGCCGAAGAGGAATGGACTCATCGTGTGATAGCCAACCATACTGGCAATCGAAATGGCTGGTTGTATAATTATGCGTGGCGGGCGTTCAACCAACAGGCACAGCTGGAAAACGCTTTTTAGCCCGGCCAACACGCCGCGAATTGCATTACAAGATGTTATGGAATGGGGATTGTGACATAAGTCGTGTAAAATATACCCATTTGCCAGTGTCACCAGACACAATACTCCCGGTAAAGTAAATAGGATTGGAATGATACATCTTAGAAGTTACGCAGTTGACCGGGTGGTCAGTGGGCTTCAACCCATTGTTCTACCGGAAAATGTATCTCAAACTGCGTAAGTCCTAACATCGATTGTATCTTTTTAACCACTAATGTGGTTCAGGCATTCTAAGTTTTCTACGGAGAAGATTGATATTATGGATAACGCGAAACTTATATTGAACGGTCAGGAATACGAGTTTCCCACTTTCGCAGGTAGTGAAGGCGAAGTCGGAATTGATTTTGCGGCGCTACGTTCGCAGACCAAAGCCATTTCGTATGATCCTGGTTATGGCAACACGGGTTCCTGTTCCAGCGCCATTACCTTCATCAATGGTGAAAAGGGTATTCTGCGTTACCGGGGGTACCCGATTGAGCAAGTCGCGGAAAATGCCTCGTTTGTTGAAGTATGCTATCTGCTGATTTACGGTGACTTGCCGAACCGCGAGCAGTTGGAAACCTTCCAGCATGACCTGACATATCACACCATGATCCATGAGGACATGAAGAAATTTTTTGAAGGCTTCCCTCCGTCCGCTCACCCCATGGCTATCCTGGCTTCGATGGTGATCTCTCTCTCTGCTTATTATCCGGGCGCGAATGACCCCGAGAATATTGACCTCAATATTATTCGCCTGCTTGCCAAGATTAAGACCCTGGCCGCCTTCGCCTACAAGAAGTCCATCGGTCAGCCCTACGTATATCCGCGTAATGACATGAGCTACACTGCCGACTTCATGCACATGATGTTTGCTGTCCCGGCAGAACCATACCAGGTGCCAGACGTATTGGAACGGGCGCTGAACCTGCTGCTGATCCTGCACGCCGACCACGAACAGAATTGCAGTACCTCGACGGTTCGTATGGTGGGCAGCAGCCAGGCTGACCTCTTCGCCTCGATTGGCGCCGGTATCTGTGCGCTCTGGGGCCCCCTGCATGGCGGCGCGAACCAGCAGGTAATCCAGATGCTGGAGATGATCCAGGCCGATGGTGGTGACTACCAGAAATACATCAATATGGCAAAGGACAAGGACTCCGGTTTCCGCCTGTTCGGTTTCGGCCACCGCGTCTACAAAAACTTTGACCCGCGTGCCCGTATTCTCAAGCAGTCTGCTGACGAAGTGCTGGGCGCATTGGGTGTGAAGGACCCGCTGCTGGCGATTGCCAAGAACCTGGAAGAAATCACGCTCAGGGACGAATATTTCGTTGAACGCAAGCTCTACCCGAACGTGGACTTCTACAGCGGAATTATCTACCGGGCGATGGGCATCCCCACCGATATGTTCACCGTGCTGTTTGCTCTGGGGCGTCTGCCGGGCTGGATCGCGCAGTGGAAGGAAATGCGCGATGACCCCAAGACCCGCATCAATCGCCCGCGCCAGATTTACACCGGCGCGACTGAACGTCCGTTTGTTCCGCTGAATAAACGCTAGTCGCTCACTGCGACCCTGACAATCGAATCCGCCTGTCTGCTAAGTCTTGTGGGCAGGCGGATTTTGTGTCGTTCGGGTGTTTACGTCTTACACGCTTCATGTTATACTGTGGGGTAGTGGGGTGGCTGTACTGTTGCCCTGTTTTACAAGTGAAGATGCGGGTATGGTGTAGTGGTAGCACATGACCCTTCCAAGGTCCTAGGACGGGTTCGAGTCCCGTTACCCGCTCATGTTTTGCCGAGGAGCTTCGCGCTCCTTTTTTGTTTGGGTTTCAACATGAATCTTCCTGCAAACATCTGCTTGACAGAATGGCTTAAACAGGCTATTCTTCCCCGCAGTGTTTTAGGAGTCTGAGTAGCCATGCGGCACAACCGTTATACCATGACCATGACTATGGGTATGACTACTTCCCATCGAATGATGCGGGGGAACTGCTGCTTGCGCTGAGGTCATAACCGAACGATGCAAAGAGCGTGTGGAACCCCCACGCGCTCTTTTTTTGTGCTTATTTCAGGAGCGAGAACATGAGAACTGTCACCATGAAATTCGGCGGTACATCAGTCGGCAGCCCGGAAGCTGTCTCTAATGTGGTCAATATTGTGGGCGAGGCGGTTGCCGCCGGGGAACGTGTGGTGGTGGTTCTGTCGGCCATGTCCGGCGTGACCGATGCCCTGCTGAACTCCGTCAAGATGGCCGCCGCCGGGAATAAATGGGACTACCTGTCTACCGCCCGGCGCTTGCGCGATCTTCACGAGGATACCCTTAATAGGTTGATGTCTCCCAGTCGCCTGCGTGAGAAAACTGCCGCGCAGATTAGCCTGTTGCTCGATGAGTATGTTGAAATCTGTAATGCGATAAATGTCCTGGGCGAAGCGACGCCGCGCATCGTCGATTCAATTGTGTCGTTTGGGGAACGTATGAGTGTGCGTATGGTCGCGGCGGTGCTGGCGCAGGCGGGCGTGAATGCAGTCCCATACGAGGCTGGTGAATTCCTGATTACCGATGGTCTGCACCAGAAGGCTACACCACTGTGGGTTGAAACCCAGGCGGCAATCGAGCAGAAACTCCTACCGTTGTTGGATGAAGGCATTGTCCCGGTGATTACCGGCTTCCTCGGCAAATCGTTGGATGGAGCGATTACGACTCTGGGGCGGGGTGGCAGCGACTTCAGCGGTGCGATCTTCGCAGCATACACCAACAGCGATGAGCTGATTATCTGGACGGACGTGGATGGCGTGATGACTGCCGACCCGCGCCTGGATAAACGTGCCCGTGTGCTGCCGCATGTATCGTACCAGGAAGTGGGGGAGTTGGCGTTTTATGGAGCAAAGGTGCTGCACCCTAAGACCGTCCAGCCGATTCTTGATCGGGGTATCCCGATGCGCGTACGTAACACCTTTAATCCCTCTTATCCCGGCACCCTGATTGAAGAGAACGGCACGCCCAGTGCCACCGTCGTGAAGGCTGTTACCAGCGTGAGGAATGTCAGCCTGCTCACGGTGAGTGGCAAGGGCATGATCGGCGTGCCGGGCATCGCCGGGCGCACCTTTCTGGCGGCGGCGGGCGCAGGCGCAAATATCCTGATGATTTCACAGTCCTCGTCGGAACAGAGCTTCTGCTTCCTCGTTACCGATATTACAGCGCAGGAAGTCAAAGCCAAAATCGAAGGGGAACTCGGCGCGGAAATCGCCCGGCGCGATGTTGACCGGATTGAGATTCAAAATGACATTGTGATTATCACCACAGTTGGGGCGGGGATGCGCGGTATCCCCGGTGTGGCTGGGCGTGTCTTCGGGGTGATGGGCGCGAACGAAATCAACGTGATTGCAATTGCTCAGGGGTCATCAGAGTGCAGTATCTCGTTTGTGGTGGACGAAGCCGACCTTGAACGGGCGGTCATTGCGCTGCATGACCTGGCTCTGGAAGCAGTGGCGGTATAGCGGAAAAAGTGCTGTGTCGTGCGGCAGACAGAGGCCAAAAGTGTCGGGTGAAAAACAGGGGAGCGCCAGTCTGCGCTCCCCTAACGACGACTTCAAGTCGCCGCCATAGCTCGTTCAATCTCGGTGATGTGCTTAGGCGTCTTTGAGAACCGGCAGTTCAGCGGCGATCCAGCCATTGATGCCACCCGCCAGGTTGCGGACTTTGGTGTAGCCCATCAGTTGCAGCATGGTCATAGCGATGCCGCCCCGGTAGCCGCTGGCACAGTAAACCACGATGTTGGCTTCCAGGTCTTCCGGCAGTTCGGCGACATTGGGCATGATTTCATTAACCCAGATGTGCGTTGCGCCTTCAATGTAGCCCGGATCTGCCCATTCTTCAGCGCTGCGAACGTCCAGCAGCAGGTCGGGCATAGTCTCAAACATTTCTTCAAACAGGTTCGCCGGTGTCACCACGCCCCAGCCCTCGGGCAGGTTAGCGAGGTTCGCCGCGACGTATTCCACCAGCAGCGGGTCAATGTCGGCGGGCACTTCACCCACCTCAAATTCCGCACCTTCGGCTACAACGGGATAGTCCTCGGCCAGGTAGGCACCCATACCGCCAACCAGAATCTTGGTGTTGGTATAGCCCAGGGCTTGCAGGTTTGCGGCACCCAGGGTGGCACGGAAACCGCTCTTGCAGATGACCACAATCGTGGCTTCCAGGTCGGGCAGTGCGCCCAGGTTTTCGCCCAGGGTACGCAGCGGGATATTGATGGCGCCTTCGATAATGCCGTCGGTCTCAACTTCGGCCACTTCGCGGACATCCAGAAGGACGACATCGGGATTTTCCGCAAGCATTGTCATGAAGTCGTCCAGCTTCAGCGTGCCGTAGCCAGCTTCTTCCATGGCGGCGTTGTATTCTTCCAGGCGGGGCATAACGATGTCGGCGAGGACATCAACTTCTTCCGTAGTGGTATCTTGTGCGAGGACAAGGCCCGGCAGCAGCAGGGCGAAGACCAGCAGCAGGGAGAGAAGGGTTGATTTACGCATAGTTCAGTTCTCCGTAGTTACTCAAACGATATGGTTTTTTGCTCGCCTGCTGATGAACAGGCGTTTGTACCCAATTGTGTAGGGGGACGCTTTGTGTCTGGTGTGCGTCCCCTGATGTTTACCACTCCGGCGCTTCTTCCACGATGACGTTCTCGTTAGCGATCAACTCGTCTTCCGCTACCTTGTCTATCGTCAGGAAGATGTCATTGTTATCGTGACAGCTCTTGCAGGTTTCTGTCTGTGGCGTATTCCGCTGGATATTGTGCGGCGTCGCATAGACCCACGTTGGCCGGGCATCATAGTTGGGCAGCAGGTTCTCGCCGTAAAAGCTGAAGGAATCCCGGTCAATCGGGACGTGCCGCAGCGGTACGAGGCGATATGGGCGTTCTTCGGTCACTTCAGGATTCAGGCCGATGTAAAAGCCCAGGAAATTCTCTTCAACTGTGAAGAACGGCGTGCCGTTTTCTGTCTGCTCAACATGGCAGTTGATACAATTGATATAGGTCGTGCTGTGGCATACCTGGCAGGACATATCCTCTGGTTGGTGAATTTCGTGCTCACGAATCTCGGAGTCCTCACCCAGTTGGATGTCTTCGTGACAGGATTCGCAGGACGGGTCCTGTGTGCCATCATAGCGGTTGACAAGGTTATCCATGTCTATGCCGTGCATTTCGTCGGCCACATGGCACGTGGTACAGGCCATCCGGGCGCGGAAGTGAACATCGCTGGATATGTCCTCATGGGCGCCGTAATATTCATCTTTGACACGGCTGCCATGACAGGCAGTGCAGTTCTGGCTCATAGAAGGTGTGGTATAAAAGTCATGGCCTTTAACCAGGCCGCCCCCAACAGAAGTTGGCTGGCTTACATGGCAGTCTCCACAGGTCGCATGGCACGAATTGCAGTGATTTGCTTCCATTTCTTCCAGCGTGCCGTAATGTTCCGGTGCGCTGCGGGCGTACAACGCAGTGTCGTAGCCAGTGAGCTGGTTGTGCAGGCTGTCCCAGGCAGGTTGACCGTTGTCAACGTGACAGCGACCGCAAACTTCAGGACTGTTCACAACAGGTGTAATCTGTTCGGCGTGGGCAGCTTCAAAATCATCCACTGCTTCGCCGCCATGACACTCCGTACAGTTGATGTACGAGTGAATGTCTTCTCCAAATGCTTCGGCGTCAATCCAGACGCGCTCCCATGGCTCCATTGGAGTCACGGAACCGCCTCAGCCAGGCCCCGATGAGAGTGCCTCTTCCGGCTCCTCCGGCTTTAACGCCAGGTCCTTGAGTCGCCCTTCGTCGGTGTGGCAGTCGAGGCAGGCATAATCCGTAAAGGGCGGAATATCCTGGGATGGGCTGCCGGAAACGACGCCGGTAACAGGGAATAACAGCATACCGATCCCTGCCGAAACCAGGAGTGCGCCCAGGCTGAATAAAGCGATACCTGTAAAATGATGCTTCAACTTGTAACCCCTTTCCCCGATGACCATGAAACGGCGATCCTGCCAGGGAACTACGAAAATACAGGTGGATGGATAATCATGAATTGTTTCTACTATAACGAATACATGAGAAAGCGGTTAGTGATAAATATCACAAAACGACATCACACTAAATTATTGAAACCCATAAGTATTTTCGATACTGAAGGTGGGCATACATAAAAGAGCGCTGTGGGCGCTCTTTAGGGGATAGATTTCCGAAGTTGCGGAGTTAAAAGAAGAACGCTAGGTATCTGTACGTGGTCAGGCTTTTAAGAACCGATCATACAGGGGCTGCTTGGGCTGGTCATTTGTGCCGACCAGGCCATACCCGTTATGCATCGAGTCCGCCCAGGCATACCAGACTGCACAGGCGACCTTACCCAGGTAGAGCCGCTTCACCCGGTCAATGAAGCCGGTTGCATAGGCTGTTACCTCGTCCGCCGGGTCATTGGGGCGGTCCAGCACGCCCCACTCCGTAATCCATACCGGCACATTTGGGAGTACCTTGCCATAAGCGATGATGTCCTCGTCAATACTGCCGAAGGGACTGTACTTCGAGTCGACCGGGCCGCGCCCATACGAGTGACAGGCAATTCCATCCGGGCGGGCATCGGGTGGCATGGCAGCCAGCGTCGCTCTGGCATAGTTCGCACCGTTCCCCGGCCCACCAACATGGCCGCCGGTGATAATACGCGCCTGCGGGTCGGCGCTGCCAATGGCCCGGATTGTGCGGGCGAGCAGGTTCGCGTAGTCAGAAGGCGGAATCGGTACAGCAGCGTTAGCGACCTGCGGTGGCGTATCCTGCTCATTCCATATCTGGTACGCCGTCACAAGGTCACTGCCCTTGAACCGCGCCGCAATCTTTCCGGCAAAATCACTGAAACGTCCAGCCAGTTCATTCCAACGGTTGGAGTCCATATTCGGCCACACATACCCTGCGCCTTCACCATAGGTCTGGTGGGTCAGTACCAGCAGCACCTTCAGTCCCGCTTTGGCATACCGCTCAATATACGGGGCATGGAGGTCATAGGCGGCGTTAAGGTCGGTTGCGCCGCGTCCCATCGAAACATTATAGGCGAAACGTACCCAGCCCGTGCCTTTTAGTCGAAGCGGGTCAGGCTTGCCCAGATTATGTTGTAAATCCAGGTTCACGCCGGTCACATTGGCTGCCTGAATACTGGAATACTCTCCGGCAACCAGAAATTCTGCTGCCGAAAAACCCTCGACATTCTGCGGCGAACGCACCTTGACCCACTGACCTTCTACACCGACTTTTTGCAGCGCATAGCCATGCGGTTCGAGTGTCTCGAAACGGTCTTGAATATACAGTTGACCAATGACGCGGTATTCCTTACCCGCCCGTTCCCGGATTCGCAGTCCGTTAGCGGTAGCACGCAGCCTGAGTTCTTGCCAATAGATCATCAGAATAGGGTCAAGGACATCCGGCAAAATGTAACCGCTTTTGCCGCCGCCCGGCTTCTGGACGACCAGTTTGATACTGTCAGTGGCACCTTCCCCGATACTATCCCCGGCACTGACCGATTGCCCTAACCGGACGGTGATATTTTGCAGATGGGCGTAAGTAATGAGGTAGTTTTCGTTATTAAAGCGGGTCGCAATCTGTACATATTGGCCGTAACCAATGGCAGTTGGCTCGCGTATGATAGTCGCCACGACGCCGGAAGCCGCCGCCCGGATGACAGTTCCTGCCCCGGAAAGAATATCAAGACCTTCATTAGCCGGTGCGCCGCCGGTACGGTCGTCAAAGCGCCGCGTAATGCGCGCTGGGAAACCATCCGACGGCCATGACAGCACAAAACGATCATGGATGTGATTATCCTGGTTTCTTTTTTCACCAAACCGATCCACCGTCGTGATACGTGTTTGCAGCGCCTGTGCCAGTTCAGATGGGGTATTGGCCGGGATAACATCCACCCGCACCACCAACGGGTAAATGCGGCGGATATGCCCCAGCGGGTCATTATCTACCCATACCCTCGGCGCTTGCACCGCTGTCACGTTGCGGAAGCGGTTAAGATCGTTACCACGTGGCGAACGAATCACGGCGACCCGCTCAAAGGTCTTAGTATAGGGTTCAACGGCACTATACCAGTTGGCGAAATTGTCATCAGGTAAAACCAGGGCGTGTGAAATGGGATATTCCATAAAGATAATTCTCCTGGGATAGTGCGGAATTCAGAATCTAGGAGCATTATAACCCAAATACCGAATAAATCCTTATGGGATGGCACCCAAACCGGATAGTCAGTGTACTTGTAGTAACGCAGGCGTAGCATACAGGTGCTTGGGGCTTTCCGTCACGGTATAACCCAGTTTCTTTAATGTCGCCCGCAGCGCATCAGCTTTGTCATGATGTTCCAGTACCAGCAGCGGCTTATGTTCCGCGATCAAGCCTGCTGCGCCCCGCAGTACATCCGCTTCATAGCCCTCCACATCCACCAGAATCACCGCAGGGGGGCCGCTGTGCTGCTGGTAATAATCATCCAGCGAAACGGACGGAACTTCGATTATACGGGCGGTATCACCTTCCCTGATGATATGGTGTTTGCCGTCCGCGGCTCCTTCTGCCATTTCGATTGTGCCGCTTTCAGAAGCGACACAGGCCGCTACCGCTTCAATCTTCACATTCAACTCAGTGTTGAGTGCAATGTTGCGCTGAAAGTGGGTGAAATTCTCCGGCCAGCCTTCAAAGGCGATGATCCGCCCGGTTTCCTGTAGTCTTCTGGCGATAGTCAGGACATGCACGCCGACATGCGCCCCGACGACATAAATCGTCATGCCGGGTTGAACGTGTGCATCTAGCCATGCGCTCACGGCTTTTTCATAGGTGCGGTAAAAAACACTGATTCGCTGAGCCAGCGGGCCACGCAACTCGAATTTCAGGCCACGCTGCCCGCCAATCGGTACGCGCCGGACAGCGCCGGGACGCAACCAGATTCCGATGAGCAGGCGGTGAAAGAGTGTTCGGAGTGCCGTCATGTGTCAAACCTTTGCATCTAGTGACTGCTTGTTGTCACAGTGACCAGTACGGGATCTTACCTTACCAGCCAGATACAAGGATGTCTACTGCTGTACCTGCAGGATGCGTGTTTGCCAATACCCCGGTAAAATGGAGTAAGTGATAGGCAATTAATCGGGATACAGCTTATGCGCCGTTTTCGTTTCTTCTTACCATTCCTGCTCATAATCGGACTGATCGGGTTTTTCGGGCTGGCAAACAGCGCATTTGCCCAGGAAACCCCTACACCCACGCCGATATTTGTGTTTACCCCGGTACCTTCGCCAACTCCTGGATGTGCTGCCCCGCTAAATCTCACGACGGGTATGACGGCTTATGTGCGGGCAGGGACGTATGTCCGCTATGGCCCGGATGCATCCAGCCCTTATGTCAATTACTATGCTGAGGCCGTTACGGTCACGATTACGGGTGGTCCAGTCTGTGACCAGAACTATAACTGGTGGCAGGTGCGCGGGCCAGGCGATGATGGTTGGGTCGCTGAGGGCAGGCCGGGCGCTTACTGGATAACCCCGGCGGGCGGTGGTGCGGCGGCAGTCTGCGGGACATCCGAAGTGTTCGCCGCTGGCGAAAAGTCCCGCCTGTTAGCCGGGCTGCGGGTGCGGGCGGAAGCTGGGCTATCCGGTTTGGTGCTGACTGTCGCGCCGCAGGGCGCGTTGGTGGATATTCTGGCCGGGCCAGTGTGTGCCAACGGCTATAACTGGTGGCAGATTCGAGTGCCGGTGGTGGGTGTGAGCTATACCGGCTGGGTTGCCGAAGGACAGCCGGGTGGCGCAACCTGGCTAGGGCCGGAAGTCGAGCCGGAAGTGTGTGCGCTGCCGCTGCCAATGCGGGTCGGGACACAGGGGTACGTTAATTATAAGGATATGTCTCCAAAGCACTTGCGTAGTGGGCCAACCCTGAGCGCAGCAACGATTGTGCGCTTACTTGATGGAATCGGCTTTGAAGTGATCGGTGGGCCGGTGTGTGCGGACAGCTACAACTGGTGGCAGGTACGCATTCTCACAACCGACGTGACTGGCTGGCTGGCGGAAGGTGGCCCGCCCAACTACTGGATACAGTTCCGGGGCGGGAACTGAGCGTTAAATCTGTTGTTTATGGCAGGGGAGGGCTAATATTCCCTCCTCTTTTAGGGCAGCATGGTCTGCCAGCCGCCAAGGAAGAACACCCACAGCGCGATGAGTCCACCCAATGGAACGAGCGCCAACAGAATTTTACCCGGAATCGTGGCCTGTCCTTCGGCAATCGTCCGGCGTAAATGTTGTGCCACCAGGAACGATAGTGTATAGGTGATAAGCAACGCCGCCGGTACTGCAACAGCGATGATGAACCCCGCCAGCACCCCGCCGAACGCCACTGCGGCTGTTCCCGCGGCGACTCCCAATACGACCCCGCCGCAAACATGCGCCGCCAGATACCCGGCCACCAGAACCGCCACGCTGCGGACGATCAGCCCGGAGATAATCAGCGCAGTTGAGGTTAGGATGCCGGGTGACGCACCGGCAGTCACGGCGAAGGAAATCCCCAGCATGAAGAAAAACAGGGTGATTCCGGCGGCGAATCCGACAGGTTCACTGGTGCGCGCGCCCAACAGCCCGGTGAGCAGCCACAGTACACCGTAAAACCCCGCCAGATACAGCCCGCTGCGCGACGCTCCCACCGGAATGGTTGCCAGCCCGTACCCTAAAACGGGAATCATCACCGGAAACCAGGTAAGCGTGCTGACCAGCCATGAGCCGGTGCGCTGCAACGATTGTTTGCCATAGCTCTCTTGATAAGTGTTAATGATTTCCGGGTGGAGGAACACCCATCCCAACAGCCGGAGATGATCGAGTGGATTCCAGGGGTTCAGCCGCTGCATAGTCGGACTCCAGAATGGTGATATGCCTGTACTATAGTGCCTTCTGGCGAGGTTGTCTACGGCGCAGCAGGTACTCAGTCTTGCAATTAGCCTTTAAACCCATGACAATGACCCACTGTAGATAAGAAAAAGGATTTTCATGGGGAGCTAATAGGCCATCTCGTGGGCTGTAGGCCATGAATTTCCAGGATATTTGGAGAAAAATGTGTCTGATAAAACAATTTCCACGCTAATCACCCCGTATGGTGGCAAGCTGGTGAATCTACTGGTTACCCCGGACGAATTGAATGACCTCAAGACCTATGCGGGGACTCTGCCTTCGATTCAGTTGACGGAGCGGGCGCTTTGCGATCTCGAACTGCTGGCGATTGGAGCATTTTCGCCGCTAGATCGCTTTATGGGCCAGGCCGACTACGAGCACGTGCTTGAAGAGATGCGGTTAGCCGATGGCACGCTGTTCCCGATGCCGATTACACTGCCGGTAGATGCGGATGCGCCGGTTACAATCGGGAAAGATATTGCGCTGCGCGACCGGAAAAATGACTTGCTGGCGGTGATGACCGTTGAAGAAATCTACGAGTGGGATCGGGAAGCAGTCTCCCTGAAGGCCTTCGGCACACTGGATACCCGCCACCCGATTGTGGCTGAGATGCACCGCTGGGGCAAACTGAATATTTCCGGCCCGCTGCGGATGATCCAACTGCCAGAACACTACGATTTTAAGAACATTCGCTTAACCCCGGCGGAAACGCGGGAACGTTTGGCCGAATTCGGCTTCAAGAACGTGGTGGCCTTCCAGACCCGCAACCCAATGCACCGCGTCCATGAGGAACTCACGAAACGGGCGATTGCGGCGGTGGATGGTGTGCTTCTGCTGCATCCGGTAGTCGGTATGACTCGTCCGGGTGATGTGGATCACTTCACTCGGGTGCGAACGTACAAGGCATTGGCCGAGAATCACTACGAGCCGAACCGCATTCTGCTGTCGCTGCTGCCGCTGGCGATGCGCATGGGCGGCCCGCGTGAGGCGGTGTGGCACGCGATTATCCGCCGCAACTATGGCGCGAATCACCTGATTGTCGGGCGCGACCACGCTGGGCCGGGCAAGGATTCAACCGGCAAGCCGTTCTATGGCCCGTTTGATGCCCAGGAACTGGTGTTACAGCATAAAGATGAAGTTGGCATGGAAGTCGTTCCGTTCCCCGAACTCATCTACCTGAGCGATGAAGACCGCTACGAAGAATCCACCAAAATCCCGGTGGACGCGAAAACGGCGCAGATTTCCGGCACACAGGTGCGCGAAGACTACCTGAACAAGGGTAATCTGCTGCCGGAATGGTTCACCCGGCCAGAGGTTGCGGAAATCCTGGGCGACACTTATCCGCCCCGCCACCGTCAGGGTGTGTGTATCTGGTTCACTGGTTTGAGCGGCGCAGGCAAATCCACCACAGCCGACGTGCTGACGGTGATGCTGCTGGAACATGGGCGGCAGGTGACTGTGCTGGACGGCGACATCGTGCGGACGCATCTGTCAAAAGGACTGGGATTCAGCAAAGAAGACCGCGATACGAATATCCGGCGCATTGGGTTTGTGGCGGCGGAGATCGTGCGGCATGGTGGTATTGCCATCTGCGCAGCGATCAGTCCCTACCGGGCGACGCGCAACGACATCCGCAACATGGTTGGCGGTGACAACTTTGTTGAAGCCTTTGTAGATACGCCGATTGAAGTATGTGAAGCGCGGGATACCAAAGGCATGTATGCTAAAGCGCGAGCAGGGGAGATCAAGGGCTTCACCGGCATTGACGATCCGTATGAAGCGCCGCAGAACCCGGAACTGGTGCTGAAGACGACCAATGCGACGCCGGAAGACAACGCCCGCCGGATTCTGGCGTACCTGGCTGACCAGGGTTTTGTGCGCGTACCGGAGTTGGACGGCAAAAAAGGTTAAACACCGTTCAGCCTGAAACAGACATTCATAATATCGGGCGGGTAAGTGTGCTAAGGCCGCTTTCCCGCCCGTTTCGTTTGTCTGGCAATGCACAGCAAGGCAACTTTATAAAGTGGGGGAGTCGATGATCCCCTTCAGAATTTGCTCGGCTTGATAATATGCCTTAATGTGTTTGTGAAGATAAAGCCCGACAAGGGCAACCCAAAAAACCGTGACCGGATAGAAATTGTAAATCAGGGTTATGACCAACCATAAGACGGCATACAAAATCCAGAGCCAACTTGCGAGACTCATTTTTGCCATAGCGGTAATGGATACCAGGCCGGGGCTGTATTCCTCTATTATTCCTGTGAAAACCAGGGGCAACACATTGTGACTCCAACCTTCCAGAACAAACTCATAGCTATGGTTATTGAGCGGAGTGACTAAAAGTGTTTTCCGCTTTTTATTGTGAAGGCGGCGTCGGGGCGCCTGTTCCAGCCGTAAAACACATTCATCAGCTGAGAGCGGGCGATCAAAATGGAAACTGACTCCTTGAAATGGTAGAAGCAATGGATTGTTATTTCGCATAGGATGCTCTGTACTGTCCACTACAATTTCCTGCTCGGATGAAAAGCATGCTAAGGCCGCTTCCCCGTCCGTTTTGTTTTTCTGACAATGAATAGCAGGATGAATTGTCCCCCTTATCGGAGATAATATATCCTGATACGTATCATCATCCAATAGGAGTAGCCGCCATGCAAGCATCTTTTCGTCTGGGTACATCTGCCGAAGTCGAGTCTTTTTTGCCGCTTATCCACGCCTTCTATGCAGTTGACCGGCACGAGTATGACGGAGCCCGTATTCGCCCGGTGTTAATGCTCTTGCTGGCTGAGCCACGCTATGGACATGCCTGGTTCATTGAGGTCAATAGTGAAGTAGTTGGCTATATGGTGGTGACGTATGGTTTCGCTTTGGAATCGGGTGGGCGAGAGATGCTGATTGACGAGTTCTACATTGACACCGCCCATCGCGGGCAAGGTATCGGCAGACAGGCGGTGGAGTTTCTGCGCCAGCAGTGCCGTACCGAGGGAATCCAGGTGCTGTATCTGGAAGTCGAGCGGCATAATACGGCTGCATTTGCCTTTTACCAGCGTATGGGGTTCGTCCCGGACGATAGCACCTTTATGACGATGCGGATCGCGGGCTAGAATCCGCAACCCGGCCCTGCTGTCGTGCGTATTCCCCGGTGAAGGTCATATTCATTTCAGTAGAAAAGAGGCGCTCTTGAAGAACCGTATAATGGGCCGTTCGCTGTTGTTGTCCGCTGCCTTGCTTATCGTTTCGCTGGCCGGAGTCCCAACCCTCACCGTCGCTCAGGATATGCCCCAGGTAACCGACGA
This sequence comes from uncultured Chloroflexota bacterium, assembly GCA_937974245.1. Classification (GTDB taxonomy): domain Bacteria; phylum Chloroflexota; class Anaerolineae; order Aggregatilineales; family Phototrophicaceae; genus JACKCG01. The sequence goes on along the minus strand of CALJKV010000008.1, from coordinate 3,840 downwards.
ACTGCTCGCGTCGTTTACATCATTAATTGAGTCGGAGATGGCCTACTTTCACATCCCCGGTATGGGCGCTGCTGTGGTTGCTGATGGCGAAATTGTCTACGCGCAGGGCTTTGGCGTGCGTGACCTCGAAAGCGGCGTGCCCTTCACTCCCGAAACACGCTTCCGCATCGGCTCAACCACCAAGTCTATGACTTCGCTGCTGGTGGCGCAGTTGGTTGATGAAGGGCTGTTGAGTTGGGATACTCTGGTGAAGGACATTCTTCCCGATTTTTCGACGGTTGATCCGGCACTCACCGCGACAATGACGGTGCGCGACCTGATGAGCATGGCGACCGGTCTCGAATCAGATACCCTCCAGGGATTCAACTGGGGCGAGTGGTCGGTGAGTGATCTCATGGGTGCAGTTGCAGTTCAGCACCAGGCGGGTACATATCGCCAGCACTACGCCTATAACAACGAAGTCTACGCGCTGGCGGGGTACGCCGCTGTCGCTGCTGCCGGAGAAGTCCCCTCCCTCGGGGCCTATACTGCGCTCATGCAGGAGCGAGTATTTGACCCGATTGGCATGACGAGTTCGATTATCACCGATGATAGTGGTCAATTGGGTGATAACTTTGCCCAACCATACAGTATCCCTCTGACCGATGAAACACTCACTCCGGCACGGACAATCAACCCGCCCATCGCTGTAGTTGCCCCTGCTGGTGGCGTGTGGTCAACAGTCGAAGACATGGGGCGGTATCTGATTACTCAGATGAACGGCGGCGTCACCCCGGACGGCCAGTACATTGTCAGTGCCGAGTCGCTGGCAGAAACCTGGGCGCCCGGCGTGGCAATACCGGCTGATGCGCTGCCGCTGCCTTTGGAGAACATGGCTTATGGCATGGGCTGGGTTACGCTGACCTACCAGGGTATCCCGGTACGGTATCATGATGGTGGCTGGAACGGGTACTTCACGCAAATGGTTGTCTTTCCGGATGCCAATGTCGGGCTGATCCTGTTCGCCAATTCCACGAACGGCGCGCTCTCTAATGAAGCGTTGGCCTATGGCTTTGGCGAACTGCTCTACGGGTTAGAGCCGCAGGTTGTTGAGATAGTGCGCAGCCTGTATAACGCGACCCGGGTGCAGATTGGCATGGCGCGGACCATGATACCGGAAACCACGCTTGACGCCGAAACCGCCGCCCCGCTGCTTGGGGAGTACGAAGGGGGATGGATCGTGACTCTCCGTGACGACAGCACGCTGTGGATGTTGCAGGGCGGGTGGGAATTTCAGGTTGTTCCGTTCCCGGTAGCGGGCGAGAACGCCTTTCTGGTTGTCAACAACGGCGCAGAAGGCACACTGGTGATATTTGATATGGAAAGCGATCCTGCCGTTATGGTGATTCAACTCCTTGATGAGGAAGCAAGGTTCAACAAACTTCCATGAGTCCGGCGTGATTTCCTGACCTGAGAACCCTGTTTACTTGAACGCGCTGGTATCCCGCCGGGGCGTTTATTCTGCAATCTTATCCTGCCTCTGCCGCGAGCGGGTACGAGTCGCCTGGTGTTTCGTCTATGCGGTTGACATTGAACAGCACCCCGCCGACCACCCGTAGGATAGCTGACAGAAAAATCGCGCCGGGGATGCCAAACGAAAACGTGTTCGCCGCCCAGACGCCCAGCAGTGGCGCAGTCAGTGAAGCCAGGCTCACAATCATCGTATAAATGCCGATGTAGGCCGAGCGGTCTTCGGAACGGGGCAGGCGCAGCAGTAGGTTGGCGTTCGCCAGTTCGACACCCGGGTGCATGAGGTTTACAGCGAAATTTGCCACCACAATCAACGGTATGCTGGGGGCGTAGGCCAGCGCCGCCGGGTAAATCCAGGTGAGTAAGGTAGCGCGTCGCTGGACCCAACCGTAATCATGCTTGCGCAGCAGCCGCTCCCACACCAGAAATCCGATAATACCCCCTACGGAGCCAGCAGCGATATTGAGGCCGATCCAATCATCAGGCGCGTGCAGGTTATTGACCCAATGCACGCTGGAAACGCCGATATAGAATTGAATGCCAAAGGTATAAATCCCGCCGTTCAGCATCAGGCGCTTCATCGGCTGTGTCAGGGTCACGCATGACCAGGCAGCGGGGCTGCGACCGGCCAGCCTCTCGGATTTCGGCGGGCGATCCGGCAGGCTGAGTCGGGTCAAAAGATAGTGGCTGACCAACCCGGCGGCGATAGCGAACAGGTACATGGCCTGGTAGTTGGCCGGGAACTGACCCTGCGTCTGGTTGAGCAGCCAACCGATTGCCGCCGTTGCCACCGCCATTGTCAGCGAGAAGATGATCGAACGGCGCGAGAAGAAAAACGAGCGGCGGCTTTCCGGGATGAGTTCGCCCATAAGCGAACGCCACTCAATATCGAACATGGTCAGGGGCAGCGTGAGCAGGATAATCCAGCCTACTATGAAACTGGCGGCGCTCAGTGTGTCATTGGGCAGCAGCAGCGGGATGAACGCGACGACCAGGTATCCAAGGCGGAACGCCAACAGCACACCGAGCAGCCAGTTCTTGTAGTGGCGGCGGTTGTGCATGAAGCGGGAGAGCGGAATGCTGGATAGGGCGGTAATCAAGGCTGGCAGGGCAGTCAGTAGTGCAACCGTCTCCTTCGTCGCCCCCAGGCGAATCACAAACGTGGCGTTAAATGACAGGGCTGCGCTGACCAATCCGCCAAATAGAATCTCCAGGTACAGCCAGTTCATGTTGCGGTCAACTGAACTGCCGGAGGATAGATACTGTTGTAAGGCGGCCAGACGATAGTGCCGGAAAATCAGAGATGACATAAATTGGGTGTGGGTAAAGGGGCGTACCCGCCAACGCACTTGAAAACAATACTGGGTATAACAAACAAGCACGCTGTTGGGCGTGGGCATTCGCAGGGTGCGTTATTTGTTGAAGCTGTCGGCAAACTGCGAATGATGGTATCGATTCTAGCACGGCTCATACTGAAGCCCTAGATGCGATGGATATAACCATCATTTTTTCGCTGTGAGGCCGGTTTTGTGGCAGAATTAGCCCATTAAACCCTGCGGGCGGGTACTCGCCAGCTCTTGAAACCGTATTGGATAGGATAAAACTTATGAGCGATCCTGCGCTTTTCCCCGTCATTGACGGACATAATGATATGCTCCTGCGATTCGCGCTTCCGGGGCGCAGCGAAGAAGCGGTAGAGACGTTTTTCACCGGTACGAAAGAGGGACATATTGACCTCCCCCGCGCACGGCAAGGCGGCTTTGCGGGAGGAATGTTCGCAGTATATGTTCCTGCCAAGCAGAAGAAAAAGAGTAAGAAATCGAAGCCACGCAGCTTTGCCGATTATGCCACCCCGACTGGTTACAACGTTCCGCTGGACGAACCGCTCAAGTACAATTATGCCCTCAAAACCGCGCTGACCATGACTGCTGGCCTGTTCCGTCTGGAGGCCATGTCGGAAGGTCAGGTGAAGGTGGTGCGGACGGCAGATGAATTTGAAGCCTGCGTCCAGGATGGCACGCTGGCCGCTGTGCTGCACTTCGAAGGCGCCGAGCCGATTGACCGCGACCTGGCCGCGTTGGATGTGCTGTACCATGCCGGGCTGCGTTCGCTGGGCATTGTCTGGAGTAGGCCGACCATCTTTGCCGAAGGCGTGCCGTTCGTGTTCCCGCATTCGCCCGATATCGGCGGTGGCCTGACTGATGTAGGCCGCGCCCTGGTGAAAGCCTGCAACCAGTTAGGCATTATGCTTGACCTTTCACACCTCAATGAGGCCGGCTTCTGGGATGTGGCGAAATACTCCGAAGCGCCGCTGGTGGCGACTCACTCCAA
>CALJKV010000007.1 GCA_937974245.1 uncultured Chloroflexota bacterium | reverse complement strand
TCCATTTTTACTTTGCTCAAACGCTTGCCTGCTTAATTTTCAGATGGGTTCTTAGTTTGCGAGTCAGTGTCCAGGTCATTCCAGGCGAAGGCGATCAGGCTCAGTAAGAGTGGCGTCCGGGCCAGGTCGCGCAGATTGTCGTCGGCCTGAATCGCATCGTAAATTCGAGGATGGTCGCTCAGGTACTCGCGCAGCAGGTCGTCACTCAGGGGTTGCAGCGTGATCGCCCCTTCCAGCGGAATCTGCTGGTCGATAGCGGCGTAATCCTTCACGCGGCAGGTAACCAGCATCTGATTATGTGGGGGAATTTGTGCCACCGCGTCAATGAAGCGCTGGCGCGGATCATAGCTACCTTTTTCCGGCTTTTCGGGGTCAATCGGGCGGCTGCTTCCTAATTCGTCCAGACCATCCAGCAGCAGCAGCGCCCGGCCAGCCTCAATCTCCGGTTTCAGACCATCCAGCTTCTCCGCCGCCCACTCTGCGATGGGAAGAGGCGGGTTGGAAGGCCAGGTCGCCACCGTTTTCAGCACCGGCAGCGGCTTGCGGTGGTCGTCTAAGCGGGCAGCGACAGCATCGCGGGCATACGACATGAGTGTAATCGTCTTGCCCGCACCCGGTTCGCCCAATAGCAGCAAACGCCCCTTATGCTGCTCGAAAGCCTGGGCAAACGAGTCGTAACGGTGTCCGGCTTCTATCGTGTCCGCTGTACTCAGTCCGGCTGCATCGAAGAAATCGAGCAAGATGTCATCGGTTCGCTTGCGCGGCACGGCATCAGGTGCCTCTTCGGTTTCCAGGTCAATCAGGCGGATCACGGCGCGACTGAGGTAATCTACGATCTGCTGGTAGAGGGTTTGCAGGTAGTCCCGGAACGGGTCTTCCGATGGCTTCTTATACGTGCCGGGCGCTTGTTGCAGGTTGGGGTCACGGGCGAGTTGGCGCAACCGGGCGAAGGCGGTAGACCAATCCTTGTGAAATTCCAGCCATTCCCGGTTGATAATGGGCAGCGGCGGCGGGGCATCCGTCACGCGGCAGGGGAAAGCCGGTCTTTTGACGACATCAGCGTATTGAATCTCGCGCCGGACAAAGCTGGTGGGGCGTTCCAGGTCGGGTGTCACGCAGACGGCGACAATCCGCGAGTTTTTGATGCCCATCTCAATCTCGGCGGTGAAGTCCTGTGCCGGGTTGATATTGCGGGTATCGCGCCATACGCGAAAACCGGCGGCTTCTAACTCGGTTTGCAGTCGTGCCGCGTACTCGTTGCCGTCTTTACGAGAGTAACTGATAAAAACGTCGTATTCCATGCGTCGCCCCTGCGTTGTGCCGTGTCACTCTAATCTTATCGGGGATGCGACGATGGTGCAATTGATTCTGCCTCACGGCGCGATCTGGCGGATTTCCTCGTAGAGCGATTGCAGTCGGGCATACAGGCGCTTGTAAATGCGCCGGTACAGGTCTTCATAGACGGCCTGTGTCACCGGGTTCGGCTCGAACACCTGGCCGATACGGGTCATTTCGCGGATGGCCGTGGTGAAATCGGGGTGCAGCTTGAGCCCCACCGCCGCGTCTATCGCCGCGCCCAGCCCGGATGTTTCGTAAGTGTGCGAGCGGGCAGCAGGCAGCCCGAAGATGTCCGCTGTAATCTGCATGGCGGTGTCGCTTTGTGAACCGCCGCCGGAAACCCGCAGTTCGGTGATCTTCACGCCACTGCGTTTCTCGCTGCGTTCCTTGCCTTCCCGCAGCGCATAGGCCACGCCTTCCAGAATGGCCCGGTAGAGGTGCGCCCGGGTGTGCACGTCGCTGAACCCGATCACCGCGCCCCTGGCTTCCGGCCCTGGCACTTTCACTCCGGGCGACCAGTACGGTTGCAGAATTAACCCTTCCGAGCCGGGCGGCGCGGCCTTCAACAGGTCATCGAAGAGCGCTTCCGGTTCAATCCCGGTGATTTCGGACTGCTGGACTTCGTGGTGGCCGAATTCCTGCTTGAACCAGCTCACCATCCAATACCCCCGATATATCTGGATCTCCAGGTTGTACGCGCCCGGCACTGCCGACGGAAACGGTGGAATCATGGGTATGACTTCGATGTAGCGGCGGTGGGTCGTGTTGATCGTGGCCGTCGTGCCATAGCTCAGGCTGCCGATATGCGGTTCCAGACAGCCCGACCCGATCACCTCGCAGGCTTTATCCGCCGCCGCCGCGATGACCGGCAGGCCAACCGGTATTCCGGTGGCTTCCGCCGCTTCCGGGGTGATGCGGCCCAGTTCGCCGGTGGGTGGGATCAGGTCGGGCAGCAGCGCCTTATCCATCGGGACGGCCTGCCATTTCCAGTCCCGCGCCCCGGCCCATGTCAGGTTTTTATAGTCGAAGGGGATATACCCCACCTGACACCCGGTTGAATCAACCAGATTCCCGGTGAGGCGGTACGTCAGGTAGCCGGAAAGCAGCAGGACCTTATGAGTCTTCGCCCAGATATCGGGCTGCTGGGTGCGTATCCAGTTGGCCTCCGCCTCGGCCTGGAAGTAGGCAACGGTTTCCGACATCCGTACCATCCTGAAGAGCAGCCCCCATGCCCCGCTGACCGGAGTCTGTCCCTCAGTACGGCGCTGGTCAAGCCAGATGATGGCCGGGCGCAGCGGCTGGCCGTTTTTATCCACATTAATGACCGTGCCGCGCTGCGTTGTCAGGGTGACACCGGCAATGGCGGTCTTCGGGATGGCGGTTTTTTCCCAGAGGAGCTGGCACGCCCGGCACACCGATTCCCAGAAGTATTCCGGTTTCTGTTCCGCCCAACCCGGCTTGTGTGAAAAATAGGGCTCAATCAGCACACGCACCTTATCTATCAGGTTGCCATGCAAGTCGAAGAGCAGCGCCCGCACGCTCTGCGTCCCATTGTCAATCGCCAGAATGTAAGGTGAATCGCTCATCGTCGTCTGCCTTGCGCCGTCTGTTATCTTGTGTGAGGGACGATCATACCAGGGTGGCGGCAAAGTGCAAAAAACAGTCGTCAGTCGTCGGTTATCAGTTCTGGTGGCGGACGCCAAGAATGGCGTCCCTACCTTCTGTTTCTGCAGAGACAGGGCTGGGACAAACTGCCAAAAAGTGGCCTCACCGCTTACAGGTTTCGCCTGTCATGCTATACTGGGCGGTGGTTTAGCTCCAACCAGGGCAATCGCATCAAATGTGTCCTATGTAAAATCGCTTTTCTGACCCCTCCCCAGCCCTGCTTCGAAGGGGCTTGCATCCCCGTTTCAGTCGCCTGTCAACGGAGAGGGAGCAACCCCTCCCCAACTCTCCCCACAAACGGGGAGGGAGCTGGTCGAATGAGGCAAACAAGCCTCCCCTGCTGGCGGGGGAGATTTAGAGGGGGTCAAAGGCCAAAAGCGTACACAAACGGGAAGTTCTCATTTTGATGCAATCGCCCTGTATCTCTGTCACGATACAGGAATCGCATGGATATATTGCTATTGATAACGGGTGCGGTCTGGCTGGGTGGGACGTGGCTGCGGGTCTACCGTCAGGCTCAGTTTTACCAGATTGAAGAATATAAGAGCGGACGCTATGTGCGCTGGCTGCTTGGGGGGCGGGAACGCTGGCTGCCGGGGCGTCCGGTTGTCGCGGCGGCGGTTGGCATGGGGCTTGGCCTGCTGCTGGGTGAAGCGCCGGGGAGCATCCTGCCGGGTGTGATCGGGCTGCTGGCGGCGGGAGTCGCGGTCTGGCAGCCAGCCCCCGCCGAAGTGAAAAAACCGTTCAAGGCGACGGCACGGGCGAGACGGCTGCTCGCTGCGGCCTTTGTCGTGGCGGCGCTGCTGCTGGCGGTCTACCTGTGGCTGATCTCGCTGGCGGTGACAAGCGAGATGCTGGCCGGGGCGCGGGTGATGCTGGCGGGACTGCTGGCGTTCCTCTGCGCTCCGCTGGCACTAATGCTGGGCAACCTGCTGATGACGCCGGTTGAAGCGCTGTTCCGGCGGCGGTTCGTGGCGCAAGCCCGCGCCATTTTAGAGCGGGTGCATCCTACCGTGATCGGCATCACCGGGAGTTACGGCAAGACCACCACCAAGACCTATCTGGCGGAAATCCTCAACGGGCGTTACCGCACGTATCCTACGCCCAAGAGCTACAACACCATCATGGGCGTGTGCCTGGCGATCAACCAGGGTTTGGCCGATAACTACAGTGTGGACTACTTCATCGCGGAGATGGGTGCGTATGTGCCGGGCGAAATCGCTGGGATTTGCGACCTGACCCACCCGACGATCAGTATCGTGGTCGAGGTCGGCCCGCAGCACCTGGAGCGTTTCGGCAGCCTGGAAAACACGGCCATCGCCAAGTACGAGATTATCAAGGCACTGCCCCCGGACGGTGTCGGTGTTTTCAACTGGGATAACCCGTATGTCCGCGAGATGTATGAGCGGGGCTACCCGGCGACACGTCTCGCCGTCAGCAAGACGGCTGACCCGGCGGCCCCCCTGGAAAGCGGCCCGCGCTTTATCGCCGCCGACATTCACGAATCGCTGGATGGACTGCGCTTCACCGTCACCGATGGCGAAACCGGACTGAGCGAGACCTTCGCTACTGCGCTGCTCGGCCAGCATAATATCACCAACATCCTGCTGGCAACCGCCGTCGCCGTGCATGAGGGCATGAGTCTCAAAGAAGTCGCTTTCCGGGTGGGCGGCTTGCAGCCAGCAGAACACCGGCTGGTACGGCAGACGACAGCCCAGGGCATCACCATCATCAACGATGCCTACAGCGCCAATCCGGTTGGTGCGGAAGGGGCGCTGCGTGTCCTGGGGATGCACACCGGCGGGGAACGGCTGCTCATCACGCCCGGCATGATTGAGCTAGGCGACCGGATGGAACAGGAAAACCACACACTGGGCAAGACTGCGGCGCAGTATGCCACCGAGGTGTTCCTTGTCGGGCGGGAGCAAACCGCGCCGGTTCAAGCCGGGCTGCTTGACGCCGGATTCCCTGCCGAACGGCTGCATGTCGTGGACACGCTGGCCGAGGCGGTGGCGTGGTATCAGGCCAACCTGAAACCGGGCGATACGGTGTTGTTCCTCAACGACCTGCCGGATACGTATGCCCGTTGAGGCGGTTCTCCTTTTCCTGCAACCTGGAAGCACGCGGAGAAATGCGTACTACCGCATCATGGCGGCCTGCAAAGTCTGCATGGCGTCGCTTTCCAGGTGGCGCAGGCGCAGCACGAGGTCGGCCAGATGCGCGTGCAGGTCGCTGATTTCGGCATCCGTAAGGGGGAAATCCGCGCTGGCAGCGGCCTGGAGTTCCCGCAACCGGTCTTTAATCGCCCGGCGTTCCTGCCGGCTGTGATCTCCGGTTTCATAAAACAATTGCTGGTTGCGCCCCAATAATTCACGGGTTTCTTTTAACAGCGGGGTACTTTCCGGCAGCAGCGCCCGCCCCAGGTCATCCCAGGCGGTTTTGCAGACGCGGAACCGCTTTGCGGCGGCAGACAGGTCCGGGATATTCAGAAGCATGGCCGCTTCGTCCAGGAAATCGGCATACAGGCCGCGCTCCGCGCCATCCGCTGCACCCTGCCACCCGTTTATCCAGCGAAAGCCCGCTGTCAAGCCGGCATACAGGCGGCTGCCCGCCGGGAAGAAGCGCGTCCAGCTCTGTTTGTTTCGCGTGTTCGTGAGCAGCCGTGCCCACTCCTCCAGGGCTGCCGCGCCAAAATTCTCTTTCCTGCCTTTGGGCGGCTGCTCGCTGTACAGGCTGATCGTTTGCCAGATGCCTTTCTGAACCGCGCCCGGCAGTTTGTTCATATCCGGCGTGTCCAGCACCACCAGTCGGAACTTATCCTTTTTTATGCGGGCACGCGCCTGGGCAAATTCGGCGGCGGTCACCGTCAGTGGCTGTCCCGAACGATCGGCGATATACACGGTTTCGCCATCGTACCCATAAACTAGCACCGGGTTCATCGCCCAGTTCTCTTCCTCACGCTCCAGGTTGTTATAGGGCAGGCTGAAAACATCCGCCCACACGATGGCCGGACTGCCGGTTTCCAGGGCGTCCACCAGGTTTTTCATGGCAGTATCGGCGTTGGTCGTCTGGCGCACCTCCTGCGCCCAGGCCATGCGGTCAAACAGTGTCGTCAGGGGATCGAAGGTGTTGCGTGTCAACAAGGCCAGAATCGGATCATGGCCGGCGTAGTCGAAGGTGAAATAGCCAAAGACGATCCCGCCAGCGACTCCCATCAGCAGGGCTTCGCTCAGTGGTTTCCCGGTATGGGGTGCGATCATACTCTGATAGGCGGCTGCATTGGCGACTGACCCGGTCTCCCAGTGGCGTCCGGCAAAGGCGTGATAGTGCTCTAATATGGGCATAAGACTGCTCCTCGCGCTCTCAATAGACGGACTTATTGTAGACGAGAACAGATACGACCCAACGAATCAGAGACCTAGTTTGCACTTGTCATAAACGGGTG
>CALJKV010000006.1 GCA_937974245.1 uncultured Chloroflexota bacterium | reverse complement strand
TACTCCCGGCGCATCCGTATCAGCCCGCCGATAATGAAGGCGACTGCCGCTAACCCCAGCGCCAGCAGCCCGATGGCTGGCCCTGGCTGGTCAAGCTGGATGGCTGCCGGGACAGGAGTCGGCGTGGCGGAAGGCGTCCGCAGACTGCCCGGCGGGCGCGGCGTGACCGATGCCGTCGCTGTGGCGGGGATAATGGTTGGCGTGTAGGTTGGCACCGGCGTGGGCGAGAGTGTCCCGGTCACCGTCGGCGTCAGCGTCACCGTCGGCGTGGTGGACGGTGTAGCCGTGCGCGTCGCGGTGGCCGTCGCGGTGGCGGTGGGGGTCGCGGTTGTCGGTTGGTAGGCGGTAAACGTGAAGGCGTTCTCCCCGGCGGCGGTGAAAAGCCAGCGGCGCAGGTCCGGCAGCAGCGCCGCCAGCGAGTCCCCGGCGGCACTCTGGTACGCTTCGGCGAAAGTGGCGGCATTCCCCGCCTCTCGCCCCAGCCGGAACAGCCCGACAAGGCCCTCCTGATCCGCGATATACAGCACCATGCCGTAGCTCTGCGCGTCCCACAGGGCGGCATCGTCCCCGGCGGCGGGTGGCTGTGCCATCTCGTCTAATGTGAACAGGTTGTCGCTGCGGGCGGCGGCCTGCAGGGGGATGAGCGCCGTGCCTTTGTGGTCTGGCTGGTAGAACTGCGTCAGGCCGCGCCGGAACCATTCGGGAATGTCCCTGCCGCTCCACAGCGGGGCGTAAAAACGATCTACCAGATAAACGACCAGGGCGCTGCGTGTCGCCGCAGTGCTGGAAGTGGCGCTCACCAGGTCTAACGCGCTGGCACGCAAAATCACGTCCGCCATTGTCCCGTTGCACGGCACAGCGATACCGCTCTCCCGGCCAACCGCGACGGATTGCCCTTCGGCATCCTGCGTACAACCGGGGGGAAATCCGGCATTGTAGACGACCACATGGAATTCCGGGGCGCTGCCCGTGTTGGTGGAAAGCAGGCCATAGACCGGCTGCAGGTCGTTGCGCAGCTTGAGAAGGGCATCCTGTTCGCTGGTCGCCGGGTCAGGAAAGGCGCTTGAGAAGGGCATCACCAGATTGAGTGCGCGCAGCGGGTCGTCGTACTGCCGCCACGTCGCGCGCGGGTCGCTGAAGGTAAACGTATCGGTGATGCGGGCGGTTTCGCCGTTCGTCGCGCTCGTCTGCCATTCCAGCGTAATGTCGGTGAACAGCGCCGGCGGAGTGCCGGGTGGTATCTCCCAGATATACGCCAGTTCGGTAAAGGAATCTTCTTTCAGGATGGTGGTGTCATCCAGCGGCACGCTGATTACCGCAGATGCCCGGCCTGCAGGTTGGACGATGAGCGTCACCGCTGCGATTTCGTTGCGTGGCCGGTTCACAACCAGGGTGAAGCGCACCGCCTGCGGAAACAGAATCTCCTGCGACCACCCCAGGATGTAGTTCTGTTCGGGCTGGGGCGTGTTCTCCTGCGCCGCAGCGGGGAAGGCCGCCAGCAGGATAAGCAGAAGAACCAACCGGGTTAGATGCGTCAAGCGTCGTGTCATAGCTGCCCGCCGTTAAGAACCACCTGCCAGAAGAACTACCAGTGCTAACTGAACAAAATTATAGATGAAATGGGCGATTATCGCCGCCGAGGTACTTTGCCGCTCCCGCAGCCAGCCAAACCCCAACGCCACCACAAAGATAATCAGCGTGATGGGCGTGAAGGTATACTGGATGTGTACCAGCACAAAAAACAGGCTGGTCATCCCCAGGCCGAACACGGGTTGGAGCGCCCCTCGGAAGAGGATTTCTTCGCTGACCGCCGCCGACAGCGACAGCACGAAGGCCATCGGCAGGGAGTTAAACTGACCGGCAAGCTCGTTGCTGGCCGCGCTCTGCTGCGCGATGAGTTCCGGTGAGGAAATGCTGAACCAGATTGTGACCAGGATAATCTGCACGACATAGAGCAGGATACCCGCCCCAAGCCCCCAGGTGATGTCGCTGGTCGTCGGCAGCCGCAGCCCCAACCGCGCCAGGGTTTGCGGCACGGAACGCCGGATAGCCATGCCCACACCGAGCAGGGCGACAGCAATAAAGAGGGCGGTCTGGAAGACCATCTGCCCCGGTGACACATCCTGCGATTCAATGCTCTGGGCGAGTCCCGCGATGCCACCGCTCAATACCGTCTGCCCGATAGTAACGATGACCAGGAACAGCGCCAATACCATCGCCGTCAGGTGCAGATACGATGCCGCGTTATACGTGCTGTTCGTGCCGGTAAGCCGCTTAACAAATTCCCGCAGCGGCTTCGAAAGCACCAGACGCACACTCAGGAATGCGGCGGCGGTGGACAGGGCGAAATTCACCAGCGCCGCCGTCATATCCACCGGGGGGAGTTCGAGCGACTCGGTAGCGGCAGTATCCGGCAGCAGCGCCATTTGCAGGATCAGCAGGCCGAACACGAACATGATCCCGGCCATGCCATACAGCATCCAGCGCAGCGCGGTTTCCGATTGCTGGCGGGATTTATCCGCCTGGACGTTCTGCGGGTGAGCAGCCGCCTGGGAACGGGCGATGTCTTGCGTATTAGCCAGATACAGCATCGCACCCAGGTAAGCCAGGGTAAATAATCCGAAGATGAGCAGTGAAAAGTCCATGATTCGCTCGATCTGAATGCGGCATCCGGTAAGTTGATTCGTTTTGTGCCAGGGAGGTTAGATCCCCATCAGACAACGCGGGCATTGTCCCTGCCAATGCAGCATAGACGCCCTTCCAGCCGTCCGCCAGGCGGGCTTGCTGGATGAAATATAAATCTACTGCCTTAAAGTGGCCTGAACCCTTTCAATGGGTTTGAATGGCCTGCCGGGTATGAAAACACCCGCAATCGGCGGCGCTGATGGAGATGATTGTCGTTTCTCGCAGAGGGGGCAGCGCGATGCGGTTACACCCGCGTCACGTAGCTGCCGTCTTCCGTCTTGACGCGGATTGTGTCACCTACGTTGATGAACATCGGCACCTGCACCAGCATCCCGGTTTCTACCGTGACTTTCTTCTGCGGATTGTTAGCCGTGTCACCGGCAATCGCCATCTCTGAGTCGGTCACTTCGTAATCAATTGTCATCGGCAGCTCATAGTCGATAATCTCGCCTTCGTAGCTGCTCAACTTGAGTTCCAGGTTTTCGCGCAGGAACATGGCATCGTCGCCGAATACGTCCTTGCGGATCTGCGGCTGCTCGTAGCTGTCCATATCCATGAACGTCAGGAATTCACCGTCGTTATACAGGTACTGCACATTATGGTATTCCACCCGAATATCCTGCACCTGCATCCCGGAGTTATACGTCAATTCGATGGTCGAGCCAGTACGCATATTGCGAACTTTCACCCGGATAGTGGCGTTGCCGCGCCCTGGCTTGGTGTGGCTATACGTCAACACCTTGTAAATCTGGTTTTCTTCCAGGAAAGTTGTGCCCTTCCTGAGTTGATTTACGTCAATCATGGGTTGTTTCTCGTCTTAATCCACTCGCATATTGAATGCCGCCAGTATAGCATACACCAAGGAGGTAGATAAGGGACTATTTTGGCGCGATCACGACCCCGACTGCCGCAGGGAATGCCGTACATGCACATACTGCGCGGCGGCCAACCCCAGCAGCCACCAGAAGATGAAACTCAGTCGATCCCACAAAGGTATCGCGTCACCGATGGCAAAGACGGCGTGCGCCAGCAGCCCGGCGGCCACCCCGGCGGCCACTGTCCGGGCGGCAGCATCCCCGTGCCGGTAGCCGTAAACGAGCATGTAGCCCGCTACCACGTACCACCCACTCAACACAATGATCCCCGGAATCCCCAGGTCAGTGCCGATGCCGATCCACTCGTTATGGGCGTGCGGCAGGATGCGGGACTCGTAGCCCGGCGCCGGGTACTGATCGCGCACTGGCTTGTAGCGAAACCGGTCCATTCCTATCCCGGTCAGGGGATAATCCTGTATGATACTGATTCCGCTCTGCCATATCCCTGCACGGAGGGTCAAACTGGAATCATCCCGGTTTAATGCACTTTCTCGGTTACTGGGGAGAAACACGTTACTTATGATAGCTATTTCCAGCAGGCAAGCCGTGACAAGTACTATCCAAGCAATAAGTCTCTTGCGTTTAGGCTTGATAAGTGTTACAATTATTACACTGTGTCCAATCAGAGTGCCGATCAAGGCGAGGCGGCTCTGACCCAGGAACAGGGCAAGTATTAAAAATCCAAAAAAAACTGTTGGCAGGCGACGCGGCCAGTAGTATAGCGCGGCGGCGGCTATCACGGGTGTCAGCCATGACAACCCACCCGCGATTTCATTAACATTGAATCCTCCTTCTGCGCCGGGCATACCGCGTATGACGGGGATCATATTGATAAACAGGATGAGTTGGTCGGATTTCGAAGTCCACTGGCTCATCGTGAGCGCCACTATGCTGACCAACCCGCCGAACCCAACGGTTATCCAGAGCAACCTATCCAGTTTGCCGTGACGCCGCACCTGTTCTACCAGGACGGTGAAAATCGCCAGACCGAACAGTGGCCGTCCCAGCATAATGAACCCGCGTGTGTAGGGCGCGGCATAAATGTTCAGGATACCCAGGGCAAAAAACGCGACCAGTAAGGAATCAAGGGGGTTGCGTGTGTAAATACGGCGAGCGACGATGAAGCGCACAATGAGCATCACCGGGAGTAACGCCAGCAGCCACAGCCAATTATCCCGAATCGGACTGGGGAAGAAAAAGGCTGCACCAATAATGACAAGTATGGCCCATTCGAAGTTCAGTATTAATGATGTCATTGGTATTAATTTACATAAATAGGAATATGAAGGGTCTATTAAAAATCATTGATTCGTTTATGCTTATAGGATAAAGTGATAATTAAATAGATCAGGTGTACTATTTACATGTTGATGTTTTGAATATCTGATTAAGCTAGACTAGATGTGTGAGGCATCAGGTTGTTAAATAAACCCTGGGGTTCTCACATTATGCCATTTATCTCCTCTTATCGGAGATACGCGCCGATTAACCTTGAACACCTTTGAACCCGATTCAGTGGCGTCACTTATTAAAGAAAGAGAGCAGCCCATGCTGATAGAAAAAGTCACCAGACTTTCCCCAGTATCCTTCAGAGAGCGCACAGCGGGCAAGAAAATTGTCTTGCTTTACCCCTGGACGAACTACAGAACACTTTTTCTGGCGAGCTTCATGGATACCCAGGCTGGCCTTCTATACTACCGCATCAGTGAGACTCAAGAAACCCTGGGTTCATGGTTAGCGGGGATGGCCGCCGAACTGGACACATTTGGCAGCAAGCTCAAGAAAGCCGCGCCAGCCGGCAAGCCAGACAAGTTGGGAGAGGCGCTCGCAGCAGACCTCAATGCCTACAGCGGCGGAAAACCTGTGACCCTGTTTGTGGATGAGTTTGACCGCATTCCGCTCGATGCTGATCTGAAAAAATTTGTGGCTGCGGTGGTCAGCAATCTTGAGCCGGGCGTGCAGTTGGCGATCAGCTCCCGCCATCTCACATTCCAGCCCTGGTATAACCTGGTTGCCAGCGGTGATGCGGTTGTCCTGGGGACCGAATACCGCAAAAATGACGTTATCTTCACGGTGGAAGAAGGCGAGAAACCCCGCCTGGAAGTCTATGCGTTAGGTCGGGGATACGCCCTGGTGAACGGCCAGCTTATCACCAACTGGGATGGCGCGCTCCCCCGTAACCTGTTCTTCTTCTTCATGGATAACCCCTTAGTCACCAGAGATCAGATATTTGATATTTTCTGGCCTAATCTGTCGGTTAAAGAAGCGACAAATGTCTTCCATGTCACGAAGCGGAAGATCAGTGAACGCATCAGCATGAAGGTGGATGAAACCGGCACCTACGAACTCACACAATATTCCAGCGGCTTTTACACGCCCAGCGATAAGGTGGTTCGCTATTACGATGCGTTCGAGTTCCAGGAGGCGGTGGAGCAGTCCATGACCGCCACCGACGACGGGCAGGAAGAAGAACTCCTCACCAAAGCGATTGAACTGTACAAAGCGCCTTTCCTGGAGACAATCAATATGGATTGGGTCGTCGCGCGGCGCGACAGCCTGCGCCAACTCTACTCCCAGGCCTTGATCTCGATGGGACGCATCAACAAGCGGCGGCAGGATTTCCCCGAAGCGCTGGGCTTTTTCAACCGAGCCTTAAAAGAAACCCCACAGCGCGAGGACATCCACCGCGAAGTGATGAACCTGTATCTTAAGATGAACAGCCCTCGTGAAGCGCGGGCGCAGTACGACTATCTGAAACGCATCCTGCGGGAAACACTCAACATTGACCCATCCCGCGAAAGCCAGGAATTGTACAAGCTGATCCCGTAATTTCTACCGATCAGTACAATCCCTTTTACATTTTACCTCACCGCTTCCGAACCTGCGGTTCTCCCTCATCCAACGGGGGAAACGAACACAGTGAGGAAGGGGTGAGGTCTTTTTTGCCCCGTTTTTCCTGATACTGCCCGGCGAACCGCCTCAAACCAGACTCTAACCGGAGATTTGAACAAATCTTCGAACATAAATTCACCATCTGACAGAACAAATGTGCTACTCTGGGGTGGTAATCAGGGTGAAGGAGAACCCAACTATGTACCCAACGCTCAAAACGCTTGACGCCGAGGCCGGGCGGATCGGCGGCTACCTCGTTATCTGGGGCAGCCCGGGGCAGCGCGACCTGCACGGCGAATTCTTCACTCCGGCGACTGACCTGGGATTAGACTGGTATGATCAGCGCCCCGTACTCTACCATCACGGGCTGGACGGCGACCTGAAAGCGGCGGTGATTGGCGTGATTGACACGCTCCGGGCCGACGCAACCGGGTTATGGGCGGAAGCGCAACTGGATTTGCGCCAGCGGTATGTCCGCGCCGTGCAGCGATTGGTAGACCGGGGCATTTTAGGCTGGTCATCGGGGAGTCTGCCGCACCTGGTCGAAGTAGGGGACGATGGGCACATCAAGCGCTGGCCTATCGTGGAAGGCAGCCTGACGCCTTCCCCCGCCGAACCGCGCCGCACCGATGTCCGCACCATCAAGAGCGCCTACGCCGCGCTGGGGCTGGATACCGGGCGGCTGGCTATACCGGATAGTCCTGAAGATTCCTCACCAACCTCACCCCTTCCGAACCTGCGGTTCTCCCTCCCCTCTCCATCGGATTTCACTGCACGACACAAGTCATACGGGGAGGAGGGAGCGGGGGAGGCAGAAGAG
>CALJKV010000005.1 GCA_937974245.1 uncultured Chloroflexota bacterium | reverse complement strand
AAAGTCTCCTCTATTTTAACCCATCTGCGTGTCCGAGTTGGTCTGAAGCGGAACATTGCGGTGTACTATCGGCAGTCAACCGATGCCCAAGTTGGCAATGTATCAACAACCATACAGACTGTTGACATGGTGGCTTATTTGAAGCAACGCGGTTGGGATGAGGAGGCAATTCTCATGATTGATATGGACGCGGGCATTAGTGGCGCAAAGAAAATTGATGAGCGCCCTGGCATGAGATTGTTATTTGATTTAATCACTGAGGGGAAAATTGGGGCAGTAGCCTGTCAGGACGAAGACCGTCTCTTCCGTGATGTCACCCAAATTCAAGTCAATATTTTTATTGAGGCTTGTCGAGCCGCGAATGTTCTTGTCCTAACCCCAGGCATGGTTTATGACTTTGGCAATCCGTTAACAGGAACTTTTCATGCCCGACAATTCCGCTTCAAATCGGAAATGGCAGCAGAATATCTCAATTCGTTCATTCGTGGACGATTACATCGGGCAAAAGAAAGGTTGGTTTTGGAGGGAAGATGGGCAGGTGGAAGTATACCGCCTGGGTACATGGTTGATATGCGAAAAACGCTACCAGATGGTAGTAAAAATGAGCAATGGCGCAGGTATGTGCCATTTGAACCGTATTCCGAAATTGTTCAAGAATACTTTAAGTTGTTCCTTGGACACACAGGAAATATTCGCGCGACACTTCGCTATATTCATCAACACGGCCCATACTACCCAAACCCACAAACATGCCAACCGCCCTCAGGATTTAAAATACTGTATCGTATACAACGCTATGGGAATGGATACTGCCCAGGTCGAACCGGATTTATGGAACTGATCACCAATTCCGCTTACCTCGGTCATTGGTCACTCAACGATGAAATTATCATATGGAGCGCCCATCCAGCTATTATCGCCGAAGATATATTCATGGCAGCATTTAACTTCGTTTCGCCGGTTAGCCTCGATGGTAGCCCTAATCTCAATTACAGACCGTTGCAACAAAATGCTCGCCCATCGCTTGACGAACAGCGCCCTGTTGAGCGTCCATTACTCGCGGGTATGATTGTTTCCTATCATGATGGGAAATGGCGCAATGTTGGAACAAAGTGGATCGCTAAATTACAGCGTTACAGCTATCAGGTAGGTAGCAGTCGCCTTGGAAAAGAATATATATGGAGCAAAGTAGCCTCATATGTTGACGAGTCGGTAGTATCCGTCTTGCGAAAGCGATTACTTGATACCTTTGATTCCGAATTGTGGGAACAAAACCTTACTACCCTAGCCGAGTCTTCCGAGCGTGAACTTAGACAAAAACAGGCGCAGCGAGAAGCGCTTGAGTGTGTTATGCAGAACCAGATTACGAGCTTGGAAACGCTGGACAATCGGGACATGATTAAAGTAATTCAATCACGCTACGAGGAAGCACAAGCCGAGTACGCACGCTTGAGTGCTAATGTTGCCGCATCGGACGATGAGGTTGCCCGTTTGCAGACTCTTCAGCTATTGCGAAAGACGTGCGGCCCAGCCCTTGAAAACTGGGATGCCATGACCAGAGATGAAAAACGAAGGGTTTTAGAGACCTTCGTCGAGCGCATTGAAGCAACCGTTGTTGAAGAATATGGGTTGCATCTGCTCATCATCTGGCGTGATGGAAGCAGCAATGAAACTACCCTGTCACAACAAGCATCAACATATCGACTGTGGTTAGGCAGCGAAACAAAGCAGTTACTAGATTTGATTGACAAAGGCGCATCGCAAGAAGAAATCGCTGCCGCTTTCCCCTACCGCACATGGGCAATGATACGGCGCAAGGCACAAATTGAGCGTGGAAACGGTACGCTCTCGCTCGGCTTTCACAACCCAGAGAAACCGATCAAAGACCACGAAACATATGAGATGTATCTTGAGCGCAAAACACAGGAGAACAAATCTGAGGAGTATTCGGTCACAAATACCTGTTCTGGCACTGAACCAGCAGCAGCGCATAGGGCAAAGCAGCGTAATGTAAAAAGGTCGCTTGCTGTCCCCGGAAAACTACAATATACCAGCCCAGCAATCCAACCAGCAACCATAAGGCTAACGCTCCCCAACTTGCGCCCGGCTCACCCAAACTCTGCTGGCCGCCAAAACCCACAAAATTGATGATGTAGAAGATATGACCGATTCCAAACGAGCCAATCCCGCCCAGAACATAGTCTTTCAGCGGAAGCAGACCCGCCATAAACAAATCTCCTAGGAACCCGAAGGACATCCCTACAGCAACCAAGAGCGCATAAGTCGCCACCGGAGTTTCGCGCATGAAGATAACCCAACTCCAACCAGCAACGACCAGCACTACCGACGACGCCATGCGCGTCCAGGTGCGCATCCGGTGGGTTTGGTCGGCGTTGATCTTACCAAAGAGGAAGCCGCCAAACAGAAAGGCCGCCCATGACAGCAAAAGAACCGTCAACCACAGACTCTGTATACTGTTTTGCAATTCAAGAAACATTTCTATTCACTCCCCGGCCATGCCGGATCCAAAAAACGCTGAATTTCAATCAAATAACCACCTGGGTCGCGCAGGAAGCAGTGATAAATGTTGAATTCGGGATTGTGCTGCGGCGGTTTCTCAAAATAGACGCCCTGGGCTTGCAAATAGGCGTACCAGCCATCCACATCGGGCGTGACAAGCGTGAAGATCACCCGATTGACTACTGCGAGGTCGTATGCCAGTCCATCTCGATGGCAGATACCGATGAAAGCTTCCCCCGCAACTCGGTAAATACGGCAAGCACCCTGGTTAAGCACTAGCGGAAGCTGAAGCAGGTTTTCGTAAAATGCGGCGCTGGCCGACAAATCATGCGTATAAACAAAGGTCACTTGCTGGTGTATAAGTGGTGGAAGCATAAATGTTTGCTCTCATCGTTGCTGGTGATGTCATGATCAATTGTGCCAGAGGTAAAACCCCTTGCCCACAGCCCAGGACAGATTATCATAGATAGAGTGCATAAACTTATTTGTAGAGTATGCACATAGAAATTACAGTTACTGCCATTCAGTCATCATCCGACAGCGGGAAGCACAAAGGACACTCATGAACACGCAAGATTATATCGCATTAGAAAACCAATATAACGCCCATAACTATAAACCGCTGGATGTGGTTCTGGAACGGGGTGAAGGTATCTGGGTCTGGGACGTAGAGGGAAATCGCTATCTCGACTTTTTGAGCGCGTATTCGGCTGTCAACCAGGGTCACAGCCACCCACGTATTCTGAAAGCCATGATGGAACAGGCGGCGCGACTTCCTCTCACCTCACGCGCATTCCGTAACGACCAGCTTCCGCTGCTGGCACAAGAATTGTGCGAACTCACTGGCTATGAGATGATGCTGCCGATGAACAGCGGCGCAGAAGCCGTCGAAACAGCATTAAAGGCAGCGCGAAAATGGGGCTACGAAGTGAAAGGCGTGGCTGCTGGTCAGGCAGAAATCATTGCTTGCGAGGGCAATTTTCATGGGCGCACAATCAGCATTATCGGATTCTCTACAGAAGCCCAATACCAGAATGGTTTTGGCCCATTCACACCGGGTTTCAAAACCGTTCCATATGGTGACGCTGATGCGCTGGAAGCGATCATTACCCCCAATTCAGTCGCCTTCATGGTTGAGCCTATCCAGGGAGAAGGCGGCGTCGTTATCCCACCCGACGGCTATCTCAAGCGAGTACGCGAGATATGTGATCGGAATCATGTACTCCTCATCCTGGATGAAATCCAGACCGGGTTGGGACGTACCGGCCAGTTGATGGCCGCGGATTGGGAGCAGGTCAAACCGGATATGGTGACGATTGGCAAGGCGCTCTCTGGGGGGTTCTACCCTATATCGGCGGTATTGTCGAACCGGGAAATCCTGGGAGTATTTAAGCCGGGCGATCATGGCAGCACATTCGGCGGCAACCCTCTGGCGTCCGCTATCGCTCGCGAGGCGCTCAAGGTGCTGGTAGATGAAGGGTTAGTCACGAATGCCCGCGAGATGGGGGCGTACCTTAAGGGAAGACTTGAGCGCATCGAAAGCGACCATATCAACGAAGTGCGGGGACGGGGTCTACTGATTGGGGTCGAACTCAAGCCCCAGGCGGGAGGAGCGCGGCGGTTTGCCGAGGCGCTCAAGCAGGAAGGACTGCTCTGCAAAGAAACACACCAACACGTCCTGCGTTTCGCACCGCCGTTGGTCATCACGCGCACCGATATTGACTGGGCGTTGGAGCGGATTGAGAAAGTGCTATTGATGGCATAAGTAGTCGTTTGTAAAACGTCGGCGATTGTATTAAAATCTCGCATGGAGATTGAACCATCTGCGGGTCTCTTGAAGTAAAAGTGGTATGTGGTGGTTCACTTCGCCTGATTAAAGTACTTTAATCTACTTAAGGAGTTTGTGTATGCGATCTGTACTGCGTGTAATGCCCCTCTTCGTGCTGTTGCTGGCACTGAGCGTGGCACTTGTCCCCGCTGCGGCGCAGGACATGATGTCCTATTCAACCGACTGCGCGACGGAAGGGTACACCGGCACGTTCCAGTCTGTAGAAGCTGTGGACGCCATGACGGTTAAGTTCACCCTCTGTTCGCCCGACCCGGCGTTTCCGGCTAAAGTTGCCTTCTCAGCCTTCTCGATCCAACCATCGGAATACCTGGAAGCAACTGGCGGTGGTGGCGATCTCATCACCAGTCCGATTGGCACTGGCCCGTACAAATTGGAACGATGGGATCAGGGTAACGAAATGGTCCTGACCCGCAACGAAGATTACTGGGGCACCCCGGCAATTGAGCCGACGGTGATCTTCCGCTGGAACGCTGAAGCCACGGCGCGCCTGCTCGAACTCCAATCCGGCAATATTGACGGGATGGACAACCCGGCACAGGGCGACTTCGGTGTGATTGAAGCCGACCCGAACCTGGCACTCTACCTCCGCAGTGGTACGAACGTTTTCTATCTGGGCATGAATAACCGTATCGCCCCGTTTGACAGCCTTGAAGTCCGCCAGGCTCTTGCCTACGCGATTGACCGCGAACGCATTGTGGCAAACTTCTACCCGCCCGGCTCCTCCGCTGCCACTCAGTTTATGCCCCCGAGCATTTTTGGGTTCACTGGCGAAGTCAAGCCATTGGATGATGGCATGACCGTTGACGAAAAACTGGCGAAGGCCGCCGAACTGCTGGATGCCGCTGGTTATCCTGTTGGCGATGATGGCACTCGCTTCAGTGTGACGATTAACTACCGTGACGTGGTGCGTGGCTACCTGCCCAGCCCCGGCGTTGTGGCCCAGGATATCCAGGCACAGCTCGCCCAGCTAGGTGTTGTGGTCAACATCGAAGTGATGGAATCCGGTGCGTTCCTGGATGCTTCCGACGCCGGCCAACTGGCGTTCTACATGCTGGGCTGGGGCGCGGACTATCCAGATGCCACTAACTTCCTGGACTTCCACTTTGGTGAAGGTTCAAGCGATCAGTTCGGCGACAAGTTCCCCGAAATCACAGAGCCGCTGAAGCAAGCTGCGTCTTTGGCGGATACCGCCGAACGGTATCAGATTTACATCCAGGCGAATGAAGCTATTCGTGACCTGGTGCCAATGATTGCCATCGCGCACGGCGGTAACGGTGCGGCCTTCCAGGCTCGCATCGCCGGCGCTTATGCTTCGGATATTGGCGCGGAACAATTCGCACTGATGGAAGATCCGAATGACGACAACCTCGTCTGGATGCAGAATGCGGAGCCGATTGGCCTGTACTGCGCCGATGAAACCGATGGCGAGACACTGCGGGCCTGCGAGCAGATCAATGAATCGCTCCTGGCATACGAAGTCGGCACGGGCCGTCCGATTGGACGCCTGGCCTCCGACTGGACTGCCAGCGATGACCTGACCGAATGGACATTCACCCTACGTGAAGGCGTGAAGTTCCATGACGGTTCCGACCTGGATGCGAATGACGTGGTTCTGTCGTATGTTGTCCAGTGGGACGCGGCGAACCCGCTGCATGTTGGCCGCGATGGCAACTTCACCTACTTCTCCGGCCTGTTTGGTGGGTTCATGAATCCGCCGGCTTCCGAGTAAATTCAGTTGAAAACACGGCGCCGCTGTATGCGTATGGTCTGAGCGGTGCCGAGTTTTATCAATTCCAGAAAGACGATGGCGGGGTGCTTACCCCGCCATGTGTTACATCCTTGTTCTAATTGTGCAGCAGAATATATGGTCTTATGTCTACTTTTGCACTACGACGCATTGTTATGACAATCCCCGTCTTATTAGGGATTTTGATTGTGACTTTTGTGATGCTCCGATTAATTCCAGGTGACCCATGTCGGGCTGTTTTAGGGGAACGCGCTACCGATGAAGTCTGCGATGCTTATGCCGAACGTTATGGCCTGAACAAGCCAATTACCGAGCAGCTCATCATCTACCTTGGGCGTACTTTACGCGGAGACCTGGATGTCTCGTTTCGTTTTAGCCGCCCGGTAGCCGATCTTATCGTTGAACGGTTGCCAACCACACTTGAATTAGCCGCATCGGCTTTACTCTTTGCAACACTCGCGGGTATCCCGCTGGGCATCATTTCCGCTTACCGCCATAACTCAGCGATTGATGTCGGGACCATGATGGGGGCAAATCTAGGCGTCTCTATGCCCGTCTTTTGGTTGGGGTTGATGCTGGCATTTTTCTTCGGTGTCGTTCTAAAAGATACCCCGTTTGCGCTCCCCCCGTCAGGGCGATTATCCGCCGGGGCCAATTACCCACCTTTCTATATCGTCTGGGGTATAGCTGAAAGCGACGCGACTGCCAGTAGCCTGGTAATTTTCCTCTCGCGTTTGAATATTCTCAACAGCCTGCTAACAATCAATATTACGCAACTGCTTGACGCTCTGCGCCACATGATTCTCCCGGCAATGGCGGTCGGCACCATTCCCTTAGCGATCATCGCCCGTATGATGCGCTCCAGCCTACTGGAAGTGCTGCGGATGGATTATGTGCGTACTGCTCGCGCCAAAGGATTAAGTGAGTATGCCGTTGTCCTCGGTCACGCGGTACGGAATGCCCTTCTGCCGGTGGTGACGGTAATTGGTCTGAGCTTTGGCGCGTTGGTCAGCGGCGCGGTACTGACGGAAACCGTATTTGGGCTTTCCGGGGTTGGGCGCATTCTATTCGATGGAATCAGCGCTCGTGACTATACGCTGGTACAAGGCATTACGATTGTGACCGCGATCAGTTTTGTCATTATCAACCTGATTGTAGACGTGCTATACGGCTACCTTGACCCACGCATTCGACTGGAATAAAGTATGGACAATGTTATATCCCTCGAACTCAGCAACCAGGGGAAAAATCAAAGAACCTACAATTTCTGGCTGGAACTGCTGGGGAATCTACGGCGCAATCGCTCAGCAGTAACTGGTTTCATCATCATTGCATTGCTCATCATGATTGCGATTTTCGCTTCCGTAATTACTACTCACGATCCATTACTGCCAATGTTCGGACTGCCTGGGGAAACACCTCCCCTGCCCCGTAAAGCGCCCTGTATTCATTTGCTGGGGTGCAATGCCGAAGAAGCACAGCATTTAATGGGTCTGGATCTGAATGCCCGTGATCTTTTCAGTCGCGTCATCTTTGGGTCTCGAACTTCGTTGGTGGTGGGTGTTTTCTCAGTGTCTTTTGCCATCACAATCGGCACGCTACTCGGATTGATTGGCGGATATGCCGGGGGCTGGATAGACAACATCATCATGCGCTTGATGGACGTGATGCTGGCTTTTCCATCCCTGCTGCTGGCGATTACAATTGTCACTATTCGTGGGCCGGGGTTGGAGAACGCACTGTTGGCGATCGCAATTGTCTCGATTCCGCAGTATGCTCGGGTAACACGTTCCAGCGTTTTGAAGGTCAAGGAAGAAGAGTTTGTGACGGCAGAACGCTCACTTGGCGCTGAAAGCTGGCGGATCGTTTTCATTCATATTCTGCCACATGCCCTGACTCCCCTGATTGTTCAAGCGACGCTGGGGATTGGCGGCGCGGTACTGGAAGCTGCGGGTCTGGCCTTCCTGGGACTGGGCGCACAACCTCCTACGCCTGAGTGGGGTTTCATGTTGAGTGAAGCGCGGGCGTATATCTTCACCTCACCGCATCTGGTATTCTTCCCTGGGATTGCCATTACACTCACCGTGCTTGGCTTCAACCTGTTGGGGGATGGTCTGCGTGATGCGCTTGACCCGCGTCTGAACCGAGACTAAACCATGTCCATGCAAATTCAGGCTGCGGTTCTGTATGAGCCACACCAACCATTTGTGATTGAAACTGTCTCATTGGACCCACCCCAATCGGGCGAAGTGCTGGTCAAAATCAGCGCAAGCGGAGTATGCCACAGTGATTATCACCTGGTTTCAGGGGCAACTCAGCACCCGATGCCGGTGATTGCCGGACATGAGGGGGCAGGAGTCGTAGAAGTGGTGGGGCCGGGGGTCACTGGCATCCGGTCCGGCGATCATGTGACACTCAATTGGGCGCCCGCCTGTGGTAACTGTTTTTACTGCCAGCACGAACAATCCAATCTCTGTGACACCTTCACCGGGCCAATCTGGGCGGGCACAATGCTTGACGGCACAACCCGCTTACGCCGTTTAGACGGTAGTCCGATTTATGCTTACTGCGGCCTGGCAACCTTTGCGGAATATACAGTCGTCCCCCAGGAAAGCTGCGTGGTTATCCGGCGGGACG
This sequence comes from uncultured Chloroflexota bacterium, assembly GCA_937974245.1. GTDB lineage: Bacteria > Chloroflexota > Anaerolineae > Aggregatilineales > Phototrophicaceae > JACKCG01. The sequence goes on along the minus strand of CALJKV010000005.1, from coordinate 155,469 downwards.
TGTCGCTGAATGTAGCAGCGTTGGTGGGCTGCGCGGTGGCAACCGGAGTCGGCGCAGCGATGTATACCACTCAGGTCCGCCCTGGAGATAGTGTGGCAGTATTCGGCTGTGGTGGGGTCGGACTAAACATTATTCAGGGCGCGGCGCTGTGTGGGGCGGGAACAATAATCGCTGTAGATAGCAATCCCGCCAAAATGCCCATCGCCCGACAGTTTGGCGCGAGTCACACGATCCTTGCTGGAGACGATTCCGAACTCACCCTGAGCGCGATCCATCACCTGACCGGTGGACGAGGCGTAGAACATGCATTTGAAGCCGTGGGTGTACCCGCATTACAGGAACTCGCCTTCGCTGCTGCGCGACCAGGTGGCAGTGTCATCTTTGCCGGACTTTCCGCGATGGGGACGGCGACTAACTTGCCTGGCGCGATCATTACCCGGCAGGAAAAAACCGTCCGGGGCAGCTATTATGGCACGGTGAACGCCAAACGTGATTTCCCTCTGTTCATTGATCTCTATCTGGCGGGCAAACTGAAACTTGATGAGCTTATCTCACAGGAATACCGCCTGGAGGAGATCAATACTGCATACGACACACTGCTCACAGGAGCAACCGCACGCGGCGTGATTGTTTTCCGGTAAGAATCAAACGGCGGCAGGATAGCCCCACCACCGTTCTCCGTTTGCCGCTTCGTGTCAGCGTTGCTGCTCACTGATTAACTGCTGGTAATAGCGGGCGCTCGCCTTGAAGGTGCGCTTCTGGGTGGCATAATCCACGTATATAATGCCGAAGCGCTTGTTGTAGCCTTCTGCCCACTCAAAATTATCCAATAAGCTCCAGACGAAATATCCCTTGAGCGGTACACCCTGCTCAATTGCTTGCGACGCCGCTGCAAAGTGGTCGCGTAAATAGGACGCCCGCCGAGGGTCATCTACCACACCCTGAGCGGGGGTGGGATCATCAAAGGCCGCGCCGTTCTCGGTGACATACATTACCGGCGGTTTGTATTCTTCTGCCACCCGTATCAGCAGTTTGCGCAACCCATCGGGATATATCTCCCAACCCATCGCAGTAAATTCACTTCCATCCGGCTCTACATCCTTTGAGTAGAACAACCCATCAGAACCGGCAACATACAGGTGGCGCGTGTAATAATTAATCCCCAGGAAATCTACCGGCACGGCTGCCGCCTCCACTTCCGCCAGGTCTATACCCTCCAGGGTATCGCCGAGCAAGGCCACTATGTCAGTTGGATACTGTCCCTTAAGAGCCGCGTCCAAAAACCAACGGTTCTTAAATCCGTCTTCCCGGTAAGCGGCCTGTATATCGGCCTCATTGTCAGTCGGAGACTCAAAATACCCCAGGTCAATTGTGATTCCGACTCGCGCGTCGGCGACAGCCTGGCGGATCACCGGGACAGCTGCACCGTGCGCCAGCATCAGGTGGTGCGCCACACGATAGGCAGCGTTTATATCCTGCTTGCCTGGTGCATGTGCGCCGAAGAGGTTGCCGACAAAAGAGATCACAAATGGCTCATTCAGAGTCGTCCAATCTTTGATGCGATCCCCCAAAGCATGTGCCATGACACCAGCGTAGTCCGCAAACCACTTTACACTGTCTGGGTTTTCCCAGCCGCCTATATCCTGTAATGCCTGCGGTAAATCCCAATGATAGAGTGTGAGAAATGGACGAATATTGGCTTCTAACAGTTCATCCACCAGTCGGCTGTAGAAGTCCAGGCCAGCCGGATTGATCGGACCTACCCCATTGGGCAGTACACGCGGCCATGATGTCGAAAAGCGATAGGCTTTTAACCCTAGTTCCTTCATCAAGGCAACATCTTCACGATACCGATGGTAATGGTCACAGGCAACATCACCGGTATCACCGTTGACCACATTGCCCGGCGTGTGCGAAAACCGGTGCCAGATACATTCGCCGCGCCCGTCCGTTAAGCCACCACCTTCAATCTGATAGCTGGCAGTGGCAGCACCCCACAAAAAATCTTTTGGAAAGACCATAAAACCTCTCAGGCTACCCACATATCAACGCTGAATAACATTAATTGCATCCCCAGCAGTAAAATGCTGAAAACTATCCAACCGCGATCAAAAGCCGTGTTTCGTCCCAGGCGACTCAGGAAAATGTAGATTGAAGGAACGACCAGCACATAACGGATCAGACTTTGCGGAGCACCAGTGGTTATGGTAATCGCCAGTCCGATGAGGCCAAACAGCGCCACGCCGGGATAACGGCGCAGAGTCGCAAGGCAGGCCACAATTGCCAGACCAACACCAAAGAACTCCAGCAGATAATATGCACGCATCTGCGGATTCCCACCATCCATAATCTGCTCAACCGCGAACTGTACACCTGCCGAAAAACGCTCCATATCCCAGAAACTACGCCCAAACCAGTGATCTTCTACCAGGCCATGTTGCACACCTAGTGTTATGTACCATAGGGCATAGGCAAGAACTGGCACGAGTACCAACAGTCCCCGCAGCAAAGCCTGGGTTGAAAACCGAATACTGCGCCATCCGCCGGTCTCATCCAACCAGACCAAAGCCAGCGGAATGATGAGGACAGCGCCCAGCGCCCGTGTCCAGGTCGCAAAAGCAGCCAGCGTTGCTGCCCAGAATAACTGCTTGCGGTGGGCAAGGGCCAGCGAGCCAAAGGCCAGCGCGACAAAGAGTCCTTCGGTATATACTTGCGCCAGGAAGAAACCTGTCGGAAATATCAGCAAGTAAAACACAGCCCGATACGCCCCGGATTCCTCCAATTCGGCACGTGCCAGATCAAATAACGCTAACATTCCGACTAATGTGCCTACCAGCGATACCAGGACTCCGGCTAATGTGGAAGTCGCAATGGGCGTAAGGCCGAAGATTTGCAGCGGGAAGCGTACAATCCTCATCGCGTAGGGATACATAGGAAAGAAAGCGTAATTCTTTGATAGCCGCTCGCCCCCAGGAATTTCTACGACACTAATCGCGGGGTCATCATAGCCAACGGTAGCGATGGAGAGGTAAAACTCCGAATCCCAGGATACCTGGCGGTTCATGAATGGATCCAACAGGTAGATTTTGCCGTTCTGGCTGTTACGCGCAGTCTCATTCGGTGTCCAGCTCAGAGCACGGTCTGGGCGTTTGAGTTCCAGGCGGGTATCGAGCAGGACAGGAAATCCGATGATAATAACCGCCCATACAAGCCAGGTAAACAATAGATTCCGAAAATGGGGCTGCTTTAACATGGTTTTTCACAATATTCAAACTACCATCCACGAAAACACCAGGACGCGGATAGATAAGCCGTCATTTAGATTGGGTGCTGCTCTTGGTTAGAACGTACTACTCACTGCGCCGGCACAACGTAAAGTGTGATAGACTGACCTGGAAGCGTCACAATGCCATCTTCAGGAAATGCCATATCATCCAGTTGTTCCGCTTCATGTTCAGCATCAAAGCGCCATACCTGCGCTACCCCACCAGGGATGAAATTCCCCAGTTGAATCTGTCTCTGTTGTTCAACATCCAGCAAATTGACTATGATTAGCGTCAATGTGCCATCCTCGCGCAGCGCAGCGTATACTGTGACGTCATTATCTGACGATTCGCTAAACACAAGTTCGCCACCAAACTGCCGGTAAAGCTGGTAAACGTAATACGTTGGACGAACCGAATAGCGATCAATCAGGCCGAAACCCGATTGACTCCCTGCCAGCGCGAAGTAGTTCACAATCTCTACTTGTTTTCGGATCAAGCGACCCAGGACATCGGCCCACCAGATAGCGTTATAAAACGAGTCGGGCGTCGCCACATTTCCCGTGCTGTTGCTCCAGTGAGAATTCATCTCGGTGATAGCGACTGGCATATCATGGCCGACAGCGTCACGAATATCCTGCCGGAGCAGGTTAATCATGCTATCTGCTTGCGGTGCACTGAGTCGCAGTTCCTCAATGGATGTACTGCTGGTCATAGTCAATGGAAATGGGTAGCGGTGGATAGACACAATATCCACCATATCGCCGTTGGTTTTCAGGAATTCTCGTACCCATTCGCGCATAACCTGAAGATAATCAGGGGCGGCCTCGTCAGGTGCATATTGATGAACTTCCGGACCGATCAGGATAATGTCCGGGTCTACAGCCAGCATCGCTTCCGCAAAAATCCGCCATTCTTCATTGAAGCGGGCAATCGTATAGTCGTCGTATAGAGTCGGCTCATTGCCGATGCTCCAGTAGCGCACATCATAACCTTTTTCAATGTTCGCATAGCGCACCAGTTCAGCCGCCTGCTCCGGCGTGCCACCCTCTAGCCGTGCTGTGATGTATGGCTCGGCATTCCAGGCTCGCACCTGAAGCATAAACAGATCAAGCTGTTCGGTTCGGATATTGTTCTGGTCGCCCCAGTTCCCGGCGGGGAAGCGCAGCAGCGTCAGGCCGGAATTGGCGGCTTCGCTCGCCATATCCATGCTCACAAGCGCCCATGGACCGTAGTTTGCGCCGTATACATAGGGGTTAATTGCTCCAAGCGACTGCCCAACATCGACACTCAGCACCTTCATATCTTCCTGAGCGGCAGCCGGCATGATGAAAACAAGCACTATTCCGACAAGCAGCACAAACCGTTTCATCAGTCCCCCTTGTACTGGGATAAATACTGCTGGTAAAGACGAACTGTATGAGCGGCAGGAGCGGCATAGAATTCGTTGGGCGACACATCCAGAACAACCTGCCGCGCAGGATTCACATTGACAACTGGCTTTGTCTTTACAAAGGCGCGAATGGCTTCAGCATGCGGCTTGAGAGAGCCATCAGGCCGTACCAGGCCAAAGAAACGCTCATGTTTCGATTCTTTGCAGGGCGGTTTTCCCCACAGTTCCTCAACATAATCCGCAAAGCACCAAAGCATCGCGCCAGTCGCCCCGACTTCTACCAGTTTCGGCAGCACAGCGGCTATGTACGCTGCCAGGTCTTCTTCAGAAGCCATGAACTGTGTGCGTGGCTCACCGTAGGCTGTCCACTCCCATACCTCGGAAGGTTTACCAGGAGCGTTAGTACAACCACCCCACTCCTCCATGAGAGTCGGCTTGCCACACAACGCTGATACTAGAGCGCACGCGTAGGGCACCAGATCAGGGTCAAGATTGTGCCGTGACCAGGGCAGGTACATGGGATAACCGTGCATGACGGCGACATCAGTTTCAGCAAAAACCTGATCTACTCGAAGGCCGTTATCTTCATGCAGACTGGCGACATGGAGACCACAGGTTACCGGGTGCTGATCGTCAATGGACTTGATCAGGTCAGTCATCTCGCGTACCCAGCCACGACCAGCAGCGGAATCCGGCGGCCAGGCAAAGAGATCGGGTTCGTTGCCTAGATTCCACATCCAGATACCCGGATGCCCTTTGAGTGCCTTAACCACTGTTTTTAGCAGCAACCGGCTGGCGGCAAGTGCAACAGGGTCGGAAAACATATTCCGGTAGCCGCCGGTTACAATCTCTCCGCCACTCACAAGCTGCTTAAAGTAGTGCGCTGGTGGGGAAGCCTTTTCATCCAACAACCAGCCAGGTGCCCAGTTTGGCCCGCTCATGTGACCTGTGAAGAATGTGACATCCAATCCTAGACCATGTTCAGCGGCGATATCGCATACCGTTTCCAGATTTTTCAGGCAGGCAGCCGATACCACATCGGGCAACGGCTGCCAGTCATCCCACAACAAGAACAAGCGCACCACATTCATGCCAATTTCGGCGATGAGGGCAAATTCATCCCGCACTTCAGCAGCGTCAAAGTCTGACCACCAGTACATTGCCTTGCGACGCGGCCAATAATTGACCCCCAGAACAAATGGCTGTGACATTATTTTTCTACACCCGTGATGACGATGCCGCGCATGAATACCTTTTGAGCAAAGAAGAAGATCACCAGCGGCAGCACCATCGCCATGAGCGATGTCGCCTGAACCAGCTCAGGGTGCGGCCCATACTGGAAGTTGAAGATTTGCACACCCACCGAAATCGGCTGGAGTTCTGGTTTTGACAACAGGTAAATCAGCGGCCCAAAGAAGTCATTCCACGCGAAAACAAAGTGGAAGATGCCCACAGCGATAATCGCCGCCCACGACTGCGGGATAATCACCGAAATCAGGACACGGAACGGCCCAGCTCCATCAATCATGGCCGCTTCATCCAACTCTCGAGGCAAGGTCATGAAATACTGGCGCAGCAGGAAAACGTTATAGGCATTGGCAAAGAAATGCGGCACAATCAGCGGCAGCCACGAACCCACCCACCCTATTGAAGCAAAGAACGCATAAGTTGGGATGAGTGTCACCTGACTAGGTAGAATGATGGTGCCAATCAGGATGATGAAGAGAATATTCTTGCCTGGGATGGGGAAGCGAGCGAAAGCATAGGCTACGGAAATACACGAGAGTAATGTGCCAATCATGCCGGTTACCGCAATGACCAGCGTATTCCCAAACATACGTGGGAAATTGGCTTCTTCCCATGCTGTCGGGTAGTTATCGAAGTACGGGCTGAATTCCTGGACTTCCGTAAGTATCCGCCAGTTACCATCCCAATCAATCAACCCGGCATCCGGGTTAGCCGGATCAACAAATTGACTCGCCTGACGCCCCTTCTTGACCAATGCCCATTGCTGCACACCGTTATCGGTTGGCACTTCAACAATTGGATACTCTTTGCCTTCATAGCTGTAAGTAACCGGAATGAGGGGAAAGATAGACGAGTCCTGGGTGAGCGCCAGCATGTCACTGCTGCGGAGTGAAATCAACACCATGTTACCAAACGGCAGCAGATACACAATCAGTATCATGAAGGCGAAGAGCGTGATAAGCGCCTTGATGGTAAAACCACGAAGCTGGCGTGAATAGAAGGGAGATGTATTGACCGAGCGTGAGATAGAATTACCAGCCATTTTATGAGTCTCCCCCAGAGTAATACACCCAACGTCGCGACGTTGCGAAAATCCCAATCGTTAGCAGCAACCCGATAGCGAACAGGAACCATGCCAGCGCTGCGGCATACCCCATATCGAAGTACTGGAACGCCGTTCGGTACAGATGTAAGTTAATAAAGTTCGTGTCTGGATTGGAACGTGTCGTGCTGGATATCACAAAAGGCACGACAAAATACTGCATCAACCCGATGGTCGTCAGCACTAGATTATAGAGAATCACCGGTGAAATCATCGGAAATGTAATTTTGCGGAATTTCGTAAACGGCCCTGCCCCATCCACATCAGCAGCCTCGTAGAGTTCAGTGGGAACACCCTGCATGGAGGCCAGCATAGTTAGCATGGCATTGCCGACGCCCCACAACCCGATCAGGACCATTGCTGAATGAATCCAGGCACTATCGAACAGCCAGTTGGGCGGATCAACAATCCCGATTAGCCGTAAGATCCGGTTCAGCCAGCCGGTCTGTCCATTCAGGAATGACTGCCAGATGAATACCCCGGAAATGGCCGGAACCATATAAGGCATGTAAAACAAGACACGTAATATGGGTTTACCAACTACCTGCTTGGAATTCAGCAATGCTGCCAGTGCCAGTGGAAACAGAATAGACACAGGCAGCGCGATCAGCCCGAATTTGATGGTCACACCCAATGATTGGAGCGTAATCGGGTCAGTGACCAGAGTCTGCCAGTTTTTCAGGCCAATCCAATGCATCTCCTCCCCAATTTTGAAATCCATAAAACTAAATAGAAGTGAAGCCGCAATTGGAAAAGCGGTAAATGCAGTGAACCCCACGATCCAGGGAGACAGGAATACCCATCCCCAGAAGCGCTGCCGCTTCTCAATTGACCAGGCACGAGGTGTATTCTGAGCCGCCGCCACCCCAGCCGAGGCGGATTGTGAATTCATATCAAACCGTCCTTAAAAATACTCTCCGCGAACAAGGTGGAGGCAGCCACCCGTTTCGATGGCTGCCTGAACCTTTATATTTTAGGAACCACTGGCTTCATCTACAATCGCCTGGAGATCGGCTTGCAGCTTATCGAATTCAGCATCAATGTCAATGTCAGCACCGGCATCGCCACGCAGCACAGTACCAAAATCCGAGAACCGCTGCTGGCCCTTGGCAAAGCCCGGATACCAGGATTCATGGTGCGGGATCGGGGCATAGTCAATGCTGGGAGCAACGACTGCCCAGTTAGTCACACTGGGATAGATTTCAGCTTTTGCCTGGATCCCGGCCTCTTGCAGTTCGGGGCGGCCAGCATAAGCGCCGTAGGCAGTCAGTAGAGGAAGTGCGCCTTCGCCGGTCAGGTACTGGAGAACCGTGAAAGCAGCTTCGGGATTCTGGGAGTCTTTGTGGATGTGGAAGGTGTCCAGGTCAATTGGCGCAAAGGTTGTGCCCTCATAGGACGGAACCACAGCCAGATCCCAGTTTGCATCAAGGTCACCGAGGCAGCAGGTGTACCACAGCATGACGCGCGTCATGGCGATGTTGCCAGAGGCAAAGGCGCTCGGCTGGAACAGATCACTGCTGATATAGGTGGCGCTGGGCATGAAGTGATCAACCCAAATCGCATTCCACATCCAACGGGCATGTGCACGCCAGTATTCGGGCAAAACCACCTGGCCGTCTTCATTGACAATTGCGGCACCACCGAAGGTCGAGAAGTCGGAGCGAATGGTGTCCCACTGGTGATCGAAACCGAACTGGACGATATTGCTGGGATCAAAGCCTTCCATGGTGGCATCGTTGCCACTGGCATCAACCGTCAAAATCTTCGCAATTTCGGCCACGGTGTTATAGTCCCAGGGGGCTTCCGTGCCATCCGGCATGATATAAGGCGCACCAAATTCGGTAGGCGGATAGTTCAGGCCGGCTTCGTCGAACAGGTCAGCATTGTAGTAAATCAAACCGGGATAGACGGCGAATGGCAGACCAACAAGTGAATCACCTTCACGATAGGACTCGATCAGGGCATCGGAGAACTGGGTCAGATCGTAGCCGGTTGCGTCAACCAGGGGCTGCAGATCCATCCACTGTCCAGCAAATTGGTTACGACCAGTCACACCCACCGGGCCGACGATGTCGGGCGGGGTCTGGGCAGCAATCAGGGTGCTGAGGACATCAGGCGCGGTCTGGTTATTACCAGCATAGCTGATCTGGAGTTCGATTTCGTTCTGGCTGGCATTAAAGTCGGCAGCAACCTGATCCTGAATGGCCTGCTGTTCCGGCTGGGTGCCGGTGCCGAGACCGACAAACCAGGTCACGACAATCTTATCCTGCGCGGCAATTGGGAGCGCTCCCAGCACCAACGCCAGAATAAGGCCTACTACCATAACACGTACTGCATTTTTAGACATCACACAATTCCCTTTCGTAAATAGTCTAATACTTGAGCGTTTGCTCGCACAATTGAAGGATGAACTTTTCCGAATCGTATTGTTGTCAAATACCCTCCTTCATGCTATGCAATGTGCCTTTTTTGTACCGCACGACTCGCGAATCACGAGTTGTGTTGGTAACAGAATTTGTTGGGGATTTTCTACGACCTTATCAATCAGGTCGAGCAGCAGGCTCACGGCCTGCATCCCCTTTTCCTGGATTGGGTGGCGCATGGTGGTCAACGGTGGAACGGTTTGCAACGCCACGTCCAGATCATCAAAACCGACAACGGCGATATCATCGGGAACTCGCAACCCTGCTTCATTGATGGCCTCTATAACACCCTGAGCTGTTGTGTCACCCGCAGCGAAGACAGCATCCAGGTGTTGTGGCAAGAGAGTCTTCATAGCCTCGTAGCCATACTCGTGTGAGAAATTCCCCTCAGCAATTAAATCTGGGTCAACAGGAAGCCCTGCTTCTTCAAGTGCCAATCGATACCCTGTCAAGCGATCACGACCATCGGCGATATTCAGATGCCCGGTCACATGTCCAATCCGACGATAACCACCCTCAATCAGGTGCTGTACCATCCGTTTTGACGCGCTCAGGTTATCAATCGACACATAACTGATACGGTCTTTGACCGAATCTGCCGGACGTTCCACGCTAACCATGACATGCCCCATCTCAAGGACTTGATTCACAATCGGATCGTCAAGTTGGATAGAACAGAGAATCATGCCATCTACGAGACGATTCCTGGTGATGCGGTGAGCAAACTGCTCGCGGGTTTCACTGTCATTTTGCAGCATGAGGAGCATGGCGTTATCTCGCGCGGCGATCATTTCGCTCATTCCCTGGAGCAATTGGGGATAATAAGAGTTGTTGCCGAAAAAGACATTAATCGATTGAGGAACAACAATGCCTATAACATTCGTGCGCCGAGTAACCATCGCCCGCGCCATCGGATTCGGGATATACCCTTCCCGATTAATAATAGTCCATACACGAGAGCGTGTTTTCTCACTCACGTTTGGGTCATTATTAATCACACGCGAAACAGTTGAGCGGGAAACCCCAGCTTTTTCAGCAATATCTTCGAGCCGCATGATAATTAGTCTTTTGAATCTATCAAAAAATATCAACTCATAAACAGGAGTATGGGAGCGCTCCCATTTATCCCTAATGTAAATCTAATTTTCGGATTTGTCAAATACGATTCATATATTTTACACAATATCAATGGGAATTTAGGCGACAAAAAGAGCAGCAATCACCTGACCACTGCTCCATTCATCTCACTGGATCACCTATAAGACATCTGCATTTATAGGTTATTTGATACGATATCCGACCTGCTCATTGTTAAAAATCCAACCGACTAGCTCGCCAATGCGAATATCGTCGTAGATATATATTTGGCGCGACACAGCCGCCGACCCACGCCCGCGATAACGTGAACGCAGGTCAAGAATGGTCTGAAAACGCTGATGCCAGGCCGCAAAGTTAGATGGTCGCAAATCAACCCATCCCTTAGCTGCCCATCGATCAACATCAGCCTGTCGCAACGGAACCTCAGTTGAGCCAGGAATCTCTGGGATGCGGATGCGCGGCCCCCGGATAAGATGTGTGCCGTCAGGAAGCAGGATAGGAACACCGATTGAAGTCATGGTGTTACACAACTTGACATTCTGTTCTAGATAAACCGCAAGTTGATTGGAAATCGCCTCTGGCTTTCGGGCAAGGACTGCCTCCAACGTGCCAAATTCACTTTTCAGGAGTTCCGCCTCCCACAATAACTTGAGGATTTCCGGCGGCCCTAACTGCCCCAATGCCACACTATGGGTCTCGGTTTCCTGTTCCAGCTTCTCCAGTTCCAATAACACCTGCTGGCGCAGATACCCGGCACGGTAGGTCGGGTTCATCACCGAACTATCAATGGCCGCAATGACGTCAAAGCCAGAATTGCTGCCCCGGATCTCCAACACGGCATCACGCGCGATTTCCTCAGGCGTTATAAATTCCATTTGCCGCAGGGCCGTAATCGCTTCAAACTCCCCTTTTGTGAAAAAGCCATTCTCACCAGTATTAACCACTGGCAGTTCCAGCGGGGACAAGCGCTCGTAGGCCGATTCGGGCTCACTTAATGCCAGTGAATCGCCCAATGATTCAACCCTGTGAACAAAGACATGCGCTGGTTGACCATGTTCCTTAATGGGTTGATAGACCACATCTGCGTAGCCAATCATTCCGCCGGGCTTAATCTCTTTGACAATAGGGCCGGTAGGCGTGCGTGCCATCAAAAACATCAGACCGGTGTGGGCGAAAGCGACTGCTGTTTTGGTCATCAGTTTGGAAGAAGGCCGGTCTTCACTGTGGGTGTAGGGAATATTCAGCCCCATACCACCCGTGCCGGTGGTGCCAATCTTCAAATACATGCGGGTATCCACCTCGCACATGACACGGTGGAGAATCTGCGTATGCCGCACCAACTGCGGGAGCGACTGTGACAAAAGCAGAAGGTCAAAATTGAAGTTTGTGTCCTCTATTCCAGCCTGAGCCGTGGTCAAATCGCCCGCTTTGACCGCACGGAACTGGTTATCAACCTCACGTTTCGCCACCACCGAAGCCGTGTAAACATCCTGATAGCTGATGGCCGTAGCCGTATTAATGCTGTCAATAATGACATCGGGGCGATGTTCTCGAATGAGCTTGACCATGTGCGAACGCTCATAAGCATCATCAATATTGCCAAATAAGTCATCGTACAGCTCTTCGCGCCGGGCATCGTTTTCGAGCAGCTTACCGCGCGAATCGTGGGCATAGTCGCCGCGGACAAAGATATTGCCCCAGGCACCAACCCATTCAATCGGATGTTCGTCATACATCGTGCGCAGGTCGGTCAAGGCTTCCTCGACCTCCCCCTGAAACAACCCGGCAATGACAATCTTGCGCGGATTCAGATGAAACGCAATTTCACGAGCAATCTGCCGCCCAACCAACCCTGCCCCACCAAAAATCAGATAGCATTCATCCTGTATCGCCATGTATTTTTCACCTTGAGATGCGCAACCAACAGACGAGTCCAATATTAGGCTATTCGGGCATTTTTGACTATAAATACAGGCTTATCATTAGACATTCTGCATAAAAATTGGTGACTTTCGGCTACTGGCGGTACTGTACCTGCCCGGTTTCACGGATGTCATAGCCGGGTTGATCGGCCAGTGCTGCTGGGAATTTTTCCCCGCTCAACAAGTCAACCAAGGCTTGCACACCAGGATGCTCGTGATATGCAGAAGGCAATACCAGATCATAGCGTTCCCATCCCACCGGCACAAACCCCAGGTTCATCGCCAGCGCCGCGCTCCGAACCCCCAAACCACAATCTGCCGCTCCAGATGCTACCGCCGCCGCCACCGCAAGATGAGTGTATTCTTCGCGTTCATACCCGACAATGCCCGACTGCGAAATACCCCGTTTCTGCAACTCGTAATCCAGCAGCACCCGCGTCCCTGCCCCGCGCTGGCGATTGACAAAACGGACTCGCGGCAAGTCATTCAATGATTGAATACCCAGCGGGTTACCTGGTGCAATCATCAAGCCCTGCTCACGATGGGCAAAGGTCACCAGTATCAGCGGTTCATCCGGTAGATACTTCTGAACATCATCCACGTTATAGCCGCCGGTTTGTGGATTCAGCAGATGCACACCGGCAGCATGTGCTTCTTTGCGGCGCAGCGCCACCAGCCCACCTAATGAGCCGACATGACCGGAAACCAGCCGCCATCCTGGCAATTGTTCCGCAAAATATTGTCCCAGTAAATCCAGCATCGGGTCATGGCTGCCCATCAGCAGCAGCGTCCGCTGGATGACTTCCGGCGCATGATAAAGCATCACATCTACCGGACGACCCATATCTATGCCCTCACTGAATCGGGGAATATGCGCCAGACCATCGGCCCGAACAAGAGACGTAATCACGCCCGCTCCCCTGCTGAGCGGTGTGGCTAACAGACGTTCGCCTACCGGGGCGACAACCACACGCACAAAGTCATCATCTCCTACCGGTGATTGAATCTTGCGTGTCGTGGTAGCCTGAATGTGGGTTCGGGTATCAAAAGCGGAAGGCCGTCCCTGCCATTGTGCCAGCAGTGGTTCGACCAATAATTCACCCGTCAGGGCGGCGCTCACTGGATAACCAGGCACGCCAATCACCGGCACGCGCCCAATCATGCCAATGATGACCGGATGGCCGGGGCGCACCGCAATCCCGTGCACAAGCAGATCACCCATATCCCGTACGAGCGCCGCTGTATGGTCTTTGCTACCGGCCGACGATCCAGAGAGCAGCAGCAGCAGGTCGGGCGACTGACTCAGGGCAAATTCGACTGCCGCCTGCAATTTGGGAACATCGTCCGGCACAATTTCATGAATCTCAGCCCGGCCACCAGCCTCCTGAACTTGTCCAGCCAGCACCAGACTGTTGTATTCGATAATCTGGCCGGGCTGTGGCGTTTCTCCTACCGGAAGCAGTTCACTGCCTGTAGGGATGATAGCGACCAGAGGCCTCTGGCGTACCGAGATCATCACATGCCCAGAGCCAGCCAGCGCCCCCAGATCAACCGGGCGTATGCGGTGATTCACCGGCAGCACCAATTCGGTAGCGACCAAATCTTCGCCCAGGGGGCGAACATGCTGCCAGGATGCTACCGCAGCGCGAATCTCGATCTGATCATCAACCGACTGTACATACTCAATCATAATCACGGCGTTGGTATCCGGCGGCAGCGGGTCGCCCGTATTCACAGGATATGCGCATCCTGGCCCGCGACCAGCAACATCCTGGCCGGATATAACTCGCAGTCTTAGAGGGCGGGTTTCGGTAGCGTTCACCGTGTCCACTGCCCGCACCGCATAACCATCCATCGCTGCGGCATGGTAGTGCGGTGACGATAGTTTCGCCCATACCGGCGCGGCTGTAATGCGCCCTAAAGCAGTCGGTAATGGGGCAGACTCACCGGGCAGCGCCTCCCAGCGGCCTGCGGCCTGCAAAGCACCCTTTAGCCGGGCGCGGGCATCCTCCAATGGGATGTCCTCCAGATAAACATTTCGCGCATTTTGTACCATAGATTCAGTCTCGCTGCTCTAAAACAACTCCACCTCTACCGTCGTCCCGGCTTTCAATCCTCCACTGTTGAGAGGAACCATCACCAGGCCATCGGAGTTCATCAGGGTATAGATCAAATTGGACTTTCCAAATACTGGCTCGGCGGTCAATATACCCTCGCTCTCTAAAAGACGTACCGGCACACTATCCTCTCGCCCGGAGGTTGAAGCAATATGATGCGTTAGGACCGCATGGACACTTGCCGGACGATAAACGGACTGCCCCATCCCATGACGAACCAACGGAAGAACAGTCTGACGCGCTACCAACAGCGCCGAAACCGGATTCCCTGGCAGGCCAAACACTGGCTTGTTGTTACACACAGCCAGAATAGTTGGTTTGCCGGGCTTAACAGCCAGCCCATGCTGCAAAATACCGGGCTGTCCTAACCCGCTGATGACTTCCGCCGTCAGATCGCGAACACTTACTGAACTCCCGGCGGTTATAATGAGCATGTCTACCATATCAAACCCGGCTCGCGCTTTTCCAGCAAAATCAGCCAGATTATCACGCGCCATACCGAGCAAAACGGGCTCCACACCGGCTTCTGCCAGCATACTCGCCAGTGTATAGGCATTAATATCTCGTATTTGTCCCGGCGAAACGTCGGATTCAGGCATAACCAGTTCATCGCCACAGCTGAGTATTCCAACGCGGAGCGAAACGGACACGTCTACACGGATTACTCCTACCGCCAGCAGACCGCCAATGTCCTGCGGGCGTAGCCGATGTCCTGCGGGCAGAATTACTTCACCTTGCCAGACATCCTCACCTACCAACACCAGATTGTCACCAGGAGCAACCGGTGCCAGCACTTCAATTTCAGCATCCCCTAAAGGCTGCGTGCGTTCGACCATTACCACAGCATCCGCACCGGGTGGCAGCATCCCGCCGGTATGAATTTCCACCGCCTCCCCCACCCCAATTGAGGCTGAAGAGGCAGCCCCCATTGGCACACTGCCCACCACGCGCAAGTAAGCGGGCAGCGAAGCTGATGCACCAAAAGTATCCGCCGCCCGCAATGCGTACCCATCCATTGTACTGCGGGTAAATGCGGGCAGGTTTTCCGGCGAATACACAGCGCCGGATAACACATGTCCTAACGCCTGGCGCACATCAAGAGAAATCGCACGCTTTACAGGTGACCAGTGTGCCAAAAGCGTTTCCAGTGCAGCTGCTACCGGTTGCACGTTAAAGAATTCCGACGCAGGAGACATAAAACACCGATTCCTATTTAAGTCGATCCGCATACCGACTCTACCGGTATTCTATGATGAAAACCACCCCCCAATACCCACATTTATCAAGAGCGTTTCGCGCACACCGGGGTACAATAGTAACCAGTAACAGACTACTTTCAGGAGATTTTGATGAAACGTATCGCAGTATTAACCAGCGGCGGCGATGCGCCTGGCATGAACGCTGCAATCCGCGCTGTTGTTCGCAGTGGCATCAAACACGGTTGGGAAGTCTATGGCGTCCAAAACGGGTATGCCGGGTGCATTGCCGGCAGTTTTCACCTGCTTGGCAACCGCGATGTAAGCGGCATCCTGCAAAGAGGCGGCACAATTCTCGGTAGTGCCCGTTGCCCAGAATTCCACACTGAAGCAGGCCGTCTCAAAGCGATTCGTGAACTGCGCAGCCGCGAAATTGATGCCCTCGTCGTCATCGGTGGCAATGGCTCTCAATCTGGCGCATATGCCCTCTCCCAGATGGATTTCCCTGTCATCGGAGTTGCATCCACTATTGATAATGATCTTTATGGCTCGGAAATGACGATCGGCGTGGACACCGCTCTAAACATCGCACTGGAAGCCATAGACCGGCTCAAAACCACTGCATCATCCCATCAACGCGCGTTCTTGATTGAAGTCATGGGGCGTGATTGCGGCTACCTGGCACTGATGAGCGGGATCGCAGGCGGCGCAGAAGCGATTGTCATCCCTGAAAAGAAAATGACACCCGAACAGATTGCTAACACCCTGCGCCATTCCTACCAAAAGGGCAAAGCCCATGCAATTGTTGTTGTGGCAGAAGGCGCTCACGATGCCGACGAACTGGCCGACTATTTCTCTAAACACCAGGAAGCATTAGGCTTCCAGCTTCGTGCCACAACCCTGGGCCACGTTCAGCGCGGCGGCGACCCGGGCGCATTTGACCGGCTGCTGGCGACTCGCCTGGGCGCGGGAGCTGTGCGTTTCCTGGCCGAAGGAGCGCACGGGGTACTGGTCGGGTTGAAGCAGGGAAAAATCGCCACAACGCCTCTGAGTGAAGTGGTTGCCAACAAGAAAAATATTGACCTGGAAATGCTTGAGTTGGCCGAAATTATGGATTAACCGGCACATCCATCGCCAGGTTAAGCCGCCAGGGGTGCGTGTAGATACGCATCCCCCCCTGGCGGACATATCCAATCAGGCAAATGTTCCAGGCCTGGGCAAGCTGTACCGAGATGCTCGTCGGTGATGTACGGCTGATTACCAGCGGCACGCCCATACGTCGCGCTTTTCCTAACATTTCCGAACTAATGCGACCACTTGTCAGAAGCAACCGATCAGTCATTGCGATTCCGGTTAGCAGTGCTTTGCCCGTTACTTTGTCTACAGCATTATGGCGTCCAACATCTTCGGCGCTTACAAGCAACTGCTCATCATCCGCCAAACCAGCAGTATGCACACCGCGCACCTGGTTATAGAGCCGTGCCGCGCCTTGGAGATCGCGCATCCGGTCAAAAATAACCTGGGGCGTTGTCGTAAAGCCGGTATCCAGCGCTGGGTGTGCCTGGCTCAAGTCCTGCCAGGTGATTCCCCCGCCACAGCCTGATGTCAAAATCATACGACGTGGTAGCTTAAAGTCGGTTTTCAGCAGAACGTCCACAACCGTCCGGGCAGCATTAGCCTGGACAAGACCCACTTCATCGTAAGAAGCAATCACGTTCTCGTTATAGAGAAACCCTACCGCCAGCGCCTCGTGGTCCAATGGGCTGCACATCACCGTCGCCACATCCTGACCATTGACATAGATATTTACCAGCGCTTCTTGAATCACACCGGCTTCGGTCAACACGGCATGTTCGCCATGCACCGACCAGTAGGTATAAGGCATTATTCCAGGCTGGGTTTCATCCATACGACTACGTCTCACTATCGGCCTTCCGGCGTGGACGGCGGGTCATCTGGCGGATTTCATCCGCAGAGAATCCCTGTTCCATACCCCACTCAACTTTTGGCTTGAGCGCCCCGGAAGGACATACACCGATACATTGACCGCAAAACACACACGGCGACTCTAACAGACCTATATCAAACAGTGTGGTGACATGGGTATTAAAACCGCGCTCGCCCAATGTCAGCGCAAAGGTATACTGTGCATCTTCGCCGCACACCTGGACACAACGCCAGCATAATACACATTGGCTGTAGTCACGGATATAGAACGGGTTGTCATCCAACTCGGAATGGTCACGCCGTTTGGCATCCGGGAAACGATCGGGGGCGGCCTGATAGTCTTGAATCAGAGTCTGAATCTCCGGCGCTTGCCCCAGATCCACTGCCGAATCAAGCATTTCGAGAATTGTCCGACGGCTGCGTTCCACGCGTTCGTTACGTGTTTCTACGACTGCCCCATCCTGGCATTGCGCCACACAGGCCGGTTGTAAGACACGTCCCTGGTTAACATCCACTACACACAGGCGACAGAGACCATTCGGTGTGGTTGCGTCATGGTAGCAGATTACCGGAATGTCTGTATCTGCCTGCCGAGCGGCTTCCAGGATGCTTGTTCCTTCGGGAACGGTAATGGATTGACCGTCAATCGTTAGTGTAATCATTTTCTGGCTCATCCAACTCCCTCCCGACCAGCAAATACTTCCGGCCAAATCTGCATCGCGCTCAGTACCGCTGAAGCCGCTGTCTGTCCCAGACCACATAGCGAAGCCTGCGTCATGGTCAAGCCGACGTCATGCAACCGTTCAGAATCGCCAGAGAGTGGCGCATCAAGGCGATCAAGGATTTCCGACTGGCGCTGCGTCCCTATCTGGCACGGGAAACACTTGCCACAGCTTTCATGCTGGAAGAAATGCCCCAGGCGCTGTAAAACGTCACGAATATTAACCGTATCGTTAAACACCATGATCGCACCCGAGCCAAAGGTGCCACCTATGGCCCACAAATCCTCGAACGTCAGGCGGGTATCGAGTTGATCCGGCGTGAGAAAGGTGCCAGCAGCCCCACCCATTAGCACCGTTTGCAGTGAACCAGTGATACCACCGCAAGTTGTTTCGAGCAGCTGGCGTAGTGTGATGCCGGGGATAATTTCATAGACTCCCGGACGCTGAATGTGGCCGCTGACCGAGACGAGTTTTGTGCCGGCACTGCGTTCCGTCCCCCACTGACGGAACCAGTCTGCGCCGTGCCGGACAATACCGGGGACCGCGCACAATGTTTCGACATTATTGATGACGGTCGGCTGGCCGAACAAGCCATGCGTTGTCGGAAAAGGCGGCTTAATACGGGGGAAGCCACGCTTGCCCTCAATTGCTTCGAACAAAGCCGTTTCTTCTCCACAGATATAGGCACCACCACCACGACGGATTTCGGCATGAAACGAGAAACCTGTGCCGAGGATATTTTCGCCCAGCACCCCGGCGGCCTCGGCTTCTGCGATGGCCTTCGCCATACGTCGCGCCGCTTCGGGATACTCTCCTCGAATAAAGAGAAAACCACGAGATGCGCCAACGGCATACCCACACAGTGCCATGCCCTCTAATAAAAGATGGGGACGGCCTTCCAATAGGACCCGGTCTTTGAATGTGCCGGGTTCGCTTTCATCGGCGTTGCATACAACATAGCGTGGCACATTGGGAGATTGACGGGTAAACCGCCATTTGCGCCCGGTAGGGAAAGCCGCCCCACCGCGCCCAATCAGATTGGACTGCTCAACTGTCTCGATGACTGCTTCGGGAGAAGATGCGATTAGAGCATGGCGTAACGCCACATAATCACCATAGTCCGCTAAGGGTTGGGCGCGATCAGGATGAACACCATCCAGCAAGACCTGGGTATCACCGCCAACCACCGGATGATAAGGCGGAAAGATGCCAGCCAGCAGATCATCCACCTGAGCAGGAGCAACAGCCTGTTCCCCTACCCCTCGCCGATTTACCAGCGCCGCCGGCGCATGTTCACATAAGCCCAGGCACGTCGTTGATAAGACAGTGTAGCGCCCGTCAGCGCTGGTTTCTCCCGGTTGGATATCCAGACGATCACACAATCCACCCACCACAGCATCCGCCCCCAGCACGCCGCAAGCCGGGTTGGTACAAACCTGAATCACTGTATCGCCAGTCGGTTCGGTGTAGAACAGCGAGTAGAACTCGATTACCCCATAGATTTCCGTTGCAGGGACGTGCAGTGTGTGGGAAAGACGATGCACATTATCCAAACTGATATACCCCAAGCCCGTTTGTATCTCCCACAACGCGGGCAGGAGGGCATCGCGACCTCGCTCACTGTAACGTTCCAAAACAGACTCTAAATCAAACATAGTGATATTTCCTTAAAGAACACACGTTTTTCGCTTCAGGAGATAGCCAATTGGTCGCCCGGAAGTGGGCTTAAGCCCGCTGTTCTTTGGGATTCCAGTCTCCAACTGCGTAAGTCCTGACGCTTTTACTGTACTGTATTTGGGAAGGTGCGTGCAAGAAACGTTGAATGTTCCTGCACGCATATTCACCGGACATCAGCCTTCAATACAACTAATCCCCGCCCAGATTCTCCAGCGGTTTCGGACGATTTCCAAACGCCACAGGCGTGCCAGCAACCGGCGCGGCCCACCGGACAGCGTTGGTAATCACCTGCAACACTTCTGGTTGATGGTAGATCGGGAAGGTTTCATGGCCGGGGCGGAAGTAAAAAATCTTCCCCTTGCCCCGCTGGTAACAACACCCACTGCGGAAGACCTCACCACCGGCAAACCAACTCACGAATACGAGTGTATCCGGCGCGGGGATGTCAAAGCGTTCGCCATACATTTCAGTACGCGGAATCTCAAAATATGGCCCTAAGCCAGCAGCAATCGGATGACCGGGTTCAACCACCCAAATACGCTCTTTTTCACCCGCCTCGCGCCACAGGAGATCGCAACTCGTCCCCATCAATTTCTTGAAGATTTTTGAGAAATGGCCGGAGTGAAGAACGATTAAGCCCATGCCATCCAAAACGCGCTGGTAGACTTTGTCAACGACCGCATCTTTCACTTCGCCATGCGCCATGTGTCCCCACCAGGTCAGCACATCGGTTTCAGCCAGGACAGCGTCAGTGAGGCCGTGTTCAGGCTCTTCCAGGGTGGCGGTGCGCGTAGGAATGCCCTGCGCCTGCAAGTGAGAGGCTATCACCTGATGAATACCTTTTGGGTAAATCTTCTCTACCTCCGGGTTGCGCATCTCGTGCCGGAATTCGTTCCAAACCGTCACTCTTGGTTCATTAACCATAGCTTTGTTAATCCTTCATCGCTAACGAGATTAAGCGGGCTTGTTCCCCCACTATACAGCCACCGATTGTACTCCAAAACTCTGTTTTTGCTCATATAGCAACCATTATTAAGAAGTGAAATCGTGCATCCTCAAAGTGTGGAGAAAGCACAAACTTCACAATAAAATTAAACCTCCGCAGGTATCAATGTGTATTAATATCATGAGCCGACAAAGGATTTTATGGGGGCATAATGGTCACAGCAAGGCGAATCACGGTTGACTATTTTGTGGATAATAAAGATCAGCTTATTTCCACGAAATACGATATTCCGCCGTATCGCCACGCACTCCTATCGCGGCCAAACCTCGTTCAGTACTTGAACAGAGGGTTTAGCAGTGGGCTGACTCTCGTCACTGCTCCCGCGGGATGGGGAAAAACCACACTGCTGGCACAATGGGCACACGAAAACAGTGAAGCGGCGGCCTGGATTTCCCTGGACAAACATGATAATGATGAACGACGTTTCTGGAGATATCTGCTGGCGGCTATAGAAACCAGAGAGCCAGGCATCAGCGAAGTGCTGGAAAGTCTCCTGAATGCGCGGGATATGCCATCAATCGAAACTCTCGTCACGACTCTGATTAATGAAATCGCCGATGCCGATGCCCCCCTGCTTCTTATCCTCGATAATTATCACACGATCGAATCCAGCGCGATTCACCATGCCATCGCGTTTCTACTGGAACATGCGCCAGAAAATTGCCGTCTGGTTATCGCAAGCCGCACTGTACCGCCCCTCCCTTTATCGCGAATGCGGGCTTCCGGGGGCCTCATGGAAATACGCATGGCTGATTTGCGGCTTTCACCAGTAGAAACTACTGCATTGTTATCCGATTGCACGGGGGTTGTCCTTTCAGATGATGATGCACGCCAAATTACCGACTACGCCGAAGGATGGATTACCGGCATCAAGTTGATGGCGCTCGACTTGCCCGGCCAGCCTTCCAGCCTGTCTGAGAGTGCCAACCGTTTTGTGCTGGAATACCTGAGAGAAGAAATCTTAAATCCACTACCGGAACCAGTACAGGATTTTTTGGTAAAGACGTCGGTTCTCGATAGCCTCACCCCGGCGGCGTGTATGGCTGTTTGCGGTGATGACAGCAGCCCTGCGATGTTGGAAACACTGGAACGCCTGAACCTGGTGATAATCAGCCATGAACAAAACAAGCTCACCTATCGTTATCACCGCATGTTCCGCGAACTCTTAATCGCTAATCTGCACCAGCGATCGGATGAATATATCCAGGCACAGCGACGAGCAGCCCGATGGTATTCCCGGCATGATACACGAACAGCCGTGTATCATGCCCTCGCGGCTGGGGATTATCCGTATGCTGGCGGGATGATTATCGAACAGGCTGAAAACACATGGGCAAGTGGCGCAATCAGTAGACTCCATGACTGGCTGACCGCCCTGCCCCAGGCAGCGTTCCGGGAAGACGCCATATTGTGCTTACTCAAAGCGTGGACACTGTTTTTCACCACGAATGACGAAAAACCAGCCAGCGATTTGCTCGACACGGCTGAATCCCTGCTCACGGAGGAGGCACATCCAAACCGAGGAATCCTGGCCGCTGTTCGCGCCGCCTATGCGCTTCGGCGAGAAGAACTGCAACGAGCGATTACCCTGTCCCAACAGGCACTAATGCTTTTACCGGAGGACCGGTTGATCTGGCGCTGTGCAGTTTTGCTGGGATTGGGTATCGCACATGGTGAACAGGGCGACGTGGACACTGCCGGGTACTATCTGACGGACGCTGTTATCCAGGCTGAAGCCAGTGGTAATGTTTTTATTGCGATAATCGCGATTTACAACCAGGGACGGATGCTGATTCACCAGGGGCATCTCCAGCAGGCGGCGCAAACATTTCAACAGGCACTTCAACGGGCCGAGCAGAGTCAGGTCACATTCCCTATCGCGGGAACAGCCCATATCGGACTAGGGCATTTGCTCTACGAATGGAACGACCTGGAAGCCGCAACCGGTCACTTACAGGCAGGAATTGAACAATGCCGACATTTGGGCAACCTGGAGGCGCCGGTTAGAGGGTATATGAACTTAGCCTGCATCAAGCTCGTCCAAGACGATATGGACGAGGCGATTACGATGAATACCATGGCCGAACAGATTGCTCAACGCGCTAACCTAAAACACATGGCCGAGCGTGTTATCACACACCGGGCACGGATATGGCTGTTAAGGGGGGACATTGAAGCCGCCGTGCATTGGGCGCAGAAGAGTGGGTTGGCGCTGGATGATGAACCGGACTTTATGCGGGAAACCGACTATCTTACGCTCGCTCAGATCGCCATTATCCAGGGGAAAGCGAGGCAGGCACTTTCACAGTTGGAGATGCTCCGAAGCCGGGCCGAAGCCAATGGGCGCACTGCCAGCGTTATTCGCGCCCTGGCGGTTGAGGCGCTGGCCTGGCAAACACTGGAACAGACAGAACGGGCATTGGAGACACTGGAACGAGCATTATCTCTAGCAGAATCGAATGGGTTCATTCGCGTGTTTGTGGATATGGGAAAACCGATGGGGACACTCCTGCGCCACGCGGCCTCAGGCGGAATTTTGCCGGGCTATGTCGGGCGGCTATTAGGAGCTTTTGGCGCAGCGCCACCCTACCAGAACGTGGCAAACCAACCCCTGATAGACCCGTTAAGTGAACGTGAATTGGAAGTCCTGCAACTGATTGTGCTTGGCTTATCCAACCCTGAAATCGCCGATGAACTGGTCGTTGCTATGAGTACAGTCAAGACGCATATCAAGAAAATCTACCGGAAACTGAATGTCTCCAACCGGGCGCAAGCGGCAGTGCGAGCGCGAGAACTCGCCCTGGTGGGATTACCCCCGGCATCACCCGCCTGATCCCCCTGCGGGAGGACGACATGGGTGGGACGAATGTGGTATGGTAAAAACGCTTTACTCCTCACATGTCCTCTGTTGGTGAAACAAGGCTCACCTACAGAGGATGTCTTTTGTTCTTTATTCCTTCCAAACAGGACAAAAAGCACCGCCAATTGCGATACCACTCACTGGCAGAAAAGCGTCGTATCCGGTTAGGATGATTCCGCAGGTTGGTACATCATCCGTCTTGATGATGTGCAAACAAACTCATTCAAAGGAGATTTTTCACTGATGAAACGTATACGCACACTCATTATGGGGGCGGCTGGGCGCGACTTCCATAACTTCAATGTGTATTTTCGGAATAACGAGCAGTACGAAGTGGTGGCGTTCACGGCCACCCAGATACCGGGGATTGACGGACGCCAGTATCCGAAGGAATTGGCGGGAGACCTGTATCCCCAGGGTATCCCGATTTATGAGGAAGCCAGGCTAGACGACCTGATTCGAGAACTCCAAGTCGAACAGGTCGTTTTTTCGTACAGTGACGTTTCGCATGGGTATGTTATGCATAAGGCATCGCAGGTCATGACGAGCGGGGCAGACTTCCGCCTATTGGGAGCCGCAGCCACACAGATCAAGAGTACAAAACCGATTGTTTCGGTGTGTGCAGTGCGGACAGGGAGCGGGAAAAGCCAGACTTCGCGGGCCGTGGTGGCGACTTTACAGTCGTTCGGACTGAAGGTGGTGGCCGTGCGTCACCCGATGCCTTACGGGAACCTGATTGCACAACAGGTTCAGCGGTTCGCGGAGTATGATGATCTGGACGAGTATGAATGCACGATTGAGGAGCGCGAGGAGTACGAGCCGTATATTGACCGGGGCGCAGTGATTTATGCCGGGGTTGATTACGAGAAGATTCTGCGGAAGGCGGAAGAAGAAGCCGATGTGATTGTGTGGGATGGCGGAAATAATGACCTGTCCTTCTACCAGTCGGATTACCATATTGTGGTGGTTGACCCGCACCGGCCCGGCCATGAGCTGGCATATTATCCGGGCGAGGTGAATCTGCGAATGGCGGATGTGGTGCTTATCAACAAGGTGGACACGGCAGATTACGAGAACGTCCTGACCGTTCGGAAGAATATCCAGTCGGTGAACCCGGATGCGCTGGTACTGGAAGCTGCTTCCCCGATTTTCGTGGATAACCCAGAGGCAATCCGGGGGAAACGGGTGCTGGTGGTAGAGGATGGGCCGACGCTGACTCATGGTGAGATGGCCTATGGTGCGGGCGTGGTGGCTGCCCAGCGGTTCGGGGCGGCGGAGATGATTGACCCGCGCCCGTTCGCGGTGGGTTCGATTGTGGATACGTATAAAAAATACCCCACTACCGGGGCGGTTCTGCCGGCGATGGGGTATGGACCCAAGCAGATGGCGGAGTTAGAGGCGACCATCAACAATTCGGATGCCGACCTGGTAATTGTGGCGACACCAATTGACCTACGGCGAGTGATTAACGTGAAACTGCCGATGGAACGGGTGCGCTATGAGTTACAGGTGATTGGAACACCGACGCTGGCAGATTTGCTGGCGAAGAAGTTAGGGTAACCACCCTCACCCAAAGTCCCTCTCCTTAAAGGCGAGGGATTTTATTTTCCTAGCGGCGGTATTGCCGGTCAGGAGGAGGCGGGGCGGATGGTGAGGCTGAGGGCGGGGTCGTAGGTTTCTTCTTCGGCGGGAGATTCCAGGTCGGCGGGGGGGCTGCCGGGGCCGATCCATTTACCGTATTTGCGATAATAGCGGATATAGGTTTGCGTGACTTCTTCGGGCGATTCAGGCGGCGGGGGTTTGTAAGGATTGCTGGCAGCGGATGCCCATTTCAGGCGTTTATCCACCTCCGACAGATATTCGAAAAGCTGATTGAGGGCGGCAAGGCGCTGGGACGGCGTTGCCGCATTCATGTTGAAATTTGCGGCAATATGGGTGAGTTCCCGGAGCACCTGCTGGCGCAAAAAGCCATACGCTCCGGCGTCATCGTCGAATTCCGGGGGTGGATTTTGCGGCATCTGTGATTCTTGCCGCAATTGCAGCGATTGCAGCAAGGCTTGTTGTTCGCGCTCGTGCCGCCAACCATACAGGGTGCGTATGGGGATGCCGGTTTCGTGGCTGGTGAGGGCGATATTCCCATTGTTGAGGTTGAGAATTTGCAAGACATTGGCTTTTCGTAGCGGATCGTAGTTGCGGGGCATGGGGGAACTCCTGGGTTAACCTCACCCACCTGCCCCCTCTCCACAAGCGGCGAGGGAGAGAAAACCCAGGCGGAGGGGTTGTGGCAAGTGGGATGGTTCATTGCAGGTAGTGTAGCACAGATGAGCGATGATATGGTGAATCTTTGTTCGAACATTTGTTCAGTTTTCCTGGTGGCGCGGATTGTCACGATTTCCAGAATGGTGTTAATATATCCTAAGGTAAGTTCACGTTCTGGTTATGAAACACTATAGATAAAGATAAGACTATGCCAAATAACCATCCTAGCTTTGTTACACCCGACGAGAATACTACCATCTGGCGATATATGGATTTCACCAAATATGTATCGTTTCTTGAGAAAAGCGCTCTATTCTTCTCTACAGTCGGTATTCTTCGAACAATGGATGAACATGAAGGCACTTATAATTCAGCAACTGTAGAAGCACATAAAACAAAACCCTTTTCTAATTTTGATGTAGGATCCGGGCTACTACGTAATTTTGGAAGGTTTTTAGCAATCAATTGTTGGCACATGAATGAAATCGAGTCTACTGCTATGTGGGAAGTATATCTAAAAGGTGTACCGGGCATTGCAGTTCAATCCACCGTTAAGAATCTTGATCTTGCTTTAAATATTGACAGTGGTACAGGATTGGAAAAACTATATAACAAAAAGGTTGATATCGGAAAAGTCTATTACCTTGCCGAAGATGAAGCTATTCCTGAACCCGATGGATTTAATGGTTTGAATGCTGTGCTTTGGAAACGAAAAAGCTTTGAGTATGAGCGAGAATTACGAGCTGTAGTTATTGCTCCTCCAGAAGAATTATATAAATATAATGGAATGTATATCCCTGTTATCTTGAACCAACTAATTGAAAGAGTAATTGTGTTCCCCAAAGCTCCACGGTGGTTTTCTGAACTCGTATTTTCCATTTCTTCTAGCTATGGGTTGGGAGAAAAAGTCCAGGCTTCTCGATTAGATGCTAAACCCGGTGACATTGAGAATAATGAGTTCTCGGTGAAATGGACTTGTCCACATTGTGCCATAGAACAGATAGCAACAATTGAACTTTTTATCGTAAAGGAATATTTAAATGACACATCCACGGTATTCTCAGCAGATAGGCTAAATATCCGCTGTCAAAATTGTGGCGGTTCTTTTGCAGTCCCTATAAGACTGCAAATGGAATATGGCGACCCCAGTACGACGGAAAACAAGACTAACTCGCAATGACATAACTCCATCGAAAGATCAAAGTTACCTCAAAATTACCCGCGTCAACAAAGCCACGATTTTTGTATACTTTACCCAATACTCATTGTGCCTTTATGACAAGTCGCGTAGGGGAAAGTGATATTTTATACTGCCACCACCCGGCTGTTTCGGCTAAGGTAGGTGTAGTTAAAATGCATCTATCCGACCCGAATAACAGGAGTAGTTGATGGCAAAAGGAACGGTTGTCATTAATCAGGATCGCTGTAAGGGCTGCGGTCTTTGTCCGACTGTCTGCCCGCAGAATGTGATCTTCATGGCTGATGACGTGCTGAATGCGAAAGGGTATCACCCCGCCACGCTAGTAGATCTGGACGAACAGTGTACCGGATGCGCCATCTGCGCGGTCATCTGCCCGGATGTGTGTATCACCGTGTATCGAGAAACTCCGGCGAAGAAGCACGCGCCGGTGCTGGCGTAGTCGGGGAGGCAAAAAATATGGCAAAAGAACTGCTCAAAGGCAACGTCGCCATCGCTGAAGCCGCCCTCCGCGCCGGGCTAGAAGCCTACTTTGGTTACCCGATCACCCCTCAAACTGAACTACTCGAACACCTCTCCAGACGTATGATCCAACTGAACCGGGTTTTTCTGCAAGCAGAAAGCGAAGTCGCCTCGATCAATATGGTATATGGCGCGGCGTCCGCCGGGGTGCGGACAATGACCTCTTCATCGAGTCCGGGTATCAGCCTGATGCAGGAAGGTTTCTCGTATATCGCGGCGTCGGATGTGCCGTGTGTGGTGGTGGACATCATGCGCGGCGGGCCGGGACTGGGGAATATCCAACCCTCACAGGGCGATTATTTCCAGGTGACGCGCTCAGCAGGGCATGGTGACTATCACCCGATTGTCCTCGCTCCGGCGTCGGTGCAGGAGGCAATAGATTTTACAGTGCTGGCGTTCGACCTGGCAGACAAGTATCGTCACCTGGTGATGGTCGCGGCGGATGGACAGATCGGACAGATGATGGAACCGGCAGAACTGCCGCCGATGCGACCGATACGGGCGGAACGGCCCGAATGGGCGCTGACGGGCGCGAAAGACCGGGAGAAGAACATCATCACGTCATTGTTTATGCAGCCAGAGGAAGAAGAGGCTTTTAATCAACAAATCCAGGCGCGGCTGAAAGTCATCAAGAAAAATGAGCAACGCTGGTACGAATACCTGACTGAGGATGCCGACCTACTGGTTATCGGCTTTGGCACAGCGGGACGAATCGCTTACAGCGCGGTGGAAGCGGCACGAGAAAAAGGGCTGAAAGTCGGCCTGCTGCGCCCGCAAACGCTGTGGCCATTCCCGGAAGACCGACTTTCCGAACTGGCCGATCAGATTCGCGGCTGCCTGGTGGTCGAGATGAACGCCGGGCAAATGATAGATGATGTGCGGTTGGCTGTCAGCGGACAGGTGCCGGTGAGTTTTTATGGTCGGATGGGGGGCATGATCCCCATGCCGGATGATATTTTAACGGCGATTGAAGAGACGTTGACTCGGTTGTACAGCGCCGCTGGCTTACCCATATAAGAAGCAGGGAGTATAGCATGTTGGCAACACTAAACGCACCCATATCTGAAAATAGTCTGCAAGTCGTGTATGAGTACCCTGAATCGCTATCCCCGGTGGTCACACACTACTGCCCCGGATGTACTCATGGCATCGCCCACCGGTTGCTGGCGGAAGCGCTGGATGAACTCGGCCTGCGGGAAAAGACCATCCTGGTCGCGCCGGTAGGCTGCTCGGTCTTCGCCTACCAGTATTTTGAGACGGACGGCTGCGAGGCAGCACATGGTCGCGCCCCGGCGATGGCAACTGGTCTCAAACGAGTCCAGCCGGATAAGATCGTCGTAACGTATCAGGGCGACGGCGACCTGGTTTCGATAGGCGCGGCGGAAATCCTGCACGCAGCGGCGCGAGGCGAAAACATCACCACAATCTTTGTGAACAATGCAATTTATGGCATGACCGGCGGGCAGATGGCCCCCACCACCCTGCCGGGACAGAAAACGACCTCATCCCCGTTTGGACGGAATACAACGATGACCGGCAGCCCAATTCGGATGAGCGAACTGCTGGCGAACCTGGATGGCCCGGCCTATATCGTGCGGCGGTCACTGCATGATGTGAAGAATATCCGCAAGGCGAAAAAGGCGATTATCACGGCACTCAAGGTGCAGATGGCCGGGTTGGGATTCAGCATGGTGGAGCTGCTTTCAAGCTGCCCGACAAACTGGGGCATCCAGCCAGAAAAGGCGCTGGAATGGATAGAAGACAACATGGTGCCGTACTTCCCGCTGGGCGATTACAAAGTCCGCGACGAAGTGAATGGGCTGTAGGAGGCTGACACACATGCACCAGTCATTTTTGCTCGCCGGGTTCGGCGGCCAGGGCGTGATGTTTGCGGGGCAGCTTCTAGCGTATGCCGCGATGGACGAAGGGCTGGAAGTAACGTGGATACCCTCCTATGGGCCGGAGATGCGCGGTGGCACGGCACACTGCTATGTGGTCATCAGTGACAAGAAAATCGGGTCACCCATCGTCAACAACCCGGATGTGGTATTGGCGTTTAACAACCCATCATTTACCAAGTACGAGTATCTCGTGGCGACAGGTGGGCTGCTGGCGAGCAATGCTTCGCTTATCACACAGCAGAGCCAGCGGGCAGACATCACCCACCTGCCGGTGCCGGCGACGGACATCGCGGATGAAATCGGCAACCTGCGACTGATGAATGTGATCATGCTGGGGGCAGTCGTGACGGCACATGGAGTGCTGCCGCTGAATTCGATCAAACGAGCGTTGGAGGGTCACCTCCCGGCGCACCGGCGTGACATGCTGGCGGATAACTATACCGCACTGGAACGCGGCGCGGCCTTCACCAGCGAGCTGTTCCCGGTCAAATAAGGCGATAGGTGGTATATTTATAGGCACAACTCATTGAAACAACAGCAAGCAGCCAGACCGGAATCAGGGCAAGAAATACCGGTGGCTGGTTGTTGTGTGTAGCTCTATATATCACCAAGAGGAACCAATGCTCACAGTAGCCGACATTATGACTTTCTGCCCTGTTACAGTTGGGCGGGACACGCCGTTGGGGGAAATCATCGGGATTATGAAGTCCCATGCCTGCCGCCAGCTTCCGGTAGTGGATGAAGGCCGGTTAATCGGCATCATCACGGACCGGGATGTGCGGTTGGCGATGAATTCTCCGTTGACGATGCGCGAACGCGCACAGGACCAGGCTTTACTTACCGGCGTCACAGCTGAGGCGTGTATGACCGCCAACCCGATGACGATTAAGTCAAGCGCCCCGGCCACACTGGCGGCCAGCCTCATGAAAAGGTATAAGTTTGGCGCACTGCCAGTCGTGGATGATGGGTCACTGGTGGGGATTGTCGCGACTAGTGACATCCTCTCCAGCTATATCAAACTGCTTGGCGGGGAGGATGAGGACGGTAAGTAGTTGAAAGTGTTGAGGCGAAAATAAAAGCAGTAAAAAGTTAAAAGTACCGAGTAAAAGCAGTGCCGGGCAGTGATTTGCCCGGCACCGTTTTTATTTGTGACATCAGGCGGGGAGGGTGAGGCTTTCGAGGTCGCGTGGGTAGTAGGTAAGGAATTCGATGCCATCACCGGTCACCACCACTGTATCGGAGTGGCGGAAGCCCCCTAACCCCGGCACATACAGTCCGGGTTCGACGGTGAAGACCATACCGGGTTGGATGATGGTATTATCGCCCAGATCGAGGAACGGGCCTTCGTGGTAACGCAGGCCGATACAGTGGCCGACATGGTGCTTCCAGTAGTCCCACAGGCTGTGCTTCTCGAAGTAAGCGCGGACGGCATGGTCCACGCTGGCGCAGGGCTGGCCGGGCTTAATGGCGGCGAAGGCGGTATCCTGCAAGGCGACCATGTGGTCGAAGAAGCGGCGCTGCTCGCCGGAGGGCTTGCCAATCACCATAGTCCGTTCGAGTTCGGAGACGTAGCCCCAGACGGGCGCAGTCGCCCCGGTGACGAGGACATCCCCCGGCTGAAAAACCATATTGTTCGCCAGGGCGTGCGGGATAGCGGCGTTACGCCCGATCTGGCCGCGATACCCGGCGATTGCGCCGCTGAAAAAGGCATTCTGGGCGCGATAAATCGGGCCTATGGAATCGAGCATAGCGCGGTTAGCTTCGTCGCTGGCCCGCTGGCTAACCTCGGTTTCGGTGGCGCCGACAACGGTATACCGCTGTAAAAGCGTATGTGCGAGATTCGCCCAACGGCAGCTTTCGCGCAAAAGGGCGATTTCCACCGGGGACTTCACCATCATCTGGTCTTCGACAAAGGCGGCGACTGAGACAGTTTCTGCGCCGGTCACCTGGGAGAGGGACGCGCCGCGATAGCCAAAAATCCAGGGATAGCCGTCATGATCCGCGCCAATTTTCTCACTGATGCCCATATCGTCCAGCATGGCGGCGAGTTTCTCCATCGGGTGCGGGGTGGCGGGGTATTCGAGGTAATGGTCTACCCGGTCAATGAGGGCATTGGCCTGGGCGTGTTCGACTTCGAGGCGGGGGACGAACAGGGCGCGTTCGCCACTCCGGGACATGGCGAAGGCCATCGGGCGCTCGGTGGGGATGAAGGCGAAACCGGTATAATAGAGCAGGTAGTCGCGGTCAAAGAGAACGACGCCGCTGAGGTTAGAGTCCTGGATATGCGCCAGGAGGGAGTCACAGCGGGCGCGAAATTCAGAATCGGCAATTTTGAGTTGGGCGGGTGTAACCGTCATCAGATAGCTCCTGAAAGTCTATTTTTGCAAAAACGGATGGGATGATTATATGGCATTGAGAATATGCTATCAAAGGCTTGTTTTGGGTCTGATTGCCTCTCATCTATTGGTAGCTTTCTTTGCACAACTGAATATTTATTCTTTGGGAATGAGGATTTTTGCGCTCTTAGTATATATTTGGGTATTGGCTGGATCATTCGTAGGGTATGTAACAGATTCTTCCCATGCTCAACGGAATATTTGTGTTTCTCCTGTTTTTCCATTTCTCCCGTTTGGAATTTATTTGTTACTAACCGGGATTTTCTATGTTCTTTATGACCATGCTGGCAACTTCGATATTGTCAAGTTTACTTTTTACGCTCAAGCACTTCTAGGACTATGGATTACTGTTGCGAGTGGATTCGGGGTCGGATACATACTTGCCTACACCATTCGAGGAGGGTTACGTGTCAACAGGTATTAGGATCAAGTGTTTCTCTCAGCAGGAAACCCAGTATGAACTTGAGGCGTTGTTAGAGCAGGTAACGGCAGATAACCGGCACGGCGAAACAGGTACGGGCGACGTAGTCGGGAACGAGGTCTGGTACATGGGCGGGCCGGGACGCACGCCATGCGCCCTACGAATCCAGTGTGTATTGACTCACTTTACGCGGGTGTGGGGCTGTGCTGACGCATGAGCCAGATATAGCCGTCTTCCAGACTTGGTTCAATGGAGACGGCATTGTAGTCCGGCTCCGGCGTGCCGAGAACGCGGTACTGGACGCCATCGTGCATTTGCAGGGTGGAAACCACCGCCAGGCCACTGTTGGGGCGTTCGCCCTGGGTGGTGATTGACCAGACATGACCGCGTGCCTGGGTGATGAGGTCGCCCGGCGCACCGCGAAAGATGACCTGCCCCTGGCTGATAACGGCGAGGTCATTGCAGCTATGGCTGATGTCTTCGACAATGTGCGTCGAGAGGATGACCGTACAGCGACTCGCCATCTCAGAAAGCAGGTTGCGGAATCGCACCCGTTCTTCCGGGTCGAGGCCGACGGTGGGTTCATCCACGATGAGGAGTTTCGGGCTGCCGAGGAGCGCCTGCGCTACGCCTATACGGCGTTTCATCCCGCCGGAATAGGTCTTGAGGCGGCGATCCGCCACATCAGCGAGGCGGACGGATTCGAGCAGGTCGGTCACCTGCTGGCGGCGGGCGCGTTTATCAGTAACCCCCTTGAGGATAGCGATATAGTCGAGAAATTCGCGTCCGGTCAGGTTGGGGTACAGGCCGAGTTCCTGTGGCAGGTAGCCCAGGATGGATTTCGCCTCGAATTTGCCTTGCAGCGTGGTGACATCGTGCCCGAGAACGCGCACCGTCCCGGTTGTAGGCCGAATCAGCCCGGCGAGAATGCGCATCAGCGTAGTCTTACCAGCGCCGTTGGGGCCAACCAACCCGAACATGCCGTTTTTGATGTCCAGATCAATGCCGCGCAGGGCGTGGACAGCGCCGCCGTAGGTCTTGCTGAGATTCGTGACTTCGATCATCGGTCAATTCTCCACTCATTCATGCAGCCTGTTACGAGAGAGGCCGCGCAAAGGTTCACGGGTTACATCCGGCTAGACTGCCAGCGCAGCCAAACCCAGGCAGTACAAAAGGAGATTATCAGTCCGGCGATGCCACCGGCGAACGCTCGCAGCAGAATCGCCAGTTCACCAGAATCCGGTGATGCCATGAGCATCGGTGCATAGACGGCCAGGTGATAGTTGATAATGGGCATCCGCAGCGGATTGAGGTAGGACAAGAAATCACTCCCCTGAACCAGCGCCGCTAATGCGACGATCAACACGGCATTCCAGGCAATTGCACGGCGGCGGGTAGTGAGTCCGGCAGACAACAGCACGCCGAGGCCACCGTTAAACACACACACCACACCGATACCGAATACCCATACCTGGGCATAAGCCAGCAGGTCGAATGTGCCAGTCGCCAGCCACCACAATGCCCCGCTAATGAGCATGGCTATCAGCAGTGCCATCACCAGCGCCAGCCATAAACCGAGCAGCTTGCCCAGGAGATACGTGCCTGTTTGCAGCGGCATAGCATCCAGCCAACTGCGAACGCCACGCTGTGAGTCCATCGGGATAATTTCGGCAACCATGATGGGCAGCAGGACAGCCAATGGGAGGGCCAGGAACAGGGTGACAGCGGTGATGGTAATCGTAATCCCCTGCTGGCACACAGCAAGGTCAGGCAGGTTGACAGTGTCACAGCGCACACTCCCCCCGGCCACCAGGACGTTGATGCCCACAGTCAGCACAAGGCCGAGGATGAGCGCAACCAGCAGACGCCCGCGCCAGTGCTGGCGGAACTCGTAAAACGCCATGCCACGCAGCTGTGATAAGATCATTTCTATCCTCCTACCCCGCCCGCGACTCATGCCAGCGCGACCAGCCCCACACCGCCAGACCAATCACGACCAACTCAACCAGCCCTGCCCCAATTGAGAGCCAGACATCCTCCCGTGTGAACTGCGACACCGCAGATCCACCGAATGTTCCCGCTACGCCGGTGAGGTAGTACATGATGATCGACGGGCGAATCGGGTTGAAATAGGTATCCATAGAGCCAGACTCGAAACCAGAGCCGCTCAGGGCAAAGGACAGGATCAACACCGCGATGACCAGCACCACCGCCCGGCGGCGATTGGGCTGTGTAGCAGGCAGCAACACCCCCAGCCCCCCATTCAGGATGACCATCCCTGTCGTGCCGACCAACCAGATTTCCAGAAAGCTGGACACATTCACCTCGCCAAACAGGAGCAGATCAAGCGCCCCGGTGATGAGCATGATGACAGCCAGACCGGACAGCACCGCCGCGTAGACTCCCAGGAGTTTGCCGAGCAGAACCACACCCCGCGAGACGGGGAGCGTATCGAGCAATTCGCGGACTCCGAACTGGCGGTCTTTGGGGACGGTATCGGAAATGATGACGGGCAGCAGGAATGCCAGGGTTACACCAATCGTTGCCCAGGCCATCGCGGAGTGATTGATGACCAATCCGGGGGGCATCGAGTCGCTGCTTTGACTCATCACCAGCGCTGTAATACCGTTCATCACCAAAATCGCCAGCATCATGACGAGCAGCGCCCGCCCGCGCCAGTGCAGCTGCACTTCGTAACGGGCGATGTGAGTGATTTGCATGAGTTTGAGTTTCATTGTGGATTATCCTTTCGATTTCGCCTGTCGTGAGCCAAGCAAAACCGATTCTTCATTCCGAAGCTGATAGACGGCAAGCATGATGAACGCGACTCCGGCCAGCAAGACGCACAGGCGGTTGAGCCAGTAGTCTCCCGTACTCAGTTGGGCAGGCTGGAGATAAGGATGCAGCGGCCAGAAAAACGGCAGCACCGCATTGAGCGGCCAGAATGTCGGCGCACCGGGGAGCAGCGACTCGCTGAAAAAATTAAAGACAAACCACATCAGGCCGGCCAGGGTAACACCGAAGGCCGCCACCCGTGAACGGAGGGTGACGTAAGTCGCAAGGCCGACCAGGAAGATCATGGGCGGAATCCAGCGAAACACCGAAACCAGCACATCCTGATCATTGACTAGGGCAAGACTGAGGGCAACGGTCACAAGCCCAACAGCCGCCTGCCCCAGCAGAACGATTACCAGACGTTCGAGCAGCACCCAGTAAATACGGCGCGGGCTGGCAAGCATGACCTCCAACGCCGGTTCATCATCGGGCGAGAAGATAAGCGCGGCGTGGATGGCGGCGGCCAGGGGAATGAAGGACTCGATGATGCGCGTCTTATCGTCCCAGACAAAGCCGGTTGTGCCACTGGTTTCCGGGATGAGGAAAAGCACCGTTACGCCCAGCGCCAGGGCAAAGGGAATCCATCCGGCGAAACGCAGGCTGGCACGCCAGGCCAGGCTAACATGCTGACGCAAGTTGCGCGACACAGATACAGCACCCCAGGCGGTGACCCCGCCCAACAAGAGGGTGGCGGCGATAGCATAGGGGCGGGTATCGGCGGAGGTGAGGCGGTTAAAGGCTGCCCGTGAGGTAGCATCCACCGAACCAAGGGCGAAAATACCAAACGCGCTGACGATGACCAGGGCAAGGTTACGGATAGAGAGATAT
Source organism: uncultured Chloroflexota bacterium (assembly GCA_937974245.1). Classification (GTDB taxonomy): domain Bacteria; phylum Chloroflexota; class Anaerolineae; order Aggregatilineales; family Phototrophicaceae; genus JACKCG01. The sequence goes on along the minus strand of CALJKV010000005.1, from coordinate 119,135 downwards.
TGAGGAAGTGACATTTCAGGCGAAATCCCGTCTGATTTCTCGTTCGTTGAGACCGGCTAACCAGAGTGCCACCAGGAGCAGGAGGAGCGCGGCAGCAAACAACACGGGGCGGCTCTCGGCAGCGACGAGTCCGGGCAGAGAGAGAGCAAGCGAAAGTGTATCCAGGTGTGGGAAACTCTGCATGACCACATGCAAGCCCCATAAAAGGAGGCCGGCGACCATACTGACAAAGGCATCACTGGTGATGACACTCAAAAAGAAGGCGAAACAGGATAAAAAGGCCATCGGCGCCAGCCAGGACTGGATAAGCGGCCACAGCGAGAGGTCACTTTGCAGGAGCGCCAGCGCCACACTCCCGAACAACCCCAGCAGCAGGTTGAACCCGAAAACCAGCGTGAGACGAGCGAGGAGCAGCAGTCGAGTTGAGGCGGGTGTACTGTTTTCCAATTCCAGCACCAGTTGAATATCGGAGTCGTAGAGCAGCGCGACTCCGATGGCCGCCATAACCGGAGACAAGACTGCAAACGGCAGTAATCCGGTGTTGGATGGGTCGTATGTCGTCAACGTAACAACGACACCGATCAGCATCACGATGCCGGTTGACCACCAGATTTCGCCACGCACAACGCGCAGTTGTGCCCGCAGCAGGAGCAGCGGCCACCACGATAAACAGCGTTCCAACCGTGAGACAGGGGCAGGCAAGTCAGGGAGCAGCGACTCGACCAAGCGGGCCGTCGCGGCGGGCAATGGTTGTGCGGCTGACCACTCTGCCAGGCGAACTATGTGGGGCAGCAGTGCCTCGGCATCTTCAAGGGTATCTGTGTCTTCGATCAGGAGCGCACGCAGGCGCTCGTCACGGGTTGGTTTGTCATTCATGGTTCGTGTTCCTGCTCTAAGCAATATGCACGCAGGCGGTTCAGTCCGATAGACAAGCGCGATTTAACTGTGCCCACCGGGATACTGAGCGCGGCGGCAATTTCTGCCAGCGAAAGCTCCTGATAATAGCGGAGGACTATGACTTCGCGCTGGTGTTCCGGGAGGAGGCGGATAGCACTGGCTACCTGCTGCGCTTCGTTGTTGAGAAGCAGCGCATCTTCCGGCAATGTTTCGTCAGCAGAGTGCTGCGATTGGGTGTCCTCCGTCAGGGAGTCAGTGCGGCGGGTATCGGCACGTTTATAGTGGTCACGGGCGAGGTTGGTCGCAATCTGGTACAACCAAGGCTTGAAGGGACGCGGGTACGCGTACTGGTGAATCCCGCGCAGGATGCGGACGAAAGTCTCCTGCACCAGGTCTTCGGCCAGCGCCCTGTCGCCCCCGGTCATGCGGTAGAGGAAACCAAGCAAGGGGCTGTGATGGCGTTCGACTAGCACCGCCAGGTCATCCCGCCGCCCCCGCTGTATACCCTGGGCTAACTCCTCGTCACTGCACAACTGCACCGCTCCGTTGTTCTGTTGTGTACACCCTGATACGACCTTTTGCGTAAAAGGTTCACGGCCATATCCAATTGTGATGGCAAAATGGCAGACTACGCTATAATTCTATAATCACGAAAGTCACTTAACCGCGAAAAGTTATATGAGGACATGACTTTGGAAAACGAAAAACGCTCGATTACGGTAGATGATTTGTATCATATCGCATATATTGAGGACCCACGCATCAGCCCGGATGGGCAGTGGATCGCTTATGTTCACATGACAGTTGACCGGCTGGACAATGGCTACAAGCGTAATCTGTGGCTGGCCGAGGCGACCAGCGGGAAGCGCATTCAGATCACCCGCAGCGGCAAGGACATGCAACCGCGCTGGAGTCCTGACGGCAAGACGTTGGCATTTGTCTCCGCCCGCGACGAGAAGCCGCAGATTTACCTGCTGCCAATGGTCGCGCCGGGAGGCGAACCCCGCGCACTGACGGGGATGCCCAACGGAGCAACCAGTCCAGTATGGTCGCCGGACGGGAGCAAGATCGCGTTCCTGGCGGGGATGAACGCGGCGGAACGAGAAAAAGAGGACAGCGGCGAGGAAGACCCGAAACCGGCCAACAAATTCGAGGCCAAGCAGAGCAAAGAACGCAAGGAATACGACGAAAAGCAACGCTGGGATCCGCGCATCATCTGGCGTATCCCGTACCGCAGCGGCACGAGCTATCTGGATGACCGCTACGAACAGATTTACATCATGGCGACAGCGGAAGGATTGGAAGGCGACGACGCCAAGCCGCGCCGTCTGACGAATGTTGACGCCAATTATGGCGAGCCACAGTGGACGCCGGACAGCGTGTACGTACTGACGGATCGCACCGCCGAGCCGGACGTGGACGAACCCTGGCGCTTGAGCTGCATTTACCGGATTCGGGTGGAAGACGGGACAGCCGAACAGCTCACCGACCTGAATTACTCGGATTATGGCCCCCTGCCCTCACCGGACGGCAAGTGGATCGCCTACCAGCGTTTCCCACTGGATCAATCATCACGCTCGAATTTGATACTAACGGTTATGCCTGCGGCGGGTGGCGAACCGCGCGACCTGACGCTGGACTTTGACCGCTCGACCGAAATCGTGCGGTGGAAGGCGGATAGCAGCGCCCTGGTATTCACGGCGGCGAGCTGGGGAAATACAGAAATCTATCAGGTTGCGCCAAACGGCGGCACAGTTGAGAAGATCACCGGCGGCAGATGGATGGCCGACGGCCTGGATATTCATGCCGGTGGTGGCATCGCTTACACCGCCAGCACCCCGGAACATCCTTCGGAACTGTTCTGGCGGGCGGCAGGCGCAGCGGAGGCACAGCGGCTGACCGAGGCAAATGACAAGTTCCTCGCGGAAGTCATCGTACAGGAAACACATGAGATGCGCTGGAATGCGCCGGACGGCACCGAGATTCAGGGCTGGTATCTGCTGCCGGTGGGATACGAAGAAGGCAAAACCTACCCGCTGGCGTTCAATATTCACGGCGGCCCGCATGTGATGTGGGGTCCATCGGCACGATCCATGTTTCATGAATGGCAGTTCCATGCGGCGCGGGGCTATGCCGTGTTCTACTGCAACCCACGCGGCGGCGACGGCTACGGCGCGGCGTTCCGGGATGGCATTCACGGGGCCTGGGGTGTGAACGATATGCCGGATTTAATGTCCGGGATAGATACCCTGCTGGCAAAGGGATTCGTTGACGAAAAACGGATGGCGGTGACGGGCGGCTCCTACGGCGGGTTTATGACGGCCTGGGTCGTCGGTCATACTGAACGGTTTGCGGCGGCGGTTTCGCAGCGCGGCGTGTATAACCTGGGGGCCTTCTTCGGCACAACGGATATTCCAACCTTTATCAAGAATGAGTTTGGCTTTGAACCCTGGGAAAATCCCGAAAAACTGTGGACAGCCTCCCCGATTGCTTACGCGCATACGGTCAAAACACCCCTCCTGCTTATTCACAGTGAAAACGACTTCCGGGTGCCGATTTCAGATGGCGAGCAGCTTTTCGCGTTCGTGAAGCGCAGCGGCGGCACCGTTAAGATGGTACGCTTCCCGGTGGACGGTCACGAGCTTTCCCGCAGTGGGCAACCGGAACACCGGGTTGACCGGCTGACACACATGGTGGATTGGTTCGACCAGTATTGCGGGGGAAGAGACAGTACTGAGTCTTGAGTAAAAAGCGGAAAGTGCTAATAAGCAGGCTTAAAGCAACGAGGTCATACGGCAGGCAACAGGGCGCGGTGGGAAACATTTGCCACGCCCTGATATATGCAAGCCTTAATGACGCCACATAGGGCTGGGGATGCCAACAGGCGGCAGCGTAATCATCAAATTCGCCAGGTCGCGCAGGTCTTCTTCCCAGGCAGCCTCGGCGGGCATGACGACACAGATACTCAAGTTGCGCTCATGAATCTGTTCCGCGAAGTTAATATGCGGTGCTCCCACCGCCCCATCGGTCAGAATCAGAATACGGTTAATCCGTGTTTCGGCTTCCAGGACGTGTTTCAAAACACAGTTAATATTGGTGCCGCCGGTGGTACGCACACGCCCCATCTGCAAATTCGCCGCCGAGAGCGGCATAACCCGTGTCGAGAACTGGTATACATCGGCCTGCCCTCTCAGGACATAGGGCGTAATCAGGCCGAGCAGATGCGGCAGCACCTGTGCCATTGAACCCGATACATCAAGATAGATATGGGCTTTGCTGGGCGTTTCGGGAACACGGGCTTTGACAACACCGGGTTGATTCCAGATGGTTTTAGGGGCACCCAGGCAGCGGCGAGCGGGCGCGAGACGGTCACGGGGATTAGGCAGCACACTGGTACCGCCAATACCCGGAACAGGGGATTTGACGCGGCGGCGGTGCTTACCCCGACGCGGCCCCAGGCAGCGGCGCAGCACATTAGCGAATACGCGGCGCACCTGTTCGGTGGTCGGGTCAACCCGTAATTGGCGCTCGGCTTGTTGACCGCCACCGCCACGACCACCAAGCGGCAGCGACATTGAGCCGGAAACCTGACGGATGGCCTCATTAAATACAGCATCATCCAATGCCTGCTCTTCAGATTCCGGATTATCGTGATCGCCGAGTAAAAATGGCTCTCCCTCAACCCATACCCAGCCATTTTGCTTAGCGTATTCAAACAGCAGGCGGAAAATCTCATCATAAAACGGCAGCGGCGGGTCTTCCCCTGGCGGAGGATAGAGGCGTTCCAGGATGCGGCGTGTACCAACCGGCCCGACATCATCGGGATACTGGGGGTCGGACGGCCAGCCTACCGGCGGGCGCAGCAGAATATGGGGAAATTTATCCGCCGGGTTGAGTTCCTCGAAAAATCCCCGGTATTCGGGCTTATTGTACTGGCGGGCTAAACCGGCGTTAATGACGGCATCAAAGGCGATGTTGTGCGCTGGGGTGACACGCGGGTAGAGGCGGGTATGCGCCAGGATGACATGCCATAATTCATGCATCACCAGCAAAAACAGATGCTCATCGCGTTCGCAATGTTTGGCGGCAAAATCCGGGTTGATGAGCAGGTGTGGACGACGCACACACTCGACTGCCGCTGTGGGGACGCGCGGGCTGACTTTGATCCCGGCCATTTTGCAGAATGTTTCGAGTTCCACTGTCGCTGCTGGCACCGAGTGAATCAAACGGGAGGCTAGTTTTGCGCCATCGTCACGCGGGCGATTGCTGTACTTGCGGGAAGCACGGGTCATTTTACCAGGGACTCCTCGACGTACCCGGTGGCCTGCACCAGGGCGATCAGACGCGGGTCGTCAGCCATCAAAGAGAGGTTGAGATAGGACTTCTCTAAGACCAGCGGCGTTTCTGGCAGCAAAATATTGGCACGGGCACGTCCCAGGACATTTAACACCAGGAGCGGGTCTACAGACCGCAGCAACGTAGGCGGTTGGCGGTTGTCCTCCGAGTAGCGAGTATCCTCGTCGTCATCTTGCCCAGGAGGCAGCCGACCCGCCATCACCTGCGGCAGGTTAACGTTCCAGGGATAGAGCATGAGCGCCCCAGAGAAGACATACTCCTGCCAGGCGATTTCCAGGCGTGACACAATCTCGTCAACATCTGCCCCACCCGCTTCAAAGACCTTCACGATGGCATCGCGCTTGCCAAAATCCACCATCAGCCGCTTGCCCAGAATGCGATGAAAGGGATCCCCCAGGCCATCCAGAGTAAAGTGGACAATCACCTCAGTGACAGGCAGGATACGCCAATCGAGGCGACTCCCCACCCGTGAAAGGAGACCGCTCGGCCTGGACGGCGGAGTGGGCGCGGATTGCTGCTGGTTGGCCGTCGGAGAACCAGGGCGAGCAGATGACCCAAAACGAGAGCCAAATGGGGTGGCTGGCTGGCTCTCCGGCGGTTTATTTTGCTGCTGATCGTCGCTCATGACTGCTGCTCCTCAAACACGCCAAACAGGGCTAAATCCTGTCGAAACCGATCCAGCGATTCACGCCAGTTGTCTTTACGCCACAGGTCGGGATACCCAGATAGTACAAAGTTGCGTTCCAAGAGTGCCTGTTCGCCCTTGTTTTGCTCATGGTCCGAAAGCCAGCCACCAATCGCCTTCCAGTTGTTCATATCAACGCCCGGCCCGGCGGTGACATTCATCGCACGCGGCTGCAGGACACGCCCGGCCAACTGCACCAGTGGCTCCCAGGCCGAAGGCGCCAGGCGGCGGGTGGCGCGGAACGCCAGGAACAAAGCCGTCGCTATCCCAACACGGCGGGCTTCGGATGATTCTGCCCCCAACGCCTGCGTAATCAGACGAGAGACGCTGGTATCATCAAAACCCAATTCTTCTGCCAACAGAATTCGGCGAAGCGAGTCAGATTCTTCCAGAATCTGCCGCCAACCATCATCTTCCATCAAACTGGCAATTTCCCAGGCCTGCTTATGCACAGCAACGACGTTCGGCTCAGACGGCGGGACTTCGGTCGCGCTCTGGGGCAGGCCAAACAAGAGTGCGATTTCGGCGCTGGTTTCGAGGTCAGCATCATCACCTTCCAGCACCATACGCGCCGCATGAACCGCCACAACCGAGCGCGCGAGCATGTTGGCACGACGCGGGCTTTGAGGGAGCTGCGCTTTGTCGAGAAGATCAATGACCAGGACAATGTAATCGGATAACCACTCATCCAGGTCTTGTTCCAGGTCGGGAATAAGTGCCGCGCAGCGGTTCGCCATCTCCAGGAGTGGTGGCATTGCTTCTACGGGCTGCGGACGAGTGCCTGGGTTAAGAAACTCGTCACGCCAGGACACGAGGCGGCGCCGATCATCCTTTGTAAGCTGCTTCCAGTCCGGCACCGGGACGACATACGGAAAACGATCCGCAAGTGCCGGGTCAAGCGGTTCTGAACCGAGGTAGTAGTTGGCAGTGGGTGCATTCGCATCCGGCTCATCAGGCGCGGGCGGGTTCATGGCCGACCAGCGAAAACGGAGTTTTTCCAATAGGATACCGGCAACCCGCCGTTCGTGAATGATCGGGAACATCTTGTTTTGAAGGTCAGGGCGGCAGCGTGAAATTTCATCAAAGAACACAAATTCAGCGCCCCAGATCGAATCCGGGGTGGCGATAAAACGCAGACTATCATTCCCCTCTTCGGGGATCGGGATGCCAACAAGATCATCATAATTCAACAGCGATGCATTGTAATGCCGCATGGATAACCCCAACGCCCTTGCCAAGCGCTCAATCAACAGGGATTTCCCGGTGCCGTGCGGCCCGACCAGGAGCAGCGGGGCTTGGGTCGCAAGGGCCGCCAACAGCACGGCATCCAGGTGTCCCCACCCCTGGATGTTCAACGCACGGGTAATGCTAAATGGCGCAACGGCTGTCGGAACAGTATCTACCATGAGATGTGTACCATTGACGAGAGACTCCGTAGCTACGGCAGGAGTTTTCGACTCTTTGCCCGGTGATTTGGATGACTTTTTTCTTGGCATCTGGTGGGTTAATCTCCACTTAAAATGGGTTTTGGAATGAGATTCAGCAGACGAAAAACGATGCTTAATGCAGTTCTTTGGGCACTGTTGCTAGTGAAGAATGGGGAAAACACGGGTTATCATACAATATTCTTCCTCGCGCTCGATAACAACACTCATCACACACCCAATGTAACAACACCTTAACACGCCTCTACGAAAATAATACCCCAGAAAATGGGGGGAGGTGATGAACGCCACAAAAACATACGCTACTCTAACCTGAAGTGCGGTATCGAGAAGCGCACCGAGTTGCGCTATACTTCTTATTGGCAATGCAAAATCATGAATTTGTACAGGAAAACAAGTATGGAATACCTCAATATACTGGAACGGGCGCAGGATATGGATCATCTCATTTCTGCGTGGCGGCGGGACATTCACATGCACCCGGAATTGAGCTTTGAAGAACACCGCACGGCTAATCTTGTGGCGGAAACCCTGACAGCGATGGGTATCCGGGTTGAAACAGGGGTTGGCAAGACAGGGGTGGTCGGATATCTGGGTGAAGGACGCCCCGCTGTCGGCATTCGTGCTGATATGGACGCGCTGCCGATTGACGAGGCGAACGATGTACCGTATGCCTCAACTGTTCCAGGGAAAATGCACGCCTGCGGCCATGACGCCCATACGGCGATTCTGCTGGGTGTAGCGCGGTTGTTGAGCGAGATGGAAAACCGCCCGCAAGGGGAAGTTCGCTTTCTTTTCCAACCAGCGGAAGAAGATGAGGATGTAGAAGGCAAAAGCGGGGCGACGCGCATGATTGAAGACCATGCGCTGGAATACCTGGATGCAGTGATTGCCCTGCATGTTGCCAGCGGGATGCCGGCTGGGAAGGTGATGATTGACGGCGGTCATGTTTCGGCGGCAGTGGATTCGTTTGAAGCGGCGATAATCGGAGAAGGTTGTCACGGGGCGTATCCACACAAAGGTGCGGACCCAATCTTTATGCTGGCACAAGCGGTAAACGCGATTCATGGAATCCGGGCGCGGCGTATTGACCCGATAGACCCGGTCGTGATCTCGATTGGGGCGGTACACGGTGGGAGCGCGAACAACATCATTCCGGATCGAGTCGAGATGAACGGGACGATCCGCAGTTTTGATGAGGATGTACGGGAACAGCTGCTGGTTGAGTTGGAGCAGGCACTGAGTATCGTCCATTCACTTGGGGGCGACTACGAGTTGAAGGTCGTGCGCGGCTACCCTTCACTGTATAACGACCCGCATGTGAGCCGACTTATCGAACAGGTTGCTATTGATTTGCTGGGTGAAGACGGGATATTTCCGGCTGAGGCCGGGATGGGTGCAGAAGACTTCAGCTTTATGACACAAAAAGCGCCGGGGGCGATGTTCAACCTGGGGGCGAAGCTGGATGAAGTCAACCGCCCGCATCACAGCCCGATTTTCGACCTGGATGAAACTGCCTTCCCAATCGGGGCGGCGGTTCTGGCGGAGGCAACATGCCGCCTGTTGAAGGATAAAGCAAATGGTCACAAGTAGTGCCTAAGTCAGAAAGGTCTGAGTGAAAAGTACAGGTGGCGTAGGTATAAAACTACGCCACTTTAAAATATATCTTGGGGACAAGAATTTATCTGATAATGCTGTGCCTCTGCCAGACGGAAAGGTTGTGAAATGTACACTCTAGGGGGAGAACTGGTCGCGCGGATGCTCGCCAATCAGGGAGTGAAGACGCTGTATACCCTGTGCGGTGGGCATATCATGGGGATTTACGACGGGTGTTTGAACAATGATATCACAATCATTGACTTCCGGCACGAACAGGCGGCTGCCCATGCAGCGGACGCATATGCCCGTCTGACACGTAATATTGGCGTGGCGGCGGTAACAGCGGGGCCGGGTGTGACAGACGCGGTGACGGCAGTGGCGAACGCATACCAGGCACGCAGCCCGATGGTGCTTTTAGGGGGCGCTGCACCGCTGAAAACCAAAGGAATGGGCGCACTGCAAGAAATGCCGCAGACCGGCATGTTCCACGACTACACCAAAGCCAGTTTCACGATCACCGAAACAAGCCACATTCCGGAAAAGATGGCCGAAGCATTTGAGGCTGCGCTGAGTGGGCGGCCTGGGCCAGTATTCATCGAACTACCCTTCGACGTACTGTTCAATGCTATAGACGTGCCAACACTGCCGGAACGGGTAACAATCACGCCAGTTGAGCCAGAGGCGGGGGCAGTAGCCCGCATGTTTGAACTGCTGCGGGCGGCGCAAAAGCCAATCATCATTGCGGGGACACAGGTGTATTGGGATGCGGCACATGATACGCTGCGCGAACTCACCGAACAAACGGGAATCCCAGTGTTCACAAACGGCGCGGGACGAGGCACGCTGCCGATGGATCACCCGAACTGCTTCAAGTCGGCGCGGGGCAAGGCACTGCGGGAGTCAGACGTGGTGCTGTTAATCGGGACGCCACTGGATTTTCGGCTGAAATATGGAATGGAAGGCTGGAACCCGGATTGCAAACTTATCCAGGTGGAAAACGACGCGGCGGAAATCAACCACAACCGGGAGGCGGATGTGACGATGGTGGCCGATGCACGATTGGTTTTGGAGGCACTCATTGAGGGGCTGCACGGTATCCGATACGACGACTGGCTGCGGCAGACCCGCGAGTATGAGAATAAGAAGAACGCCGAACTGGGTAAATGGATGGCGCTGGATGACCAGCCGATCAACCATTTTCGATTAGGTGCAGCAGTTAACGATTTCATTGATGAAAACACGATCATCATCGGGGATGGCGGGGATATTGTCAGCGCGTGCGCCAAAGTGATTGATGTCACCCGACCAGGCCAGTGGCTTGACCCTGGCCCACTGGGATGCCTGGGTGTCGGTGCGCCATTCGCTATCGCTGCGCAGCACCTCTATCCGGAAAAACGGGTGCTGATTATCAATGGAGATGGCTCATTCGGGTTCAATGGGTTCGAGTTCGACACGGCGGTACGATTCAACCTGCCGATTGTAAGCATCGTCGGCAATGACTCCGGTTGGGGACAGATTCGCAACCCACAGATACAGATGGTCGGGAAAGAACGCGCCGCCGCGTCAGCGCTTGCCCCGACACGCTACGACAAAATCGTGGAAGCGATGGGCGGCTATGGGGAGCATATTGACGACCCGAACGACCTAGGGAACGCACTGGAACGGGCCTTCGCCAGCGGGAAACCGGCGTGTATTGATGTCACGATTGACCCGGAGGGGATGGTCAAAACCGGGGCCAGCACGCCCTATATTGTGTGAAGTTACGGCCAATTAGCGGCATGATGCTCTGCCCGAATTGAGAGAGTCTGGGACTGTCCCCAATAGAATTCCTGAATTCAAGCTGAGTCATCCTCCCCGTTTGGGCGAGTTGGGGAGGTATTCAAAGCCTGGCTCACAATGGTTTCGAGCTGGTCTTCGGTGACTTCCGCAAACACTTCGCCCGACGGATACACCACTATCACCGGCGCAGCACCGCAATGATCCAGACAATTGGCAGTTTCCAACTTGATCGGGCGCGGGCGCTGGTCGCCCACAGCATCATCTACGAGAACCTGCAAATATTCATAGAGCAGGTCAGCGCGGCGGCTTATGTTGCAATACTGCCCCCGGCACATGACAATCCGGGGGCGTGGTGAGGGGGTATCGGACATCGCTTCGGGACTCACTTCCATCTGGGTAGAGCAGTACTGTATTCCTTGAAGATTAGAAGGCGGCTGTGAGGCCATCCTTACGCGGATCGCTACCGCCATAGAGAAGGCCCGTGTTCGCGTCCCGGCGGATAATCTGGCCGTCACCAAACAAGCCGCGCCCCCGCCCTGCCACCGGGCGTATCGGATGCCCCAGTTCGGCCAACCGCGCCATTGTCTTAACCGGAATGCCGTCTTCGAGTGCTAACACGCTGTCACTCGTACCATCCATGAGACAAAAGCGCGGACGGTTGAGTGCCTCCTGTGGGTTGAGGTCATCATCCAGCATCGCATTGATAACCTGGAAATGTCCCTGTGGCTGCATGAAGCCACCCATTACGCCAAAGCTCGCCCAGAGTTCACCATCCTTGACAGCCATGCCGGGGATTATCGTGTGATATGGGCGTTTGCCGCCGGCCAGCGCATTTGGATGGCCGGGTTCGAGGCTGAAGCACGCGCCGCGATTCTGTAAAAATACGCCCGTCCCTTTGGCGACGATGCCGGTGCCAAATCCCATGTAGAGGCTGTTGATAAACGAGCAGGCGTTGCCATCGCCATCCACAACACTAAGATAGACCGTGTTTGAGCTGGTCTGCGGCGTTCCATAGGACGGCGGCTGCATGGCACTATTTGGCGAAACCAGGGCGCGGCGCTGGGCGGCATAAGACTTATTCAGCAGGGCCTCTACCGGAGCAGGATTAGTCGCCATATCGGTGATGTACCAGCGGGCATCGGCAAAAGCCAGGCGCATCGCCTCGACCATCAGGTGCAGGCGTTCGGGCGAATCCCAGGGCATTGAGGCTAAGTCCCAGCCTTCGGCGATATTGAGCGCCATTAGTGCCGCCAGCCCTTGCCCATTAGGGGGATGCTCATAAACAACAACGCCACGATAGTCGGTGCCGATGGGGTCGCCCCAGGTAGACGTGTGATTCTTCAAGTCGTCGTGGGTCATCAGGCCGCCCTGCTCCTGGACCGTGGCGACAATGGAATCGGCAATCGGACCTGTGTAGAAGGCTTCCGGGCCACCCTCAGCCACGGCTTGAAGGGTGCGAGCAAGGCCAGGGAGCTTAACGAACTGCCCGACTTCCGGGGCGTGGCCGCCAGGGAGGTAGTCTTCGGTGTTCGGGCTATTCCGTAGAAAATTCTCGGAGGCTTTCCATCCCGCGCCAAAAACCGGATGCACGGGATAGCCCTCACTGGCATAGTAGATCGCGGAGGTCAGAACGTCGGCCAGTGTCATGCGGCCATGCCGGGCTAGGAGGTCGTGCCAACCTGCCGCCGCGCCAGGAACGGTGATAGCGTGCGGGCTGCGCTCCGGCATTTCGGTGTAGCCCAGTTTGCGCAAATCATCCAGTACCAGGGCATCCGGGGCGCGACCACTGCCGTTCATGGCTGTCACCTGTTTTGTTTTGGCATCGAAGTACAGCGCGAAGCAGTCGCCCCCAATCCCGGTTGAAGCCGGTTCGGTCACATTGAGCATAGCGGCTGTGGCGACGGCGGCATCAGCGGCATTCCCGCCCTGGCGCAAAATATCGAGACCAGCCTGCGCGGCAAGCGGGTTGCTGGCAGCGACCATCCCGCGTCTCGCAAGTACCATTGAACGGCGGGATTGAAAGTCAAATGACATTGGTTTCACAGCATATCCTCTCTGGTTGGTTCAGGACAGTTTAAGCAGGATATTACCACGTATCCGGTTTTTCATCTGGCGTATGGTTCGTATTGGTCAGGCAGGTAAATTGGGAGTAAAACTACAGGACAGGTATCGGAATCGCCTTTTTATAAGGAACGGAGGCGGAATTAAGCGATTTTATCCAATGGTATAATATGTTCACCAACCGCCCATGAGTTGAGAAGTCCGTGCGGCAAAGACCGCCGGCACGCGTCATAGGCGTCAGAAGAGGAGACTTTAGATGGCAGATGGCGTACCCAATTCCCCCGACCCAATTATTGATGAGACATTAACATGACGACGCTGCCAAAAAACGCAACATCGCGCAGCAATGATCTATTTGCGACTGCTACTGAAATCGCCAGTTTATGCCCAGCGGAATTGGCGGATGCAATCGGCATTGTGGGATCGGTGTCACGCGGGGTGGCAGATAAGTTTTCAGATATTGACCTGGTGTTCTGGGTGAAAAACTATCCAACACCGGAAGCATGCCGGCGATGGCTCTCTGCACTGGATGTACATGAACTGCGACCGGGGTTGGTACGCACCGATGGTCGCCTGTGGTTTGAATACCAGATCAAAGGCGTGCTGGTTAATCTGATGTGGGAATCCTGGGACTATCTGAACCAGGCGGTGCAGATTATCCAGGATGTCAGCCAGGGGGTACGATCTGCCGCTGGGGATGGCTATATGGAAATCGCATGGACACTCTCACATGCAGTCGTTTTGCGCAGCCACCGCGAGTTGGATACGCTCAGACGCCGCATCAGTGTTTACCCGGAACCACTGCGTCACCGCGTGATTCATGACATTCTGGGGGTGGTGAAGCGCATGATCCATGTGCCAGTCAAATTTGCCGCGCATGATCTGATTTTCCGGGGAGAAGTGATGGATTTGAAACGACGGCAGATGATGAGTATTGATGCGATCCTGGCGATCCTGTTTGCTTATAACCGGGTGTGGCGGCCCGATAATAAATGGCTGATTTCGGAAACTCAGCGGCTGGCAAAAAAGCCTGATAACCTGCTGGAGCGGATCAATAATATATTGAACGGTTCGGACGGTTTAGCCAGCGCACAAACCCTCTTTTCACTGTGGGTAGACGCTTTAGGCTGCCTGGAACCTGAGTTTGTTGTGCAGGAACTCAAAGTATCGCTCCAGAATATGCTTGACTTTAACCCGTTTGAAACGTAATTCAGGTATCCCCTTGTCTGGTTTTGCGTGGCAATCTGCACATCTATGCGCTACTCCTTGATGAACAACCATAGGAAAAGGATTGCAACCAGGGTGAGTATGGCAGCGGCAGTGGCGTTGGCGGATAGGCCGAAACTGAAAAGTGCCGGGCCAAGCTGCGAGCCGACCATGCGCCCCAGTGAAATGGTGGTAACGGTGGCGGCCATGAAGGTAGCGCGGGCAGCCGGCATGATCTCGGTTAAAAGCGGTAATGAGGTGACAATCGAGAATTCAAAGGTGATATAGAACAGGAACAGGCCGATCAAGGCTCCCTGGATAGTGCTGCTAAGAACAGGGAGCAGCAGGCTGGACAGCGTATAAGCAGCGAGTCCGAATAGTAATGCCCGGCGTTTGCCGAGTCGATCCGTAAAAGCGGCGACCAGCCCCTCTCCACCTAGCTCAGCGATACCGATCACGGCGGAGGCGCTGCCTAAGGCCGCTACCTGTAAGGCGAAAGCATCTTCCATCCAGACACCATAAACGATGCTGATTGTCTCGCTGCTCATACTCATTAAAGCCGCGATGGTCAGCCCCGCCAGGGCTGCTGGGTGTGTTATGACTACACGAAGCCCACTGATAAGTGAGGGACGTTCACCTGCCAGGGGGCGATCATCCGGCAGGATACGCCACAGCACAAGCAGCATTCCAACAGAGGAACCCGCAAGAAACAGGTAGGGGATATTCCAGGCCGAACGGGCGATTACCCACCCGGCTGCCGGGATACCAAACAAAAATGCCCACGACCAGCCGAGTTCGGTCAATGAGATCGCCAGGCCACGCCGGTTATAGGCGACGCGTTCACCGAGGTAGGCCTGAACTGCCGGGCCAAACAGGATTTTGCCCAGGCCGGTACACAGGAGTGCAATCACCAGCGCCGGATAAGTCGGCCAGACACCCACTAGAAGCATCGATCCGGCAAACACAGCCACGCCGGCCAGCATGGCACTTTTGCGCCCGCGCCGGTCAGCTAATGCGCCAAAAAACGGGCTGAATAACCCCAGCGCGAAACGCAGTGTTATTGCCAGATTGATCGCTTCCAGACTCACGCCCAGGCTGCGTGCCATTTCCGGCAGAAACGGGTAAACCATGCGGTGGGAAGTATTCAAAATGGTGAGTACAAATGAGAACGCCAGCAACTGGAACCGCAGGCGTGCAGGCCGTACCCGGATTAATTCACGCAACCCGACGATTCGCATCAACGCAACCTGTTACACATTATCAAAATAAGACGGATATTGGACAGTGCCGGAAACACCTTGCAGGGCATCGGGTGTCAAACCCTGCGCCATGAAAGCCGCATCATCTACCGGAAACGGCGGAAAAATGCCAAAGGTACTGGCGGGAGCAAAGCCAAAGCGCGAATAGTAATCAGGATGCCCCAGAACAATCACGATCTCATGCCGCCCTCTGCGGCAGGCGTTGAGGCCTTCCCACATGAGCGCCGTGCCTACTGCGCGATTCTGGTATTCCGGCAGCACGGCCAGCGGCGCCAGCGCCAATGCCGGAATACTGTGTTCTGTCGATTGAATGTGACAGCGGCTAAAGATGATATGACCGGCAGGCGCTTCATCCAGAACGGCGACCAGTGAAAGCGCTGGGAAATAGTTTTCCGATTCGCGGATAGCCGCGACAAGCCGAGATTCGCTCTCTCGCCCAAAAGCACGCTGGTGAATCAGCGCTACGGCGGCGTTATCCGCTGGCGTTTCGGCGCGAACGATTAGTGACATTTTATTCTCCAATCCCGGCACGTTCGCGGATCATCTGCTGGATTCGGGCTTCCGCCGTCCCCGCCCGCCCTTCAAGAGTGCGCAATTCGGCCAGCCAGCCGCCAGCAGCTTTGTGGTCGGAGATACTACTGGCATTCACTTTGACATTCATCCCGGCAGCAGTCAGAGCTGCCCGTGCCATCGCCGCACCGGAAGCGGCGTCACTGATCGCGTTGCTATTAGCGGTTTCGGCGAGTTCAGCTATCAGTTCCAGCACCCGAATAACCTGGCGACAGGCATCCAGCGGCACTAAGGCGGCGTGGAAAGTCGCTTTTTCTACAGCCTCGGCTCTGGCAGCTTTTTCGGCGTCGGTGTCTTTGGGTAGTTTGAAGGCCGCCATCACCGCATCAAAAGCGGCGCAATCGCGCTCTACACCCTGCTCCAATTCGACCCGCAGCAAATCGGCGTCACGGGCGATCTCGTACATACGAGCTTCCACATCCGCGTATTTCTTCTTGCCGATGGTCACTCTGGCGACCATACTCGCCAGCGCCGCCGCCATCGCGCCACTATAGGCCGCCGCTGACCCACCGCCCGGCGTAGCCGTACCATCTGCGAGGCGTTCCAGAAAAGATGGCTGAGAGTCGCCGCCGGAAAGCGCCGAGAACAAACGTGTTTCAAGTATCTGGTCAGGTTCAAACTGGTCAAGCTGGAGATACCACTGTGCCGCGTCCACCAGCGCCTTCTGTGGGATGAGGCCGACTAATTCCGAGTGATGGATCATGACGCCATAACGGGCGGCTTCACGGCGGATAGTCTCCACGACACGGGCGACAGGGGTGCGGCTGAAGTCAGTTAGGTTCATAGAAACCTGCGCCCGGCCCTCAACCAGTAAGCCCAACCCTTTGACAAAGTGAAAACCACCGGACGAGTGGCGTACCGCTTTGGCGATTTCTTTGGCGATCCCCACGTCATCCGTCGTCAGATAGACATTGTAAGCGATCAGCGGCGCCCGCGCCCCGATCACTGTCGCGCCAGCTTTACCGACACGAGACGGGCCAAAATCCGGCGCCCGGTCTGGGTCAACGCCGATAGTCTCTTTGAGTTTTTCGTATTCACCTTTACGGACATCCGCCAGGTTTTCCCTGTCAGGGCGAGCCGCAGCAGCTTCATACAGATAGACCGGGATAGCGAGTTCTTCCCCTACTCGCTGGCCTAGCTGGCGCGCCAGTTCAACACATTCTGCCATCGTCATACCTGCGAGAGGGATAAACGGCACGACATCGGTTGCGCCCAGACGCGGATGTTCGCCGCTGTGCGAATCGAGGTCAATCAGTTCCGCAGCCATCGCAATACCGGCAAAAGCGGCATCCATCATAACATCCGGTGACCCGACAAAGGTAATCACCGAACGGTTATGATCAGCATCGCTGGAGCGATCCAGGACATGCACACCTGGAACGGACTGGATAGCATGTACAATCGCATCTATAACTTCAACACGCCGTCCTTCAGAGAAATTCGGGACGCATTCAACCAATTTATTCGTCATTCAAACCACCTTAAGGATAAAATACACACTATTCAGCGACAGTCTGCACTATACGACTGGGCAAGCAGCTACTAATATAACGCTATTCAGCGAATGCCCATAGAGGAAAGGTGAAATTATGAGCAGTTACACGATCAGCCAGCCCAAGCCGGATGTTATCCGCGTGGCATTCCCACAGGGGTGGGATTCGGAAGGCGAATCGCCAGCGATGTTCAAAGAGGTGTTGGAAGCGCTGGACGATGCCCAGCAGCAGATCACCCTGCTGATTGTGGCCGGGGACGAACGCCCGACCTACGCCGGTGGCTTGAGCTTTGCGCGCGGGGTTCTGACACATGACCGGTTAAAGAAGATGGTGGTGGTCGCCCAGAACGCGCAGCTTGCCGCCGACCACATGAGCGCAACGCGCGGCGAACGTGGTCTGCCGCCTATCCCGATTCTGGCTTTTGAAGAGGAATCACAGGCAGCGACAAATCTGTAAAATGTGCAACCAATGACAGTCGGGGCGGGGTTGACGCCCCACTGTTTTCTGTATTGCAGAAGTTCTCTGCGAGTGGGCACAGCCTGTTCTAATCGGCGGCTTCTGCCGGGACCGTCTGCTCTTGCATCTCCTGCTTAGGGCGGATGTGGCTCATGATGTGTTCGGCCAATGCGGTAATGGTGAGGCTGGGGTTAATACCGGGATTAGCGGGCATGATTGAACCATCGGCCACATACAACCCTGGATAGTTGAATACCTGGCCGTACATATCCACCACCCCATCAGCTTCGCTGGTTCCGATTGGGCAACCGCCCAGAATGTGGGCGGTGGTCGGTATCCCAAGCAGTGTCTCCGGGATTGAATCCTGCGGAATACCGTTGCTACGGGTGGCAAAGTCCTGAGTAACGCCTTGCGTTAATTCGGGGTCTGGGGAAATCTGCTGACCGGGTGACAGGCGCGTGACCAGTCCCCGCCGGAACAACGTAAACAGGTTGCGTCCTAACTGGATACGCATGGTGCTGTCTACGGTCTGCATAATCAGCAGGATGGTGGTATAGCGGGCCCATCGGGAAAAGAATTTCGCGTACAAAAAGTCCCAGGGATGCAGAAACCCGTTCCAGATTGTTTTGAACAGGCGCTTAAGAGGGCTGCCTCCCCCTTTTATCATCGGCATCGCCAACATGCGGATAAACGATGAGCCATCCGGGTAACGAACTGGCTCAACATGGGTCTGGTCATCCAGTGCAAACACGGACGTAATGGCGATACCTGTAGAATAATCGGACGTGCGATCCCTGCTGGTTGCACCGGGGAGCGCCTCGCTGTTGGTACGCACCTGATCCCCCAACCGGGGCGAGAGTCGTGGGAGCGAACCCAGCACATCACGGCATTCCATAAGTAGACGAACCGTACCCAGCACGCCAGCCGCCACAATAACACCCCGTGTTCGCACACGATACTGCCGCCGGTCAAAAGGCAGCGCCGTTGAACGCCGGTAGACGACCTCAAAACGTGCGCCATCCGGTTGGCCTTCAGGGAGGGGATGAATGGCCTTCACTGCCGACTCCGGACGAATCTCAGCGCCCCACTTTTCGGCAAAAAACAGGTAGTTCTTGAGCAGCGTGTTCTTGGCATTGTGGCGACAACCAATCATGCAGCCGCCACAGAAGGTACACCCGGCACGCGGCGGGCCATCACCATCAAAATACGGATCGGGGACGGTCTGTCCTTCCTGGCCGGGTTCACCAAAAAAGACGCCGACTTCAACCGGACGAAAGGTGTGGCCGCGTCCGGCTTCTTCGGCCATCGCTTTCAGGACAAAATCAGCTGGCGTGAGGCGAGGGTTGCTCGTAACACCGCGCATCCGTTTGGCAGTTTCGTAGTGCGGATTGAGGACGGATTTCCAGTCTACCGGGTGCTGCCAACCGGGAAGCGCGAAGAGGTCATCATCCGGCTCCATCGAGACATTGGCATAAACCAGGCTGCCACCGCCGACACCAGCGCCGTGTATCACCAGTGCGTCATTGAGCAGTGTAAGCTGCTGGATGCCAAAGCAGCGCAACGCCGGAAACCACAGATACTTTCGCAAATTCCAGTTGGTACGGGGGAAATCCTGGTCTTCATAACGCTTCCCCTGCTCCATCACCAGGACACGGTAGCCTTTTTCCGACAAACGCAAGGCCGCAACACTGCCACCAAAGCCCGAGCCAATCACCACATAATCAAAGATTTCGCTATCCATCGCCACCGAACCGTTTAAAGACTATTATCGTGGGATTTCCAATGAAACTCATTATCTCTGACTATGATGATAACAGGGACGGGCTATTTGTGCAGCAATTCAGATCGTAATCTCCTGGGGATGGTCGCAGCCCGACCGGGGAAAGACGCCGTCGAATTGCGAAAATTGTCACCACACTGAGAAAACCGGGTATAACCGCCTGAATGCCCGAGACGAGGCCAGGAATGTACCACAGGCACAACCTAACGTGTTGCCAAGTCGAAACAATCAGCTTACTATATGGATTAGAAATATTTAAATGGACTTTAGCATAAAGGATAGACTGTGATGTATAAAGATAAAAGCAATATCATATTTCGACGTCGGATAATCATCGGCGTAATCTCAGTTGCTCTCATAGCCTTGTTCATTGCTGTTGCCGCAAGCGGCACTTTTGCCGATGAAGGACCATTCTATCTACTGTGGATAGTGGGCGGCTTAATATTTATTTTCTATCGCTCATGGTCATATGTTTTGATCCCTTCAAGCGTCCAGATTGGGGATTCTTCAGTCACGATTACCAAGAACCCCCATCCGGTTAACAACCCAAAAGGCGAAAAATATGTAATTACATGGGAGCAAATCCAGTCCGTTGAACTGACGAGTTTTTCAGATAATTCTAAAGATTTAGCTTTTTCAGTTTTGGTGGGTGACAAAACTGGAAAGATACATGTTAACTTTAGCAATTTAGAGGGACAGGAAGAGCTTCTCAAGGATATTGAGCGGCATCACAAAGAACCGATAATACACAGTCAAAAAGACCTGAAAGAACAGATGCGAAAGGTCCTCGATGAGGCAAAAAAGAAAGAAGATAAGTAGGTCAGATACTACCGTTACTGACTAAAGCTAGGTGCGGAATCTCATTTCGATATTCCGCACCGGCATCCCATCAAATAGCATAATTTGCGGACAAGAAGGCTGATGAAAACCCGAATGCGCTGGCGAAGGATGTCAGGTTTAGGAGAAATCCCCAGTAGCCAAATACTGAACAAATGTTTGAACAAAAATGTACCCTTTTTGCTCGTAACTGTGCTATCGTAAGTCCTGTGGTCCGTTAGTTTTTAGTGACCGGTTTTCAGTTGTCAGACGCCCTTTCCCATGCCTCAGCACTCAAGACTCAGAACTACTTTTCCCCTTTCCGCTGTTTTTGCGGCAACCTCGCGCATTTTGCAGCACAGCCACACCATCACTTACGGGAAGGTTGCTGCAATCGCTGCAATCGCTGCAACATCCAGTTTTGCTGCAATTCCCGGTTGCCCTCCATAACGCTCCAGTTCTGTTCAGGCCGCCGCAGTCCCAGGCCATCCACTCACCTGAAAACTGCACCAGGTAACAAAGACGCTCATACGGTTATCCAGAGGCAGACCCGCTATAAACGGACAGTGGGCCTATCACAGCCCACTGTTTTTGTATCTCATCATGCTGGCGAAAAGCTAGTCTGAGTGATTATCTAACCGGAAGCCATGCCCGCGCACCGTGACGATATACTGGAAATCCGGGTCGGTTTCCGCCAGGCGATCCCGCAGGCGGCGTACCAGCGCGTCAATCGCCTGTTCGCTCACCCCCTCCCCCATCGCCTCCGGCCAGACAGTTTCGACCACTTCATCGCGGGTGCAGATGCTCCCGGTATTGTTATAGAGCAGTTCCAGCAACCGGTACTGTGGCAGACTCAGCGGTGGGTCGAGTTCTTCATCCAGGATGAATACACGGCGGGCGTCACGGTCAATCCGCAGCCGCCCCCCCAGGTAGGTAGGAACCGGCATCGGCATGGGCGCGGTGGCGTTCGAGCCTATAAATTGCAGACGAGTCGTGAGCGCAATCTGGATTTCATCATTGTTGTGGAGTTCGCGCACGCCCTTGATCTGCACGCCGTTGACCCAGGTGCCATTCTTACTATCCAGGTCTTCGATATAAAACTGGATGCCTTCCTTAAAAATGCGAATGTGCTGGCGTGAAATCTGGCGCTCACTCAACATAATATCACACGATTCGTCGCGCCCAAGCACTGTATTATCACCGGTAAGTACCCATTGATCGGAAGCGTGTTTGTCACCCTGGAGGATGAGAACAGGCCGTTCCGTATCAGATTGAGGCATAGCAAACGTCTCCCTCAGTCAGATAAGCGTGTTTCTTAGCAATGATTATAGCCGTACACGGTTTCACCCGCTACTCAATGGAATCGGGATGCTTTCCGATTGCGCGATACCAACCCACAACCCCTGAGTTGGGAAGATGACTGTACCCCCTGGCGTAACCGACTGGGATGTGCCGGGGTCAGTATTGCGATAGTAGGCTTTAACCGATGCCTGCCCGTTCAGGATGGTCGGATCAGGCAAATTATTAAGTGGAAGTTCAACCTTATTCACACAACTCTGGCGCGGGCCTAATAGACGAATGCCGCTTTCCGGGTACGGGACACCACTCTGCTGCTGTGGCCCGGCGGGTAACTGTGCATTGTTGTTAAACACGAGTCCAAGACCGCTGGTGACACCGTCATCACCAAAACGCACCTGGTTAGGGTCGGCATTTACCAGGATAGGGACTGTGCCGAGTGAACGATTGGTGATAACGATGCTCACAAAAACGCTGCCTTCTAGCGTGTTCGGGACAGCACTCGTCTTAACGTCAATCTCAAGGGGCTGCTGCGCCGCCCGCCCTACCAGGGATTGATGAATAGCTCGCCCTGCCCCCAGCCGCAGCCAATTGCATGGCACACTCTCGTCGGCACCGGGAATCACCGAAGATACAAGCCTGGGCAGCGTGTCCGGCCCGGCAAAGATCGCCAGCATCAGTAGCAAAAAAATGGCAACCAATGCATTAGGATTATTATTTGAACGAAAAATAGACATAGCCGCTCAGGATCGTTGATGTAACCAGCGCGTGACCGCCGTGCTGATTTCTGCCGCGTCAATTTGCTCTCTATTGTGCCACAGAATTCCTGAATCGTGTCCCCTGAACCAGGTATACTGGCGACGGATAAAATCATGTGTCAGGTTCTTGGCGGCGGTAATGGCCTCATCCAATGGGATGCCGTCTACCAGGTGAGCGGAGAGTTGAGCATAACCAATGCCACTCATGGATGGCAATGAAGAACTGTATCCTCTATCCAGCAGCCCGCGTACTTCGTTGAGAAAGCCCCGCCGCATCATATCATCAAAACGGGCATCGGCTGCATCGTACAGACCCTCCCGTTCGGTTGTCAGGCCAAATTGCAGTAGGCGGTAAGGCGGCGGCACTTTGCGCTGTAACTCACTGACCCGCTGACCGGTTTCCAGGCAAACCTCCAGGGCACGCACCACGCGGCGCACATTGCGGTGATGAATACGGCTGGCGGCTTCCGGGTCAAGCCGAGCCAGGCGTTCATGCAATACGGCTGATCCCTGCTCAAGAGCGACAGCTTCCAGCTTTTCACGCAAGGACTCATTCGGCGCGACTTCCGGGATACGCCAGCCTTCAATCACAGCAGTGATATACTGCCCGGTGCCGCCGACCAGTAGTGGCAACTTCCCCTGATTGTGAAGGGCATCAATCGTCTCGTATGCCATGCGCTGGTATTGTGCCAATGCCAGATTATCGTCGGGATCAACGATGTCAAGCAAATGATGCGCCGCACGGGCAAGCTGGTCTATTGTAGGCTTGGCCGTGCCGATGTCCATGTAACGGTAAACCTGGCGACTGTCGGCGTTGATGATTTCACCATTAAACTGCTCCGCGAGGTCAATCGCCAAGCCGGTTTTACCAACAGCGGTTGGCCCCAGAATCACCATGAGCGGACGATTACCAGCCAAGAGCATCCTCGTAGTGTTCAACTACCGGCAAGCCGGAGGGCGGCAAAGCAACAGCAATCACATCCATGCGCCAGTTCGTGTCCAGATGATGCTCTGCCAGATAAAGCTGCGCGGCAGCGATCATGCGCCGCTGTTTGCTGCTGCCGATACTCTCAAGGGCGGCAGCGGTGGTCACAGCCCGACGGGTTCGCACCTCGACAAACACCCATGTACCGCTAGTGTGAGCAACAATGTCAATCTCCCCATGTGGGCAGTGCCAATTGGTTGCCACAATCGTATAGTCGCGTTCTTCCAGGTACGTTCGCGCCAGGCGTTCACCGCGCTGACCAGTATCCTGTTTCGTTGTCATCACAATCCAAATAAAGAGTAACTGATCTACACTTCCATTGTACCCCGATTATCCACCAGGGAAAGCACAATCCCCACTACCGGAGTAATGGGGATTGCGTTTGGAATACGACTGAGACCCCAAAGGGTCGTAATGAGTTATGGCGTTTCAGCTTCTTCTTGCCGGTCGCTGCGGCGGACTGACCAGACGATCAACACGATGCCGATCAATGAGATAACCAGCACCGGCAGGGTTGAGGCTTCGTCCTGAGTCTGTACGACAATGGGCGCCATGATGAGGGCAACGAGGTTCATTACCTTAATCATCGGGTTCAAGGCCGGGCCTGCCGTATCCTTAAGCGGGTCACCAACCGTATCTCCGACGACACTGGCTTTGTGATTTTCCGTGCCTTTGCCGCCGAAGTTGCCATCTTCCACATACTTCTTGGCATTGTCCCAGGCACCGCCAGCATTCGCCATGAACACCGCCAGCAACTGCCCTGACACGATAACACCTGCCAGGAAACCGCCCAGCGCCTGCTCTTTGAGCAGCAGCCCGACGACAATCGGGGATAGAATGGCAATCAAGCCCAGCGGAATCAGTTCGGTCTGTGCCGCACGGGTGGAGATTGTGACGGCTTTACTGTATTCCGGCGTTTGCTCGCCACTCATGATGGCAGGGATACGCAGTTGACGCCGCACTTCGGCCATAATGTAGCCCGCAGCACGGTTCACAGCCTTGATGAGCAGTCCGCCAAACAGGAGGGGCAGCGCCCCGCCAAGAAGCAACCCTAAGAATACGGTCGGGTTCGCCAGATTGATGTCGCGCGTGAACGTGCCAATTCGTTCAGCAGGCATGACTCGCTCGATATCAATGAAGAATGCACCAAACAACGAGACCGCCGCGATAACGGCAGAACCGATGGCAATGCCTTTCGTGATGGCCTTCGTCGTATTACCCGCTGCATCCAGGTCAGCCAGAATCTGACGTGCTTCTGACGAGAACTCCGCTTCGCCCGCGAGTTCAGCAATCCCGTTAGCGTTGTCGGAAATCGGGCCGAAGGTATCCATACTGACATTATTGCCAGTATGCGACAACATCCCGACGCCAATTAACGAAACCCCAAACAGGATATAGGTGAACAGCTGGTCAGCTGACACCGGTGTTCCGTCGGGCAGAGTCGGCACGCGCATACTGATGAGGAACAGCGCGGCAACCATTAACCAGAGGGCGATGAAGACCCCCCCGATAACGTCTTTACGGAGGTAGCCTCTGATAACCGCCAGGATAGAAAGCACGATGCCAATAATCAGCGCCGGCAGCTTGAGGTTATCCGGGAAAGTGAAGCTGTATACCACGATAGATGCGCCGATACTGGCAGCAATCACCAGCACCGACCACACACTGGAGAGATAACCCAGTGATAAACCTTCCAGGATGACAAGCGCCGGGCCAAAATGTGTCGCTTTGGCGATGTTCTGAACGCGCGGGCTTTTTGCACTGGTAGCAAAGGCTGTCAGCGGGTTAAAGCTCACGGCCAGCGCGACACCCACCGCAACCAGCGAACCCAGTGAGAGGAAGGCTAACTGATTGCCATCGCCAACCTGATTGCCGGCATAAAAAACGGAAAGCAGGAAGGTTGAGACAATAGTGATGGTGCTGGAAAGCTCATAACTCTTGTACATAGCTTCTTCAGCATCATCCACTTTCCAGAGGGAAACAGCATAAGTGCCGAAGATCGAGCTAACGACGCCAATACCACGTACCAGAAGCGGCAGCACGATCCAGAATAACTGACCGGTCAGCCCCGTCAGCGCCAGGCCGAGGATCAGGCTGGAAACGATGGTCACTTCGTAGGACTCGAAGATGTCAGCAGCCATACCAGCGCAGTCACCCACATTATCGCCAACAAGATCAGCGATTACAGCGGCGTTGCGCGGATCGTCTTCTTCCATGCCAGCTTCGACTTTACCCACAAGATCAGCGCCAACATCAGCGGCTTTGGTATAGATACCGCCACCAACACGCATGAAGAGTGCGAGCAGCGTCCCACCGAAGCCAAAGCCCAACAGCACATCGGGCGATGCTTTGCCGAAGATGATGAAAATCATCGTCCCCCCCAGCAGGCCCAGACCGTCGGTTAACATACCAGTGATTGTACCGGAACGATAAGCGATGGTCAGCGCACGCTTGAAGCTGTTACGAGCGGCAGCAGCGACACGCACATTCCCCTGAACGGCCATATTCATGCCGATAAACCCGACAATGGCTGAAAAAGTTGACCCCATCGCAAAGGCCAGGGCACGACCAATAGCGACCCCGGTTACAGCTTCGGGACACTCAGTGGCACTGGCGATACGTTCCGGCGAAAACGCCTCATAGTTATTAGCAACCGCAATCTGCTTAGCGGTTTTGCCGGAGTTTTCAAGAAGGTCTAATGCTTCGACTGAAGTGAGTGAGGTGTTCGCGGAAATATCATCCGCATAGGCCTGCTCCACCACAGCCGGGCAGAATAGCTCATTGGCTTCACCCGTTGGGTGTACCAGGGCCACGCTCAAGAACATGGCAATGGTTAGCAGGACAATGAGAATAGCGATGGTACGGAGTTGGGTACGCAGATAGGCATTTGCGCCATCACGGATAAAACCCCAAATGCGCTGCATAGCGGCGCTACCCTTTTCCGCAGCGAAGGTCTGGCGAGCCAACCAATAGGCATAAGCTAAAGCCACTAAGGCGGTTGCCAGCACGATTAAAATCATTACTTGCTCAAAAGGTTGAATACCCTTCATCGCTTGCACGGCGTCTATGCTCTCCTTATGAACGTGAAACAAGCGGAATTTAAGTATGTATAACTCAATGCTGCATCCAGAAAACGGTTTTGTTTTTTCGCAGTAGGAGAGGATCTATGACCCTCCCCTACTACGAACCCAAATGAATGTTAACCGACTTTAACGGATACAACGTTAAATGGGCTGTTACACATAACACAAATTCTACCCATCTAGCGTTAAGTCGGCGTGTTATTGCAGTGCTTTCATGATATTCATCACGAGATACAAGTGATGATTGACGGGGAAATGCACAATTATGTTGGGACTTGAGCGTTGCAAATTGATTGTAGAGTTGTGGTTTGTGTTTAACCAGGCTCTGACATACCTGGCAAGCCTCATACCACAGACTCGCAATCGCAATGCCCGATGGTACAGGAGATATTAAAGGACCTTTAATGTCATTTGGTTCTCGCATATTGGGTGATCTCCAGATGTTGAAAAATACATACTCTTGTGAGAAAATCCACCGCATTCTATGTTTGTTTCCTCCAATCTTTACAAATAGAGACAGTTTCACTTCAAGGCATCAATCAGAAAAACTTATATATATTAATAAGCATCTCCAATGGATAGCGAAGTTTAACGCATCTTTCCAATATGCAACAGCCTCGAATTGTACACATTTCACAAATTATCCTGTTTTTCTAGCGGTTTTTACATTTTGAGTAACAAAACACATATTGAGGAGTACACGCACCAATGGAATTCATCATGAATAACGTCAATGTCATTGTGCTAGCAACCAGCCTGATTGGGCTGGGATTCGCCTGGTATCAACGCAGGTGGGTGTTAGCACAGAATCCGGGAAATGAACGTATGACAAAGATTAGCGGCGCAATTCAGAGGGGGGCACAGGCCTTTCTTTCACGCGAATATCGAGCCGTTGCGATTCTGGTTGTGATTGTGACAGTCGCGCTACTGGTTTTGAGCGCCATCCCCGCAACGAATATGTCACCGTGGACGGCACTGGCGTTCGTCAGCGGTGCGTTAGCTTCGGGCGTTGCCGGGTATATTGGTATGTATATCGCAGTGCGTGCGAACGTACGGACAACCCAGGCAGCGTCGGAGAGCCTGAACCAGGGGCTGCGGGTGGCATTCGCCAGCGGGACGGTGATGAGTACCAGCGTGGTCGCACTGGCATTACTGGGTATAAGCCTCCTGTTCTTGCTCTTCACGAATTTACTTAGCGCCCACGAGGCGGTTTCCGCTCTGGCGGGATTCGGGTTCGGCGGCACCTCCATCGCGATCTTTGCCCGTGTTGGCGGCGGAATTTATACGAAGGCAGCAGATGTCGGCGCTGACCTGGTTGGGAAAACAGAAGCCGGTATCCCTGAAGATGATCCACGCAACCCGGCGACAATTGCTGATAACGTGGGCGACAATGTGGGTGACGTGGCGGGGATGGGGTCTGACCTGTTTGAGAGCTATGCGAGTTCAATCATTGCGGCGCTAACACTGGCGACGTTAGGAGGCGGTCTGGCACAGGATAAGACGGTGGCCGGCCAGGTATTCCCTTTGCTGGTAGCAGCTGCCGGTCTGCTCGTCGGTATCTGGGCGTCCTTCCTGGTGCGAACCAAAGAGGATGCCACGCAAGAGATGCTGCTGGGCAGTCTGCGGCGTGGGGTGTACAGCGCAAGCGCCGGGGTTGGTCTGGTCGTTGTACTGCTCGGTCTGGCGCTTGACCTGGGATGGGGTGTGATAATCGCCACACTCAGCGGCCTTATTGGGGGCGTGCTGATCGGTTTTTTCACGGAATATTTCACGTCGGACACTTACAGCCCTACACAGGAACTGGCGGAAAGCGCCCAGGGTGGCGCGGGAATTGTCGTCATTCGTGGGCTGGCACTGGGCATGTTCAGCACCATCGCGCCAGTCATGATCGTCGTCATTGTGACCCTGGTGGCAACCGCCTCAACCGGGTTATATGGTGTCGCGGTAGCAGCTGTCGGGATGCTGGCAACATTGGGGATTACGCTGGCAACGGATGCTTATGGCCCGGTGGCCGATAATGCCGGTGGGATTGCTGAAATGTCCGAACTGGATGAAGTTGTACGCAGGCGTACCGATGCGCTCGACAGCCTGGGTAACACCACTGCCGCGACCGGTAAAGGCTTCGCCATTGGCAGCGCCGCAATGACTGCCCTGGCATTAAATGCAGCGTTTATCACTGCACTGCAAGGGGCTGGAGCCTCGAGCGCAGTATTCATGGTGGATGTACTTGACTCTCGTTTCATTACGGGGCTATTCATGGGGGCGCTGCTGCCGTTCCTGTTCAGTGCTCTGACAATGCTGGCCGTTGGGAATGCGGCGCAGAAGATCGTGGAAGAGGTGCGCCGCCAGTTCCGTGAAATTCCGGGAATTATGCAGGGTGAGGCTGAACCCGATTATGAAGCCTGTGTGGCGATTAGCACGAACAGCGCTATCCGGCAGATGATTTTGCCGGGGCTGCTGGCCGTCGCTGTGCCTGTTGTCCTGGCCGTTCTGGCGATTATCGGGCAGGATAATGTGCTGGGACAGTTTGTCGGACGTGAGACGTTGATTGGCATGTTGGTTGGGTCGCTGCTTTCAGCGTTTATGTTGAGTGTAATGATGGCAAACGCTGGCGGCGCGTGGGACAATGCCAAGAAATACGTCGAATCCGGCATTCACGGCGGCAAGGGTTCAGAAGCTCATAAAGCTGCAATTGTCGGTGATACGGTTGGCGATCCGTTCAAGGACACATCCGGCCCGTCCCTGAACATCCTTATTAAACTACTGGCGATTGTGGCGCTGGTGATCGCGCCGCTGCTGGCGCAAACGCCACTGACATAATCCCGGCGGGAAATGACGGAAACAAAAACGGCGCTGATTCGAGCGCCGTTTTGTTATTTCCTAATGTGCTGCCTTTCAGGCGCGGGGCAAAACCGGGCGGAATTTATACCCATAGACAATCATACCCTTTGTGCCTTCGGTCATCAGTTTCCGCGTGACCATTTCAACCCGATCACCAATTTGTACCGTACCATCCAGATCAGTCAATTGGCCCGTCACTACCGGGCCTTCATCCAACTTGACCAGTGCCAACGTGTAAGGTGACTGTTCCTCAAAGTTCTCTGGAGTTTCCTGAAGAGTGGTAAAACTGATAACCTCTCCCGTTCCGGCGAAGGTAAAATGTTCACGTTGGGATGCAGCCGGATTGGATGATGCAATCATCGTGATTAGTGCCCCCGCACCGAAATGCGTTCAGCGCGATTCCGTGTTTCAAGAACCTCTTCGGCGGTTTCAAAATCACGGTTCAGCGGGGCTGGGCGTGCCTGGAGGCTGACTTCGCCATTTTCATAACGCACACCCTGAAGACGATACCGCTGGGAGTTCAAACGCCAGTGACGTGAAATTTGCATGATTTGGATTACTCCTCATAACTGATGACAGCATTTGTGCAAAACTGCACGAACGAACTGTTTTGAATAATAGCGGACAATCGCTATCAAAAACTATCAGAGGCGGCGTGATTGCTATCAGAGACTCTCAAAGAGCCGGCTTTACACCTGTAAAACGTGCGTCACAACCGTGCTGCCCAGACCACCCACATTCTGGATCAAAGCCGTCCGCGCCCCGGCAACCTGATTCGCCCCGGCCTGGTCGCGTAGTTGCAAACAGGCTTCTACAGCCTGATAGAGGCCGGTTGCCCCCGCAGGATTGCCTCGCGCTTTCAGCCCGCCAAACGTACTGATGGGTAACTTGCCGGTCAGGGTAATGCCCAGGTCGCGTGCCAGCACCCAGCCCTGGCCGCGTTCGGCAAATCCGGCGGCTTCAAGCGTGAGGGCGCTAAGAATAGTAAAAGCATCATGGAGTTCAAAGAGGTGTACATCCCCTGGTTGAATGCCCGCCTGGGCATAGGCTTTGTTAGCGGATTGGTTGACCGCTCGCAGATACAGCATATCGCTGCGATCATGAAGCGTCAGGGTATCGGTGGCAGCGGCGCTCCCGGAAATGCGTATCGGCAGCGGCACCATATCGGCGGCATGGGAAGCGGCAGTCAAAATCACGGCGGCGGCACCATCACCATCGGGCGCACCGTCAAACAGGTTGACAGGCTCGCTCACCATTGGCGCAACAGCAAAACGCCCCGGCTTGATTTTGTTGCGGAACATGGCATAGTCACTGAGCGCACCGTTGGCATGAGCATTGATGCTGAACCCCTCAAAAACGCTTAATTCGAGCTTGTGTTCATGCATATAGCGCCGCATGAGCAGCGCTGCCAATGCGGGAAGAGTCGCACCATGCGCCGCTTCATAGTCGGCATCAAGGCTAATCGTGCGAGCCTGGACACGGGCACTGCCAATGCTGTCGGTGGATTTCTCCACACCCAATACCATGACGGTATCCACCAGGCCGGAAGCTACCGCAAGATAGCCTGCCCGCAGTGCCGCCCCGCCAGAAGCATCCGCCGCTTCAACGGAAAAGGCCTCAATACCACCCAGGCCAGCATAATCCGCGATCAACGCACCCAGATGAAGCTGGCTGCTATAGGTCGCGCCATAGGCATTACCCACATAGAGAGCGTCTACCGCAGTAATCCCGGCATCCTTCAAGGCGGCACCGGCGGCTTCGGCGGCCAGCATCCGCAAACTGCTCTCCCAATGTTCCCCAACCGGAATTCGGCCAATCCCGATAATTGATACATCACGCATGATACCCTTCCCTTTACTCCTTGAGTTTGCCGCGAAAACGGCAGTAGGTGGCATAGTCAATTGCTGTGCGGCGGCGGATATAGTCACGAGTCGCGGGCGCGAGGTGACGCACAGCCTTAATATTATCTGTCACCAGGATATCGAAAGCATCCGAACCGGCACCGCTGCCATAGCTCACCATGAGGATACGTTCACCTGGTTGGGCGATGTCGAGGATCGCCGTCAGGCCGACCATACACGAGCCGGAATACACATTGCCAATCTCCCCTGCCAGAAGCCCGGTTGTGATCTGTGCATCGCTGAAACCAAGCATTGCCGCCGCCCGGCCAGGGAACTTGACATTCGGCTGGTGGAATACGGCATACATGTAGTCTGCCGCCGTCGTCCCCATCATCTCCATAAGCTTCTGACCAGCGGAAACCACATGGTTAAAGTATGCCGGTTCGCCGGTAAAACGATCCCCGTGACTCGGGTAGACTTCGTGCGCCCGCCGCCAGAAATCGGGTGTATCAGTGACGAAGCTGTAGCTCCCCTGATAGACCGCGCAGGCTTCCTCCGCTGGACCAAGCAGAAAGGCCGCGCCGCCGGAAGCCGCTGTGTACTCAAGAGCGTCGCCCGGGCGTCCCTGGGCGGTATCCATGCCAATGCTGAGGGTATAGCCAACCATGCCGCTGCCGATCATGCCAATAGACGCCTGCACCGCTTCGGTGCCGGCTTTACAGGCAAACTCCCAGTCGGCAGCCTGGATGTTGGGCGATGTACCGATGCTTTCGGCAACAATGGTACTGGTGGGCTTGACGGCGTAAGGGTGACTTTCGCTACCGACCCAGACAGCCCGAATCGCCTGCGGGCTAATCCGCGCCCGTGCCAGGGCGTTACGCGCCGCTTCAATTGACATGGTAGTCACATCTTCATCCAACCCGGCAACGGCCTTTTCGGTGATTGGGCTGGCACCTAAGCCCCCTGTCCACACGCGGGCGACTTCCGTGCCGGGCAACCGGTAACGTGGAATATACGAGCCGTAGCCGACGATGCCGACCTGCCGGTCAGGCCGCATCAGGGAATTTGCATTGGTGAGATTTACATTCGACATGCAGTTTCTCAATCCTCCGTTTTTTCAGTGTCTCTGGGATCAGTCATTCGTTTGTGTCAGTTCATTGACGAGCATTTTCGCTCGTTCGAGGCGGATATTGCCCTCCTCAATCATAGTTTGCACCACGCGGGCGACCAGATCGCCGGTTGCACCGCCGGCAACGGCAAGCTGCCGGGCGTGCATCCGCATGTGTCCCTGCTGGATGCCCACTGTCGCCAGGGCACGCATGGCCGCTAGGTTCTGCGCAAGTCCCACCGCCGCGATAACTTCCGCCAACTGCCGCGCCGATTGAATTTTCAAGATTTTGAGCGCCAGTCCTGCCGCTGGATGCACGCGGGTCGCGCCTCCGACGATCCCTACCGCCAGCGGGAGTTCAATCGCACCGCGCAGGTTGCCGTCCTCATCCTGCCACCATTTCGTCAGGCTGGTGTATTGACCGTCACGAGCAGCATAAGCATGCGCCCCGGCTTCAATCGCCCGCCAGTCATTGCCGGTAGCAATAACAACCGGGTCAATTCCGTTCATGATGCCTTTGTTGTGAGTCGTCGCACGGTAAGGGTCAATCACCGCAAACACACCGGCTTCAACGACGGATTTCACGACCTGTTCACCCGTGAGGGAGTCGGTTGCAAGTTCGCTGGCAGGAATCATACCCTCGGCTCTCGCTTTGCGGCGATCCGTGAGGTTGCTCAGAATCCGCAGGTTCACCCGCCCCCCGGTGATGCCTTCGACATGATTCGCCAGGTGTTCGGCGGCGGTGTTGATGGCGTTCGCCCCCATCGCATCCCGTGTGTCATAGAGCAGGTGAATAATGAGCATCGGCCCGGCGGGAGTTTCCGGGAAAGGTCGGACTTCGATACCCCGTGCCCCACCGCCATGCTTGACAATGCTCCCCCCTACCCTGTCGGCTTCGGCCATGAGCATGTCCTGATTCGCAAGCACGGCCTGGGCGGCTGCCTGAACATCCGGCACATCCAAGACCTGAATCTGCCCGATCATGACCGGCTCGTCACTGGATGTACGAAAACCACCGCCCTCCCGAAACAAGCGAGCCGCGTTACTGACCGCCGCGACCACAGATGGTTCTTCAATAACCATCGGAATCAGATAGTCCTGATCGTTGACCAGGAAATTGGTTGCAACGCCCAACGGCAAGGCATACATACCGATGGCGTTCTCGATCATGTGACAAGCTTGTTCGGCGTCTAACCCACTGCTGCCAAGCAGCACCTGTTGTTCGTCGGCACTGAGGCCAGCCCAGGCTGCGATACGCGAGACCCGCTCGGCTAAAGAGAGTTTGTAGAAACCCGGTAGACGCGATGTGCGTTGAGTAGTCATGGGATCGACTTTACCAGTAGATTGCTTTCAAAAACTATCAGACTCGTGAAAACTGGCACTAATCGCCGTCAAAACCTGTTGGAAACGCACTGGACGCGGCGGATTCCGCGTAGCTGCAACATCGATTCGCCTTGTCGTCCGGCGGATTGAACGTGTCAGGATAACGGGAAGAAAAGTGAATAAAGCATTTCTTGGCAGATTGCCGCCTATCCGTTACAATCGGGATTCTCGCAAACTTGTTTCGTTTTATTTTCAGGAAGTGAACCATGAAAAAATTACTGTCTATCCTTATGGTGTTTGCTTTGTTGCTGCCCGTCACCGCGACCTTCGGTCAAGATGATACGATGGAGCAGCCCCTGGTCGGCTTCTGGGAACAATGCCCAACACCGGAAAACCTACCGGAAACTGTCAATGTCGGCGCGATTTTTGGCCTGAGTGAAGCCGTCGCTGTATACGGCACAGCCCAGCAGAACGCGGTACAGCTCGCGGTGGATGAAATCAATGCATCGCACTACCTGGGCGAAAACTCAGCGCTAGTGGTCATGTTTGAAGACTCCGCCGGCAACCGTGACCAGGCTATTGCCGCCATGACCAAACTGGTCGAAGAAGATGGTGTTGTTGCCGTACTCGGCCCGACCCTCTCTTCGGAAGCCTTTGCCGCCGACCCAGTAGCACAGGAAAACAGCACCGTTGTGATGGGCGTGAGCAATACGGCAAACGGCATCACCGAAATGGGCGATTATGTTTTCCGTGACAGCCTGCCGGAAGGCGCGGTGATCCCCGGCACAATTGCCCAGGCCGCGGAAATCCTGGGATTGGCAAAAGTCGGCCTGTTCTATGGCAATGACGATGACTTCACCGTGAGCGGTTACGAAGTCTTCAAGGCCGCCCTGGAAGAAAACGGTATTGAAATTCTGAGTGAAGAAACCTTCGCTAAGGGCGATGTGGACTTCAACGCGCAGTTGACCAACCTGATTGCTGCTGAACCGGATGCGCTGGTTGTCTCGGCACTGGCGGCAGAAGCCACACAGATTATTCTCCAGGCGCGGGCACTGGGCTATGAAGGCCCGATCATCGGTGGCAATGGTTTCAACTCCCCGGCGGTGCTGCGGGATACCGGCGCTGACTCGGAAGGCCTGATTGTGGGCGGCGCGTGGAACTACGGCAACCCGAACCCTACCGAGAGCAGTGTACAATTCGTTGAAATGTACGAAGCGGCCTATGAAATGTCCCCTGACCAGTTCGCGGCGCAGGCTTATACCGGCGCGTGGCTGATGGCGACGGCAATTCGCTGCGCGGACTCAACGGATCGCACCGCCGTACGGGACTCGCTGGCCGGAATCGCGGACTTCGACAGCCCGTTGGGTGTATTCAGCTTCGACGAAGACCGTAATCCGGTTCACGACCCAATCGCGCAGATAGTCGTGGATGGCAAGTTCCAACCGCTGGCACTGGTGATGGGCGAATAGTTCGCGGCCTATTCGATATAACGGAAAGTAAGCGTCCTGGGGCGGTCATCATCATCGCCCCAGGACTCCAAAATTATGAATATTACACAACAAGTTGTTAATGCCATCTGGCTCGGCGGGGTCTATAGTTTATTCGCGTTGGGATACGCCCTGGTTTTCAGCATTCTCGGAGTCCTTAACCTGGCTCACAGCGCCGTCTTTATGTGGGGCGCGTTTATTGGGCTGGTGATGGTGACTCAGTTCAGTTTTTCGGTGTGGCTGGCAATTCCGGTTGCCATGCTGGGCGCAGGTCTAATTGGTGTGCTGCTAGATGCAGTGGCCTTCGCACCCCTGCGCCGCCGGAATGCGCCCCGAATCGCCCAACTCATCAGCAGTATCGGCGCGGCTATTCTCCTGGTGAATATCGCTCAACTGATTTTCGGCACTCAACCACAACGTTTCCCGTTAGGCAGCATCCCCACGGACACAATAGAGGGACTCCCCTTCCGTATAACACCTATACAGATCATCATTCTGCTAGTATCCGTCGCACTGATGGCACTGCTGCAATACATGGTCATTCGCACCCGTGCCGGACAAGCAATGCGGGCAGTCGCCTTCAATCAGCGGGTTGCCAGTCTCCTCGGAGTTAACGTCAGTGGCATTTTCAGAATGACATTCTTCCTGGCCGGGGCGCTGGCCGGTGCTGCTGGGGTGCTGTACGGGCTGGCGTATAACTCCATGACGCCGTTCATGGGCGACCAGGTCGCGCTAAAGGGATTGACGGTCATCGTGCTGGGCGGGATGGGTAATATTCAGGGCGCGGTGGTTGGCGGATTTGTGGTAGCGGCGCTGGAAGTCTTCAGTATTGCCAATGGCGGCAGCAATTATCGAGACGCCTTTGTGTTTACGTTGTTATTCCTGATTCTATTATTCCGCCCACAGGGTTTAGTCGGGCAAAAAGAACACACGCGGGCCTGATTTATGGAATTTTTACGCAGCATCGGTATTACCGAAATCGTTATGCAGTTCATGCTGATTAACGCTATCCTGGGACTCAGCATGTATCTGGTGTTGTACACCGGCATGTTCTCACTGGCGAATGCCGGGTTTATGTCCATCGGGGCGTATACTGGCGTTATTTTGACGCAGAACTTCAATCAGCCATTATGGGTCGGTTTAATCGGCGGGATGGTGGTGGCGGGGGTGCTGGCCGTACCTATCGGATTACCTGTCCTGCGACTTAAGGATATTTACCTGGCGATTGCCACCATAGGCTTTGGCGAAGTGGTCCGTATTCTGATCCTCAATTTCGATACTCTGGCCGGTTCGATTACCGGCGAGAGTGTGCGGCTGACGCGCGGCGCACTGGGCATCACCGGCATTCCGAAAATTACCGAAACGTGGCATCTCCTGGCGTTCCTGGTAGTGACGGGCTTCATTATGATTAGGCTGCACCGTTCCCGCTTTGGCAGGGCGATGGCCGCTGTGCGCCAGGATGAACCCGCCGCTGCAAATATGGGCATCAATGTGGTCTACACGAAGAACATGGTATTTATCATGAGCGCGGTGCTAGCCGCCGCAGCCGGGGTGCTAAAAGCCCATCTGACACGTACAATCAGCCCGGGCGACTACGGTTTTGACCAAGCCGTGAGCATTCTGGCATTCGCCGTGCTGGGCGGCACGTCCACCTGGGTCGGGCCATTGGTGGGCGGCTTTGTGCTGACCGCCTTACCAGAAATATTACGCGACTTCAAACAGTACCGGGGTATCGTCAACGGCTCGATTCTCCTGCTGGTGATCGTCTACCTTCCCGGCGGGATGGTGAATCCTGCGGGATGGTCGCAGATGTGGGCGCGGTTGCGTGGCAAAAAGCAGGGCGACACACTCACTACGGAGGTGTCGTGAGTATGTTGGAACTTCGCAACGTCTCGCGCTTATTTGGCGGGCTACAGGCGCTCAACCAGGTGAATATGCTCGTGCCAACGGGTAAGGTCGTCGGCCTAATCGGGCCGAATGGGGCAGGCAAAACAACACTCATCAATAATATCAGCGGGCTTGACCACCCCACCAGCGGTGAAATCCTCTTCAACGGTACACCGATTCACACGCGAGCACCGCACCATATCGCCCAGCTCGGCATCGCCCGAACCTACCAGAATATCCGGCTGTTCGGCGAGATGACGGCATTGGAGAATCTGCTCATCAGCCAGCATGGACGAGGCAGCGCCTCTATCCTGGATGCGCTGGTGTTCACACCGCGTTACCTGCGGGAAGAAAGACGCCTGCGCGATACCGCCAGCGGCCTATTAGAACGCTTCAACCTGACTCCGGTGGCAAAATTGCGTGCCGGCAATCTGCCCTATGGTGACCAACGCCGGCTGGAAATGGCACGCGCGCTGGGGACACAGCCAAAACTGCTGCTGCTGGACGAACCTACCGCAGGGATGAACCCGGTAGAAACAGAAGCACTGGGCGAGCAGATCCTGCGCCTGGTACGGGAAGATGGGCTGACAGTACTGGTGATTGAACATGATATGTCGCTGATTCACCAGGTTTGCGACGAAATCTACGTACTGAACTTCGGGCAGATTATCGCACAAGGTACGCCCGATGAGATTAAGCACAATCCGCAGGTGATTGAAGCCTATCTCGGCCAGGATGAGGATTGACTGAAAGCAAAAGATAAGCCCATTCAATGTGCCCATGATATTCATTATTAAGCAGAGCAGGTTATGGCCTTACTTGAAGTCTCAAATTTACACACGAGTTACGGCGCCATTAAAGCCTTGAGGGGAATCTCGTTCCAGGTGGAGCGCGGACAGGTTGTCAGTCTGATTGGTGCGAACGGTGCCGGCAAATCCACGACGCTGAACAGTATCAGCGGATTGTTGAAACCGAGCAGTGGCAAAGTCCTGTTTGATGGACGGGACATCACTGGCTGGCGCGCGGATCGTGTAACCGGCCTGGGGCTGGTGCAGGTACCGGAAGGCCGGTTGGTGATCGCCAATATGAGTGTGGAAGAAAATTTATGGATGGGCGCTTACCCACGTAAAGACCGTGCCGGTATCCAGGCTGACCTCAACGATATTTTCGCCCGTTTCCCCCGGTTGGCCGAGCGCCGCACCCAGAAGGCCGGATCTCTCAGTGGCGGTGAACAGCAGATGCTGGCCGTTGGGAGGGCACTGATGGTGCAGCCTGCCCTGCTGATGCTGGATGAACCAAGTATGGGGTTGGCTCCGCTGTTGGTCAACGAGATTTTCCACATTATCGCCGAGATCAAAAAGCGCGGCATCCCGATTCTGCTGGTGGAGCAGAATGCGCGCAAAGCGTTGCAAATCGCCGATTACGGGTATGTTATCGAGCGCGGCACCATCGCTTACGAAGGCCCGGCGGAACAGCTCCAGCAAAACCCCAAAATCATCTCTGCTTATCTTGGCTAAGGGAAAACCCCTGCAGCGATGAGTCCTTATCGCTTCAGGTCAGCCAAGCGTCACATAATGCTAATCTGTAACAGGATTGCATTTTATTGGACACTCAGTATACAATCGTCCTGTATAGTTCGTGAAAAACAGCACGTTTATCCCTGACCAGGGAATAAATCGTGTATTTTGTTGTTTACGCAATGCGGCATTCTCCCCATTGTGCTTATATCTACTCAGGAGTGCGTTCTGGATGAAATCCCTCTTTAGTCTCGTAACCAACCTGTCGCTACGTTTCCGAGCAGTCACTCTCATATTCGTGGTTACTTTCCTGACCCTTGGCGTTTATGCCATTACCCAGCTTAAACAGGAACTCATTCCTTCAATTGAGTTCCCGACAACGGTTATTCTGGCACAAGCATCAGGCATGACGAGTGAGCAAGTGCTGACCGTCGTCACCAAACCAATGGAAGACGCGCTTTCCCAGATTGAAGATGTCGTCAATATCGAAACCCAGACCACCGGGGCATTTGGTGCGGTGATTCAGGCCCGAAATGACTTCGGCTTGAACCAGGAAAAGCTGCGGACGAGCATTAGGGAAGCAATAGATAGTGTCTGGCTACCGCAGCGCCGCATTGCGCCGCCGGCTGGTGAAAACGCACGCGATTTCGCGGATCGCCTTCTGGCTGACCTGACGCCAGATGTCCTACTTTATCTGGCCGGGCAGGACTCTAATTTCCTGTTCCAGTTGACACCGGAAGTCTGGGGAATGCTGCCGGACGATACGGTGCAGACTCTATTGGCCTATCTCGCGGGGCAAACCGAAGACTCACAATCCCAGAAAGGGGCGCTCCAACAGCTAATTGACCAGGAAATTGTGCCGCAGTTGGAAAGCCTGAATATTGTGGCACGGGTCAGCATTAGCGGTGGACAAGCACTCCCCACAGATGGTGATGGACTTGCGGCGGTCACACAACCAGTTGAAACCCAGGCGGCCAGTTTGCTGCTACAACTTTCGCCCGAAGTATGGACGGTTGTCGCGCCGAAAGTGGGGCTGGATGCTCTGGACACAAGCGCGGTTGAAACACTGCAAGCTGTTGAGGTTACAACACTGCCTACCACCCCGCCAGAACTACCGGAAAGCTGGCAGTTGGATCATTTCCAGACGGCCCGCGACTTGTGGGAAATGCGAACACTGACCCGCAACATTTCAGCGGTGTTTAATCAGTTCTATGATTCCGGGCGAATCGTTGGCGCGTTAGGGCAGACTAACGACCTGACACCGGAAACCGTGACTCGGATGCTGGCGCTTGAACCCTCGATGGTGGATTATTTTGAGGCGGAACAACTGGCAGCGATGCCGGCTGATGTATTCGCCGTGCTTCCGGAAGACTTCATCGCCAACCTGGATGGGTTCACCCGCGATGAACTGGCGGCGAAGGCATTAGCCCAGAGCATTACCGGAGAAGTGGCTGAACCCGCGCCGGTGGATTTACCGCAAGCCTGGCGTATTTCTCAGCCACAATTGATTACTTTCAGCTTTGATGACCTGCCACTGGCGAGTTTTAGCGTGTTCGTCTCTGGCGATGCGATCGGGCAAGAAGCTGCTGCCAATAACCCCGGTGCAAACAATGATACGAGTGTCGAGTCAAACACTGCCCCGGAAACCACACAGGTCGAAAATTTCAACAATAGTACAGCCGTCAGCGATATACCCGAAGGGCCGGCACTGCCGCCGTTCTTCCTGCTGTTGGGGACTCAGTTTGGCGTCACGCTGGATACGGCAGATGACCTGATTAACCTGCAACTGCCGGAATCCGCGGCAGAACAGTTTGGCGCATCCTCTTTGCGGGCGGCTGATTTGTTTAACTTTATGATGCTGCTTGCCAACCCCGACTCGACACCAGCTGGGATGCCCTCACTACCCTTCCAGATTGATGTCAAGGCCCTGATCCAGTCTATGGGGCCGGATGTCATCAAATTCTTGGCAGATTATGACCCCACATTTATTCCAAACCTGTCGGCAGATGTGTTCGATTTGTTCTCCGACGATCAACTGACGCTCCCCCAGGCAGCACCCACGCTGGGTGATGTGTGGAGCGCCTTGGCTGAACAACCCCAGTTCAATGACAAGCCCCTGAAAAACGCGGCAGATTTGCTGGCGATTGGCGACGGTCAGGCATCCAGCGTCCTGAATACAATCAATACTGACGTTCCGGGGCAGTTCGCGGGGTACGATGTCCGGCTGTTTGACAGCCTCAGTACCGGGACTGTGCGCTATCTGGCACTGCAAGAACCGAATTTCTACAGCAACCTGGACAGCGGGGTACTGACGAAACTTTCACCGGATGTGCTGAATCTGCTGCCACAGGATATCCTGAACGGGCTGGACGAAGCCACTACCGCGACAGTTGCCGCGATTGCCAGCGGTGAGCAAAACTCCGCCGCGCAGAAATTAGCGGCGCTCTACACAACAAATGTACCGCCCGCCGACCCGAATGCTCCACCGCTAACAGCCGATTGGCAGTTCGTGGGCGATTTCATCGGTATTGAACTGGACAGCGCCGATGACCTCTTCCGCTTCTCTGATCAAACCGGGATTCCCAGCCAGTTCATGAATGGTTTCTTCAACAGCGCTGGTGGCCGTAATTTTGCACCGGGACTGTTCGGGGGATTGTCGTATGAAGCAATCCAGTATATCAGCGCCAACGGGCGCGAACCGGGTTTCCTGGATAACCTGGGAGTAGACGCTCTGCGGCTGCTCACCCCAGAGGTACTGGCACAGCTACCGGAAGCGGTGCAAGCCAGGGCGCAATCGAATGGCGAGACATTCACGCCAACGGCAGCTGTGACCCGCGCGAACGGCAACCCCAGCCTGGTACTCACAGTTTACAAGACCAGCGACGCCAACACGGTTGAGGCTTTCCACCGGGTGAATGATGTCATCAATGAGATCAACGCCACCAATGAGAATATTGATGTCAATGTGGCCTTTGAGCAGGCCAGCTTCATTGAAGAGTCGATTGCTGGCGTGGCGCGTGAAGGTGGTCTGGGTGGTTTCTTCGCAGTCATCATTATTCTGATCTTCCTTAGTGCCGGGGTGTGGGCGCGTTCACCGCGTAATATCGTCGGCATCGCACTCTTTGTTTTGAGCACTGTCGCACTGGGCGCCGTGGTATTATCCGGCGCAGATGCAGCTGGCGGCGACCTGGGGCTAGCATTTGCCCAGGCGGATGTCATCCTGCGCGTACTACTTCTACTGGGTATGATTTCCGGGTTGCTGGTCTTGCTATGGCCGGGCAACCTGCCCTACCCTGCCTGGCGCAGCACGCTTGTTGTCGGTATCAGCATCCCGCTATCGCTGGCGATGGCGATGGCTTTCATGAACTGGATTCCCCCGCTGGTTCACGGATGGTTAGCGCCGTCGGCTGAAACATCGTCGTTCCTGAATTTCATCCTGCGACTGTTCCCGGAAAGTATCTCGATTAATATCATGACGCTCTCCGGCCTGACAGTGGCTATCGGGCGTGTAGTAGATGACTCGATTGTGGTGCTGGAAAACATCTTCCGAGAAATTCAGGCGGGGGGTGATAAACGCAAGGCCATCATTCAGGGAACGCGTGACGTTTCGGTGGCGATTTTTGCCGCGACGGTGATTACGGTAGTCGTCTTCCTGCCCCTGGGCTTAACCGGTGGAATTATCGGCGAGTTCTTCCTGCCGTTCGGTCTGGCGGTGACCTACTCACTTATGTCGTCATTTGTGGTCGCCATTACAGTTGTGCCGGTACTGGCGTATATGTTCATCGGAAAAGAAGATGTTTCCGAAGAAGAACATGAAAGCTGGCTGGAACGCGCCTATGCACCGGTACTGCGCTGGGCCTTAGCCAATGGGCGTAACCGCGTCATCGTACTGGGGATCGCTATCGCCAGTATGATATTTGGGTTTGCGTTGTTTGGGTCGCGCCCGACGACCTTCATCCCTAGCCTGGGCGAACCGCAAATTCAGGTCAGTGTCTCGATGCCCTCCTCCACCAAAATACTGGAAACCAATACGCTGGTTACAGAGCTGGAGGGCGCAATTCAGAGCATCATCCCCGCCGACCAACTGAAAATCCTACTGACGACGGTGGGTGGCGGCGGCGCAAGCCTCGAGAGCCTGGTATTGGGTGGTGGTGGTGTCAGCGAGAATGCCGCCAACATCACGATTGGTATCGAATCACAGGATAAAACGGACGAATGGACCCAACAGATTCGTGCTGAAGCCGAACGCATCTTCGGGAAGGAGAATGTGACGGTATCCGCAGCTTCCCTCAGTGACCAGGGTTTCGGCGGGTTCGCTCTGGTGATTTCCGGCCCGCAGGATGAGATTGAGGCCATCAACGGACGGGTGATTGAAACGCTCAACAATGTCGAGGGCCTGGCTAATGTAACCAGCAACCTGGAAACACTCAGCGAAGCATCCAGCAGCGATGGCCCTACGACCTATATCCGTATTGATGGTGAACCTGCAATCCAATACTCGGGTGAACTGGAGACGGAGAACACGCTCGGTGTCACCGGACAGGCGCTTGAGGCGATCAA
This sequence comes from uncultured Chloroflexota bacterium, assembly GCA_937974245.1. Lineage (GTDB taxonomy): Bacteria > Chloroflexota > Anaerolineae > Aggregatilineales > Phototrophicaceae > JACKCG01. The sequence continues at coordinate 76,047 of CALJKV010000005.1, read as the reverse complement.
AGCTATGCCCGACCTGCCAGATGGAGTCAAGGTCAGCCAGGGTTTTGAAAGTGAATTGCAAACCCAGGGCTTCGGCAGTCTGATTGTCGCCATGCTGATCGCTATGCTGATTGTGTTCATCGTCCTGGTGATTACATTCGGGTCACTGGTACACTGGTTCGACATCATGCTCAGCATCATGGTCGCCCCGGTAGGCGCGGCAGTGGCGTTGACACTGACAAACCGTGTACTTGGCATCTCTGCGATGATTGGGATGCTCATGCTGATCGGTATCGTGGTGACAAATGCTGTGGTGCTGATTGACCGGGTGCAGGCCAACCAGCGTGAACGCAAGATGTCTACCAACGATGCGCTTACCGAGGCCGGTGGCCGTCGTCTGCGTCCGATTATCATGACGGCGCTGGCAACGATTATCGCGCTCATCCCGTTGGCAGTGGGACTTTCTGAAGGAGCGATTATCGCCTCGGAGCTGGGGACGGTAGTGATCGGCGGTCTGTTCAGCAGCACCCTACTCACGCTGATCGTTGTACCAGTTGCCTATAGTCTGCTCGATCCGCTTCACCGGCGTTTTGCTGGATTAGTCGGGCGCGGCAAGTAAAGCCTTCACGGTCATAACAACAGGATACAACAAAACCGGGAGTGTCATGACGGCACTCCCGGTTGCTTTATAAGATGGTGAACGGTGTTTACTTGCTCGGTATCAGATCGAGGCGTTCGCCAACAGCTTTGAAGGCTTCCAATGCCTGACTCAGATGCGCTTTGGTCTGGGTGGCAGTATAACTGGTACGAAGCAGCCCGCCATTGGGAGGCGTGGCCGGGGGAACTACCGGGTTGGTGTATACCCCCTCTTGAATCAATGCATACCAGGCTAATGCGGTGCGGAAATCGTCACCGGTGATAACAGGGATAATGGGAGTGTTACTGTTGCCGGTGTTATATCCCAGGTCACTAAAGCCTTTCCGCATGAATTCGGCATTATCCCACAGGTTTTCTACATGGTGCGTCTCGGTTTCCATGATATCGAGCGCCGCCAGTGCCGCCGCTGCATTGGGTGCAGGCAGCGCCGCCGAGAATATCAGCGCCCGTGCCTTGTGTTGAATAAAGTGGATCACATCGGCATCCCCGGCAATGAAACCACCAATCGACGCAAAGCTCTTACTGAAAGTCCCCATAATCAGGTCAACCTGATCTGTCAGGCCAAAGTGTGCCGCCGTACCACGTCCAGCACCGGTCACGCCCATGCCATGCGCGTCATCTACCATGATGCGTGCGCCGTATCTCTGGCAGACCTCGACGATTTCCGGTAGAGGGGCAATATCCCCACCCATACTGTAAACGCCATCCACCACTACCAGTTTGCCGGCTTCGGCGGGCAGTTTACTCAACACGCTGTCCAGGCTATCTATGCTGTTATGCCGGAAGCGTTTGATTTCCGCCTGGCTCATGATACAGCCATCTACAATGCTGGCGTGATCATCCTTATCCACGATGACAAAATCATCCCGGCTCAGGATAGCTGATATCGTTCCCACGTTGGTCTGATATCCGGTAGAAAAGACCAGTGCCGCTTCTTTACCTACAAACTTCGCCAAACGCCGGTCAAGTTCCAGATGGAGTTCAAGCGTACCATTGAGGAAGCGTGACCCAGTTACACTGGTTCCGTAACGCTTTATGGCGTCAATCGCTGCCTGGCGCACCCGGGGATCAGTAGTCAACCCCAGGTAGTTATTCGAGCCGAGCATGATGACCTCTTTGCCTTCAAAGGTAGCAGTCGAACCTTCGCTGTCACTCAGAGCGCGGAAGTAAGGATATATTCCAGCGTCCGCCGCTTCTTTGGCGCGTTTCAGAGTCGCGTCCGTTGTAATTTTGTCGAATAAGTCAACCATATTGATCCAGGGGCCTCTTTCTGAATGCCAAATGATAATCCGCTCAATCCATCTGATATAAGTTGACAGGCAGTTTGATACAAAAATTGGTGGATTGCTTGCCAGGTGATGCCAGAATAAGAGCGAGTTTTACCTTAATCCGAAGTTGGTGAAAGTTTAGCAAACTTATGGCGATACGCCAACATTCTTAAAGCACACAATTGGGCGTATCCGGGTAGGTACTTCTTTTTCCGCAAAGAGAAGAACAAGAAATACAAAACAAGACTTGCATCTCCCCCTTCAGTATGGTTACAATCTTACCGATTAATGGCACTGATTTCTAGTTGGAGAACCTGCAATGTCTTCGTTAACCATTCGCCGGTTGATTGTCTGGGTCGTTTCATTGGTATTGGGCTTCGTGGTTGGCTGGCTGATCGTCACGGTTGGCTTTCCGATTATCAAACCCGAATCTGCCGGGATCACTGTCGAGGACTTCGGCACAATGTATTTCCTGGTGATGTCCGTCCCGATCGGGTTAATTTTCGTGACCTGGCTGGATATGTTCTTTGACACCAAGATTCTGCCTGAATAAACCGATTGAACACAAATTCGATTTCAGGATGACCCGCCGGTAATAGGCGGGTTATTCGATTTCAGATTCCAGGCCAGCCTGGTCAGCACTTCCCTCGCATTACCCCAAACCGACAGACTATCCATTTGACAACAGGTAGGCCAACCCCGGAACGCCCGTATCGCCACTGATGCGAATACGTGGCAATTCCAGGCGGTTGTCGGTGGTATGAATCATCCCCGAATGCGTGGTAACGGCTCGTCGGATGGGAAGGTCACGTAAGACGCTTAGGGTGGCATCATCATAGCGTCCGGCAGGGTACGAAAAGATCGTGACCGGGTAACCGGTATGCGCTTCCAGGCTCTCCATGCTGCCTAAGAGTTCATATACGAGGAAATCATAGTCCCGGTTGCGTAAGTCGAGATGGGACTTGGAATGTGAACCGATGGTCATGCCAGCAGCGGCTATCTCGCTAATCTGACTCCAGTTCATATAGGCCGGGTCGTTGGAATCGGCGCGACCGGTGATGATAAAGAATGTCCCGGTAAAACCAAACTCACGCAAGATGGGCAGTACGTGGGTGTAATGGTCAATATAGCCATCATCAAATGTCAGGACAACAGGACGCGGTGGCAATGGTGTGCCATACAATAAAGCATTATCAAGATCATCCAGCGAAATCGTTGCATAGCCCGAATCGCGCAGATACTGCATGTGAGCGCGAAACATCTGCGGGAGAATCGTCAAATCCACCCGGTAGACATCGGCGTCCGGTGGCAGTTCGCTAACGTAGTGGTACATGAGGATTGGCACTTGAATGCGCCGCAGGACGCCATCGCCAGGCAATGGCGGCAGCAAGTCCTGTGATTGCACAGGCATTAACACGATGGTCAGCAGGACAAGGGCAGAACAGGTAAAGAGGGTATGTTTGGCGAGCTTCAGCACAGGTTCGTTCCCGGCAAAGTTGACAAATGGTAGGGGCGAACGAAGACGCCCGCCCCTACCCCACTATCTTACTCTATTCCGGCAGAACGAACACTGCCGTTGTCCGCGCAGGAACGCTGAATGTCCCGGAAGCGGAGTCAAAAGCCGAAGCGGTCACGATAGGGTCGTGCGAGCTGACCAGCACCGGATGCAGTTCAAACGCCTGTCCAGCCCAATCGGGTTGAACGACATTCTGTGCCTCGTCGGTAGCATTGAATACCACGACGACCATCGCATAGTTCGGGTCAAGGTTCTCGCCCGCCAGGTCGGACAGGCTCATAACAATCATGCCGGGAACCTGGTCGGGGCCGGTATTGAGGAACGCCAACCGTGCCTGAACGTCATCTGCTGTATGCAAACGGAACAGCGAGGTGCTGTACCGGATTTGCAGGAACTCACGGAAGTGCATTACCGCGCTCATGATATCATCCGGAGACGGGGTAACACCCGCTTTTGCCAGCAGCGGTTGCATAACCGGGTATTGCTCGGCGTTGCTCTGCTCTGGCGGCAGACCTACTGCCCAGTTGTTCGTCTGATAGGTGAAGTCAAGACGGTTGAACCAGTCGCCGGAGTTATAACTGTCGCGATCCAGCGATTTAGAGCGCAGCATATCGTCGCCTGCCTGGAAGAACGGCACACCCTGGCTCAACAGGACGATACTGTTACCCAAATTCTGGATGCGGACCAGGTCTTGCACCGGCAAGTCAAGGTCTTTGTAAATCAGGATATCCCACAGGGTCTCGTTATCGTGCTTGGAGATATAGACAATATTCTCCTGCGGATCGAGCGTGTAGCCAGTGGGGCTGCCGTTGTAATCCACATCTGCTCCGGTAATAGCCTCGCCTGTCACGCCAGTGAAGGTGTAATCCCGCAGATTGCCCGCCAGCCCAACACGAATACGATCTGCAAATAGCAACATCCGATCATGCTGTTCTTCCGGCGTGCCATCAGTCAGGCCGTTGGGGTATATCGAAAGGCCATTGATGAACCCCTGGAACTGGCGATCACCAAAGGGTGTGCCACCACGCACCGAGTCGCGCAGACGGTCATTGAATGTACCAATGCCCAATCCGCCGATATTCAACTGGGTGGCGTTCACGCCGAGCTGGTTGTTGGCAACTTCGCCAAAGTTCCAGCCTTCACCATAAACATAGACCTGCGAACCGTCCACCCTATCAGCTTCAATAGTGAGTGAATCGAGCGCCGCCCGCACAGCTTCCATGTTGCGGAGCATGTGGTGTCCCATGAGGTCGAAGCGGAAAGCATCTACCTTGTAGGCCGTCGCCCAGGTGACAACCGAGTCCACCATAAGGCGTTCCATCATGTTGTGCTCGGTGGCGGTGTTCTGGCAACAGGTGCTGGTTTCGACCCGACCATCGCGGTTCAGGCGGTGATAGTAGCCTGGCACGATACGATCCAGCACGGAGCGTTCGCTCTGGCCGCTGGAATTGGTGTGGTTATACACCACATCCACAACTACTCGCAGTCCGGCCTGGTTGAGTGACTGTACCATCTGGCGGAATTCCACGATACGCGCAGAACCATCGGGATCGGTGGCATAGCTGCCTTCCGGTACAGTGTAGTGATAAGGGTCGTAGCCCCAGTTAAAGGCGTCCAGATCACGCAGCGGCCCCAGGATGGCCTGTTGCTGGTCAGAGTCGCCGGAAAGCGGAGCCAGTTCGTTATAGTCCGGCTCGGTGCGTTGGGCGGAGTTTTCGTTGATGGTCGCAATATCGAAGCTCGGCAGCAGGTGGATATGGGTCAACCCAGCCTGCGCCAGCCCTTCCAGATGCTGCATTCCATTTGAACCGGTATCGGTGAAAGCCAAGAACTTACCGCGATGTTCTTCTGGCACGGTTTCATCAAAGGCGCTGAAATCGCGGATATGCAGTTCGTAGACTACGATGTCTTCCGGCGCGTTTAATTCCGGCTTGACAAGCTCATTCCAGCCTTCCGGCATAAGCGCGGGATCGGCCAGGTCAACAATCTGACTGCGCTGGCTGTTCATTGAGAGGCTGAAACTGTAGGGATCCGTCACCAGATTCGTGACCAGCGCTTCGGCTGCCGGGGCGTAGACCTTGACTTCATACAGGTAGAATTTGCCTGTCCAGTCCGATTCGCCGGTAATACTCCATACGCCGAATTCGCGATCAAGCGTCATGTTCAAAATCTGAGCTTCGGTTTCGGGGTTTGAGTCGCCAAAAAGGTGAAGGCGGACGCGCTGGGCCGTTGGTGCCCATACACTAAGGGTTGGCACATCACCATCATAGGTTACACCCAACGGGCCGTCATAGGTGTACAGGTCGTCCAGCACACCAGGGATTTGTAATGATGTGGCATCGCCCGCGCTGCTGCTGACGGCGAACTGCCCCTTGAGGATGCCCGGCACGATACCCAGGTCAGCCTCGCTGATTCTGAGTGCGGTGAATCCGGCTAACTGCGGGAAACGCTCCAGAACTTCATCACTCAATCCGTTGGCATCAACCGTCAGCGGGATAGAGGACAGGCTGTTGATACCCGATGATGAAACGGTCAGCCCGCCCTCAATCGCATAATGCAAGGCGAAGGTTGTACCCTCTTCAATGTCGCCCAGATTCCAGGCGATAGTATCCCGCGTGACCCAGTGCGCCTGGGCTTTGCTCAGATCAGGGAGGGCAACTTTACCAACAGATGGCATCACGCCAACCCCGACAACCAATATATTGGTGCTGGAGTTATAGGCAAAAGCGACCACCATACCATCTTCCGGCACGCTAAAGGGAATATTAGCGCCACCGGGTTCGCCATCCAAACCGTAGTTCACATCCCAGCTTTCGTTGATAGCAGCTTTTACCTCGTAGTCACCCGCCGGGATATCACCCGTTATGAAGGTGTACACACCGTCGCCATCTGGGTCTTGCAACCAGGAGCGCAGGCAGTCCGGCTGCCAGTCGCCGGGGCAGCCAATCGCCGCCTGGTAGCTTCCGGGGGCGGTGGCGATCAGGTCAGCCACGCTGTCAGCTACCCAATGGGTGACGTGGCTGTAATAGAACTTCACGGTAGTGTCTTCAGCCAGATTCAATGGGATATTCGGGCCGCCGCTATCGGCAGCACCGCCATAGTTTTCCGTCCATGCACCATTGATGGCGACTTTATATTCATAGCTGCCTGCCGGGAGGTCAAAGGCCCCCTGCCATACCGTGTCGGCTTCATCATAGGTCAGCGCGGTACAGGCACCATCGGGCTGCCAGTCGCCATCGCAGCCAGCAACACTCTGGATCGTACCAGGGATAACCACCATCTCTGGCTGTTCCACAGCGACCGGCGCAGGTATTGACGCCCCTGCCCCACCAACAAACGCGCTGCCGGTGACATCGGGATTTACCACAACCGTAAGAACGTTGGTGGCCGAGTCATAACTGAACTGAGTCAGGGCAAAGTCTACAGGAATGGTGAAGGGAATGTTTGCCCCACCCGCTTCGCCATCCACACCAAAGTTTACGTCCCAACCCTGGTTGATGGCGGCTTTCACTTCGTAGTCACCTGCCGGGATTGATGCGGTGGTATAGACATACACGCCGTCGCCATCAGTGTCTTGCAGCCAGGAGCGCATACATTCCGGCTGCCAATCGCCAGGACAGCCAATCGTGCTTTGGTAACTGCCGGGCGCAGTGGCGATAATGCTGTTGACGTTATCAGTAATCCAGCCGGTCTGGTGGTCGTAGTAGAATGTGACCGCCGTGTCTTCCGCCAGTTCAAGCGGGATATTCGGGCCATGTTCTTCGGCATTCAGACCGTAGTTGGCATCCCAACTATCGTTCAGCGCCGCTTTGTATTCATAGTTGCCAGCGGGAATCTCAAATGTAGCGGACCAGATTCCATTCGCGCCATCGTATTGCAAGTAGGAGGCCTGGCATTCCGGCTGCCAGTCGCCCGGACAACCGATTTTGCTCTGGATTGTACCAGGAACAGACACGGTGTCAGGATCAGGGAAGCCATTCGGATTACCGGCAGGGATCTGCGTGGGCAGGCCACCTGTTACCTCTTCTTCAACCGGCGGTTCTTCAATGGCAACTACCGCGTTCGGGTCGGTCACTTTGATGTTGATGAAATGCCGCGATGGGCTGTAACCGAAATTAACATCAAAGCCGTCTCCGCCCACAGTGAAGGGAATATTAGCACCCCCAGCCTCACCACCTGCGCCGTAGTTTTCATCCCAACTCTGGTTGACGGCAACTTTCGCTTCGTATTCTCCTGCCGGGATGTTGATGGCAGCAAAGTTATAGATTCCATTGCCATCCGGGTCTTGCAGCCACGAGCGCAGGCAGTCCGGCTGCCAGTCGTCCGAGCAGCCGATTTCGCTCTGGAAACTACCAGGGACGGTGTAAATGACCGTGTTGACGGTATCCGTAACCCAGTGTGTTTTGTGGTCATAGAGGAAGGTCACAGTGGTATCTTCTGCCAGCGAGAGAGCGATATTTCCGCCGCCAGGTTCGGCATTCGCGCCGTAATTTTCATCCCAACCACTATTGAGCGCCGCTTTGTACTCATAGTCTCCGGCGGGGAGATCAAAGCTCGCCTGCCAGACATCATCAGTGGCATCATAGGCCAGATGCGTTACTTCGCATTCCGGCTGCCAATCGCCGGGACAGCCCAGAACACTTTGAACCGTTCCGGCGATGGTGACACTCTCCGGTGCAGTCATGTCTTGCGCGGTAACCGCCACACTAAGCAGCACCAACAACCCCAGAAACAATACTACAATAATTAAGATAGTTTTCTGTTTATGCTGAAAAAGATTGTTCATAGATTTCGCCTCTGTATCTCCTTAAAAATGGGATGTGCGAACGTATCAACGAGGAAACGTCTTCTAGTCTGCCGTAGGTATATAACATACCTGAAAGGTTGTCAAATGAGTAAGGTGGTTAATTTGCATATAAACCTCTCTGGTTTCGAGATACAATCATGGTCTGAATATCAGCCCCGTCTCATGGTAAATCAGGAGGGCAATGACAATGCCGACCACCTTCACCCACGATACTTTTCTCAGCCCGTTCACCTGGCGTTACGGCTCGGAAGAAATGCGCCGCATCTGGTCGGATGGCTACAAGCGGCAATTGTGGCGACGAATCTGGGTGGTACTGGCCGAAACCCAGCAGGCCGCCGGGTTGGTTACTGCTGAACAGACTTCTGATTTACGCAACCACCAGGGTGACATTGACCTGGAACACGCCCACGCTATTGAAGCGGAAATCCATCATGACCTGATGGCAGAAGTCCGTACTTATGCTGAACAATGCCCTGTTGGTGGCGGCATCATCCACCTGGGCGCGACGAGCATGGATGTCGAGGATAACGCCGATGCGATGCGCCTGCGCGAAAGTCTGGATATTATCACGGGCAAATTGGGTGATTTACTGCGGGTGCTGGCCGGTCTGATTGAGCGCGAGGCCGATCATGTGTGTATGGCCTTCACTCACCTGCAACCTGCAGAACCGACCACTGTGGGCTACCGACTGGCGGGATACGCCCAGGATTTGCTGGCTGATTATGCAACCATCCAACGGACAAGAAGTGAGGTTCGCGGCAAAGGATTCAAAGGTGCGGTTGGGACCGCAGCCTCGTATGCCGATCTGCTCTCCGGCACAGGTATGACACCGTATGAGATGGAAGCTCAGATTATGAGCAAGTTGGGGCTGAATGCGTTCACAATTACCACTCAGACTTATCCGCGCCGTCAGGACTGGGACATCCTCAACGCCCTGGCGGGACTCGCGCTAACACTCTATAAGTTCGCGTTTGACGTGCGGTTGCTGCAATCGCCGCCATTTGGAGAATGGAGCGAACCATTTGGGCAGCGGCAGGTCGGGTCGTCAGCCATGCCTTTCAAACGCAACCCGATTCATGCGGAAAATATGGACAGCCTTGCGCGTTATGTCGCCACCCTGCCCCGTGTAGCCTGGGACAATGCCGCGCACAGCTTGCTCGAACGCACCCTGGATGATTCGGCCAACCGGCGGACGGTGCTGCCGGAAGCATTTCTGGCGACTGACGAACTACTGATTCGAGCGCACCGGATTCTGGTGGGGCTACGACTGGATGACCAGGCTATTCGGCGAAACCTTGATAGATACGGCGTTTTCGCTGCCACCGAAAGACTATTGATGGAAGCGACACGGCGAGGCGGGGATCGCCAGGCGCTGCACGAAATCATCCGAGAACACAGCCTGGCCGCCTGGGAAACGCTGCACCAGGGAAAGCCAAACCCGCTGGTAGACAGCCTATGCGCCGACGAAACCCTGAACACGCTGCTCACCGCCAAGACGATAAGAGCGACATTAGTGGCCGAGTCGTATGTCGGGGATGCACCCCAACGCGCCCGTGAACTGGCAATGGCACTGCGAAACGCCTGACCCCTTTTGTCAGATATATCCATTTCAATTGGCAGTATGAACAATTACGGTTAGAATCAAATCATTACGAACTGAGGAAGACACTGATGGACGCCAACAGCATCCGATTCATGACAGTGAAGGACATACCCGTGATTACCGGATGGATGGTTCTCATCCCTCTATGGCAGCGGTACAACCTGACAGTGGATAAAATCAGTACTCAGTTTGAAAGAGCCTTACAGACCCAGGACCTCCTGCTGGTGACAGATATGACAGGATACCCTGCCTGTGGGTTCGCCTGGTGCTTACCGGGTGGGGCTTTCGGGCGCAGCATGTATCTGCGGCTGATTGGCGTCCACCCTGACTGCACACGATTTGGGATTGGCGGCACACTGTTAGCTGAAGTCGAGCGACAGGCACTTGAAGCGGGGCAGGATCTATTTTTGCTGGTATCCGACTTTAATATGGATGCACAACGGTTTTACCAGCGGCATGGCTTCGACCAGGTTGGCGCAATTCCGGCTTACGTCCTACCCGATGTAACCGAGTTGATTTACAGAAAGCGGCTGATGGCCTAACAGGATACTGATTGCCAGAAACCGGAATAGAAAAGGAGAGTTTCGTCCATAACCAAGCAGGTTGTCCCTACAGACCGATCTTTTTATTTCCTTAAGGAGCTGTATATTATGTCACGTTCTATACGCACAGGCCTATTTCTTCTGGTCATGCTGGGGTTGTTGAGCGTTGCGCTACCTATGTCCGCACAGGACAACACCTTGATTATGGCACGCGCAGTGGATGCCACCGGACTCGACCCGCACACACAGACCGCATTCGTTTCGCTGGCTGCACTGTCCATGATTTATGAGCCACTGGTGACAACCGACAACGATCTGAACTTGATTCCGGCACTGGCTACCGACTGGTCATTCTCGGAAGACGGCCTGAAACTGACTATGAATCTGCGCCAGGGTGTCACTTTCCACGACGGCTCAGATTTCACGGCAGAAGATGTCATTGCATCCTTTACCCGTCTGCTGAACCCGGATGTCGCATCGGCTGCAGCGACCAATTATGCAAGCATCGAATCTATGGATGCGCCGGATGATTACACGGTTATCTTCAATCTGACCCAACCGGACGTGCCACTGCTGGCCGCGATGGCAAGCACAAATGCTGTCATTCTCTCGTCGGACGTAATTGCCAAAGAAGACCCGGCGCTCGTTACGATTGGTACCGGCCCATTCAAACTAGCGGAATGGACACCAGAAGAGAAGATGGTATTGGCCGCCAACGAAGCGTGGTGGGGTGATGGCCCGTATGTCGACGGCATCGAAATCCGCATTATCCCCGATGAAGCCTCGATTCTGGCGGCGCTGCGGGCAGGCACCATTGACTTCGCCTATCTGAATGATCCGCTGGTCGCTACCCTGCTGATCGGTGATGCGAATGTTACGCTGCATCGCACGCCGGTACTTTCTTACAATGTACTGCAACTGCGGGCCGCTGTTGAGCCGCTGGACAAACTCGAAGTTCGCCAGGCAATTTCCTGCGCCATCAACCGGCAGGAAATCGTGGACTCGGCAGCTTTAGGTGAAGGCCGTGTCACCGGGCCGTTGACAATGGCGAGTTTCGCGCTGCCGACGGACGACCTTTTCTGCTATCAACAAGACGTTGCCAGAGCGCAAGAACTAATGGCAGCTGCCGGTATGGAAGCAGGTTTCACACTACCGGTTATCGTAGCAAATGCCGAACCGCCAACAGCAAGCGCTATCGCTCAAGTCATCCAGGCACAGTTGGCTGCTATCAATATCGTTGTTGAAATTGAATCGCTCGAACTTAACACCTATGTTGACCGCTGGTTGGCAGGTGACTTCTCCGCAGCGGTGGCGCTTAATGGTGGACGTACCGATCCCTACACGATGTACGCACGTTACTGGCAGTATGACGCACGATTCCAGAATGTCGCCGGATATATTGACGATTCGCTGGACAGCCTGATGAAACAGGGACAGGTGGAAACCGACCCGGCGGCGCGTTATGAAATCTTCGCGCAATTGCAACGGGAACTCGCGGAAAAAGCGCCCTGGGTATGGTTGTATGCGCCATACACCTATACGGCACATCAATCGTATGTCACCGGGTGGGAACCCACAGCCAACGATTCACTATATTTCCTGTACGCAGCACAGATTAATCGCTAGTCAGGTATCAGCAAGGGGGCGGGTATAGATCCGCCCCCGTTGATCTCTACAATGACACGTTACCTGACTCAACGGCTAATCGCATTTATCCCAACTTTAATCGGCATCTCGATTCTGGTTTTTGCTGCAATTCGCTTGATCCCAGGCGACCAGATCACTGCGCAGCTCGGCACCGAGGCCGGTATGCTCTCAACCGAGCAGCGAGCGGCACTGGAAGCCTATTACGGGCTGGATCAACCGCCGATTCAGCAGTATTTCGTTTGGCTTGGCGATGCCCTTCAAGGTAATTTTGGTTTTTCAATACGGCATGGCTCAGCGGTGCTGCCCCTTATCATGAAACATTTTCCGATCACACTTGAACTGGCTTTCATGGCGATCGTCATCGCTTTGAGTATCGGGATACCGATTGGCATTCTTTCGGCAATTCGTCACAATTCACTGATTGACCTGTTTGGACGGATGTTCTCGATGCTGGGGCTGGCCGTACCGAACTTCCTATTGGGTACACTGATTATCTATGTGCTGTCGGTGTATTTTGGCATTCTGCCCAATTCAGGCAACTATACCAGTTTCACTGAAGACCCCTGGCTGAATATTCAGCAGCTTATCTTCCCGGCGATTACGATGGGTTTCTCGTTTTCAGCTTCGGTCATGCGGATGACCCGTTCCGCGATGTTAGAGGTGATGAATGAGGATTACGTGCGGACGGCACGCAGCAAGGGGCTGCGTGAACGCGTTGTGATCCGGCGACACGCCTTGCGGAATGCTCTGATTCCGGTTGTGACATTGATCGGGGTTGAATTTGGCTATCTATTGGGCGGCGCTTTTATCACTGAGCAGATTTTTTCACTGCCGGGTATTGGGCGACTGGCGGTGAATGCCATCACACAGCGCGAATACGCCCTGGTACAAGGTGTCACATTGTTCATTGCCATCAACTTTGTCATCGTCAACCTGGCCGTAGACCTGATCTATGCGGCCATAGACCCGCGAATCAGCTATGCCAGCCATGAATAAAGCCACTTCTCTAAGTCAACCCATTAAGCAACTGGAGCGCGGGCCGCTGCGCGAGTTCCTGCGGAACTTCCGGCACAATCTGAGTGGCATGGTGGGAGTGACGCTGGTGGGACTGTTTGTACTCATCAGCGTCGCCGGTTTACTCAAATTAACCCCCTTCCCTATTCTGGAACAGCATCCGCTTGACCGGCTGAAAGCCCCCGGTGAAATCCCGGCCTATATTTTAGGTACAGATCAATTCGGGCGAGATGTCGCCAGTAACCTTATGAAAGGTGGCGCGAATTCACTTCAGGTCGCCACTTTATCGGTATTGATAGCTACCCTGGCCGGGACTTTTGTCGGCGCCATTGCGGGGTATCTGGGTGGGAACCCGGATACAGTGCTGATGCGCCTGATGGATATTCTGTTCGCATTTCCGTCACTGTTACTGGCGCTGTTGATCGTCACGATTCGGGGACCAGGGCTGGAAAACACTATTCTGGCGATTGCGATTGTGTACACACCAATCTTTGCGCGAGTCGCACGGGGGCCGGTACTATCGCTCAAGGAGACGGAATTTGTCACCGCTGCCCGCTGTATCGGCGCACCAGAAACTCGCATTCTCCTGCGCCACGTTCTGCCCAACATGCTCGCGCCGCTGATTGTACAAGTATCGCTGGCACTCTCGTGGGCGCTCATCACCGAAGCCGGATTGAGTTTCCTCGGGCTGGGAACACAACCACCCGAGCCATCGTGGGGCTTGATGCTCAGTTCCAACCGGGGACTAGCGGAAATCGCCCCCTGGCTGATTATGTACCCCGGCCTGGCAATTATGCTGGGTGTATTGGGTTTCAATCTACTGGGTGACGGCCTGCGCGACGTACTAGACCCCCGGATGCGTGGTCGACAGTAGGCCAGTACTACGCACCTCCTTCACGAACGATTCTGGTTCACCTGCCGCCAGGTGGTAAAATCCTGGCAATAATCACACAGGTCGGGCGGTTGCTCGCCAAAATACGACTGCCCGCAATTGGGACATTCCCAAAACATAATGGCTGTTGCTGGTGTGCGCTGGTGTGCTGCGTCGGAATCCGGTGTTACCGGTAGGTCAGAGTCGTGATCGGTCATGAATGTCCTGAGAGTTCGTGAGGACTTGAAGATTGAAAGAGGGCGACCCCACTGTAGATTCAGTTTGCCCGAAGATGGCTGGTTTTGCAATTACCAACTATGCCGCCTGGCTGGATTTCTGATTTGAGACTCTTATCCCCAGCCAACAAGCACATCAGATGATGCGGTATCCTTTTGAATTGCCTGCGAGCTGTATCTGTATCGCATATTGAAACAAAAAAGGTTTTTATGAAATTTTTGGATGCGGACAGCTCAATTTAATGGGATAATGAGATGGACTGAGTACCATCGTGTACGAACGCGATGATGATTCCACTATGCCGTTAGGGAGACTATGGACGGAATTATTATATTTTCCAGGGATACACTCCAGATTATCAGCGCCAGCCCTGGGGTTGAGAATCTGTTTGGGCTATCCGCGCAGGCACTCGCCGGACAACCCATAACCGCGTTATTACCCGTAGGTGATGCGCCGGATGCTCCCTGGAAAACCGTATTTGCACAACTCGCAGAAACGGGAGAATCCCACATCCTACCACTCAGACGGCACGACGGTACGATTACTGCTGCCGAACTCACCTTAGTGAAGACCAGTATGGATGAGCATGTGTTTTATACCGGCATGGTTCGTAATGTATCCGGCACGGTACAGGGCGGCAGTGCGTCGCGCGAGAGTGAAGAGAAATACCGCACCATCCTGGAACAGATCCGAGAAGGGTATTTTGAGGTCGATCTGGCGGGTCATTTTACGTCTGTTAACAGTTCAATTTGTGCTGTCCTGGCGTACCGCGAGGCCGACATTATCGGGCAGAGCTACCGCCAGTTTATGGACGACACCAACAGCAGCAAGTTGTTCACGGCAACCAATCTCCTATATCGAACAAAAGAGCGATCTGTTTCGGTTGAGTGCGAGATTCGCACGCAGTCCAGTGGTGAGCGTTATGTCGAAATCCTGCTCTCCCCGGTCATGAATACCGAGCAGGTTGTCACCGGGTTTCGCGGACTGGTACGCGACATTACCGAGCGCAAGCGTGCAGAAGAAGAACTCAAAAAGGCGAAGGAAACGGCGGAAGCGGCGAACCATGCCAAAAGTGTGTTCCTGGCAAACATGAGCCATGAACTGCGCACACCGCTGAATGCAATTATCGGGTACAGTGAGCTGCTCCAGGAAGATATGGAAGATGCCGCGCATGATGATTTCATACCGGATTTGAAGCGGATTCAGGCTGCCGGAAATCATCTGCTCGATCTTATCAATAACATTCTGGATTTATCCAAAATCGAAGCCGGGAAAAGTGACATCTACCTGGAGAAATTCGATCTGGCGAATATGGTGGCTGGCGTTACCCAGACAATCCAACCACTGATAGACCAGAACGGCAATACACTGGTGGTCAACTGCTCCATGCAAGGCGCGATGATCGCCGACCTGACAAAAGTTCGGCAAACACTGTTCAACTTACTCAGTAACGCGACCAAGTTCACTAAGAACGGGCAGATTACCCTTGACGTGAGTCAGGAAGTACGAGACGAGATTGAAGGGGTCGTCTTTCAGGTATCAGACACCGGAATTGGTATGACGCCAGAGCAGTTGCAGAGCATTTTTACGGAATTCACCCAGGGTGATCCATCCACCACACGTAAGTATGGCGGCACCGGCTTGGGACTGGCGATCAGTAAGCAGTTTTGCCAGATGATGGGTGGCGAAATCCACGTCAAAAGTGAAGCAGAGCGCGGCTCAACCTTTACAGTGTGGCTGCCGCAAGAAGTCACTCATTCCCCGATCGTAATGGGTGGTACGATGAAGGGAATCCGCAGCACAGCGGAAATTCGCCGCCTCGCTGAGACGATTGTGGTGTTAGTCATTGATGACGAACCCACTGTGCGTGACCTGGTCGCCCGCTATTTGACACGCGAAGGCTTTCAAGTAGAAACCGCAGCTACAGGAGCCGCTGGCTTAAAACGCGCCAAAGAACTGCGTCCAGCGGTGATTACACTGGATGTGCTGATGCCGGAAATGGATGGATGGGCGGTGCTGGAAGCATTGAAAAACGACCCGGAACTAGCCGGCATACCCGTTGTGATGCTGACGATGACCGATAATAAACAGATGGGATTTGCATTAGGAGCTTCGGATTTTCTAACCAAGCCAATTGATCGTAAGTATCTGGTAAACTTAATCCGCAAATACCATCAGGCCAAGGACAGCATGGCAGGGGGCTGTCGTGTCCTGGTGGTAGACGATAACGATGATGCCAGGTCACTACTGTGCCGCGCTTTGGAAAAAGAAGGGTGGCAGATTCAGGAAGCGGCTAATGGCTTTAAGGCGCTGGAACAAATGGCATCGCAGACACCCAATATCATTTTGCTGGATTTGATGATGCCCGATATGGATGGATTCCAGTTTGTCATTGAGAAGCGCAAACACTTGAAATGGCGCGATATTCCGGTCATTGTCATCACATCCAAGCACCTGAGCGACGCGGAACGCAATCAATTGAACGGCCAGGTAGAACGCATTTTGCAGAAAGGTGGGAGCAGTCACGACACGCTCTTGCGAGAAGTTCGTGATCTGGTCATTACCTATACGTTTCAATGAGATTGACATCTCACCTGGTTTTTTTCTAAACATGAACCTACCTTGACCGCACGAAAATAATGCGTAAGGTATTTATAGTAAGTTGAAAGCGATGATATAGCACATGGCGCGGATTCTGGTGATCGAAGATAACGAGATGAATCTCGATATGCTCTCTCGGCGTCTAGAAAAACGTGGGCATACCGTTCTTTCGGCAACGGATGGTGAACAAGGGGTAGCGGCGGCACTGAAGGAGCAACCAGACTTGATTTTGATGGATATGAGTCTGCCGGTGAAGGATGGATGGCAGGCAACACGCGAGATCAAAGCCTCAACAGTAACGCACCATATTCCCATTATAGCACTTACAGCCCATGCGGTGGCCGGGGACAGGGAACGCAGCCTGGAGGCCGGGTGTGACGACTACGAAACCAAACCAGTGAAGTTCATGCAGCTTATCGAAAAGATCAATAGTATACTGGGCATTGAGAGTTAATACGGATGACTGAACCAGCACGGATTCTCATTGTTGATGATAACGAGATGAACCGGGATATGCTTGCCCGCCGCCTCGAACGCGATGGACATGAAGTAATTCTGGCCGAAAGCGGCCCCCGGGCATTGGAATGTCTGATGAACTATCCGATAGATTTGATGCTGCTGGATATCATGATGCCCCAGATGAGCGGCTACGAAGTTCTGGAGCGGGTGAAAGAAAATTCGTCCCTGCCCTATATACCGGTCATCATTATCTCTGCAGTCAGCGATCTGAATAGCGTCGTACGGTGCATCGAGATAGGCGCGGAAGATTATCTGTTCAAGCCATTTAATCCGATCCTGCTCAAGGCGCGGGTAGATGCATCTCTGGCACGTAAACGGTTGAGTGACTGGCAACAACTACACCTCGCCCAATTAGAACAGCACTCCGCTGAGGGGACTACGCCATTTCTGACCCAAGCACGGCACGTTGCTGATGCCAGTGTCCTGCTCATGGAGATTGTAGATATCGACCGTATTGCGAGGGCTGTCGAACCGGAAGAACTCGTAACTGTATTGAACGAATTCTTCGTTCATGTTTATCACCTGGCCCAGGATGCGAACCTGACAATTACTCGTTCACTGGCCGGAATCTGCCGGATCAGCAGCGATATAACACAACCGAACCCGGAACATGCTGGCATCATCGCCGATGTGGCACTGGCTATCCGAGCGATGTCCCAGCGTGTCCGATTCAGCGTGATGCCGCTCACTTTACGTATCGGGATTGGCAGCGGGCCATTAACCACCGGGATGATCGAGACCGGTCACTATTATGATGTATGGGGAGAGGCCGCACATGGCGCACAACAGGCGATGCGCATCGCCGCTGTCGGCAGCATCCTTGTCTCTGTGAACACGTTCCGACAATTACCAGCGGATCGGTATGTACTGCGTGCGATACCCGGTGACCAACTGTTTTACGACCTGCAACATGCAAAATAGGTAGCAATTTTATCTGAAAATGACAGACTCAACCCAAGAAACCGTTCCCGCCTTAATTGGCCGTCGCTACCTTCTTCATGCCCCCCTAGGTGAAGGAGGCATGGGGGCTGTTTATCGCGCCACAGACCGGCTCACCGGACAGCAAATCGCGCTTAAGCGGGTGCTTCCGCCACAAAAGGAGACTGGTGACACCACACTTGGCAGCAGCATCATTGATTTTCGACTGGCACTGGCCCAGGAATTCAAAGTGCTGGCGTCGCTGCGGCACCCCAATATTATCAGCGTGCTGGATTATGGCTTTGACGATACTGGAATGCCTTATTTCACCATGGAATTGCTTGAAGATGCCCAGACGATTCTGGAAGCAGGGCAGGGAAAACCGCTGGACTACCAGGTTAATCTACTGGTACAGATGTTACAGGCGCTGGCCTATCTTCACCGCCGCAGGGTCATCCACCGCGATCTTAAGCCTAAGAATGTGCTTGTCACGAACAATCAAGTCAAAGTGTTGGATTTCGGGGTATCTATCGGAAGCGATCAGTACAGCGGTTCGACCACAACTGCCGGTACACTGGCATACATGGCACCGGAAGTAATGATTGGCGGCGAACTGACAGAAGCTGCCGATCTGTACGCGGTCGGAGTCATGACTTATGAATTATTCGCCGGACACCACCCATTCCAAATTGAGCCGGTTTCACGTCTTATCAATGATATTCTGTATGTCGTACCGGATATGTCAGAAGTCGAGGTAGATGCGGATTTACAGCTGGTGTTGAGGCGTTTGCTTAGCAAGAGCCAGGCTGAGCGCTATACAACTGCTATCCAGACGATCGCCGCTTTTACTGAAGCAACACACCAACCCCTCCCAGCGGAAACCGCCGCTATCCGCGAAAGTTACTTGCAGGCCGCTCGTCTGGTTGGGCGAGATACAGAACTCCAATACCTGACCAGCGCATTAGAAGACGCACTGGATGGTGCAGGAAGTGCCTGGTTGGTGACTGGCGAAAGCGGAGTCGGGAAATCCCGACTGGTTGAAGAGCTGCGTACACTGGCGCTGGTTAGAGGGGCACTGGCTCTCAAGGGACAGGCCGTGAGCGAAGGCGGCAGCCCAAATGCACTGTGGCGTCCAGCAGTGCGGTGGATGCTGCTCCTGACGGAATTAGAGGACACGTACCTCAGCACCCTTAAAGCCATCGAGCCTGACATCGCTACCCTGCTGGACCGCTCCGTGCCGGAAAGCCCTGATACCGACTACAAAATAGCTGGTACACGTCTGGTTTCCGCGATTGAGATGATCTTCCGCCAGCAACAACAGCCAATTTTATTACTGCTGGAAGACCTGCACTGGAGTAAGGATAACCTGGATATTCTGGAGCGTCTGACACAGACTGTAACCGAACTCCCCCTGTTGATTGTGGGTACGTTCCGCGATGACGAATCTCCCGAACTCCCTACCCTGCTGCCCAATATGCAAGTATTAAAGCTATCCCGCCTGAATGAAAGCGGCATTGCAGAATTAAGTGAAGCCATGCTGGGAGAATCGGGGCGGCAGGAGCAGGTGATTGACCTGCTGCAACGCGAAACCGAGGGCAACGTATTCTTTCTGGTTGAGGTCGTGCGTGCATTGGCGGAAGAAGCCGGCAATCTCGAGCAGATTGGCATGGCAACGCTGCCAGCGCAGGTTTTTGCAGGCGGTATACAGAAAATTGTCCAGCGTCGGTTACAGCACATCCCCGAAAACTATTACCCAGTGCTCCAGGCGGCATCGGTCTATGGTCGCCAACTCAACCTTGCGCTCCTACGCGCAATGGCGCCCAATGTAGATCTCAACCACTGGCTGACCGTATGTTCGGAAGCAGCAGTGCTGGATGTCCAGGATGACAACTGGCGATTTGCCCATGACAGACTGCGTGAGGGGGTTCTCGCCACCCTCTCCACAGAAGAACAGCAGATTCTACATGGAAAAATCGCCCAGGCATTAGAAGCACTCAATGCCACGCAACCGGAACAAGTGGCTGCGCTGGCGCTGCATTATGGCAAAGCGGGGAATACCGAAAAAGAAACGCAATATATCATGCTAGCTGGTAAACATGCGCTAACGACAGGCGCATACCGCGACGCGCTGTCCTGGCTAGAACGGGCGCTCAGATTAATTTCACAGCCCATTCCCGAGGCCAGTATGCCCGGCAAAAAGTGGATGCTTCCGGTTAAAGAGGTATACCTCAATCGTCAGATCGCCGAAGCACACCTCGGCCTGGGCGACTATCAGAGGGCGCAGCGCCTGTACGAAGAGAATCTGCTGGCTTTCTATAATCTACGAGAGCAAAGAGGCGTGGCCGACACATACCGGAGCCTGGGCGACGTCGCAGCAGCGCTCAATCAGTACCTTGATGCGATGGCGCACTACGAAGCCAGCTACGCGATCTATCGTTCGCTCGAAAACAGCCATGCCGAGCTGATTATGATCTTAAATCGGATGGGTGATGCCGCCTATGAATTAGGTGACCTGAACACGGCCAAGAGTTACTACCAGAAGAGCCTAGTGATGGCGCGCGAGGCAGGTGACGAATGGGGCTTAGCCGGTTCAATGCAAAACCTCGGGCTGGTAACTCACGCCGAAACCATCCGTGAATATGCGGAAACACAAAAAACTTTCCAAAGCACCCTCGAACAATACCGCCAGAGCAAGCAGCGCGAAACCCTTATTGACGCATTTCAGCACTTTCTCATGAGCATGGGTGAAAGCAACCGAGAACTGGATATGCTGCTGGAGACTCTGAACATTGAAAGCCAGAGTTTCCGCAAGGATAAAGATCGCTGGGCAGAAGCAACTGCGCTGCGTTACTGTGGAATTCTAAGCATCAGGCGCAACGACTATAGTCGGGGGCGCAAATACCTGTATACCGCACTGCGACTCTCAACCGAATCCAGTGAAGTCGCCTTGGCGCTCGATATTCTGGTGGAAATCAGCCAGGTTCTGATGAAACAAGGGCGCAAAAGTAGGGCCTTAGAACTACTGGCACTGACTTTCCATCACCCCACCAGTGACGAGGTGACGCATGACACGGCCGAACGCCTGCTATACGAATTGGGCACAGAACTGGCACCCGACGTGGTATCCGCCAGCTGGGAAAAAGGGAAAACTGGCGAGTTCCAGAAAATCGTCACCGACCTGCTATCTGATCCTGCCGAATCATCGTAATGCTGGTTATCCCTGGCAGATGACTTCTGCCCCTGCCGCCGCCCGGCTCACGTAAATTTGTGGGGACAAACCGGATGCTGCGGTGTAGCTGGCGCTGACATTCCGCGTAAAGGCTTCGATAGCGTCCTCCTCAACCAGGGCCACTGCGCACCCACCAAAACCCGCCCCCGTCATCCGCGACCCAAAACAACCTCTTTCCTGGCGAGCGCATCCTACGATCGTATTAAGCGCATCACTCGATACTTCAAAATCGTCGCGCAGACTGGTATGGCTGGCGTTCATCAACAAACCGAGTTCAAGCGCATCCCCGCGCCGCATGGCATCCACCGCCTGGAGTGTCCGGGCATTTTCCGTGATGATATGCCGGGCGCGACGCCGGGTTATATCATCCAGCTCGCCGGACTGAGTCTCGAACAATTCGAGAGTGACGTCGCGCAGTGCCGGAACGCCAAAGAATTGAGCAGCGGTTTCGCATTGCTGTCGGCGTTCATTATAGGCCGAGTCCACCAACCCACGCCGGGTGGCGGTATCCAGCACGACGACCACTGTTTCCGGTGGCAGCGGGACGGACTGCGTTTCCAACGAACGGCAATCTATCAACAAAGCGTGATCAGCCTGGCCCGCCGCTGATATCATTTGATCCATGATCCCACAGTTTACACCGACCCAGCGGTTTTCCGCCCATTGGCTGAGTTTCGCCATTCGCGCGGCGTCCCAGGGAATATCGGATACGACGCTGAAAGCGCGGGCGATAGACAGTTCAAGAGCAGCGGACGATGACAGCCCGGAACCGATTGGTACATTGCCAGCACATACTCCTTCCCAGCCGGAAAGTGCAGCGCCGCCATCCTGCAATGCCCAGGCGACGCCCTTGACATATTCCGCCCAACCTGCACTGGTATTGCTCAGCGAATCAAGCGAAAATGCGGCGGGGGTTTCAACATCTAATGAATGAAGGATAACCTGCTTATCCGGGCGGGGATGCAAGGCAATCCACATGCCCCGATCTATCGCCATCGGCAGCACGAAACCATCGTTGTAGTCGGTATGCTCGCCAATCAGATTGACTCGCCCCGGCGCACGGACGACAATGGTCGGAGTCGCGCCAAATCGCCGCTGAAAAGCCTGAACAACCTGTTGTTCTAATGACATGATACGATACTCCGTTGTGGTTATTGCTGCTTATAATGCACTTCGGACTGTTCGCGCAACCGCGCGGCAGCTTGTTCAGCGGTCAGGTCGCGTTGACTCTCAGCCAACATCTCAAAACCGACCATGAATTTCCTCACTGTCGCGGAACGCAACAGCGGAGGGTAAAAATGCGCATGAAGCTGCCAGTGCGTGTAATCAGCAGTATCATTGGGCGCGCCGTGCCAGCCCATCGAATACGGGAACGCCACGTTAAACAGGTTGTCATAGCGAGTGAGAAACCTCTTGAGGATATCCGCCAGCGAGTCGCGTTCGGCGTCGCTCAAATCCGGCAGACGCAACACATGACGGCGCGGCAGCAGTAACGTCTCAAACGGCCACACAGCCCAATACGGCACGACAACCAGCCAATCACCATTCTCAATAACAATACGCTCATCGCGTTCAAGTTCGAGTTGGGCGTAATCCATCAACAACGGATGGTTATGCTGCTGGAAGTAGGCGTGCTGGTGGAATTCCTCTTTGGCGACCTCGTTGGGTAACCAGTTGGTCGCCCAGACCTGACCATGTGGGTGCGGGTTAGAGCAACCCATGATTTCGCCCTTGTTTTCGAAAACCTGAACCCAGCGATAGTTAGCACCCAGTTCCATCACTTGCCCGGCCCAAACGTCCACAACGGCGCGAATATCAGGTTGAGGCATCTCCGGAAGTGTGAGGTCATGGCGGGGGGAGAAACAGATCACGCGACAGATACCCTGCGTGGCCTGAAACACGAACAGGGGATGATCGGGCGGCGGCGATTCCGGCATTTCCAGCAACAAAGCGGAAAAATCATTGTTAAAGACAAAGGTATTGGCATAAGCAGGGTTCTGATTACCACCTGCCCGGACGTTGCCCGGACACAGATAACAGCCAGGATCATAATGAGGGCGATTGTCGGGCGGCGGGGTTTCCCGCTTACCCTGCCAGGGGCGTTTAGTGCGATGGGGAGAGACCAGGACATATTCCCCGGTGAGCGGATTCAAACGACGATGTGGATGATCTACGGGGTTGAAGATGGTCATATTGTGTTCCCAGACTTCTGGTTTAAATTGTGCTATGCTTGGCGGGAAGTATTATACTGCATTCCAGGGGGCAAATCATGGCAAAACCAATTGCGCTCCAGCTTTATTCGCTGCGGGAAGCGCTGGAACAAGACTTTAACGGTGTCATTCGCCAGGTAGCAGAAATGGG
This sequence comes from uncultured Chloroflexota bacterium, assembly GCA_937974245.1. Classification (GTDB taxonomy): domain Bacteria; phylum Chloroflexota; class Anaerolineae; order Aggregatilineales; family Phototrophicaceae; genus JACKCG01. The sequence continues at coordinate 52,278 of CALJKV010000005.1, read as the reverse complement.
CTATCTGGGGGTTGAAACTGCCGGATTCAAAGGGACTACAGTGAGCAAAGCGGCTCAACTCTTTCGATCTTTAGAACTCCAAGTTGTGTCCGCACACAGTGGTCTGCCATTGGGTGATGCACAAGCTGAAGTGCTGGACACGATGGCCGCATTAGAATGCAGCCGATTGGTGATGCCTTTCCTCCCGCCCGATGAGTTCCAGACGATAGACCAGGTTAAACAACACTGTGAACGGCTGAATGAAGGCAACAAAGTGGCTCGTGCCAACGGGTTGACCCTGTTCTATCATAACCACTGGTGGGAGTATGAAATGGTGGATGGGCAGTGCCCCTATCGGATTATGCTACAGGAACTTGACCCGACTATCCAATTTGAGGTGGATGTCTACTGGGTACAGACCGCCGGCCATAACCCGGCAGATGTGATCCGGGAACTCGGTGAACGCGCCTCCCTGCTCCATATCAAGGACGGCCCATGCCTGAAGGACCAGCCAATGACGGCTGCGGGCGAAGGCGTGGTGGATATCCCCAGCGTAGTGGCGGCGGGCGAAAATACTGCCGAATGGCTGATTGTGGAGTTGGATCGCTGCGCGACGGATAAGGCTACCGCCGTCCAGAAAAGTTACCAATATCTGACGACAAGAGGACTGGCACAAGGGCGCGGCGGTTAAGACCAGCATGACCGGCGGTGGTCTCAGTTGCCTATTGGTCTGGTGCGCCGGGTTGTGTACACTAAATGCCAGATTATAAGCCGAACAGGAGGCAAATATGCCTCCTATTCATCCTTGGTGAGCGATAACAAGGCGCCACTTAAAACAGGGGGTTCATGTGAAAAACTTTGCTTTGATTGGTGCGGCGGGGTTTGTTGCCCCACGCCATATGCGCGCGATTCGGGATACTGGTAATACGTTGGCAGCGGCGCTGGACCCGCACGATTCGGTTGGCATTCTCGACAGTTATTTTCCTGACGCACATTTTTTTACTTCTTTCGAGCGTTTTGAGCGCCACCTGGAGAAATTGCGCTTCCAGGATGTAGAGCCGCCCGTGGATTATGTGAGCATCTGTTCGCCCAATTATCTGCACGATACCCACATCCGGTTGGCGCTGCATGTCGGAGCGGACGCGATTTGTGAGAAACCGCTGGTTATCAACGACTGGAATTTGCAATCACTGGTGGAGCTTGAGGCAAAAACCGGACGTAAAATCAACACCGTGCTGCAACTACGGCTGCACCCCTCACTCATCGCACTCAAAGAAAAACTCGAAAGCCAGCAGCGGCGTGAACGGCAGGACATTGTGCTGACCTACATCACCCGGCGGGGGCAGTGGTATCACACCTCCTGGAAGGGTGAGGAAGAGAAGGCCGGAGGGTTGGCGATGAACATCGGCATCCACTTCTTCGACCTGCTGCTGTGGCTGTTCGGCGCGGCAGAAAAAAGTGAAGTCCATCTGGCCCAGCCGGACAAAATGGCCGGGGCAATTGAACTCGAATGGGGTCGGGTACGGTGGTATCTTTCGGTTGATTTCAACGACCTGCCCGCTAGTTATCGGGAAAACAGCAAATATGCGATGCGTTCAATCACCATGAACGGTGAGGAAATTGAGTTTTCCGAAGGATTCACCGACCTGCACACCCGACTGTATGAACAAATACTGGCGGGTAATGGTTTTAGCATTGAGGCGGCGCGGCCTTCGATTGAGCTGGTACAAACTATCCGTAGGGCGGAATTATCCGCCAACAAAACAAACATGCACCCAATACTAACGAGCAAGTGAGAGATATCATGAATTACTTCGCCCATGAGTCGGCCTATATTGATGACGGTGCACAGATTGGCGACAAGACAAAAATCTGGCACTTCTGCCATGTCATGCCCGGCGCAGTAATTGGCGCGGGGTGTTCGCTGGGTCAGAATGTGTTCGTGGCAAACAACGTCAAAATCGGAAATCATGTCAAAATCCAGAACAATGTCTCGCTCTATGAAGGGGTTATTCTGGAAGACTATGTTTTCTGCGGCCCCAGCATGGTGTTTACCAACGTAAAAACGCCACGTTCGGCCTTCCCCCGCAATACCAGCACCGATTACGCACAAACCCTCGTCAAATACGGTGCGAGCATCGGCGCAAATGCTACAGTCGTCTGTGGGGTGACAATTCACGAGTGGGCTTTCGTCGCAGCGGGAGCAGTGGTTACAAAGGATGTTCCGGCTTATGCGTTGATCGCCGGCGTGCCAGGGCGAATCATGAGTTGGGTATGCGAATGCGGGGCGACATTGGCGTTTAATGGCGATCCCTGGGCTATCTGCTCGGAATGCGGCAGGAAATATGAGAAAACCGGCTCGGATAGTATCCGGCGGAAGGAATAGAATCACAATGGACGCGACACAACAAGCCAATATCCCGGTTCTTGATCTTTCGCCGGAAATAGACCTGCTCTGGGACGAAATCAACGCTGCTATCCAGCGGGTGTTACGCTCCGGGCAGTTCATCATGGGTGCAGAGGTGAAGGCATTTGAGGCGGAATTTGCCAACTACCTGGATGTGAAACACGCAGTCGGCATGAACTCCGGGACGGATGCATTGGTGATCGGGCTGCGGGCGCTGGGCGTTGGCGCGGGCGCTGAAGTGATTACTACCCCATTCAGTTTCTTCGCCACGGCCGAAGCCGTGAGCATCATCGGGGCGACGCCGGTATTTGTGGACATTGACCCGCGCACCTTCAACCTGAATGCCGGGCAGATCGAAGCGAAAATCACCGAGCGCACGAAGGTGATTATGCCGGTACACCTTTACGGACAGTCCGCCGATATGGATACGATCATGGAACTGGCCGGACGGTACGGGTTAAAGGTGCTGGAAGATACGGCGCAGGCCTTCAGCGGCGAACATCGCGGGCGCAAGCTCGGCACGATTGGCGACGCAGGGGCGTTCTCGTTCTTCCCCTCGAAAAACCTGGGCGCTTATGGCGATGCCGGGATGTTTGTCACAAATAATGATGAAGTAGCGACGATGGCGCGGATGCTGCGGGTGCATGGCTCGCTCAAGAAGTACCATAATGAGGTGGTGGGCTATAACTCGCGGATGGACACGATGCAGGCGGCGATTTTAGGCGTGAAACTGCCGAAAGTAGACGGCTGGAGCGAGGGACGGCGGGCAGCAGCAAACCGCTATAACGACCTGCTCAGCACTATTCCAGGGCTGACACTGCCTTTTGAGACACCGGAAGCGCGGCACGTCTACCACCAGTACACAGTGCGGATTCCCGATGGCCTGCGCGATACGGTTCAGGCGCGGCTGGCGGAGGCCGGGGTTTCGACAATGGTCTACTATCCCGTGCCGATTCACCGGCTACCGATTTACCAGGATTGGGGCTATTCGCTGCCGGAGGCTGAAAGCGCAGCGGGCGCGGTCATCAGCCTGCCCATCTGGCCGCAGATCACAGCGGAGATTCAGGAACGGGTCGCTGCGGCGCTGCGGGTTGCGTTGGACTAGACAACAGTAGAAGGGGGCAAAAATCATGCCCCCACAGCCATATCCTCACTTGAGAGTACTGCGGTCTACACCCGCCAACTTTCCAAAGGAAGCGGGTGTTCGCGCTTTTAAGGCTATATCCCGGTTGTGAGATTTTTACGAAGGGTTTTTATAGATACGGGAACAATGTGAACACAATCATTGCTTATTTGCGGTGTCACGAATCACCCGGAGTGGGAACATAGATATGTAAAACGATCCCCGTCGCCATATCAAAAATAACATGGATAGAAATCAAATCCTCCAGCAATTCAAACGAACACTCATAAAAAGTACCATCAGTACAAAATTGAGGCGCAGGGCAATTGTTGAGTATAAAGTGAAAATCTCTTCCGCACTCACTCCCCGCACCCCAGTTTGACTTCAGGCCACCCAAATGAGTTATGACATCCGAATATGTGGATTGATCCTCTGGAAAAACCTCATTAACAAGCTGATTCAGCGCCACTGCATTCTGCCCTGAAGACATGGTGCAGAATTCATGGGTTGCCAGGATGGGAACAGTTTCGCAAACAGCCCCGACTTCTCGTGGGGTGTAAGTAGGCCACACGGGTGGTTTGACAACCTCTCGACTGGCCCAAATACTTATCAGAGGCACACCTACATAGATTATCAGAATAAAAGTGAACAAGATTAGCCATGACGAAAGTCGGATTTTCCCTTTTTGTCTTTCTGACATTTAACTCGACCTTATCCCGAATGTCCGTACTGCCGATTGTGCCCGATTATGTCACCGCGTGTGATGTGCCTGCAAACTGCGTACCGTGAGCGGTTTTTCCCGTAATGAGCGGATTCCCTGGACGGCAGCCATCGCCGCGCTCAAGGTGGTCAGAATCGGGATGCCGTACTGGTGGGCGGCGCTGCGCATCAACGCGCCATCCATGTGCCCCTGTTGGCCGCGCGGCGTATTGATGACGAGATGCACGCTGCCTTCGCGCATGGCGTTAATAATGTTGGTGCGCCCTTCACTCGGCTTGTTGATGATCTGTACCGGCAAGCCGACGAGTTCCAGCATTCGTGCCGTCCCGTGTGACGCAGCCAGTTCAAAGCCTAACTGATGTAAGTCACGGGCGATCTTGACGACCGCGCCTTTATCAAAGTCATTCACGCTAATATACACGACTCCATCCTGTGGCAGCGTCGAGCCAACCGCAATCTGCGACTTCACAAAGGCATGGCCGAAACTGGCGGCATGTCCCATCACTTCGCCGGTTGAGCGCATTTCGGGCGTCAGGCGAGCGTCCACGCCAGGGAACTTCTGGAATGGTAGCACGGCTTCCTTGACGAAAAATCCGTCCACATGCGGCTCTTCAGTAAAACCAATCTCCGCCAGGGTTTTCCCGGCAGCAATCTGCGCGGCATAACGCGCCAGAGGATGCCCGGTGGCTTTGCTAACAAATGGCACAGTGCGACTGGCACGGGGGTTGACTTCCAGCACGTACACCACATCATTCTTAATGGCGAATTGGATGTTGAACAGCCCTTTGACACCGAGCGCCAGCCCCAAACGCCGCGTCTGTTCGCGGATAATCTCGATATGGTACAGGCTGATTTTGTAGGGCGGCAACACACAGGCCGAGTCACCGCTGTGGATACCGGCCTGCTCGATATGCTGCATAATCCCGCCGATGGTGACGTGTTCGCCATCACACAGAGCATCTACATCCACCTCAAAGGCGTCATCCAGGAACTGGTCGATCAGTACCGGATGCCCGCCCCAATCGGTATTTTCGGCCAGCCATTCGAGCAGCCCAGCCTCATCAAAGATGATCGCCATCCCCCTGCCCCCCAACACGTAGCTGGGACGCACCAGCACCGGGTAACCGATACCACTGGCGGCAGCAATGACCTCTTCACGAGTCCGGGCGGTTGTGCCTTCAGGTTGGCGGATGTCCAGATCACGCATGAGGGTGTTGAACCGCTGGCGATCTTCCGCCAGGTCAATCGTATCCACCGGAGTCCCCCAGATGGGCGCACCTGCGGCCTGTAATCCCTGAGCGATATTCAGCGGGGTCTGTCCGCCGAACTGCACCAGCACCCCATCGGGCTGTTCTTTTTCGATGATATTCAGCACATCTTCCACCGTGAGCGGCTCAAAGTACAGCCGGTCGGCAGTGTCATAGTCGGTGCTGACCGTCTCCGGGTTGCAGTTCACCATGATCGTCTCGTAACCCATGTCCTTGAGAGCATAACAGGCATGGACGCAGCAGTAATCGAACTCAATCCCCTGGCCGATACGGTTCGGGCCGCCGCCCAGGACGATCACTTTATGATTTTGTGTGGGCTGGGCTTCGTCTTCCTGCTCGTAGGTCGAGTACAGATAGGGAGTATGTGCCTCAAATTCAGCGGCGCAAGTATCCACCCGGTAATAGCTCGGCACAACGCCTAGCGCGGCGCGGCGGGCGCGGACGGCTCCTTCGTTCGTGTTCAATAACTGCGCGATATGGGCATCGCTGTAGCCGTAGCGTTTGAGTTTGGTGAAATCATTCCGGTCAAGGTTATCCAGGAGGAGATGCTTTTCAGCGATAGTTTGTTGAAGGCGCAGCGTATCGGCCATCTGCTGCACAAACCAGGGATCAAAGCCGGTCTGCTGGCTGATTTCGTCTGCGGGTGTGTACCCTAGCATGGCAGACGCGACCTGAAACAGGCGTTGGGCGGTGGGTACTCTGAGTGCCTCGGGTGGAGTATTCTCCTGCTTGAAGCCAAAGCCCATCATGCCGATGTCGAGTGCCCGAACAGCTTTTTGCAGCGCTTCCGGAAAAGTGCGGCCTATCGCCATGACCTCCCCTACCGCCTTCATCTGCGGCCCCAGGACGGTGTTCACGCCCCGGAATTTCTCAAAATTCCAGCGCGGAAACTTCACGACGACGTAATCCAATGATGGTTCAAAGCTGGCAGGCGTCACACGGGTAATGTCGTTGGGGATTTCATCCAGGCGGAAGCCCACCGCCAGTAGCGCCGCGATTTTGGCAATCGGGAAGCCGGTGGCCTTACTTGCCAGCGCCGACGAACGCGAGACACGCGGGTTCATCTCGATGACATACACTTCACCATCATCGGGGTTAATGGCGAACTGCACATTCGCGCCGCCGGTTGCCAGCCCGACACGATCCAGTACGGCCTTCGCCATATCACGCAGACGCTGTAGCTCCTTGTCGGTCAGCGTTTGCACGGGGGCAACCGTGATACTATCACCGGTATGCACACCCATCGGATCAAGGTTTTCGATAGAGCACACGACGACGAAGTTTCCGCTGGTGTCGCGCATAACCTCCAGTTCGTATTCTTTCCAACCGAGCAGGCTCAAATCCACCAGGACTTCATGCACCGGGCTGAGTTTCAGGCCACGTTCGGCCACCTCGCGCAGTTCGTCGGGCGTATAGGCGACGCCACCACCCGAACCGCCAAGCGTGAACGAGGGGCGCACCAGCACCGGGTAATTGAGCATCTCCGCCGCCTGCAACGCATCTTCTACAGAGCCAACGACGGCACTCGGCGGGGATTTCAGGCCGATTTCGGTCATGGCATCCTTAAACAACTGGCGGTCTTCGGCCAGTTCGATACTGGCAACCGACGCACCGATGAGTTCGATGTTGTACTTATCGAGGATGCCCTGCTCCCGTAGTGCCAGCACGAGGTTGAGCGCTGTCTGCCCGCCGACCGTTGGCAGAATCGCATCGGGTTTTTCGATTTCGATGATGCGTTCACAGATTTCTGGTGTGAGGGGTTCAACGTAGGTCGCGTCGGCAAACTCCGGGTCGGTCATGATGGTGGCCGGGTTGGAGTTCACCAGAACGATGCGGTAGCCTTGGCGCCGGAGCACTTTGCAGGCCTGCACGCCACTGTAGTCAAATTCACAGCCCTGGCCGATCACAATCGGGCCGGAGCCAATTACCATAATAGTGTGAATGTCTGTTCTTTTAGGCATGGCGGTTACTCACCTGGTTCAACACTACGGATTTCTGGCGGATTTCGCTCAAACCTTCAGCACTTTGGCCGGTTTGAGGCGAATAATCATCATATCGAGCGACGACCATTCGGCAATGTCCTTTTCCGCCTGGTCACCGGATTCATAACGACGGGTGACCTTTTTCATCCAACGCAGACCGGGGTCTTCCTCAACGGTCATTACCCCTTTGATGAGATAGCCGCCACCATCACCGGTATCACCGCCAATCGCCACCGCGCCTTTGGGGTTGGCCTGAATGTAGCCGATTTTGGCGGTATCGCGCACGCTGATAAAGATGATGTCATCACCATCCACATCAAACCAAACCGGCACGGTATGGGGGTAGCCCTCCGAATCGATGGTGCTGATGCGGGCTAACAGCGGCTTCTTCAGGAATTCACGAATGGAATCGGTCAACATGGTTGTGTTTACCTTTCTGGTTTGAGCGATTCATATTTTGTGCGGCAGGTCAATGCAAAGGTGCAGTAAGGGCGCTCACATTGTCGCTGATTTTGCGCGGGATTTCACGGGGGAATAGTGACGAAGATAGCCGGTCAAATTTGACAAGTGCGAATTCAATTCAGAAACGCGAGAGGCGGATTTGGTTATCCGTTGGAGTTATAACCAAGATCAAGCAACCCTAGAAAATAGGTGTCTGGGAACATATCAGGTCGTGTTCGAGACTGAACCCAGCGAGGAGCAAATTTATCATTGAATTTCTCAAGACCTATTTCCCACTCTTGTGACCCTGGATTAGCCGTAAGCAATAGCAACATCCAATGATGGCCGATAAGTGTATCTAGTTTGTCCACATCATGAGTGATTCCGACGGAGCCACGATCCGTAAAATAGAAACTGGAGTTATAGGAGACACCTCTTTGGTCGCCGATCAACCAATGTTTGAGTTCAATCCAGTGATAAGTATCGTTCAGACGTATCCTTGCATCAACACGTCCGCCATCGACTTTCACCTCTCGATCAAGCTCCTGGATGATACCATCGTGCTGAAGATGGCTAAAAAGCGTTACAAGCTCACCCTTGAACCATCCTTCAGATTGAAATCCCAGATGATGGAAACAAATCAATCTATCCTGAGTGGTATCAAAGTGCTGTTTCAGTCTTGGTAGAAGCTCAATCATCCATCACCTCCGTACCGCAGCCACACATCCCCATTATCAACTCTCAAGTGGCAAAGAAAACTAGACCTCAAACAACTTTGCCACGTCCCGCGCAAAGCCTGGGAGCAAGTATCTACTCATTTTCCTGTACCCTATTATGCACCGCATCTACGAACGCATCAAACAGGTAGAGTGAGTCGTGCGGGCCGGGCGCGGCTTCCGGGTGATACTGCACGCTGAAGATGCCCTTCTCAACATGCCGCAGCCCTTCGACAGTCTGATCGTTCAGATTGATGTGTGTGATTTCCGCCCCGCCCAGGTCAGTTTCCGGCGTAACGGCGAAACCGTGATTGTGGCTACTGATTTCGACGACATCCGTCAAGAGGTTTTTCACCGGCTGGTTGCCACCGCGATGCCCGAAGCGCATTTTCTCCGTGCGTCCGCCGAGTGCCAGCCCAATAATCTGATGTCCCAGGCAGATGCCGAAAATCGGCGTCTTGCCCGCCAGATAGCGCACATTGTTAATTGCGTAGGTCACGGCTGCCGGGTCGCCGGGGCCGTTGCTGAGGAACACGCCCGCCGGATTCAGCGCCAGCACGTCAGCGGCTGGAGTCTGTGCCGGGACAATTGTCACCCGTAGACCACGATCTGTCAGCAGTCGCAGGATATTGCGCTTGATGCCAAAGTCATAGGCCACGATTAACGGGCCGGATGGGTCGTAGTGATGGTCACGATACCACTGTGGGTCGCTGCGTTCCGTCCAGTTATATGGTTCGGGAGTCGTCACAGCGTCCACCAGATTCCAGCCGGACATATCGGGCGAAGTCCGCGCCAGTTCGACCAGCGCCGCCGGGTCCTGCGCGGCTTCCCCGTGCGCGATAGCCGCCCGCATCACCCCCTGGGAACGGATATGGCGCACCAGCACCCGTGTTGCCACCTCGGAAATACCGATTACACCCTGGGCTTTCAGGTATTCATTCAGTGTGCCACGCTCACGCCAGTTGCTCACCACCGGGCTGAGTGACCGAACCACAAAACCCGATACCCATACCTGGTTCGACTCGACATCTTCCGGGTTAACACCAGTATTGCCAATATGCGGTACGGTCATAGTGACAATCTGCCTGTAGTAAGAGGGATCGGTGAGGATTTCCTGGTAGCCGGTCATGGAGGTGTTAAAGACCAACTCGCCCGTTTCCACCCCTTCGCCACCGAAGCCTTCCCCGGTGAAAACGTTCCCGTCTTCGAGTGCTAAGACAGCCCGCGCCATAGCTGGTTTCCTCTCACCATGACAATATCTTCTCAAAAGCTAATCATCGTTCACGGGCAGGAAGTTTGCCAGGGTAAATTCAGTGTCAACTGTATTTGACATGATGTGCTGTACATGCTATGCTCTGAACGTTAACAACATCAGCATAAAGTAAAGGTGTGCGTTCGTTTGAGTGCAACGCGCATAATTGGGAAAGCCGGTGAAAGTCCGGCACTGTGCCCGCAACGGTAATCCGGTGTAAACCGGAGAGTCCGAACACCTGCCTGTACTTTTGCTCGTGCTTGACCTTCGTGTGCAAAGGGAAGCGAGCGTGGAAAAAGTTTACGAACCCATTCCCGCCCCGCAGCGGGCTTTTTATTTTCACAACCGGGACCTTCCACCCCGGCGTTTTCCTCTGCCACTATCTCGTTCGTCATTCACTTTGGAGGAAAACACCATGAAGTATCCCGTTCTTCTGCTGGTTATACTGGCAGTATTCCTGTTTGGTTCGCCAGTCCTGGCACAAGAAACCAATCTCACTGATAGCTGTGTCTTGACCTACGATTCGACAGTGGATTACTTCCCGCACAAGGTCGAACTGGCCCATACCGAGGGCTTCACCGTCGAATACTTCAACAACTACAAACTTGTCACAATTGCGACGCCCTGGTTCGGCGCAGATACCCCACTACAATACGTACTGGTACAGTGCGGCACACCCGCGCCAGAAGGCTACCCCGACGCACAGGTTATTGAAATCCCGGCACAATCTGTCGTCTCACTCTCAACCAGCTTCTTGCCTCACCTGACGAGTCAGGGTGTTCTGGGGAGACTTGTCGCGATAGATACGGCTTCGTACACCCATAATCAGGTCGTCATAGATAAGGTTGCCACCGGGGAAATCGCGGAGATTGGCGGTGGGGGCAGCGGGGATGTCAACCTGGAAATACTGATTGATCTGGAGCCGGAACTGGTGCTGACGCAGCGATTCAGTGGAGACGACACTACCTACCCTGCTATGCTTCAGGCCGGTCTGACCGCCGTTATCGTACCGGATTTCCTGGATACCTCGCCATTAGGGCAAGCTGAATGGGGCAAGTACATCGCGCTGTTCTTCAATACTGAAGGCGTGGCGCAGAACGATTACGCCCAAATGGCCGCCCGATATGCGGAGATCGCACAATTGGCAGCCTCCGCAGAAAACCGCCCCACTGTCTTTGCGAATACTCCATACAACGATACCTGGTATATGCCCGGCGGCCAGAGCTACCTGGCGCAACTGCTGGCCGATGCGGGCGCAGATTATCTGTGGGCAGATGATGTCTCCACAGGCAGCCTGTTCCTGGATTTTGAAACGGTCTTTGAGCAAGCGGCGGAAGCAAAATACTGGGTCAATGCCGGGTTTTTCTGGCGAAGTCTGGATGATGCGCTGGCCGAAGACGAACGATATGCCCGATTTGGCGCTTTCCAGAGCGGCCTCGTTTACAGTAACAATGCACGGGTGAACGCCAATGGCGGAAGTGACTACTTCGAGTCAGGAATCGCGAACCCGGACATCATCCTTGCCGACCTAGTGAATATTTTCCACCCGGAACTCCTGCCTGACCATGACCTGGTGTACTACCGTCAATTGGCGACCGGCAACGAATAGATCAATCGATAGTTTGTGGGGCGTGACGTTTCGCGCCCCACCGACAGGCAAAAACCATGGAACATACACAAACCTACACCGCATCAGTTGCGCCAGCCACAACCGGCAGCGCAATCGCCAAATGGCCGCGCCTGGGCGGGCGACGAATCGCCCTGCTCGTGCTGGTCGTATTGCTGGTCAGTGCTTTCCTGTTGAGTATCGCCACCGGCTCGGTAAATATTCCATTGGGAGATGTTATTAAGGTGCTGACGGGAGTCGAACCAGCAAAAACTACCTGGACGACTATTATTCAGGATTTTCGCCTGCCGAAAGCGCTAGCCGCTGTGCTTTCTGGGGCGGCACTGGCCGTGAGCGGATTACAAATGCAAACCCTCTTCCGCAACCCATTAGCTGGGCCGTATGTGCTGGGTGTGAGTTCAGGGGCAAGTCTGGGAGTCGCCGTCGTCATCCTTGCACTCGGCACAAGCGGCACGGTCATGCTGGCAGGGGTCGGGCTGTTTGGCGATTTTGGGCTGGCTTTTGCCGCTTGTCTGGGTTCGGCACTGGTCATGGGACTGGTGCTGCTGGCCGCCCGACGGGTGGAAAGCAGTGTCACACTTCTCATTCTGGGGCTAATGTTCGGCTACGCGGTTAGCTCCATCGTGAGTCTGCTGCTGCACTTTAGCCTCGCCGAGCGTGTGCAAGCCTATGTCAACTGGACATTCGGCAGTTTTGGCGGCGTCACCTGGAATCAGATGAGCATTTTCGCCCCAATGGTACTCATCGGGCTGGTGCTGGCCTACCTGCTAGCGAAACCCCTCAATGCGTTGCTGCTGGGGGATGCCTATGCCGCCAGTTTGGGGCTGAACATCCGCCGGGCGCGTGGATGGATCGTCTTAAGTACGGCGCTACTGGCAGGCGTGGTGACGGCGTTTTGCGGCCCGATTGGATTTCTCGGCATCGCTGTGCCACACTTGAGCCGGGGGCTGCTTAACACTTCCGATCACAGATTGTTGATTCCAGCAGTGGGACTGATGGGGGCAGCCATCGCGCTGATTGTTGACTTGATCGCGCACATGCCGGGCAGCCAGATCGTGCTGCCGCTGAATGCGGTCATGGCGCTGGTCGGCGCACCGGTGGTGATCTGGGTAATCCTGCGTCAGCGGAGTGTAAGGGCATCGTTTACATCATGACTGGGACGACACTTGCCACTCAAGACCTCGCAGTGGGTTATACCCCACCCCGCAAACCGGCACGCACGATTGCCGGGGACATTCATATTACCCTGCACGCGGGGGAACTGGCGTGCCTGATTGGGCCGAACGGCGCGGGCAAATCCACATTGCTGCGGACTCTGGCGGGGATGCAAAAACCGCTGGCCGGGCGGGTGCTGCTGGCCGGGGACGAGATTCATACGTTATCCCCGATTGAACGAGCAAAACGCCTGAGCATTGTCCTCACCGAGCAGGTGCAGGCCGGCATGTTTTCCGCCTATGAACTCGTGGCTTTAGGGCGGCATCCATATACCGATTGGTCGGGCCGGCTGTCTGCCAAAGATGAAACAATCATCCGCTGGGCGATTGAGGCTGTCGGTGCGGTCGAACTCGCTAAACGCCCGGTGAACGAACTCAGTGATGGTGAACGGCAAAAAGTCATGATCGCCCGCGCCCTGGCACAAGAACCGTCGCTCATCATTCTGGACGAGCCAACCGCCTTCCTTGACCTGCCCCGCCGTGTTGAAATCATGCGATTACTGCGGCGGTTGGCATGGGAAACCGGGCGAGCAGTACTGCTCTCCACACATGATCTTGACCTTGCGCTGAGGCTGGCGGATCGATTGTGGTTGATGCCTGGCGACGGCACGCTGCATACCGGCGCCCCAGAGGACCTGGTACTCAGCGGTGCATTAGCGCGTGCATTTCGCAGCAGCGGCGTTGCTTTTGATTTGCACAGCGGCACATTCACCGTGCAAGATGCCCACCGGGGAACTATTGCGCTGATCGGTGGCGGATTAGCCGGGATTTGGGCGCGGCGCGCGCTGGAGCGAACTGGATACGCTATCACGACGAATGGCGGCCCGGCTTTAGCCCGTATTGAGGCGGTGGATACTACCCCACCTAAATGGCGACTGATTCAAGGGGATGCGGTAGTTGAGTATACCGTATTGAGCGATTTGCTGGCGGCGGTGAAGACTTTACCATCGTAAGGCCGTGATACATTACCATCAGGCCGATTTCGCACTCACCCGCTCCATGAACCGGGCTGTGTCAATGATGTAGCGGGTATGAGTCCCTTCTCCGATCAACTCGCGGTCATCCCACGCCTGCACGGTAAATGTCACCCGTTTGCCATCCACTGCGGTAACTTCGGCCTCGGCGCGAACCGTGAGACCGAGCGGAGTCGCCGCCAGATGCTTCACATCCAGCGCGACGCCCACACTCCCCTGCACTTCCGGCAGTAACGGGTCAAGCGCGGCCACTGCCGCCGCTTCCATCAGTGCGATCATGGCAGGCGTGGCGTAAACGTCTAGCCCACCGCTACCCATGTGTCGCGCCGTCAATTCCAGCGTCACGACTGCGCTTCTCTCGCCTTTGATTCCTGGGATAACCTGCATCACTTAACCTCGGCATTTTTACGTTTCGATTTGCGTCTGTCTGGTTCAAAATATCCTAATTGGGGACTTTCCGGAAGGTAAACCACCTGCACCTTATCCCCCACAGCCAGCCTATCATAACGCCTTTTACCTACGTCCTGATATGCGCTGTGACCATCCCCATATTGGAATCCCACCCGGTACAACCTGCGACGGTTGCCTCTGTCTATCCAAAGATGGGTGATAACCCCCTCACCCTGCTGCTTACCCTGACGAAAACGAGTGCTGCGCCGCCAATCGCGCCCGGTCGTGTAAAAGAAATAAAGAGCGGCAGGCAGCATCAGAGGAGATGCGAGTAAAATCATGAAAGCATTATCCTGTGTTCTATGCGATCCACTGCCGACCAGTGAGTCCATCCCCCAAATCCACATCACCATTCCCAGACCAAATACCCCTAGACAGAACAGACCTGTCATCAACCCACCACGCAGAGCCTCCCAGGTGGCCGGTTTTACCATCGGCTGGGCAGGGGCTGGCGAAGATGGATCATGATCCACGCTCATCGTTTATCCTCATAAAAGCTCAACGAACAGTCAATTTCATTATAGCAATAACGCACTGCCTTGCATGGACTTCTGGCAAGGAGATTTTATCATGCCCCTGATTTGCAGCAGATAATAAAACGTCTTCCAGCCTGGTGCCGTTAGTCAGATATTTTCCGATAAACTGATTGCACCCCATGCAGACCAAACATTTGAGCCAAGATGGGCGATTATGTTATAGTTGATGCAGAATTCTGCGCTAAAAATAGTCATCGTTTTAGAGAAAGTGCCTGTTATGGTCGCGGTACTTAAACCTGAACACATCGTCCGCACCACCTGCCCGTACTGTGGTGTTGGCTGCCAGATGGATTTGCATATCAAAGAACACATGGTCTACCGGGTTAGCGCACCCTACGAAGCGCCAACCAATCACGGAAATCTGTGCGTGAAAGGTCGCTTTGGGCACGAGTTCCTGTGGCATCCCGACCGGTTGAAGACACCCCTGATCCGGCGCAATGGCTGGCTTGAAGAAGCGACCTGGGACGAGGCGCTGGATACCATCACGGCGAAGTTCGCGGCTATCAAGGCGGAAAGCGGACCTGATGCCTTCGCATTCTTCGCAAGTGCAAAATGCACCAACGAGGAAAATTATGTGATGCAGACGCTGGCCCGCCAAGTTATCGGGACGCACAATATCGATCACTGCGCCAGATTGTGACACAGCAGCACAGTCACAGGCCTCGTGCAGGCCTTCGGCAGCGGCGCAATGACCAACTCGATTGGCGATATTACGCAATCGAAAGCGATCCTGGCAATCGGGACCAATACGACTGAGCAGCACCCGGTCCTCAGCCTGCAAATCAAGAAGGCGGTGCGGAAGTTTGGCGCGCAACTTATCGTGGCTGATCCGCGCCGGATTGAACTGACCGACTTCGCCATACTACACCTCCAGCACAAAGCGGGGACTGATCTGGCACTGCTCAATGGGCTGGCGTATGTCATTCTGCAAGAGAATCTATATGACGCCGGATTCGTCGCTGCGCGGACCGAGAATTTCGAGCTGTGGCGGGCGACAGTCGAGGAGTATCCCCCGGAGCGCGTCAGTGCCATTACCGGTGTGCCCATTGATGACCTGGTTCGAGCGGCACGGATTTATGGCAGTAACCACCCCGCAAGCATCTTCTATGCTATGGGTATCACACAGCACACCGTCGGCCACCAGAACGTGCTGGCGGTCGCTAACCTGGCGATGCTGACCGGCAACATGGGCGTGCCGGGCGGCGGTGTGAATCCACTGCGCGGTCAGAATAACGTGCAGGGTGCATGTGACATGGGTGGCCTGCCGAACGTGTACCCCGGCTACCAGAGCGTAGCCGATGACGCGATTCGTGAGAAATTCACGGCGTATCATGGAACCGGGCAGCCTCCTGCAAAAGCCGGACTGACGATCACGGAGATGATGACCGCAGCCCACGACGGGCGGGTGCGAGCGATGTACATCATGGGCGAGAATCCCGCCATGAGCGACCCGAACTCCCTGCACATCCACGAGTGCCTGGAGAAACTGGAATTCCTGGTCGTGCAGGACATTTTCCCCAACGAAACCACCGAATTCGCGGATGTGGTGTTACCGGCGGCGGCCTTCGCCGAGAAAGAGGGCACATTCACAAACACCGAGCGTCGGGTGCAATTGATCCGCAGGGCATTCGATCCACCTGGCTCCACGCGACCCGACTGGCAGATTCTCAGCGAACTGGCGCGGCGGTTGGGTGCCAAAGGGTTCGACTACGAGTCCCCGTCTCAAATTATGGATGAAATTGCCGAGGTGACTCCGATTTACGGCGGCATCCATCACACGCGACTAGAGGGTGACGGCCTGCAATGGCCCTGCCCCACTCCCGAACATCCCGGCACGCCGATCCTGCATGTGGGCAAGTTCTCGCGCGGCCTGGGTCACTTCAGCCCGGTCCATCACCAGGAAGCGGTCGAGATGCCGGATACTGAGTACCCGTACATGCTGACTACCGGGCGCATCCTCCAGCACTGGCACACCGGAACGATGACCCGGCGGGTGAGCGGACTGAATTTCATCGCGCCAGAGGAGCGCGTGGAGATCAATCCGAGTGATGCGGAGAAGCTCGGAATAGCTGATGGCGATTGGATTCGAGTCGTATCCCGGCGCGGATCAGTGACGGCGCGGGCGCGTGTGTTTGACCGGCCACGCCCCGGGCTGGTGTTCATGACATTCCACTTTGCCGAGGCGCTGAGCAACGTCCTGACCAATAACGTGGTTGACCCGGTTTCCAAGATTCCAGAATACAAGGTGTGTGCGGTGAAGGTGGAGAAAGCAGAAGGCGCGTAGGCGTTAAGTAGAGTACCTTACCGTATGCTTATAGAGCCGGGCGAAGCCGACCTCGCCCCGACAAATCCTAACCATGTTGGCGGTAATTTTCGATTCCGGGCTTTAGCGGTGACCCGATTTCATGCAACCTATACCGGGGATTTTGCCACATCGGGAGGCGAATTTGCCGCATATTACCTCATAAATTGCTGTTCAGGTCACACCAACGAGGGGAAAAAATGGAGATTTTTGCCGCATCGCGAATTTTTGCTTCCATTGCTGTAATTGCTGCAACGTGGTTAAAGTAGTACTGAGTCTTACACGCTGAGTCTTGAGGAAGAGCAGTTGAAAGTCGTGCTGGGGCATGAGAACTATCCAATAGACCATAGATGGCAGAAAAACAGGCGTTCCAGTTCCACAATACTACAAAACGGGCTGGCAGTGGTGAACTTATGTTCAAACATTTGTTCAAAGAAGCGAAAAACAGTTGACAGTACCAAATCTGTCTGTTGCCGGTCGGCGGCCAGAAGCCAGCTATCAGGAATCCATTAATTAAAAACGTATCACAAGCGGTGGCACATCTGTGCTCCGGCATAGGCAGGTGTGGTATAGTCTGAGTAACGAACTATCGTCCACCTTACCATATCCTGCTGCTTGAGATGGGAGTATTCTGCTATGGTCGCCGCATCCCGACTATCCCCGGAACGCACCGTCCGCACCACGTGCCCGTACTGCGGTGTGGGCTGCCAGATGAATCTAAGAATCCGCGACAACATGATTTACCGCGTTGAAGCGCCGTTCGATTCCGCCCCGAATTATGGAAACTTATGTGTCAAAGGGCGGTTTGGGCTGGACTTCACCACCCACCCCCGCCGTATCACCAAGCCACTCATCCGCAGCGGCGGCCCCGGCGAATTTCGCGAGGCCACCTGGGAAGAAGCCCTGACACTGGTCAGCGAGAAGCTGGCGCAGATCGTCCGCGAAAACGGTGGCGACAGCGTGGCGACGTATGCTTGTGCCAAGTCCACCAACGAAGACAACTACGTATTCCAGAAATGGATACGGGCCGTGATGAAGACTAACAATGTGGACCACTGCGCCCGCCTGTGCCACGCCGGGAGCGTGACCGGACTCACCCTGTCTATCGGCTCGAGCGCGATGAGCAACAGCATCGCGGAAATGGAACACCTGGATACGTTCATTGTGACCGGCAGCAACACGACCGAGACTCACCCGGTTATCAGTCTGTTTCTGAAAAAAGCGGTGCGGCAGAATGGCGCAAAACTGATCGTGATTGACCCGCGCCAGATCGAAATGACCGATTTCGCCACACTGTGGCTGCGACAGAAGCCGGGAACAGATGTCGCCGTTTTCCAGGCGATGGCGCATGTGATCGTCACCGAGAAACTGGTCAACCAGGACTTTATCAACAGCCGTACCGAAGGCTTTGAGGACTACATCGAGTCGCTGGAAACCTCCACGCCGGAATGGGCGGAAGAAATCAGCGGCGTCCCGGCGGAGGACATCCGGCAGGCGGCACGGATGTATGCCCAGGCCGGGCGGGCGGCAATTTACTGGGGCATGGGCATCAGCCAGAGTACGCACGGGACGGATAACACGTTGTCTCTGACTAATCTGGCGCTGATGACCGGACACGCTGGAAAGCCCGGAACGGGGCTGAATCCCCTGCGCGGCCAGAACAATGTACAGGGCTGCTCTGACAGCGGCGGGCTGCCCAATGTCTATACGGCTTACCAGCGGGTGGACAGCCCGGACGTGCAGGCGAAGTTCGAGCAAGCCTGGAATACGAGTCTCTCCCCCGACCCTGGCCTGACGGTCACGGAAATGGTAGACGGGGCGCTGACCGGCAGAATCCGGGCGATGGTGGTGATGGGCGAAAACCCACTGATGAGCGAACCGAACCTGGCCCACGCCCGCCATGCAATGGAGGCGCTGGATTTCCGGGTATGCATAGACATCTTCATGAACGAGACCGGGGAACTGGCCGATGTGATTCTGCCCGCAGCGAGCTTTGCCGAGAAAGACGGCACGTTCACCAACAGTGACCGGCGTGTGCAGCGCATCCGGCAGGCACTCCCGGCGGTTGGCGAGTCGCGACCTGACTGGCAGATAGCGTGCGACCTGGCGCAGCGGATGGAAACGCTGCTGGGGGTAGAAAAGAGCGCTGGTTTTGACTATGCGAATGCCGAAGCGATCTGGGAGGAAATGCGGGCGGTCACACCCGATTTTTATGGCATCACGTATGACCGGCTGGAACGCGAGGGCGGCGTGCATTGGCCGTGTCCGGCAGTAGACCATCCCGGCACACCGTACCTATTCGAAGACGGCTTCCCGCGTGGCAAGGGCAAATTCTGGCCGCTGGAATACGGCACAGAGAGCGAATTACCGGACACTGATTACCCGTATCATCTGACGACCGGGCGGGTGCTGTTTCATTGGCATGGCGGCACGATGACGCGCCGTTCCAAGCTGGAAGACGCTTTCCCGGAGACGATCTTAGAGATGCACCCGGACGACGCGCATAACCTGGGCATGGTTTCCGGGGATTGGGTCGAGGTGACCTCGCGGCGCGGCAGCATCGTCTGCCGGGTGATGGTGACGGGGCGCTCCCCGGCGGGGACGGTGTTCCTGCCGTTCCACTTCGCGGAGGCGGCGGCGAACGTGCTGACACTCAACAAGATTGACCCCCGCGCCAAGATTCCCGATTTCAAAATGGCGGCGGTCAGACTGCGGAAAGCGGATGCCCCGGCACGCCCCGGCGCGAACGAGTCGCTGGACGAACGCGGCGCGATCAAAGAACCGACCAAATACGTGCATTGAGGGGATAACCTGCATGAAATTCCTTTTTCGGGTGGTGGCGCTGGTTGTAGTGTTAATTGTGCTTTCTGGTCAGGCGTTCGGGCAGAATGCGACGCCGCTCCCGCCGGAGGAGACAAATTTCACGGTGTGGCATCCAAGCGGGGACATGCTGCTTGTCACGCAAGACAATATCGTCCGCATCCTGGATGTAACTGCGCTTGAGAATCCCATCCGCACGTTTCAACTGGAAGGGCGAAAGCTCTACGCCGCGCCCGCATGGAGTCCTGACGGGGAGATGCTGGCACTGGACAATGACAGCCGCCTGGAAATCTGGGAACATCCCTGGGATAACAGTCAGACCGAGCCTATCGCCATCTTGACCTTTGAGAACCCAACTGGGGGGCGCTATCCGCACTCACCTGGAGTCCAGATGGTCAGTACATTGCGGCGGCCAGTGGGCCAATCATACAGATATGGGATACGACAAGCTGGCAGCTTCTCTACCGGGCTGATGGCGGAGACATTGAAAAAGACATCGCCTGGAGTCCAGATGGTAAATTCTTTGCCGATGCGATTCGAGGTAGTAACGTCGGGGTAATCAGCGCCAGCACTTACGAATTCTTGATCGGTTTGATCTTAAGTCCGACGATCTATCCAAACGGCGATTACGGTGATCCGACGCCGACTAGCATTATCTGGTCACCTGACAGTATACATCTGGTCATTGGGGCGGATGACGGAAGCCTGCGGGTTTTGGATACGACACCCACTGGCGAAGTCATACGATCAGAAGATCAACGTATCAGTACATTTCCGATCCATCAAGGTGGGATACGAAAGGTAGACTGGCGGCCATATAGCATGGAACTGGCAAGCGGTTCACGAGACGGTACGATCAAAGTCTGGGACATGGAAACGATGGAACTGCGCGAGACAATTGCCATCCCGCAATTGGGTTCGTTGTGGTCGTTCGATTGGAGTCCTGACGGCACGCGACTAGCCTATCGTGAACCAGGAAACGCCGCGCCGACGATTATGGAAGTGCCGACACCGAATAACTGGCTTCCAGAAACCAACACTGGCACTTGAATTTAGCGAGTATGGATTATGACCACTGACTTCACCATCGCCATTAACGCCGGAGGGAAAAGCTCCCGGATGGGTTCGGACAAGTCGTTTGTTGACCTGCTCGGTCAGCCGATGATCGAGCATATCCTGGCGCGGGTGGCGAACCTGGGACAGTCCGAAACCATCCTCATCACCAACAAGCCCGCCGAATACGCCCACCTCGGACTACCCATGTACACTGATGTGCTGCCGGATAAAGGCTCGCTGGGCGGGATTTACACCGCACTTCATCACAGTGCGAACGACTATGCGCTGGTCATCGCCTGTGATATGCCGTTCCTCAACCCTGACCTGCTGCGCTATATGGTCGGGCTGATCGCCGCAGCGGGCGGCCCGTATGATGTCATCGTGCCGCGTGTAGAGGGCTACCCGGAGGGGCTGCACGCCATCTACCGGAAATCCTGCCTGCCGTTTATCCGGGAACGACTGGATGCGGATCGCCTCAAGGTGATCGGTTTTTATGGGCAGGTGCGCGTCCGCTACCTTGACGAACCCGAATACGCCCCGTTTGATCCCCGCAAACTATCTTTCCTCAATATCAACACACCGGAAGAGCTGGCAGCAGCGCAGCGGTTAACAAATACGTGAGTCGTCACCATCTGACGGTGTGGAAAATCAGTTGTCAAGTGCCTGAAAACCCGGTACTGTTGTAATGTGGGCATTTCGCCCAGCATTGACACGGTTATCTATGGGCAGTATGCAATAACCTGATGACCGTTTTGCTTTTCTACCGCACAGCATAATAGAGATCAACGATATTTTAAGGAAGCCTTCTATGACTAAAACAGTTCCTTCCGATCTTGACATCGCACAGAGCGCCAAGCTGGTACACATCAACAAAATCGCCGAACAGATGGGCCTGGACCCGGACACCGACCTGGAACATTACGGCAAGTATATGGCGAAAATTGACCTGTCCGTAATTGAACGGTTCAAGGATCGCCCAAATGCCAAGTATGTGGATGTGACCGCTATCACCCCTACCCCATTGGGCGAAGGCAAGTCCACCACCACTGTCGGGCTGGGGCAAGCCATGAAGCACATCAACAAACGCGCTGTTGTCACCATGCGGCAACCGTCGCAAGGGCCGACATTCGGCATCAAAGGCGGCGCCGCGGGCGGCGGCTACAGCCAGATTGTGCCGATGGAAAACTTCAACCTGCACCTGACCGGCGATATTCACGCCATTACCGCTGCGCACAATCTGATCGCGGCGATGGTGGATGCCCACCTGTATCATGGCAACGACCTGAACCTGGATCAACACAATATCCCCTGGCGGCGTGTTGTCGACCTGAATGACCGCGCCCTGCGGAATGTCATCATCGGGCTGGGCGGGCGCGTGGATGGTGTGCCGCGTCAATCGGGGTTTGACATCACTGTGTCATCGGAACTCATGGCGATTCTGGCGCTGACAACCTCCCTGAAAGACATGCGCCAACGCATTGGCCGGATGGTGGTGGCTTACGACAAAAACAAGAAGCCGATCACAGCTGAAGACCTGCGGGCTGCCGGCGCCGCTACGGTGCTGATGCGGGATGCGATCAAGCCAACACTGATGCAAACGCTGGAAAACACCCCGGCCATGATTCACGCCGGGCCCTTCGCCAATATCGCGCACGGCAACTCATCAGTAATCGCCGATATGATCGCTGTGAAGACAGCCGACTATGTGCTCACCGAGTCAGGGTTCGGCGCGGACATCGGCGCGGAGAAATTCTTCGACATCAAGTGCCGGGCGTCGGGCATTGTGCCGAACGCAGTGGTGCTGGTCGTCACGATCCGGGCGCTCAAGGCACATACCGGAAAGTACACAATTGTCCCCGGCAAACCGATTGACCCCGGTTTGACTTCGGAAAATGTTGCGGACGTGGAAGAAGGCGCAGCGAATATGGTGCGTCACCTGGAAAACATGCGGAAATTCGGCGTGAATCCGGTAGTGGCGATCAACGTCTTCAGCGCCGATACAGACAACGAAATTGCAGCCGTACGGGAAATCGCCGAAGCTGCCGGTGCGGTTGGTGTTGCTGTCGCCAACCATTGGGCAGACGGCGGCGCGGGCGCAGTGGAACTGGCTGAAATGGTCGTCACGGCCTGTGACCAACCGAATGACTTCAAGTTCCTCTATCCGGTGGAATGGTCAATCAAGCAAAAGATCGAGAAAATCGCCACTGAAATTTACCGGGCTGATGGGGTGGAGTATTCACCGGAAGCCGAACAGCAGATTAAGACCTTTGAGAACAATGGTTTTGGTGGGCTGCCGATCTGCATGGCGAAGACTCACCTGAGTTTCTCGGCAGATCCGAAACTCAAGGGTGCGCCCACGGGCTTCACGCTGCCGGTGCGCGAGGTGCGCGCCTCGGTTGGTGCGGGCTTCATCTATCCATTGTGCGGACAAATGTCCACCATGCCCGGCCTGCCCAAGACACCGGCAGCGATGGCCGTTGACATTGACGAAGATGGCAGAATTGTTGGGCTGTTCTAGATACTCAAATGCGCCATCCCGAGTCCGGCTTGCCCGGTGATCTGGGATGGCGCCACCATAACCGGACTCCAGCTTATATCGCGTCTGTTCTTTGGCGCGAATCAAGTGGTTTTATGTCATAAAATAGTGACAAAAGCTATAGCGCAGGCACGGAATCGGCTGTAAAATTGATGTGATTCATGTGTAATGGTTTCATATGATTACACTGGTCGAATAGAAAGAGTTGTACCATCACTGAAGTCTATTTGGAGGCAATATGAATAAGAAAGTTCTGTTTTTTGTCTTACTGCTGGTGAGCCTGTCGCTGTTCGCAGTCGCATCCGCACAAGATGTGTCCGGCGACCTGGAAATTTTCTCCTGGTGGACCGGCGGTGGCGAGGCAGCGGGCTTGGACGCGCTGATCGCTCGTTTCTCTGAAATGTATCCTAATGTCAACATTATTAACGCCGCTGTCGCCGGTGGTTCGGGCGTGAATGCCCGCGCCGTGTTGACTACTCGTATGCTCGGTGGAGACCCCCCGGATACCTTCCAGGTTCATGCCGGGCAGGAACTCAACGCACTGTGGGTCGCTGCTGGCCTGATGCAGCCGCTGAATGACATCTATACAGCCAATGGCTGGATGGACCAATTCCCGCAGGGTCTGCTGGACCTCATCACCGATGACGCCGGCAATATTTATGTGGTGCCCGTCAACATCCACCGCTCGAATGTGATGTGGTACGTCCCGGGCAATCTGGAAAATTGGGG
Source organism: uncultured Chloroflexota bacterium (assembly GCA_937974245.1). Taxonomy (GTDB): domain Bacteria; phylum Chloroflexota; class Anaerolineae; order Aggregatilineales; family Phototrophicaceae; genus JACKCG01. The sequence continues at coordinate 28,146 of CALJKV010000005.1, read as the reverse complement.
CGTCACGGTTCCGACAAGCTGGGACGAATTTGTCAATGTAACCTGCCCGGCACTGCTGGCAAAAGACGTAACCCCGATTACCGTTGGTGAAAACTGGACTCAGATTCACCTGTGGGAAAGCGTTGCCCTCGGTGTGCTGGGTGAAGAAGCCTACAACGGTCTGTGGGACGGCACTACTGCATGGACCAGCCCCGAAGTGATCAACGTCTTCGAAACCCTGGGCAAAGTGATGGACTGCGCCAATGATGACATGAATGCTCTGAGCTGGCAGGATGCCTCTCAGCGTGTCGCCAATGGCGAAGCCGCCTTCAATATCATGGGCGACTGGGCAGCCGGGTACTTCCTGGTTGACCTGGCGCTGGAACCCGGTGTGGGCTTCGGCTGGGCAGCCAGCCCCGGCACAGCAGGTGTCTTCATGATGCTTTCTGACACCTTCGGCCTGCCGCTCGGTGCGCCGAACCCCGGCGCGGTGACAGCGTGGCTGAGTTTCCTGGGGACGGCGGAAGCGCAGGACCTGTTTAACCCGGTCAAGGGCTCACTGCCTGCCAACACTACCGCAGATATCAGCAATCCCGACCTGTACAATGCTTACTTCCAGAGCGCATATGCTGACTGGACCAGCAACGCCATCGCCGGTAGTCTGGCGCATGGCCTAGTCGCTGCTCCTGCCTTCCAGAACGGTTTCTCCAGCATCATTGCGAGCTTCCAGGCAGATCGTGACGCGACATCTGCAGCAGCCAACGCTGCTGTTCTCGCGCTTCAGACAGGCATTGGCGGCTAAACTAACCGCTCTGCTTTTCTGATTTAAGGCATCCCAAAGCCCTGCCTGACTTGTTGTCTTCGCAGGGCTTTTTTATAGATGATAGATGTTTTTACGGAGCAATATCTATGGGACAGAGCAAAAGAGATCGGGTAATCGCTATCGCCATGTTAATGCCGACTGTCATCCTGCTGGCGATATTTGTCTACGGCTTCATCGGCTGGACAGGCTGGACTTCACTGACGAACTCCAACGCTATGCAGCGGCTCAGCCAGCAGCCAGCCCAATATATCGGATTGGATAACTATACAAACCTTTTTTCCGGCCTGCTGAATAATCGTTTTCGCATTGACCTGGTAAACACCGTATTCTTCACCCTGATGTTTATCTTCTTTTCCCTGGCTATCGGTCTGCTGCTGGCAATTCTGATCGACCAGAAAATCAAGGGAGAAGGGATTTTCCGCACGATCTTCCTGTTCCCGATGGCACTTTCGTTTGTCGTCACCGGAGTGGTATGGAAGTGGCTCTTTAACCCTTCCAGCGGTATCAACCGCCTACCGGAATTGGTCGGCCTGCCACCTGGAAACTTTCGTTGGTTCATCAGCCAAGATCGCTGGTTTGAATTCAATTGGCAGGATTTCCCGGTGATTGTGGCATGGTTTGTGGTAGCCTTGGTGGCGGTCATTGGCGCGTGGCTGCTGCTCAAACGCCGCACACAAATTGGCGCTTTTATCCTGGCAGGTGCGATCCTCATCAGCACCTGGATACTTGTGGGCGGCGCGGCCAGCTTGAACATCATGGATCGTCCAGAAAAGCATGGGTTTAACGTGGCGTTGTTCGCCCTTGTGCTGGCAGCGGGTTGGCAGATGGTCGGTTATACAATGGCAATGTATCTTGCCGGGCTGCGCGGCATCTCCGAGGAGCTGCGCGAAGCCTGCCGCGTGGACGGCGCGACTGAACTGGGCGTATATCGCCATGTGGTGCTGCCTCTGCTCGCCCCTATTACGTTGAGTGCCATCATCATCCTGGGCCATATCTCGCTGAAAATCTTTGACCTGGTCTATGTGATGGGTGGTGGGGATAACCTGTTCATTGACATGCCAGGCATCAATATGTTCTTTACGACCTTCAGAGGACAGGAGTTTGGGCAGGGGGCCGCCATCGCTATGATTATGCTGATTATGGTCGCGGTGGTTATTATCCCGTATCTTGTTAGCAGCCTGCGCGGGGAGTCAAAACGATGACCTCAACATCTCAATCCTCAACAGGTCGAAAAATCGCGCCCATGAATTGGGAACGAACACTGAGCCGGGGTTTGATTTACGTTGTCCTGCTTATTTTTGCTGCAATCTTTTTGCTGCCCGTCTATATGGTGTTGGTCACAAGCTTCAAGAGCATTGACCAAGTGAACATCTCCACCATGTGGACATTGCCATCTGCGTTCACGCTGGAAAGCTTCAAGGAGGCTTTTTCGGAACTTGCGCCGGGGCTGAGTAACAGCCTCGTGTTGGTAGTCCCCGCTACAGTGATTTCGGCGGCCATGGGGTCAATGAACGGTTATGTGCTATCCAAATGGAAGTTCCCTGGTGCAAATATCATTTTCCCATTGATGCTCTTCGGCATGTTCATCCCCTACCAAGCAATTCTCATCCCTTTGGTGGAGTTCCTGAATAACATTGGGTTGTTCAACAGTATTGCTGGTTTGATAATGGTACATGTCGTATACGGGTTACCAATTACCACGCTGATCTTCCGCAACTACTATACGGAAGTCCCGGATGAGATGCTTGAGGCCGGAGCCATTGATGGGGCGGGATTCTTTGGCCTGTATCGGTATATTGTGCTGCCAATTTCGCTGCCGGGTTTCGTGGTGGTCATCATCTGGCAGTTTACGCAAATCTGGAATGAGTTTCTGTTTGCCATCACGGTGTCACAAAAAACCCCAATGGTGACAGTGGCGCTACAAAACCTCTCCGGCAGCCAGATTATCGAATGGAACGTACAGATGGCGGCGTCATTCCTGGCCGCTATCCCCACACTCATCGTCTATATCCTTCTGGGGCGGTATTTTATACGCGGCCTTCTGGCAGGCAGCGTTAAGGGATAGTCAAGCATCTATGAACGATTCACCAACGCTTGCCGGGTGCGCCAGTGGCGGTAAAGAAAGAGGATTTGCAGCGGCGGGCCATCAAACACCAGGCGGGTGAGCAGTCCCTTCCAGCCGGATTTGTGCTCGAAGATGATCTTATCGTAGAGTTCTACGCCACCTTCGACCTGAGAAAAGATATGCTGGTGATACCATGATTCTAACGGGCCACTGATCTGGCGATCTGCAAAAGAAGTTGGGGTTGGGCCGGCCTCGTGCCGCGCCGTCCACTTAACAGGAAATGGGCCAAACCACAGGCGAAATGTAAGCTCACCATCGGTCAGGGATGTGCGCCTATCATGAATCATCTGCATGAAAATGGGCGGCGGCGTCAACCGGGCAAATGCACCGGGAGCATTATGAAAAGCGGTCATTCTCTCGATTGACGTGGGGATGACCGTTCGTTTTTCAAACAGGCGCGGCATATGCTGACTCCATGTGTTAACATGCTCCGAAAATAACCCACTCTATTCGCGTAGGGCATTCTTTTGATACAATGCCCGACGCTAATCAGAGTTTGTAGAGGTTTGGGTGTGACACAAGTACGTTCGGATATTCGCAATATCGCTATTATAGCGCATGTTGACCACGGCAAAACCACGCTCGTAGACGGCATGTTGAAACAAGCCAAAGTATTTCGGGAGGGCGCGGCCACCGGGGAGCGTATCCTCGATTCTAACGACCTTGAACGGGAACGTGGCATCACGATTCTGGCAAAAAACACGGCAGTGACCTGGAACGGCATCAAAATCAACATTGTGGATACCCCCGGACACGCGGATTTTGGTGGTGAAGTTGAGCGGGTCCTGAATATGGTAGATGGGGCGCTCCTGCTAGTAGATGCAGCGGAAGGGCCGATGCCGCAAACCCGATTCGTGCTGAGAAAGGCATTGGCACTGGGACTGCGCATTATCGTCGTCATCAATAAGGTTGACCGTCCTCATGCCCAGGTTGTAGATGCCCTCAACGACACCTTTGACCTCTTTATAGAATTGGGCGCGACAGACGAACAAGCCGAATTCCCTGTCATCTATGCGATTGGTCTGGCCGGGCATGCCGGGTATACCGCGACCACCCTGGAAGACAATCTATCGCCCCTGTTCGAAACTATCATCAAGGAAGTCCCCGCGCCGCATGTCGCCCCGGATGAACCAGCGAAGCTGCTGGTGACGACGCTGGATTACGACAACTACAAGGGGCATATCGGGGTCGGGCGGCTGCAATCCGGGGTACTGCGCCGGGGTATGGAAGTTGTGCGAATCACGGCCCAGGGCGAGCGTATTTCCGGCAATATCGAATACCTGTTCACCTATCACAACCTGCACCGGCAGGATGTAAATCTGGTCGAAGCCGGGGACATAATCGCGTTTGGCGGCGTGGGCGATATCCGCATTAGCGACACGATAGCCGATCCCGCAGTGACGGAAGCGTTGCCACCAATCAGCGTAGAAGAACCGACGGTACGCATGACCTTCGGCGTAAATACCTCGCCGTTTGCCGGGCGCGAGGGCAAAACCGGGTGGGGAACATCCCGCCGGTTGCGGCAGCGTTTGCTGGATGAGACCCGCAGCAATGTCGCGCTGCGTGTAGCTGAAAGCGGGCAGGCTGACCGTTTCATTGTCAGCGGACGCGGTGAACTGCATCTAGGCATTCTGATCGAAACGATGCGGCGAGAAGGCTACGAGTTTGAAGTCAGCAAGCCGGAAGTTATCTACCGGCAAGACCCGGAAACCGACGATCTGCTCGAACCGATTGAAGAGGTCCACATTGACATCGCGGATCACCTGGTCGGCACGGTAGTCGAACTGCTCGGTGGACGGCGCGGCAAGATGACCAATATGTACAGTGAGAATGGCACGACCTACCTCACCTACCTGGTACCAACGCGGGGCTTACTCGGTTTCCGTTCGCATTTCTTGCGTGCTACCAGCGGGTTGGGGCAGCTTCACAGCCTGCACTGTGGTTATGAACCGATTTCCGGGGAACTTCCGGGACGGCAGTTCGGCAGCCTGGTCGCGCTGGAAACTGGCACGGCCACCGCTTATGCGATGGTTAATGCCCAGGCTCGCGGCACTTTTTTCATTACGCCACAAACTGAAGTCTACGGGGGCATGGTCATCGGAGAACATATCCGCCCCAGCAACCTGGACCTCAACGTTGCCAAAGCCAAGCACCTGACGAACCACCGCGCCAAACCCACCGAGACAGTGGCTGGATTGGCGCCGGCACGCATCCTGAGCCTGGACGATTACATTGAATTCCTGGCAGATGATGAACTGCTGGAGGTGACACCTCTGAGTTTGCGTATTCGCAAGCGCATACTGAATGCCGAAGAACGCTTGAAGACGCGCAAGAAGCAGGAAAAACTCATCGCAGCAAGTGGGTAGCAGGCAAGCAGCAGGATAGGGTTACAAGGGGCGCAGCGCATCGCGCCCTTTTTATTTGAGTCGCAAGGTTCTTGTAGTGAGATGGAACATAGCGAGGCATTCCAACGTCTTTAGATTATGTTGCGTTTCTAACCGTAGGCAAATCGTTGTTGACAGGTCTGGCGTGGCCTACGATAATATGCGGGGGATCGTATTGATCGTATTACTTGGAGTTATCCGGTCTATTCCCCCGGCAATAGAGGGCCAACATGCCCTTAAAGTAGATAGATTCTATATAGATTATTCTGTAAACATGAGATAACTGGCTCTTCAATGACTAGGAACCAGATTCAACCTGTCAATAATCACAATAATAATAATCAACTGAGCCAGCGACTGCGTTCGCGAAGCCTATGGTCTCAGTTATGGATGGTTGTGCTACAACCGGGCATATTCTTTCGGACACTGCCGCTGCTGGCTGAAACACGCCAGTGGTTATGGATTGGGATATTGATCCTCACAGCGGTAGGCTTGAGCGCAGTGCGCTATGCAGAGCAGACCGTCCCGGCAAACACGACTCTGCCGCCCTTTTTTGATAGCGGCGAATTCCCTGGTGCTGATCTGGGGTTGGGGAGTGGCACCGGCTTTGATACTCCGCTCCCAAATACCAACAACGGCTCAACCGTTCCCAGTAGTACCGGCGATGTAAATGCAAACTGGACAACAGCACTCATCGCAGCCAGCGGCGTGATCCTCGGCTGGTTAATCTTATCGCTGCTGCTGTGCGAAGTATCACTCTTTAACGGTAAAGCGCCGCGATTAGGGGCTAATTTTCAGATTGCAGTCTGGGCAAGTGTGCCGATTGGCTTAATGGCAATCTTGCAGTTAGTGTATCTTTCTGCGGGCGGGCAATCCGGGCAATCCGGGCTTTCCGGCCTGCTGGCAGAATGGCCGGCCTACCAGGATATGCCAGTTTTTCTAAAGAGTTTTGTGCTGTCACTAGCATCACGTTTCACGCTGTTCTGGCTATGGAGCCTGATTTTGCTTTACAGCGGTGCGCGCGGAGTATTGGCGGGCAAATGGTGGGCGGCGCTGCTAGTTGTCCTGATCTGGATGGTTGTTCTGGTCGTGATGCCAGTGGTGACAGAAGATATCCGAGCACCCGAACCGGCAGGCACACTGCCAGAACTGATCGCACCAGGATTTGGAGAGCAAGGAATGGGCGACAACAGTTCACTCCCGTTTGAGCTGAACAATGATGCTCCACCGTTCATGCAAAACCGGGATGCTACTGAAGAGCCGTTGCCAGCAGACAATCCATTTATCACCTTGCCAGAAGGCACGCCCGAAGCAACAACGGAAGCGAATTAGGGTATGCTGAGAATCATTCAGGGGGAACGAGTAGGGAAACAGGGCACGCTGCGCTGTGGTTGTTCGGCAGTTATTTTTGACCCACAGCGCGAGAAAATCCTCATGACGCGCCGCAGCGATAATGGGCGCTGGTGTCTGCCCGGCGGGGGGATGGATGCCGGGGAAAATGCTGAAGAAACCTGTGTGCGCGAACTCTGGGAAGAGACTGGCCTGAAGGTACTCGTTTCCCGACTGGTTGGGATATATACCAGCCCGGATTTTTTGATTGAATATGCGGATGGCAACCGCGTCCAGATTGTCGCCATGCATTTTGAGGCCGAAGTCACCGACGGCGAACTGAGGTTGAGCGACGAAACAACCGACGCCGGCTACTTTACGCCCACCGAAATCGCCACAATGGATGTGATTGAGACGCACCGCCAGCGGATCACCGATTCCCTTAATTTTCGAGAAACCGCTTATTTCCGGTAAAAGAGGATGGCAGACCAAGAACAGCAGCCAATTATCCTGGCACAGAATCTACAAAAAGTGTTCCGCCTGGGCGAGCAGTGGATTGCAGCACTGGATGGGATTACTGTGCGGATTCCGTCGGGGGAGTTTGTGGCGATCATGGGGCCAAGCGGTTCTGGCAAAAGCACCCTACTCTACTTACTGGGGGGGCTAGACCGCCCAACCGAGGGTGAGATTGTCGTGGCCGGACAACAGATAGATACAATGGCAGGAGATGACCTGGCCCATTTCCGGCAGAAGACCATTGGCTTTGTCTTTCAATCATTCCACCTTGTCCCAACTATGAACGCCCTCGAAAATGTCGCGCTCCCTGGCATTTTTGCGAACATGCCGCGTGACCAGCGCGAAAAACGGGCGCTGAAACTACTCACTATTCTGGGGATGGAATCCCGTCTTGACCATCGCCCATCACAGCTTTCCGGCGGCCAGCAGCAGCGTGTCGCCATCGCCAGGGCGCTGTTTAACAATCCACCGTTGATTCTGGCGGATGAGCCAACCGGCGCGCTCGACAGTAAGACTGGGAAAACGGTTATGGAGATGCTGCGCTGGTTATGTGACCGGCATGGCAAAACCATTCTGGTTGTCACCCACGATGACAATGTTGCTCGTTATGCTGATCGGCGGCTGCGCTTACATGATGGCGTCATCGTCGACGATGACCGGCTGCCAGGCGCGAAGGATGCAAACCATGTTGCGTAACTCCTCACTTCGATTCATCTTCGTTGGGCTGCTGGTGCTTTTCGCTGGTGGCGTATTCTGGCAGGCAATCGCACAAGAGGAAACACAAGAGCCGCAGCCAGAAGTGACAACGGAAGCACCCGTCCAGCAGATCACTGATACGCCAACCCCAACCCCAACGCCTTTACCACTCACGGTGACGCATTCCGAGCCATCCCGTATTGTCAGCGGGCAGCAGGCCACCTTATCGGTGTTTGGCACAAACTTCACCGAATCATCGGTCATCCGGGTGGTTGGCGTCGGCCTGATTACAACAACATTTATCAACAGTACGGCACTCACGGCGATTGTACCCGCATCGGTACCTGCTGGCACGTATACAGTCGAAGCCACTGACCCGGAACGGGGCACAGCAGCGTCTCCTAATACATTGGTTGTTGTCGCGCCGCCACCGACCCCCTCGACAACTTTCCCGACACCAACTGTGATTCCGACGCCAATTCCTGGCACACCATCGTTATTGGTACGAAGTTATTCAGTGACTCCTGGAACGATTCAACCAGGGCAAAGCACAACGGTGACTCTGGAAATCATTAATATTGGCAACAAAGTGGCACAAGGGGTCTCTATTCAGGTGGATTCGAGCGGCGCATTTGTCCCGGCCAATGGACAACTCAGCATTACGCTGCCTAATATCGCGCCGGGGGGCAGCTTTAATGCCACAATCAGCGTAACCGCAAAACCTGGCATCAATGCAGGACCCAATACGATTGCCATTAACATGAACTACCGCGACGAACTGGCCGTCATTTATACCACTGCCGCCTCAATCCCGGTCACAATCCTGGTCGTTCCAGAAGCGTCGCAGGTCACACTCTCGCGCTACCTGGTCAATCCCAGCCCAGCCAAGCCCGGCGAACCTGTTACAGTGACGGTTCTGCTCACGAATACGGGTAATGAAGCCGCGTCCCAGGTGCTGTTTCGTGTTGACCATAATGGCGTACTGCTGGCAGGGCCGCAGGGTGACAGTTTTCCGATGGGCGACATCGCGCCTGGAGCGAGTGCCAGCGTGGAGCTGCCGCTGGTGGTCAGTACCGAAGCCAAGGCTGGGCCGCAGGCGCAGGCCATTACCCTGACCTATCTCCAGGAGGGCGAGAGCCAGCAAGTTACGGGGAGCATGACGATTGATATTGAAAAGGTGGAAAGGCCGGAGCCGCTACTCCTGATCGCATCTTACGATACGGGCAATGAATATTTGATGCCCGGCCAGCAGTTCACCCTGACCGCCGCGATTAGCAACCTGGGGACAGCAGATGCAGCAAACATGCTGGTCACATTCGGAACTGTAGAAACGTCGGGCAGCGCCACTTCGACCTCACGCTCAACGACGACGACGGCCAGTACCAATTTCGCTCCCCTGAACTCAGCAGGGACACTGTTTGTCGGTACGATAGAAGCCGGTGGCGGCAGCATCACGGTGCAGCAGGATTTCATCGCAGGTGGGACATTGGACAGCGGCATTTATAGCTTGCCAGTAACCTTACGCTACCAGCAACCGGACGGGACTGCTGCCGAAGACAAACTCACGATCAGTCTGGTCGTAGTTGTGCCGCCCAAACTGCAATTTGACTCGCAAGGTGGCATCCCGCCGAGTGTTATGGTTGGCGACTCGGTGCCAATCTTGTTGGATATTACCAATCGCGGCAATAAGGTTGTCAACCTGGGCGATGCCATCATTGAGGCGGAAAACGGCATGGTCGTCAGCGGCGATACGACATTTCTGGGAACGCTACAAATTAACGGTGACATCTCAATATCCAGTACGGTGATTGCCGATGCGGAGGGACCGCTCGTCATTACTCTCACCATCAACTACCTGGACGACCTGAACCAACCGCGTACACTCGTGCAAACATTTGAGACAGAAGTGATTGCCGCGCCACCGACTCAGGTTATCAGTTTCCCGACACCTGACACAGGTTTCGAACCACCAGTTGTCGAAGTCCAGCCAAACAATAATGATGATTTCTTAGGGCGGCTGCTGTTGGGGCTGTTGGGATTAGGTAGTTAGCAATGTTTTTCGAGTTGGCGCGGTTGGCGGTGGGCAACATGGCAAGGGCAAGAGCCCGCCTGATGATGACCGCTGGCGGTGTGCTGGTCGGCACCACAGCTGTCATTTTGCTCATTGCGCTCACCTTCGGCTTGCAGCAGGCCGCGGAGTCGAGTATCGGCCAGAACCAACGACTAACACAGCTTCAGGTATACCCCAATTACAGCAATTTTAACCCCTCCGATCCAAGCAGCATGGATATCCCGCAGTTGGATACACAGGTGGTGCGCGCCTTATGGCAAATCCCCGGTGTCGCGGTGGTCGTTCCGATCAAAAATCTCCAGCGTGGCGAACTGCTGGCCGATAAGTATCTGGGATATGCCCAGATTATGGGAATAGATACACGCCTGTTGCCATATCTGGGCGTAGCGATAGAGCAAGGCGAACTTACGCTCGAATCCGGCGATGTGCTGGTTGGGCCGTATGTAAGCAGCTACTTTTATGACCCCCTAGCAGAGAATTATGAACCAATTGAAGTGGATTTGTTGAACAGTCGCACGCGCTTACAACTATCGAAATATAACGCATTAGGGGATGAAGTACGGAGGATAGACCTGAATGTCCGTGGCGTGCTGGCAGCGGGGACGGATTACGATTATACGGTGATTATGCCGATTCAGGATGTTATTAGCTACAATGACTGGCTCTCTGACCAGGAAACGGATATGGAGACCTTTATCTTCGATCAGATCACCGTGATTACCAGCAGCCGGGAGGCAACCAATGATGTTGCCACCGCCATCCGCAGATTGGGATTGTCCGCGAGCGGGATTGGTGATTTCCTGAATCAACTCAACGGTTTTTTCACAACCATGCGCTTGATGCTCGGTGGCGTTGGCGGTGTCGCCCTACTGGTAGCGGCTTTTGGCGTTGCTAATACCATGACAATGGCAATTCTGGAACGCACAAAAGAAATCGGCTTGATGAAGGCAATCGGGGCAACCGACCGGGATGTGCTGGTCGTGTTCCTGGTTGAGGCCGGATTAGTCGGTAGTGTAGGTGGTATTGCCGGAGTCGGGCTGTCCTTGTTTCTGCAAAACCTGGTTAACCAGGCCATCCTGAATGCCCCATCTAACCCCGATTCAATCAGTTTCCTGCCCATTGACCCATCACAGATTGGGGGCAACCTGCTTATCATCCCCCCCGAACTGGCAATCTTTGCGATTGCCCTGGCAACGCTGGTCGGGCTGGGTGCCGGGCTATACCCGGCGCTGCGAGCTGCCCATTTACCACCGGTGATCGCACTCAAGCAGGAATAGCCGGCCTAACCTTAAAAATTCCGAAAGGTTTCCTGGATTACTTGTTACTGATGGTACAATCTAGGCTAGTGATCGGCAGAAACTGAGTAAGAGAACTCAATGGAAGAATTACCCCTTTTCCCGCTCAATACGGTTTTATTTCCTGGAATGCCTCTCAACCTGCATGTCTTTGAGGAACGCTACAAACAGATGATTCGACTCTGCACCAGCACCGATCGCCCGTTTGGTGTAGTACTTATCAAACAGGGTGAAGAAATTGGGGAGACAGCTACTCCGCACTTAATCGGCTGTTCAGCACAGATCACCCAGGTTGAACCGCTGGCGATGGGTCGACTCAATATCACGGCAGTCGGAGTGGAACGCTTCCAAATCTTTGATCTCAAACATGACCGTCCCTATCTGATTGGCGTGACAGAGCCTTATCCCCTGCAAACGCCTAACCTGGGGGCACTGATTCACGCTGGCCGACAGTTACGCCCCTGGATTCAACGCTACCTGGAGATTCTGGCACAGGTCAGTGAGTCGCAGCTTGATCTGCACGAACTCCCTCACGACCCGGTGAAATTGGCAAACCTGGCCTCGTTCATCCTGCAAATCCCATTACATCAGAAACAGAATCTTCTGGCTTACCCGCAGGCTGAAAGGTGGGTTGTCGAACTGCGCACTATTTACCGCCGGGAGGTTACGTTGCTCAAAGCAATGTTGAACGGACCAGTGCAAAACGAGGACATGGGCGTATTTTCGCTCAACTGACCACCTGAACAAAAAGTGCCGAAGGGCAAGAACCACTTCGGCACATTTCACTCCTCGCTGAACTACGAATCGAGCGTACTTAAATCACCTTCCGGCTGTCCCATCGCCCTTGCTTTCAGCACCCGCCGCATAATCTTGCCAGAGCGAGTCTTCGGCAATGAGTCGACAAACTCAATTTTAGAGGGTATCGCAATCGGCCCAACTTCATGGCGAATATGATCCTTGAGCTTGTCCACTAGCTCGTCAGATGCCTGTACGCCGGAAACCAGAATGCAGTAAGCGTAAATCACGTTCCCTTTTATGTCGTCAGGGATGCCGATGACGGCAGATTCGGCAACCGCCGAGTGGCTCACCAATCCAGATTCGATTTCCGCAGTACCCAACCGGTAGCCGCTGACTTTAATCACATCGTCAATACGCCCAATAATCCAGATATAACCATCTTCGTCTCGGCGGGCCGAGTCCCCTGCCAGATACCAACCCTGCTCCTTGTAGGCGCTCCAATACTGCTCAACATATCGGTCAGGATCGCCATAGACCGTGCGCAGCATACTGGGCCAGGGCTGCTTGATGACCAGTTTACCGTCCACACCAGGCGGGCACGAGACACCTGCTTCATCCACAATGTCCACCTCAATGCCAGGGAATGGACGGGTGGCGCTGCCAGGCTTAAGCGCAACAGAGGGCAGCGGTGTAATCATGAAGCCGCCGGTTTCGGTCTGCCACCAGGTATCCATAATCGGGCAGCGTTCCTTGCCGATCACTTTATAATACCAGCGCCAGGCTTCGGGATTAATCGGCTCACCCACCGAACCCAACAGGCGCAGACTACTCAGATTGTGGCGGTTCGGCCAGGCGTCGCCAAAACGCATCAACCCACGAATGGCAGTGGGCGCGGTGTAGAGAATCGATATGCCATATTCTTCGACCATTTTCCACCAACGATTAGGGTATGGATAGGTCGGCGCACCTTCATACATAAAGCTGGTCGCCCCCAGAATAAGCGGCGCGTACACAATATAGCTGTGGCCGGTAATCCAACCGGGGTCGGCGGCGCACCACCAGCGATCATCGTCTTTAATGTCAAATACCCATTGGAGCGTGGTTGACGTGTAGACTTGATAACCGCCATGGGTGTGTAATACGCCTTTTGGCTTGCCGGTTGTCCCGCTGGTATACAGGATAAACAATGGATCTTCTGCGTCCATGACTTCGCTTTCGCAGAGCGAATTAGCGATAGGCAGGCTCATGAGATCGTGATACCAATAGTCGCGTCCATGCTCCATCTGGACTTCCTGGCCGGTACGCTTCAGCACGATCACGGTTTCTACGACCGGGGAACGGTGTACTGCTTCGTCGGCCATCTGCTTGAGCGGGACGATATTGCCGCGCAACCAGGCGCCATCTGCCGTAATCAGGACACGGCTCTGCGCATCCTCAATACGATCAGCCAAAGCCTGTTCGGAAAAACCACCATAGACGACACTATGAATCGCGCCGATTTTCGCGCAGGCCAGCATCGCGATCATGAGTTCCGGCACACGCCCCATGTAAATGGTGACACGATCACCCTTTTTGACACCCATACCCTTGAGGACATTGGCGAACTTATTAGTCTCCTGCCAAAGCCGCCAATAGGAGAAAGTGCGCTTATCACCGGGTTCACCTTCCCAGATGAGCGCAAGCTTATTTTTCCGCCATGTCTTGACGTGGCGATCCAGGGCGTTATAGGCAATATTGGTTTTCGCACCGATAAACCACTTATAAAAGGGGGCATTGCTGCGGTCAACCACCTGACTCCAAGGGGAAAACCAATCTAATGCTTTGGCACGCTCATCCCAAAAGGCTTCCACATCACTCATGGCCTGATTATAGATGGTATCATAATCAGGGATGTGAGCCTGCTGGACGATGGACTCTGACGGGTAATACCATTCGCTAGAAGCAGGGACAAATTGATCATCTGTCATAAGAAAACTCCTTTTTAAAATAACAAAACCAGAGGGGATTCCACGGGAATTATAAAGCGATTGGGGCAAACGAGCAAAAAAACTCCCGGCACTTGCCGGGAGTCAGGTCAGTATCAGAAATCAGTTTCGTTTGAAACACTACTCAAGGGTTGTCTTTTTCCCGGCTCGCCACTTCGCCCATGTTCCCACAATTCCCTGCGGAAAGACCATGACGACCAGGATAAAGGCGATGCCCAGGATCAGCGACCAGTTCTGGCCGATATTGATGCTCATAGAGCCAATAATGAACTCACGGTTAAAGATGCGCTCACTCAAATGCAGCACTGACGCACCAATAACCGGCCCGCTGAACGTGCCGACACCCCCGATAATCGTCATAAGTAGGGGATCAACCGTAAATGATACAGTCAAAATCTCTGGTCCGACTTTTTTGGTCAGGATAACCTGAAGCATCCCGGCCCCGGCGGCAATCATTCCAGCGAGCGTAATGGAAAGTAACTTGAAAATGAGGGTGTTGTAACCGATAGACTGCGCCCGACTTTCGTTTTCACGGATTGCCAGCAGCACCGAACCAGTCGGCGAATTGATCAGGCGACGAATGAACAAGAACGTAAAGATCATCAAGATCAGGACGAGATAGTAATATGTCAACCGGTCTCGTGCCGGGTTGAGGAAAGCCGGCAGATTCGATAGCACAAAACCGTCTTCGGCATTGGTCACCGGCCAGCGCCCAATATAAATGGCAAACATTTCCGCCACCGCCAGGGTAAAAATGGCGAAATAGACTCCGCGCAGTCTCAGTGATACGACTCCGATGATAAGCCCCAAGACCCCACAAACAACAATACCAATTATCACTCCAGCGGCAAGACCAACCTCCGAAGCAGCGCCAGTTTTTTCAAGCACTAATCCCAGGATATACCCTCCCATCCCGAAGAAAAGCGCGTGTCCAAACGAAATCACGCCAGTGAAACCAAACATGAGGTTATAGCTCATCGCCAGAATCGCAAAGATGAATAATTCTATAAAAATAAGCTGCCAGAATACTGACTGACCGCGTGGCCGTCCACCGACACCTAACGGGCTATCCCCGGTTATCCAGCCGACCAGATGCGGGAACATAACTAAAAAGAGCAGCACCAGCACATGAAACCAGTTACTTTGCAGTGTTCGACGCCAGGATACAGGCATCTCTCAACTACCTTTCTTTACCGAAGAGGCCGCTGGGACGCGCCAGCAGCACCAACACCAGTAAGATCATCGGGGTGATACTTGACCAAACGGTTTGATTGATCTCTGGCCGCGATGCGAATTTGGCAACCACCGCAATCGCAAGGCCCACCAGCAGGCTACCAACTGCTGTCCCGGCATAGCTGCCCAGGCCACCCAGCACCACCACCGAAATGGCCGCTAATAAGAAGGCGTTACCCATACCCAACGAGGCACCCAGGAAGGGAGCGGCAATCGCCCCGCCGAAGGTCGCTACCGCACAGCCGAGCATGAACACTTGAGTAAACACCGCTCGCACATTAATACCCAGCGCCTCAACCATTTCACTGTCTTCCACACCAGCCCGGATGATGATGCCAATTCGGGTGCGTTGGAGCAGCAGCGCGATTAAGACAATCAGCAGCAGTCCCACACCAATCACGAAAAGACGATATAACCCGAACTGCTGATCGAACAGGGAAAATGAGGCCTGGTGAATACCGAATGATGTCAGGGGCGACCAACTGTAGGCTACTGTTCCCCAAATTGCCTTAATCGCTTCGCCAATGACAATAGCGACGCCGAAAGTCAACACAAGTTGAAAAATCGGGCGGGCATACAGCGGGCGCAGCAGGCCACGTTCCAGAATAATGCCCAGAATGCCCCCTGCCGCTGTCGCAATAAGAATGGCTAGTGGAAAACGCAGATTGGGGTCTAACTGGGCAAATGTTTCACCATGAAACACCGCAAAGGTGATATACGCTCCCACCATGAAAAAGCCGCCCTGTGCGAAATTGAGAATGTCCATCAACCCAAAAATAATGGATAGTCCCGAGGCGACCAGAAAAAGGAGCATTCCCTGGAAGAGTCCCGACAAGATGGTGATCCCAAAACTACCCAGATCATCGGTTGTAAGAAAACTAAACACCAGCAGCCCGAGGAAAAGCGCGGTGATCATCAGCAGCGTGCTTCGTTGTTGTTGCATACGTTCCCCTTCAGGCGACGCCCAGATATCGCTGGACGAGCGCCTCGTCCTGAACCAAATCGCGCATCTTACCAGAAGCAACGGCCTGCCCGTCATCAATAATGGTGTATTGATCTGCCAGACGACTCGCCATGATAAAGTTTTGTTCGACCAACAGTACCGTTGTTTGTGCCGCCAGCTTACGGATTGCTTCCATCAATTGCTCGATAATCACCGGCGCTAACCCCTCGCTCGGTTCGTCAATCAGCAGCAACCGGTTTTCCGGCACGAGCGCACGAGCAATAGAGAGCATCTGTTGTTGGCCGCCGGAAAGGTTACCACCAGAAAGATGAATCAAGCGTTTGAGATCCGGGAAGAGTTCAAAAATGAAATCAATGTGCCGTTCGAGATCGCCCTTTTGTCGCTCGGCAATCTCCAGGTTCTCGCGCACCGATAGATCGCGGAAAATCGCCCGGTGTTCCGGCACATAGCCGATCCCCATCTGGGCAATCGTGTATGGGCGCTTGCCATTGACAGCCTGCCCGTCAAAGAGGACTTCACCCTGTCGAGGTGGGGTCAGGCCCAGCACGCTGCGCAGGGTTGTGGTTTTGCCAGCGCCATTACGCCCCAGTAACACGGTAATACTGCTGCGCGGCACCGACACATTAACCCCTTCAAGGATATGAAACTGGCCGATAAAGGTATGGATGCCGCGCACTTCCAGAATATTGTCACTCATGCCGGGTTCCTTCTATAGCATCGCCGTACAATCCGCCCAGATACACATTTTGCACGGTCTTATCAGCTGAGATTTCAGCCGGGGAGCCTTCAGCAAGCAGTTTGCCCAGGTTCATTACCGTAATCCGGTGCGAGATGTTCATCACCACGTTCATATTGTGTTCGACCAGGATGACCGTCTTATTCCCCTTTTGGCGAATGGTGTCTATGGTTTTGATGAGTTCCGGGACTTGTTCCGAAGCCATGCCAGCGGTGGGTTCATCCAATAACAAAAGCTCTGGGTCAGCAACCAGCAAGATCGCCAGCTCTAACTTCCGCTTGCCACCATGTGGCAGCACAGTCGCCGGCGACAACGCCAGCTCGCGCAGCCCAACCAATTCGATGACTTCATAAGCACGAGTTACGAGGTCTTTAAAAGAATCAGCCCGGCGGAAGAAGTTAAACTGCGAGCGATTGAGGGCCTGGGCTGCCAGTCGCACATTTTCCAGCACAGTCAGATTTGGGAAGATATTGGTGATCTGGAAGGAACGTCCCATCCCTAGGTGCGCCCGGCGGTGCAGCGCGACATGCGTAATGTCCTGTCCCTTGAAGAAGACTTGCCCCCTGGTGGGCTTATACTGACCGGTGAGCAAGTTAAACAACGTTGTTTTGCCCGCGCCATTCGGCCCGATGATAGAATGCACGGTACCGGGGGCCACATCCAGACTGACATCATCTACTGCCACCAGTCCGCCAAACTCTTTACGCAAGTTGCGTGCCTGCAAAATAACATTGGTCATGAAAGATCTGCAATCTTGGTCACTAATGAATATGTCTTTAGGATTTCGCAGGGGCGGCTCAAAAACCGCCCCTGACATTTGGATATTTATACCTGAGAACTTACTTTTCAAACCAACTTACCCGCTGCACGTCACGGTATCGCTGGAACGATCCGCAGGTGCCAGGCATGGCGGGGCAGTTTCTTCCGCCGAAACCTCGGCTACCAGATCATATTTGGGCAGCGGCATGACAGTATCATTACCCAGGTCAACCTCTTCTATGCCTCTGAACTGGATCACATACAGCGGCACCAGTACCTGATGATCTTCGGGGCGAATAAAGTACGTGCCCTTCGGCCCTTCGAAGCTCAGCCCTTCCAGCGCCGGAATCATCGCTTCGGGGAGGGTATCACCACCAGTAGCATCCAGGGCTGCGTAAACAGCCTGGGCGGTAGCAAACGCACATTCGGTGAACAGATCTGGCACATCATTAAACATGGCAATGTGCTTTTCCGTCAACCAGTCGTTGATTTCAGTCTGGGGCAGCGTGTAGTTGTAGACAATATAGGCAATCGCATCCATAATCGGCGGCGCGGCGACAATAATATCATTCGAGTTCGTCCCGCCCACAACTGCCATCTTGTCGGTGACGCCCATTTCCAGGATTTGCTGGGTCAGCAGCAGGCCGGCCTGACCAGCAGAGATGGGATTCAGTACTTCAGCACCGGAGTCCAGTACCTGTTGCAGGTAGGGGGTGAAGTCGGTCGTATCAGTAGGAACATAGATCGTATCCTGAACGAATTCAATCCCCTTTGCTTCCAGCGACGCCTGGAATGCTGCCGCTGTACCGCGCCCGAAGTCGGTATCAATGGCAAGCTGGATGTACTTGGTGCCGAACTGATTAGCCACACTGGCGAAGGTCAACGCATCCTGTGAAGTGTTACGGCAAACACGGAATGTATTGATGTTGAAGTTCGCGCCGGTGATGCTCGGTGACGCCGACGGACCCGCCATCATAATCACGTCAGCATTTTCCGGAGCGATAACGGACTGCACCGCGATGGCCGCGCCGGAGTTGGGCGTGCCGTAAATAATCTCAGCGCCATCAGCCTCAATCAATTCGCGTGCTTTGGCAGAAGCATTGTCGGCATCCGCAGCCGGGTCCTCGCTGCCATAGTCCTTAATAATCAGCTCAACCGGGCGTCCGCCAATGGTGACTTCAGCCAGCGCCGCGTCAATCGAGTCGTACATCGTCGGGTCAATCCCGGCGGCATACAGCAAACCAAGTTCAAAACCATTGACTGATTCAATCCCATAGATTGCCAACCAACCGGACATATCCTGCAACAGACCAATCTTGATGGGTTCCTGCGCCTGCGCCCCGCTAAGAGTGAGTGCCAGCATCAGGACGGCTAAAAGCATAATTAACTGTGCTTTGCGAAACATCCCTATCCTCCTCTATAAAACATTTAGGTCTATATTTGTTGAAAGGGGTAATGCGCTTCGGCATCATGGCCCTTGAACAACCAATTTATCGAAACAAGTATTTCACTTATACGCCAGCTTTCGGTGCTAAGACGACGGCCTCACCATCTAAGACCAACGTCCCATCCTGATTGGTACAGGTTGTGTGAAAAGTCGCTATACGACGTTGTTCGCGGTAGGCAATCACTTCCACCGTTGCCGTGACCACATCACCAATGAATACGGGCGCTTTAAAAGCCAGGGTTTGACTCATATACACCGTGCCGGGGCCGGGCAAATCATTACCCAGAATAGCGGAAATCACACTAGCAGTCAGCATCCCATGCGCGATACACCGCCCAAAGCGCGTGGTCGCGGCATAATCATCATCCAGATGAACCGGGTTCGTATCGCCCGAGGCCTGGGCAAAGGCCAGAATATCGGCCTCGGTAACGATCTTGGTGCGACTGGCTTTGTCACCAATTTTAAGTGTCAATTTACGCCCCTTTTCTTATTCACGAACCTGATTGTAGCGCACCCCTCACGCCTTGAAATCTACACTATGAGCGAAATCAAGGCAAGGAATTTATACACTTTGACGGACAGGATGATTAGCGGCGATTGCCCCGCAGGTGCGCGTGAAAGACTGCGTCAAACTCATCCGGTTTCTCAACATACGGCACATGACCGGCGTCCTCCAGCACAATCTCTTTATAGCCGCCACCCGCCTGCGCATAGCGATCCAGGACAGCCCGCGTCTGCGATACCATCGGCTGCGGGGGGAATACATCTGCGCCCGGCCAGCCGGGGATAAGCCCCATCTCACCCAGTGTGCCAACATCCCGCAGTGAGCGGTCACTGACGACCCCATCCGCCGCACCGCGTATCCACAACAGCGTATGTTTCAAGCTGGCAGTGTACAGCCGGTCTACATCTCCATTGTACTTACGAGAGAGGCCGTTGGTTGCACCCCACACACCAGGGGCCATAAACGGCCAGTTCGGTGAAGGAACGGAATCGCCAGGATATGCTTGATCGCCATAGTGAGTCGCCAGCAGAGCGTCAATCCAGACATCCTCGTGGGGGTTATGCACAGCAGGGTTAGCGTACAGACCTTTGATCCGATTGCAAGGTGAAAGTGGGCTGTCTGTAGTATAAATCAAGTTCGGGTCTGTCAGGTATTTGAGGGCATCGGCAGGAACCAATCCACCACCAGAACCGGCAAAATCGTCATAACAGGGAGTGCCATATTCACCCTTGCTACTACCAAAACCATAGGGTGAGCCAGGGTTGACCACTGTTACACTCAGAAAACGTTCCGGGTAATCCATCAACATGCGCCACACGATAGAACCACCCATCGAAATCCCAATCACATGCACCTGTTCCAGATCAAGATAATCGAGCAGTGCAGCGGCATCATCGGCAAAATCCCCCATGCCACGAGTCGCATCTACTTTTTTCTCATGGTCAGCAGCGCCATAACCGCGCTGGTCGGGCGCAATCGCATAAAAATCAGGGGGCAGCGTCAGCATGACCGGCTCCCACCACGTCGCGGTTGAAGCATTGCCGTGTAAAAAAAGCACCGGCTCACCGTTTTCATTTCCACTAAACAGCACGCGGGTGGACAGGCGACTGGTCGAAATTGTTTTCGCGCTAATACCATCAAGCGTTGGAATTGTCATGTTCAAATCCTCTTTCGCCGATTGCGAAACATCACAGCAGGAGTGGTGGGAAGTTCAGCGAATCACCCCCCATATTCTTTGATCAGCATTTTTTTGTCCAGTTTGCCAATCACTGTTTTAGGGAGTTCGGGCAAGAAAATGACCGACTTAGGGAGCTTGTATTTCGCCAACCGATCACGCATGAAATCCAGCAGTTCGGCTTCAGTCAGGCTGTGGCCGAGCTTGATCGCCACGAGCGCCCGGCCAACTTCCCCCCACTTTTCATCAAGAACACCGATTAAGGCGGCTTCGGCTACTGCCGGATGGGCGTGCATTACACTTTCCACTTCAGCGGGATAGACATTCTCGCCACCGCTGATAATCATATCCTTGCTGCGCCCTATAATGTAATAATAACCTTCCGCATCACGCCGCGCCAGATCACCGGTGTGCAGCCAGCCGTCTATAATGGTTTCGGCAGTAGCTTCCGGTCTGTTCCAGTAGCCGGGGATGACATGCGGGCCACGAATGAGCAGCTCACCCGGCTCATCGGCGGTGCACGGGCTGCCATCAGGGTCGATAATTTTCATGTCAATATGGAAGATGGGAAAACCCACCGACCCCGGCTTGCGGCGCACATCCTGCGGCGGCAGCCAGAAGTTATTGGCGGGGGCTTCGGTCAGACCGTAGCCGATCTTAAAATCAACACCGCGTTCCCAGAACTTTTCGACAATTGACATCGGGCAAGGCGCGCCCCCACTTATCACCAATTTGAGTTGGGAAAAATCAGACTCTTCCCATCTTTCATGCTGCTGCATCATCAGATACATGGTGGGAACAGCGACAAAATGGGTAATACCGGCACTATTCATTAAGTCAAAAGTCTGCGTGACATCAAACTCTTTGCAAACAATCGTCTTGCCCCCGACATGCACCGATGGCAGGCAGAAGATGTGTGCACCACCAATGTGGAACAATGGCAGTTGCAGCGGCGCGATGGTATCCGCTGTAATGCCCCAACTCGTCACCGTATTGACACAGTTCCAGGTAGCATTGGCGTGTGTCATGATCGCGCCTTTAGGCAGTCCAGTTGTGCCCCCGGTGTAGTAAATCGCCCAGGGTTCATCCGGGTGCTGGTCGGGGCGATCCTCTAAAGTATCCGGGAAGTGTTCGCGTTCACTGAATGCGTGGTGTTCCGGGTGAGCTTTCTCCGTGAGCGCGACAAAATGTCCGATGCTGGGAATATGCGGGATAAGCTGGTTCACCTGGACACACCAATCCGCCGAATAGATTAAAACATCCGGCCTGGCATCATTCACAATGCCAATCAGCTCGTTAACAGTCAGCCGCCAATTCAGGTTATGTACAATCGCGCCGATCTTGCCACAGGCAAAGAGGATGTCGAGGTATTCGAGGCAGTTAGTCGCATAAACGGAGATACGATCCCCTTTTTGCACGCCAAATGACCGGAGGAAATTGGCGGTCTGGTTAGCGGCGGCATTCCACTGCCGGTAGGTGAGTTCACGCTCATTGATTGTGTCATATACCCCGACGCGATCCGGGGAGAGTTTCGCCCGTTTATCCAGCCAATCAGTCACGTAATAAGATTTCTGCGATTCCATAATAAGTTCCTTCTTTACATTTCGTGGTTTTGACCGCGCCAATTCTCCAGCTAAAAGTCTTCAACTTTCTGCTCAGCATTTCCCATTTTTTGCCGCTTGTCCTCAAAACTCAAGATTCGCCGTTATCCCCACTGCACGACCACCGCGCCCCAGGTGTAGCCACCCCCTGCCCCAGAGAGTACAACCAGGTCACCCGGCTTGATCTTGCCCTGCTGGAGTCCCATCTCCAGCGCCATCACCTGGTCAACACTTTGCACATGCCCGTGATTTTCCATGTAGACTGACTGCTCCGGTGTGAGGCCGATTTCCTCAAGGATGCTAAGCCAGAAAGAGCGTTTCATCTGCGAAATGCCCAGGAATTTCACATCAGCCATGGTCGCGCCGCTGCGGTCAACCGCTTCGCGGATAGTACCGACGAAATTTGGCAGAGAAATCGCCGCGAGTTTATCCGACATGCGCTCGTAGTCATCCACATCCAGACGACCATAGTAACCATTGGGCAGCATCCCTTCGCCGCTGCCTATGGCTTCCTCGGTTTGCTTAAACAGGATTGTTTCGGAAAGGCTACCATCAGTAAAATATGACGTGCCGAGGATCTGATTGGCGGTGACACCACGCTGGAGTAGCATCGCGCCGCCGCCTGAACCGAAATTATACATAAAGCGGGCGCGGGGGTTTTGCAGATTAATCAGGTCATTTTCCCGGCTAGCCGCCGCCAGCATGACATATTCCAGGCGATCATCACCCTGCATGAGGCTCTTCGCGGTGTTGAGCGCGATAACTCCACTGGCACACAGGGCATATACCTCAAAGCCATAGCCATGCACTGCGCCAATATTGTGCTGGATTTTACCGGCGGCGTTCCACATCACATGGTCTTTGAACTCACTGCCGTGTGAAATCACGAGGTTTACCTTCTCGCCCGGCACGCCAGCCACTGTGAGCGCTCGCCGCGCCGCCTTTGTCGCCATTGTGACCACTGTATCTTCCAGCCCGGCGATGTGACGCTGGCGGATTCCGAGCTTTTCGATCAAAACCGCTTCGGGAATGCCAATCTGTTCCACCAGGTCGGCAGCGGTCTCAATGTGTGGCGGAAAGTAAGTTCCCCAGCCGACCAGCCCTACAGGTACCGTCATGATCTATCCTCTATTGATTGCTGTCAGAACACCCCGTCTTACCTGGCTGTGCCGTCTTCATCGTGATCGCGGACACAGAGGTGGAATAAATCGCCCGGAACGCCGTTGATAGTCACTATAGGCCGGGTAGACACGACGCAGCCACCGTTCCTCAAACATCGATTTATAGGTGAAAAAGGCACCAAGCATCACGGCCACAGCCAGGCTAACGATATGTCCATGTGTAATCGCCATTCCCGCCGCCGTTAAAATCACGCCGGTATAGATGGGGTGGCGAACACGAGCGTAAATACCGGTAGAGACCAGTTGCCGCTGCGGATTCGGCTCCGGTGATACATTCACCAAAGAACGGTTGACTACCAGGTGCGTCAGAATTGCCAGGCCAAGCACCACGAGGCCGATCCCCGCAACACCTGCGCCCAGGAATCGCACCCAGACAGGTGCTGCCGGCGCAGGCAGATTCAGCCCGGCCCAGGCCAGAATACCGAGCAGCACGAATTGAATAGTGACCAGGGCAGCAGCATGTTGTCTATCGTTCACGTCAGTCTCCTTCACCAGCAAACTGTTGGCGCAGCTCACGCTTGAGCAGCTTACCGGCGGCATTACGTGGTAACATTTCGACAAAGGCTACCGACGCCGGGACTTTGTACCGCGCCAGATTCTGTTTGCAGTGTTCGATGATTTCCGCTTCAGAAATCTTACTTCCAGGCTTGACCACTACAATCGCCTTGCCACTTTCACCCCATTTCACATCCGGCAGGCCGATAACAGCGACATCAGCTACCGCTTCAAGGTGAAAGATGACCTGCTCAACTTCTGCCGGGTAGACATTCTCGCCGCCGCTGATGTACATATCTTTATAGCGGTCTACCACGTAGATACAGCCTTCTTCGTCCATTGTGGCGGCATCGCCGGAATGCAGCCAGCGGTTGCCATACTCATCTATAGTGAAACTATCCCGATCTGCGTCCGGGCGTTTCCAGTAGCCGGGCGTCACGTTCGGGCCGCTGATAACCAGTTCGCCCACCTCTCCTACCGGCACATCCTGTAACTGGTCATTGACGACGCGAACCCGCGTATGCAGCATCGCTTTGCCAACCGAAGTGGGTTTCTCCAATGCCCGCCGCTTATCAATAATGAACACCGTTGGACTGGTTTCGGTCATTCCGAAGCCAAGCTGGATAATAATGCCCCGGCGAGCATAGGTTTTGAGCAGCGCCTCCGGCATCGGTGCGCCACCGCAGCCCCAGGAATGCATCCGGCTCAGGTCAGTGGTCTCGAAGTCGGGATGCTGGCTCATAAAAAGATAGACTGCGGGGACGCCAAAGAAGTGGGTTACACCTAACTCCGGGTCGGCCAGTGTTTTGAGCGCCGTATCGGGCGCGAAGTCACGGGCGATAATATTGGTACCACCACAATGAAAAACCGGGTTGGCATACAGATTCAGCCCGCCAGTGTGGAATAATGGCAGCACGGCATAATTGACGGTATCGCAATTGATCCCCACTGGCACACTGATATTGGCTGCGTTCCAAAAGGTCATCCCGTGCGTAATCAGCACGCCTTTGGGATATCCGGTTGTTCCGGCGGTGTACATGATGGTTATGGGAGTATCATGTGTCGTCTGCGGGTTCATCACGACATCCGGCGCCGTGCTGGCAATCGCGCTGTCATAAGCCGAGCTTTCACTCACTGGGGGTTGTCCAAGGTTAATACTTAGAGTATGCTTGATACCCGTACCAGCTAGAAGCGACGATACACGATCTGCAAATTCGGAGTCGTACACCAAGCCGGTGGCTTCCGAGTCATTGAGGATGTAGAGCAGTTCCGGCACCGCCAGTCGCCAGTTGAGGGGCAACATAATCGCGCCGAGCTTGGCGCAGGCAAATTGAAACTCGAAGTATTCGGAACAATTCTTCGCCAGGATTGCCAGCCTATCGCCTGGCTTTGCACCCCAGAAATCGCGCAGATAAGTGGCGAGGCGGGCGCTGCGCTCGTTGAATTTGGCATACATAAAGTGTCGGCCTGTGCCCTGGTCAATCATCGCCAGTTTTTCAGGAGTCCGGTCAGCGTGAAAAGCTAACCAATCGGATGCAAGAATCATTTATCACCTGAACAATTTCTACTCAAAACATCTATTCTAATAAATCGATTTACCCCCACCGCACCGCTATGGCGCTCCAGGTATAGCCCGTACCTGCGCCTGCCAGAACGATCAGGTCTCCCGGCTTGATTTTCCCCTGCTGCAAACCAAGTTCAATGGCGATGACCTGGTCAGCACTCTGCACGTGGCCGTAGTCTTCCAGGTAAACCGATTGTTCCTGAGTCAAGCCAATTGACTCCAATATCTGCACATAAAACGAGCGTTTCATGTGTACCAGCCCCAGAAATTTCACATCTTCCAGGCTGGCATCGCTCTTTTCGACGGCCTCGCGGATCACTCTTGTGAAGTTGGGGAGCGAGGTTTCGCCCAACCGCTCCGCCATGTAGTCGGCGTTGCGTGTGTCCAGCATCCCGTAGACATCGCCGTGTATTTCCGGGCCACCGCGCAAGGCTTCCGGCTCGCGGGTAAGCATAACAGTTTCGGAAAGACTCCCATCGGTGATGGCCGAGGCGCCCAGCACAAGATTCTTCGTCGCACCGCGCTGTAACAGCATCGCCCCTGCACCAGCTCCAAAATTGAACATAAACCGCGCCCGCTGATTAGCCGGGTGAATCAGGTCGTTTTCACGGCTACCCGCCGCCAACAGTGCATATTCCAGCGCGGGGTCACTGAGCATCATGCCCTTCGCCATGTTCATTGTGATGGGTGCACCAGCACATAGTGCATACGTTTCGAAGCCAAAGGCATTGACCGCGCCAACCTCATGCTGAATTTTCCCGGCCGCATTCCACACGATATGGTCTTTGAACTCACTGCCGTGCGAAACCACCATGTTGATTTTCTCCGGAGAGATACCCGCCTGTTGGATCGCTTTATGAGCAGCATGGGAGGCCATCGCGCTCACGGTGTCTTCCGGGCCGGCGACGTGACGCTGGCGAATTCCCATTTTCGTATGGAGGACTTCTTCGGGGATGCCGGTAGCGGCAACAAGATCTGCTGCGCGTTCAATTCTGGGTGGGAAGTAAGTACCTATACCAATAATGCCAACCGTAGTCACTGCAAAGTCCTCAAAGATAGGTTTTTATCATTAATATAACACGAGCCTCAACATTGGGTTTAGACAATATAGCGAAAAATGCCGTGAAATTTGCACCAGTGTGTGTGAAGGCACTGGCCCAGACAGGCTTCTTAGAGGACAGTAAGTATTTATGCAAAACATTGTCAAAATATAGACAAATGGTGTATACTGTCTTTGTACCAGCAACTTCTAACCGAGGAAAGACACCACAGAATAGCTTATGCGACGCTCAACAGATCATCAAATTGTCGTCATCGGCGCGGGCATTGGCGGCCTGACGACAGCCGCACTATTGGCGCAATCGGGCTACCACGTTACGGTGCTGGAAGCCGGAACATATCCCGGCGGCTGTGCCGGGACGTTCTTCCACCAGGGGTATCGTTTTGATGCCGGGGCAACCATCGCGGGCGGGTTTCACGACTCCGGCCCGCATACCCTGATCGGTAATATGCTGGGTATTCAATGGCCGATACGGACCTTTGACCCGGCCTGGGTTATCCATTTGCCAGATCAGCGCGTCGCACTTACGAGAGACAACACGGATGTTTTGAAGCACTTCCCCACCAGTGAAGCCTTCTGGCGTGAGCAGGCGCAGTTGGCCGATATAGGTTGGTCGCTTTCGGCGCAGGGGTTCCCTTGGCCGCCATCGAACCTGACCGAACTTGTGAAGATTGCTGAAACTGGACTGAACCACGTGCCTCGTGCATTGGCTCTGCTGCCTCTGGTTTCACAGACCGCTTACCAATGGGCAGCGCGGCACAGGTTAGGTAGTCATGCGGCTTTCATTCGTTTTCTGGATGCGCAGCTCCTGATTTCCGCACAGACGACGGCCAGGCACGCCAATGCCATCTACAGCGCAACGGCTCTCGATCTCGCCCGCCAGGGGGTTTACCACGTTAAAGGGGGCATGGGTGGGCTGGCTGAAACCTTGGCGGATGCTATCAAAGGGTTTGGCGGGGACGTACACTTCCGCCACACTGTCACCCGTATTCATATTGAGGAAGGGCGTGTGAGTGGCGTATCCTATAAGGATGGGAAACACTCCCGACAGGACGCATTTCTCCCTTGCAACTTTGTGATCGGCAACGTCACACCCTGGTCTCTGGATGCGCTCCTAAGCGAAGATAGCCCCCCCGCAATACGACGGGACGCAGCCAACCGCCGGACGGGATGGGGTGCGTTCGTACTGCACTTAGGCATACGTGCCAATGGCCTGCCGGATGATATGCCCGATCACCACCAGATTATTGCTGAAATGGAAGGGCCATTAGGCGAGGGGCGCAGCATTTTTGTATCGCTCTCGCCAGGATGGGCCACAACCCGCGCTCCGGCAAACCATCGTGCCGTTACTGTAACCACGCACACCGCCGTGCAGCCCTGGTGGGATTTGGTGGCGCAAGACCATGTGGCTTATGAAGCGCGCAAAGCGGCTTATATAACCAGTGGTGCAAGTTGAAATCGTCATGAAGAAGACGCACACTTAAGG
>CALJKV010000004.1 GCA_937974245.1 uncultured Chloroflexota bacterium | reverse complement strand
CACACTCAGTATTGCCGAGTTCTCGTTATGACTTGCACCATTGGTTATATAGGCAGCGATGGTTTCATATTCATGTTCGCTGCGGATGATGCGATCATGAAAATTGCGCTGCCAGAGAGGGGTTTCCAAATCAATGCCGATGGTGGCACGCTTGGCATGATGGGTCACGGCGCCTTTGTAACCGGCGACGATACGGCTGAGTGTGTGCTGATTCTCACCATGCAAGACGAGAATACCGTGCAGATGATTCGGCATGATGACGAAACCAGCCAACTCGACACGCGGATAATGCGCGGGAATGCCCATCCAACAAGCCGCTGCGATTTCCCCTAATTTCGATGGCCGCATTTCGCCATCTTCAATTTCGCCGAACAGATGCGCCCGCTCATGGGTGCAAATGGTCACGAAATAGGCACCCGATTGCGAATAATCGTACCCCTGGAGACGCAGGCTGTTTTTGCGTGTGTAAAGGGGCATGGGGCGTGGCACTTTCTCTATGGGTGTGGTGGTTTGGGGGCGGGTTCAACATGTTGAACCCCTACTCCTGATTTTAGGGCGATTCGATAGGCGTATGACCGCCCGGTTTATCTCCGTGTTGAATTGCAGACTGCATTAGCGCGCCCTTACGGCAGGATTGTCGTGTAAGGGTGTACACAGCACCCGTTAAGAGTGGGAAACGCGAAAACCGCCCCCTTTGTGCGGATTGATCCAGCCGCAGTAGTCGCAGTGGAAGTAATCAGAATTACTGTTGAACCACGAGCCGCCGCGAAGCACGCGATTTTTAGCATTACTATTAAAGTCATTGGTCTTGTTGTCATAGTCCGTCAGGCACCACTCCGTCACGTTGCCCGCCATATCCACTACCCCGAACGGACTGTCGCCTTTGTGCTTTCCCTCATATTGTGTCACAGGTGTGGTCACATTGCTATCGCACGGTTTCACCGAATTGTTGCAGCGTTTACAATCCCAATCTTTCCCCCAGGGATAGGTTCGCCCATCATCCCCCTGCGCGGCATACTGCCACTGTTCTTCCGTTGGCAGCATAATTTTTTCGCCGGTCGCCTCGCTCAGCCACAGGCAGAACGCCACCGCCTCAAACCACGATACGCCCACGACCGGCTGTTCCGCGCCGTTCCATTTGCTCTCTCCCCAGTAGCGGGGCTGTGTCCATGGTGTTCCTGATGCTTTCCACCTGCCATCATAATGCCAGCCTTCCTGGCATTTCTGCCAGCCTTCGGCTGTCCACCATTTTTGCTGGTTATACCCGTCTGCTTCGATGAATCTGGCAAACTGCGCGTTGGTGATAGGATATTTTGCGATGCTGTAGCCTTTGCCAGGAATGTCAATCCAGGCGAAAGGCGTTGGCAGGAGGGCGGACGACACGGCAGGCCGTGTCCCTGCGGTGGGTTGCGCAGGCGCAGGGGTGGGTTTACGCGGCGATTCTGTTTCGACTGTCGCCATACGTTCCTCCTCCTGTCTGGCTTGTGCTGCACGCTCGCGCTGAAACTGCTCCTGTGCATCGCGCCGCATTCGCTCGGTGGGCGTCAGTAGATCGAATCGGCGGCAGACCCGCTCAACAACCGATGTGGGATCGTTCGGGCTGTCGCGCAGGTCAATATACTGGATACCTGCGATCTGTACCGGCATCTTGGTCGTCTGCGCCATCACGGGCAGGATGGGTTTGTTGTCCTGCTGGGCGTAGTCTATCTCGTTGAGGACGAAGCTGCGCCGCTGTGTTTCGGTGATCGGGCGATTGACATCGGGTGATAAGAGCACAATCACATAGTCGGCGCGATCAATCTCCTGCTGAATCTGAAGCGCCCAACTTTCGTCGGCCTCCAGTGACTTGTCCATCCAGGCGGTTACATCTGGAATCCTATGAAGTGACTCGAAAATCGCTTCGGCCAGCTTGCGTGTGTCCTTCTTGGCATAGCTGATAAAAATGTGCGGCATAATGCTACTCTAATGAACTGTGTAGGAATAGTAGCTATTATGCCGTTCGTCTCGTGTTCGTGCAACCAAATCAGGCATGGGTGCGGTATCATAGTCGCATGGTCCACATAGCGATTCCACAGACTCAAGATGACCGATACTGACACCCTGCATCACTACCTGGATACCTGGGCGCTCGCTGAACCGGAGGCGCTGGCAGAAACTTTCACCAGCACGTTGTATACCGTCCGCATGAACGGGGAAACGGCGGTGCTCAAACTGCTCAAGCCGGTGGGAATCTTTGATGAGAGTCCCGGCGCGGTGGCGCTGCGCTGCTTCAACGGGCATGGGGCGGTACGGCTGCTGCGCCATGACGAACGGGCGCACCTGCTGGAATATGTCACCGGGGAGGATTTAGTCCCGCTGGTGCGGCGGGGAGAAGATGACGCCGCAACGGTGACTATTGCCGAAGTTCTTAATCAACTGCACGCCTCCTATGATGGGCCGCCGCCGGGCGAACTGCGCCCGCTGCGCCGCTGGTTTCACGGATTGTTCCAGCAGGCCGAGGCGGATATGCAGGCGGGCAATCGTTCGATTTACGTCCGAGCCGCGCAGGTAGCGGAAAGGCTGCTGGCTACACCGCAGGAGGAGCGCGTGCTGCATGGCGACATCCACCATGCCAATATCCGGCGGAGTGAACGGGGCTGGCTGGCGTATGATCCCAAAGGGCTGTATGGGGAGCGGACTTACGACGCGGCCAACACGGTCTGCAACCCGATTGACATGCCGGAACTGGTCGCTGATGAGAAGCGGCTGCTGCGGACAGTCATGCTGCTGGCCGAGCATCTGGCTATCGAACGGGAGCGGCTGCTGGCATTCGTGTATGCTTATGCCTGCCTGAGCGCCTGCTGGTCACTGGAAGATGGCGACGACCCCGGCCTGGCACTGCGCGTGGCTGAAATCGCCGAGTCGCATGTGCGGATATAGCCATCCTCACCACACGCCCGGCAGCAGACGATAGCGTACCCCTTGCGGTAGCCCGGCAGTTCCTCCTGCAATGTGCGGTCTTCTAATTGCGTGCGGATGACCAGTAGCACCGTGATCGCCACCACCGGCACCAGCGCCCATTCATGGCGGCACACCTTTCAATGGCGAATGCGGCGGATGTCTGCGATGTTACGCTGCGGTAGAGTCACCTTCAGTGTAGGGTTGCCTTTGGGCGCGGCGATAGTGAGTAAGGGCAGTGTTCCGGCATGAGGAAATATCGCATTTTGGTGGCATTCGGATGGTATTGATCTCCTGGCTTCAGAAGATGAGCATTTGCTGAGTATCCAGCGCAACCACTTGTTATGATAGATCATCCGTGCTACATTTATTTAGAACAAATGATCTATTTATTCAGGCAGGGAGAGGGAGAGAAAACCATGTTTAAAGTCACTAAATATCCGCATGGTACTTTTTGCTGGGCCGATTGCAGTTCTACGGATCCTGCCAAAGGTAAGCAGTTCTATGCTCAACTGATGAGTTGGGAGACCGATGACCTGCCTCTGGGCGATGGAATGGTCTACACCATGTTTAAACAGGGTGGGAGCCAGGTGGCCGCTATCGGCCCGATGAATCCCAACCAGCCGCCGATGCCCTCGTTCTGGAGCAGTTATGTCAAGGTAGACGATGCCGATGCCGTGGTGAAGAAAGTCACCGAGGCCGGTGGCACCGTCATACTGGAGCCGATGGATGTGTTTGACTCAGGCCGGATGACGATGATTCAAGACCCTACCGGCGCGTTTCTGGGACTGTGGCAGCCCCAGAATCACATCGGGGCGCAGTTGGTCAATACGCCCGGCGCGATGACCTGGAACGAACTCGCGACCCGTGATTCGCAGAAAGCCCGCGATTTCCTCGGCCATGTATTTGGCTGGCAGTTCCAGAAGGCTGAACACATGGATTACTATTACATCATGAACCAGGGGCGAATGAATGGCGGGATTATGCAGATGGATGCCAGCTGGGGCGACATACCGGCGAACTGGATGGTCTATTTTTCCGTGAAAAACATCGATGAGACAGCGACTAAGGCCAGCGCCCTGGGTGGAAAACTCATGCAGCCGATCATGGAGGCTCCCGGCACCGGACGCTTCGCCATCATTGCCGACCCGCAGGGAGCCGTGAGCAGCTTTATTCAACTGGTCGAACCGCAACCCTGGACAGAATAGCCCGCTGCACTGAAAAACCTAATCTCAACAGAAATCCCGCTGAAACCTGCGGGATTTTCTTTAAAATCGGAGGATTTCACAGTCCAAGATATTGTCACTACGATTGTTTGGTCATATGCTTGATTTATGAACTGTGTATCAGGTTAGCACAGTAGGGGTTGAAAAGATGTCCACGAGAAAAAATACTTACGTCTGGGCAGCGATTATCGCTGCTTTATTGTTTCTGGGGGGGTTCGGGGTGTATGCCAGCGGTGAACTGGTCTTTTCAGGTTGGTATAACGGAACGCCAATCAGTTATTTCGCGCCGATTGCGCAGGGCGCACAGGTGGTGGGGGTTCTGACCTGTGACGCGATAGCGCCAAGTGGCAGCCGCCCACTTGATCCTATGTTGTCCGTCTTTACACCGGACAACGTATTTATTGTCTCCGATGATGACAGTTACACCCAGGTAGGCTGCAACGCTTTTTCCAGTTCGATTGTTCACTTTACCGCCACCGTGACCGGTGACTATCGATTTGTTGTAACCAATCTGTCGGGTAATAATGGGCCTTATACACTGCGGATTACCGGCGCGAATCTGGCTGGGGAAATTGCTGCTAATCTGCTTGATGGCCGACTGAACAACCATCCAGAATTGGATGTTGCCGCGCCAGTCGCAATTTACAAGAACAACGGCACGTTCAATATCTACGCGGTGAATCCCGATACCGGTGAAGGCGCTTTGGCACTTCGAATCACTTACCGTCAGTATCTGGCAGCAGTGGTGGCAGCCGAAGAGTCCGCTGTCGAGAACTACCAGGTGGAATCCATTGCCAATCCTTATACAGGTCAGGCTATCGCCGTTTATCTTTTAGAGGATGGGGCGTTGCAACTGAATACCGCCTATGCGGATGGGAAGCCATACACCGTCCGCTGGACGCAGGATGGCGAATTCTCCCATCTTGAATGGTAGGCGCAGCAGCGCGTTATCAGCCGACGGCGCAGATCATTTAGGCCTGGAAGGGCGCCTGTCCCTAAACCACCGTTCCGAACAACGCCCCCACAAGAGCGGTCAGCCCCATCGCCAGCGCACCCCAGAAGGTGACACGAAAAGCGCCTTTCAGCACGGATGATCCGCCTGCGTTGGCAGCCAGCACGCCCAGCAGCGCCAGAAAAACGAGTGAGACGAGCGAGACAGCAACTACCAGGCTCGACTCTGGCACGACCAGCACGACGGCCAGCGGCATGACTGCGCCTATAGCAAAACTGCCCGCCGAGGCAAACGCGGCCTGAATGGGGCGGGCGCTCAGGTTCTCGGAAATGCCCAGTTCTTCCTGAGCATGGGCCGCCAGCGCATCATGGGCCATGAGTTGTTCGGCCACCTGCCTCGCCAGCGCCGGTTCGATGCCACGTCTCGTATAAATCCCCGTCAGTTCCACCACTTCCGATTCCCAGTCGGTATCGAGTTCACTGCGCTCTCGCACCAGGTCGGCCTGCTCGGTATCCGCCTGGGAACTCACCGACACATATTCACCTGCCGCCATAGACATCGCCCCGGCGACAAGCCCCGCGATACCGGCCACCAACACGTCTCCGCGAACCGCGTTTGCAGCCGCGACCCCCACGACTAAACTTGCCGTGGAGACAATGCCATCATTTGCCCCCAACACGGCGGCACGCAGCCAGCCGATTCGTGCCGTCCGATGCGCCTCTTTATGCCTCATATTGATTGACCTTTTCGCATGAATTTCTGTGCTATAGTACATCCATTGTGCCGCATCCTGGCGGTTTTGACGACAGTCCAATCAAGCTGCTAGAGACGACTCGCCAGCATAGCGAATTCGCGTATGTTAAGAGTATCGGTTTTTACAGGTAAACCACAGAAATTTGGCGGCGTCGGACGTATAATGAGGGCTGCATGGTAATGATGAAGGAGTTATCAGGGTGTCTGGTACAACCGAAACCACCGAGAAAACCACCGACCCGCTGCAAAATGTGTTAATCTTCAGCGGGTCTGCGCACAAATCACTCGCCAGTGAAATCGCGGAGTATCTTAACCTCAAAGTCAGTCCCTCAACCCGTGATAAGTTTTCCAACGATAACCTGGATGTCCGCCTGGGCGTGAGCGTGCGCGGTAAAGATGTCTTTATCATCCAGCCCCTTTCCCCGCCTACCAGCGATAACCTGCTTGAACTGATTCTCATGCTCGATATTGCCCGCACTTCCGGCGCGAAGAGCATACATGCCGTCATCCCCTATTTTTCGTATGCCCGCTCCGATAAGAAAGATGCGCCGCGCATTTCAGTGGCCGGGCGACTGGTAGCCGATCTGCTTGTCACTGCCGGGGCGCAGCATATCATTGTGATGACGCTGCATTCACCCCAGGTACACGGCTTCTTTAATATCCACACCGATCACCTGACAGCGCACTCGGCCTTTGTGAATCACTTTAAGTCGCAAGACCTCAGAGACTGTGTTGTGGTTTCGCCGGATATGGGCAACGCCAAACGCGCCGCCAAGCTCGCCCGCAGCCTGGGCGTGCCGCTGGCAATTGCCGAAAAACTACGTTTG
This sequence comes from uncultured Chloroflexota bacterium, assembly GCA_937974245.1. Taxonomy (GTDB): domain Bacteria; phylum Chloroflexota; class Anaerolineae; order Aggregatilineales; family Phototrophicaceae; genus JACKCG01. Next base: position 18,522 of record CALJKV010000004.1, on the reverse strand, counting down.
TCGGACGAAAAAGTCACGATTACGGCGATTCTGGGCGATGTCGTTGGCAAGCGGGTCCTGTTGGTGGATGACGAGATCGCCACCGCCGGGACGATTATGGAAGTCATGCGGGTGCTGAAAGAGAAAGGCGCGGGGGCGATTACTGTTATCTGCACACATGGTCTCTTCACCGGCCCGGCAATCGAACGCCTGAATAACATGCCGGAACTGGAAGAGATTGTCACCACCAACACCGTGCCGCTCACGCCGGATCGCCACCCTGAACGCATCACACGCCTGTCTATTGCGCATATCTTTGGCGAGGTCATCCGACGCAGCGTGATGGGCGGCTCTGTTGGGGAGTTGTTCGAGTTCTGGCCGACCAGCTAGAATCTGAAGGTTGACGGGCATCCGGGACAGACAAGGGGCTTAGTTGCCCCTTTTTCTATGGAGAAAGTGCGTCGTGTGCCAAAACTGTCACATTTTTTTGTTTGCTATCCTTATATTCACTTGTTACAATTTGCGCCCAACAGGAAGGCAATCCCCCCAAGTATGGCTGGAGTCGGACTGTTGGGTGGCTGCTGGACTGTAAAAGATCGTTTTTTTTCAAGAAAGAGGAGTCACGCATGTCAGTAAAAAAGTTATTCGTCCTGCTCACCGTGTTGATGCTGGCGGTACTGGCTATTGTGCCGGTTAGCGCCCAGGAAACCATCAAGATTTATACCAGTTGGCCGCTTCAGGGTTCTATGCAGCCCGAAGGGGAAAGTATGCTCGACGCTGCTCGTCTGGCGCTCCAGCACTATCTGGATGACCATGACGGCGTAGGCCCGGCGGGCTTCAATATTGAAATCGTCGCCACCGATGATGCCTCCCCCACCACCGGCTCCTGGGATGGCGTGATTGAAGCGGAAAATGCACAGCGCTGCGTCAATGACGCCGCATGTATGGTGTACTTCGGCACCTATAACAGTGGTGCGGCCAAAGTCAGTATGCCGATCACCAATGAGGCTGGCATCGCCCAGATTACCCCGGCCAATACCTACCCCGGCCTGACCCATGCCTGGGATGCGGGTGAACCGGAAATCTATCGCCCGTCCGGCGAGGTGAACTACTTCCGTACTAATGCCTCCGATGACGTGCAGGGCTTCTCGGCTGCGGCCTGGGCCCAGTGCCTGGGATTCACTAAAGTCTACATCCTCGATGACCGCCAGCTTTACGGCAAGGGCGTCGCTGATGCTTTTGCACAGCGTGCCGAAGAAATCGGCCTGGAAGTCGTCGGGCGTGACGGTGTGGAATCCACCGACATTGACTTCCGCGCTCTGCTGACCAAAGTGCGTGCCGCTGGTGCCGACCTGGTGTACGGCGGTTTCGTGATTGACTCCGGCGGCCCGCAGGTTATCCAGCAGATGGACGCGCTCGGTCTGTTCGGAAGCGACATCAAGTTCATGGGGCCGGACGGCCTGGTGAACCCGGCGCTGGTCGAGCAAGTGGGCGGCGCGGATGTGACCGATGGCAACATTTTCCTGACATTCCCCGGCCTGACACCGCAGCAGCTAACATCTGATTCCGGCGTGCGTTTCGTGGCGGACTTTGAGGAAACCTATGGCTACGAGCCGTCGCCCTGGTCAACCTATGCCTACCAGTCTATGCAGGTGATCCTGAATTCAATTGAGCGTGCCGGCGTCAATGACCGGGCGGCCATCCTCGAAGCGATGCGCGGCCTGTCCGAGTTCGAAGGCGTGACCGGCATCTTTGGTTTTGACGAAAACGGAGACCCGACCATTACCGCTCTGGGCGGCAATATCGTGGAAATGGGCGAATTCGTTTTCTCCACCGAAATCAGCCCAACAATGAATGAATCCTGCGATATGGGTGGGTAAGTTCAGCCGTATGTAAGCATGTGATTACCGACAGAGGGGACCGTACCATGTCCTCTCTGTCGCTATATATCACCGGAGTCCCCCATGAGTCTTGAACTAGAGTTATTTATTCAGCAAGTTTTTAACGGCCTGACCATCGGCGCCTACCTGGGGTTGATCGCCCTGGGGTATACGATGGTCTATGGCATCATCGAATTAATCAATTTCGCGCATGGCGATCTCTTCGCGTTTGGCTTTTTTATCTCCCTGACAATCTTTACGGCGCTCGGTATCCCGCGCCCGCTGGAAGGGTTCAATCTGATCGTTGTCCTGCCGCTCATTTTTGTGGTGACAATGCTGTTGTCTGGCGGGTTAAACGTGCTGATTGACCGGGTGGCCTATAAACCGCTCAGGAATGCGCCGCGCCTCGCCCCGTTGATTACGGCGGTGGGGATGTCCTTCGCGCTGGAAGCCCTGTTCGCCATCTGGCAGGGGCCGAGCCAGATCAACTACCCACGTTACTTCCCACAGATTGATATATTGCGGGACTGGATGGGGTTAGAGCCGCAACTGCTCTTCATTACCACCAAAGACCTGTTCCTGTTCGGCGTCACGATTCCGCTGATGGTCGGGCTAACGCTGTTTGTAGACCGCACCAAATTGGGTAAAGCGATGCGAGCAGCGGCCCAGGATCGGGAAGCGGCCTCAATGGTTGGCATCAATGTAGACCGGATTATCGCCACGACCTTCTTTGTCGGTGGGGCGCTGGCGGGCGCTGCCGGGTTAGTCTGGGGTCTGTATATCAATTCCGGGCGCTTCCTGATGGGCTTTGAGGCCGGGTTGATGGCTTTTACGGCTGCGGTATTGGGGGGTATTGGCAATATTCGCGGGGCGGTGCTGGGCGCGTTCATCATCGGGCTGCTCAAAGCGATGGGCGACCAGTATATCGGTGGGGCGTGGTCACGCATCATTATCTTCGCCGTGCTGATTCTGCTACTGGTCTTCCGCCCATCCGGTATCCTCGGCTCAACCCAGTCCATTGAGAAAGTATAGGGGGTTGTTATGAATGCAATTGCTGAATCCTGGTCAAAACTCCCACGGATGCTACAAGTTGGGATTGTCCTGGCGCTGATTATTGCGACACCCTATCTGATCGGCGCAGTCGAACAGACCAGCAACTTCGCACTGCTTTCGCAGATCAACCGGGCGCTGATTTTTGTGGTGCTGGCGCTGGGGCTGAACATCGTCGTCGGATTTGCCGGGCTGCTCGACCTGGGGTACGCCGCCTTTTTCGCCATCGGCGCATATACCTTCGGCGTGCTGACCTGGCCGAACCTGGGTATTCAGGCGAGTTTCTTTATCGCTATCTGGATCTGCGCGGTGGTGGCGGCTTTCTTCGGCATCCTCGTCGGCACGCCCACGCTGCGGCTGCGGGGTGACTACCTGGCGATTGTGACGCTGGCGTTCGGGGAGATCATACCAACGCTGGTCCGTAACCTGGACGAAATCACGATCCGTATCGGGGATTGGGTGATCCTGGATAAGTTCAACCTGACGAATGGGCCGCAGGGCATGAACCCGCTGGGCAGGCCGGACTTCTCGTTTTTCGAGGGCATTTTCAATATGCAGCCGGGGGCGCTGGCAGTCAGTTTCGACCCGAAATTCTGGTATTTCATGATTGTCATCACGGCGGGGTTCGTGCTGTTCGCCTCGCGCCGCCTGGATATGTCCCGGTTGGGGCGGGCGTGGAAAGCCATCCGTGAAGATGAAACCGCCGCCGATTTCATGGGTGTGGACCCAATCCGCACCAAGCTGCTGGCTTTCGCTATCGGCGCGTCATTTTCCGGGTTGGCCGGGGTGATTTTCGCCTCGATGATCCAGGCGATCTTCCCCGAACTGTTCCGCTTCCAGGTGTCTATCTTCCTGCTCATTATCGTGATTATCAGCGGGATGGGCAATGTGTTTGGGGTGTTGATCGGCGGGCTGATTATCTCCACCTTTGACGGCGTGCTGCTGGCGCAGGTGCTGCCACAAATACTGCCCGATGTGGACGTGCAAAGTCTGCGCTGGGTGTTTTTTGGCGCCGGGTTGATTATCTTCATGATCTTCCGCCCGCAGGGGTTGTTCCCGCGCAAGGCGAAGGCGGCAGTCATCCCAACTGCCCTGGCTGCTGAAGGAGGTGACTGATGGCGGCGCTGCTGGAAGCAAGGGGTGTCAGTAAGAGTTTTGGCGGTCTGATCGCGGTGGATACGCTTGACTTCGTGTTAGAGGAGCAGGCGATTGCCAGCATTATCGGGCCGAACGGCGCAGGCAAGACGACCTTCTTTAATGTTGTGACCGGGTTTTACAAGCCTTCCACCGGAAATGTACTGTTCGACAAGCACGATATTGGCGGGCGGAAGCCGAACCAGCTTACGCGGTTGGGCATTGGTCGCACCTTCCAGACCATTCGCTTGTTCAACAATATGACGGTGCTGGAAAACGTGCTGGTGGGGATGCATCACCGGCTGCACGCCAGTTTCTTCGGCGCGGTTTTCCAACCGCCGCGTGTCCGCCGCGAAGAAGAAGAAGCGACGCGGGAGGCGATGGGATTGCTCGATTATGTCGGCCTGAAGGGGCATGAGTGGGATTTCGCCAAAAACCTGCCCTACGGTTTGCAGCGCCGCCTGGAGATTGCGCGGGCGTTGGGGACAAACCCCAAGCTGCTGCTGCTGGACGAACCCACCGCCGGGATGAATCCCAACGAAACACAGGATATGACCCTGTTTATCCGCAAACTGCGCGATGATCGCGGTCTGACGATCCTGCTGATCGAACATGACATGCACGTTGTGATGGGGATTTCGGATACGGTGACGGTGCTGGACTACGGCAAGAAGATCGCGGAAGGCACGCCGGGCGAAATCCAGCGCGATGAACGGGTGATCGAAGCCTACCTGGGGCGGCGAGCATTGGAGATGCTAAAACATGACGACTAACGGCGTAAAACGCATGCTGGAACTGGAAAATGTTCACAGCTATTATGGCAACATTCACGCGCTCCAGGGGATCAGCCTGTATGTGAATGAAGGGGAAATCGTGACGTTGATCGGCGCGAACGGGGCGGGCAAATCCACCACGATCCGCACGATCAGCGGGATTATGCATCCTCGTGAAGGCACGATCATGTTTGACGGCCAGCCGATACACGACATCCCGGCCCACGACCTGGTCGGGCAGGGCATCGCCCAGTCCCCGGAAGGCCGGCGTATCTTCCCCCGGCTGACGGTGCGCGATAACCTCGAAATGGGCGCTTACAAGCGCAGCGATGCTGCCGGGATCAAAGAAGACCTGGAAATGGTGTTTACTCTCTTCCCCCGCCTGAAAGAACGGCGGATGCAGATGGGCGGCACGCTTTCCGGCGGCGAACAGCAGATGCTGGCGATTGGGCGGGCGCTGATGGCGCGACCACGGCTGCTGTTGCTGGATGAGCCTTCGATGGGGCTGGCCCCGGTGCTGGTGGAACTGATCTTCGAGACGGTGCAGCGCATCAACCAGACCGGCACGACGATCCTGCTGGTGGAGCAGAACGCGCTCATGGCGCTGGAGGTGGCGAAGCGCGGCTATGTGTTGCAGACCGGCACGGTGGTTTTGCAGGATGACGCGGCGGCACTCATGAAAAACGAGATGGTGCGCAAGGTGTACCTGGGCGAGACGTAACCCTTCAGACTATATTCCATCCGGGCGAGGCGGTAACAGCGTGTTCGGGAGCGCACATTGGCGCTCCCCTACAGCATCTTTGCCCGGCGCACACCCTACCCCCCGCCTTGTTCCTTCATCGCCTTCTCAATCGCCGCAATCAGCCGCCGCGTGTTATCCTCATCCTGCGCCGCCCGGCCCTGGTACGATTCGAAATTGCGGAGGGCGGCCCCCGCATACAGCAGCGCGGCACGCAAACGCCCCTGCTCCCAGAGTCCCCTAGCGACGTTGTAGCGATATTTTCCTGCTTCGTGAAGATTGCCCGACTGCTCGGCATAACGGATTGCCTGATCGAAATGCGCCCGGCCGTTCTCGATCTTCCCGGCAATTGTGTAAATCATACCAAGTTGGTTGTGGGTCACTGCCAGCTCATCGACCGCGCCCACCGGGAAGAACTTGAGCGCCATCTCGTAATACTCTACCGCCCCCGCTAGGTAATGGGCGGCCTCTTCCATCTGCCCCGCCGCCCCCACCGCCTGGGAGCGTTCCAACTGCATCTGCCCAAGCTGCCCAATTGCCATAGCTCTTTTAAGTTGATTTTCCTTGGGATATAGTTCCAAGGCACTTTGATACCATTTTTCGGCCAGGTCGAGGTCGCGGATTGCCCGGATGTCATTATAGGCAGTGCCCAGGTTGAAGGCTACCACCGCCTCCGCTGTCCGGTCGCCGATGCGCTGGAAAAGTGCGACGGCTTCCTCGTAATTTTTGACGCAATCCGCCTGTCCGATTTCCCGGTGGATGTGCCCCAGTTCTGCTAACGATACCCCCAGCGACCTCAGCCGATTGTGCCCGATATTATCCAGCGCTGCATCTGGTTCGAGGTAAGGCACGGCCTGCTGGCGTACCGCTTCGGTAAGGATGGTCTGCAGGTGTTCTGCCTCTTCCCAGTCCCGGTCTTCCCGTGCGAGGCGGATACGGTACTGCATCACCAGCGGCCAATGACTGATCTCCCGCCCCGGCAGCGGCAGGTCGCTGGCTGGAGCGCAGAAGTCAGGGACGATTTCGGCCACCAGCGCTCGCCATTCGGCACGGCGGCCGGCGAAAGTGTGAAGTTCTTGCAGCCCCTGCGTGGTCATGATCACCTCATCCCACCAGCCATTCGCCCGAGCCAGCCGCCGGACGGCCAGCAGGTTGGCCTCTTCCTCTTCCAGCAAGTTGATAACATCCTGCTGACCTTCCATGAACATATCGGCATACTGGTTACCCCAGTACCCCACGGCCCCGGCGTAGGCGCGGCGGGCAGCCTGTTTCTCGGCTTCCGCCGGGTAGAAGCGGTTGAACTCGCGCCCCAGGGCCCAGGGCAGCGCCGGGTGGATGGTGTAGAATCCTTCTCGCGCTTTTTCTAGCAGGCCGATGGCCGTTGCTTTGTCAAGCAAGGTGATGATGTTTTCTTGTGTTATCCCCCGCAGACCGTCAAGACACCAATCAACTCCCTCATCCCCCATTACAGCTAATGTGCCGATAAACACCCACCCCTGGAACAAATGCAAAACAGCCAACTGGCGGCGTTCGGCCTCCGTAAAAGCCAGGTCAAAGCCGTATTGCAGCGATGCCGCCAGCGATTTATCGCGCAATTCGCTCTTTTCATCCTGGATTTCCGGCGCGCCCGCCCGCAGCTTGTCAACAAACGCGCCGATAGCCGCCCCGGTGGTCATCCCCTGGCGGACGACCTGCCGTACCAGCACGGTGATCGTCAGCGGGTTGCCGGCGCTGAACTTAAGCAGCGGGAACCAGTCGGTCACGTCGGCCAGCTTGCTCCCGGCGTGTTCGGCCACGGCCTGTGCCAGTTGCACGCGCTCGCGCATCGGCATGGGCGGCACTGCGATGCGGTACGGCAGTTCGCCCAACCAGGCGCGTTCCTCCCGGCGTGACGTGAGCAGGAATTTACCTTTTGTCCCGCGCGCGTCGCGCAGGAAGTCAGCCAGTTCGCGCTGTTCGGCGGCGCTCCAGGTGGATTCTTGTCCTTCCGGGAATCCGGCCACTGGCTCGACATTATCCCAAATCCACAGCACCGGAAGCTGCGCCATGACCTGCAAAGCCACGTCGCGGCGTTGGTCGCCATCGAGGGCATTCCATTGAACATTATGTCGCACTTCCAGAAACTTCCCGAACACGCGCCCGAAGTCGCTGAGGACGCCCAGCAGCGGGCGGTACTGCTCGAAGGTCGAAAACACCACCGCGCCCCCCGGCAGGCCGCCGGTCAGGCTGTACCAGCGGGCGAACTCGGCGGCAGTGACAGTCTTGCCGCTACCGGCGTAGGCGTGCAGCAGGACGACGGTTTTGGTGTCAAAGGCTCGGTCAAGCGCCAGCAGCGTCTCGTCACGCCCGAAGAAGCCGCTGTCCGGTTCGCGCGGCAGGGCGCTGTCGAGCGGCTGCTGTTCCCTGCCGCCGTCGCCCGTCAGTTTGATCTCGATGTTCCCCGGCGCGGGGGCTTCCCGTTGGGGGAAGAGGTGAATCGGCATGGCCTCAAACACCACCGGTACCTGCCAGTCCTGCAAGTCCACCGGCCTGAAGGCAATCGAGCGCGACGGCTGGTGATACAGGTTCTTGCGCCCATCGGAGACGGCATCGCCGAGCGACTTGCCACCGGCCAGCCCGGCGTAGAGTTCGGCCACAAACTGCGCCGCCGTCACCACGTAGACGCTGTAGCGCATGGCGACCACGCCCGGCACGCCCTGGTTGATGACCTCCTGCGCCAGCGACCCGAAGGCGCTGACTTCCCCCTGGCGCGTTGTGCTGTCGTCCGCGGCGGGGTTCGGCTTTTCGTTGTCACTATCCGGGGGTTCGGCGTAGGCCGATTGACAGGCGTTCAGCACCAGGGCCGGCACATTGGCGTTATACAGCGCCGCGCCCAGTTCCTGCCCGTTGATGTACTCGGTATTGTCGGGTTGATCGGGATTCTCGGGATTCTCGAAGGCGAGGTAGCCGTGCTTGCCGTCGCGTGACCGGAATTTGTGGGTTTCCAGGCTCGGCACAAAGTCCGCCAGTCCTTTGGCGTCAAAATACGCGCCATGCCCGTCAAAATGGACGATGTGATAGGGCGTCCCGGCGGCTTTGGCGGCGTCCAGCGTTTTTGCCAGTTGGGCGAAGGTCGGCGGGCGCAGCACATCCAGTTGGAAGTACTCGCGGGCATCGACTGGCAGCCCCTTGATGAGTTTGTTGGCAACCGAGCGGAACGGCACATCCTTGTCTTTCCCCGGTCGGCAAATCACCAGCAGGATTCGTACCTTGTCACCGGAGGGTTTGTACTGCATCGGCAGCGCGGCGGTGGTGGGCGTCCGCACAAAGGTATCGGCATTCACGGCCAGGTAATTGCCGGTATCCGGGTCGCGCAGCAGTTCCCAGGGGATAGCGGTGGCTTCGGCCACACTGGTACTGACCTCGATCCGGGTATCCTTGAGTGTTGGGGATATACGCCCCCACATCAGGATGACTTTTTTGTTCGCCTCGAACACATGGCGAAACAAGTCCGCGCCGATAGTCTCAATGCGGGCGGCGACGTTGGCGGCCAGCGTCGGGTTGGGTTCGATATACGGTTTTTCCAGGTAATCTTCCAGATACCAGCGGATATTGCCCTGGTCTTCGGCGGAAAGCTCGAACTCAAATTCGACCTCGGCGGAATCGCTGTAGCCGGGGCTGTCGTAGTTGAGGGCGACGTGAAAATCCTTCTCGCCCTTCTTGGTTTGCTTGACGGTGAGTTTGTGTAGGGGCATGGCCTGTCTCCTGGCAGCTAGAGATTACACAGCGCATAGCCTTATTGTAGCCCAAACTGCCATCCTACGTGGACACTAAACAACCCAATTATGAGGGGATTTGCGGGGGTGGTAAATAAAAACAGCCTGAAGATTGTGTCCTCAGGCTGTGGTATATCGGTGTGTGTATGCCCTAGAACATGCGGTGATTGTTACCACCGACGCCGGGCAGTGTGTTGAGGAAGTCTTCGTTGCTCTCGGTCTGGCGGAACTGGTTGATGAACCGTTCATACGCGCCCACCATGCCCATATCCGGGTCTTCCGCCAGATGCGACATCATGTTGCGCAGAGTGTATACCCGTTGCAGGATGTCCGGCCCCAGCAGCAGTTCCTCGCGGCGGGTGGATGACTGTTCGATGTCGAAGGCCGGGAAGATGCGGCGTTCCTGGAGCTTGCGGCTCAGGTGGAGTTCCATGTTGCCGGTGCCTTTGAATTCCTCGTAAATCACGTCATCCATCTTGCTGCCCGTGTTCACCAGGCAGGTCGCCACAATCGTCAGGCTGCCGCCCTGCTCGATATTACGGCCTGCGCCAAAGATGCGCTTGGGCGGGTGAATGGCTGAGGGGTCAAGACCGCCAGAGAGCGTGCGCCCACTGGTCGGCACAACCAGGTTATAAGCCCGTGCCAGCCGCGTGATGCTGTCCAGCATCAAAACCACATGCTGCTGGCTTTCTACCAGGCGTTTCGCCCGGTTGACGGCCATTTCCGCCACCCGTACATGATGCTGCACCGGGTCATCGAAGGTCGAAGCGATGACTTCCGCATCCACCGAGCGATCCATATCGGTCACTTCTTCCGGGCGTTCACCGATCAGGGCGATCATCAGATGTACTTCAGGATAATTATGGCTGATGGCGTTGGCGATTTCTTTGAGGACGGTGGTTTTACCGGCTTTGGGTGGCGACACGATCAACCCGCGCTGGCCGCGCCCAACCGGGGCGATCAGGTTCAGGAGACGGGTGGATAAGATGCGGGCATTGGTTTCCAGGTTATAGCGTTCGCTGGGGTAGATCGGCGTGAGGTCTTCAAAATTCGGGCGGTTCTTGGCCTCTTCCGGGTTCAGGCCGTTCACCGCGTCCACCCGCAGCAGCCCGTAGTATTTTTCCGAGTCTTTGGGGGCGCGTACCTGCCCGATCACCAGGTCGCCAGTACGCAGGTTGAAGCGTTTGATCTGCGTCTGGCTCACATAGACGTCATTCGGGCCAGGGAGATATTTTTCGGCGCGTAAAAAGCCGATCCCATCGTCCACGATTTCCAACACGCCGCCCCGCAGTTTGTAGCCCTGGCGTTCGGCATTATGACGCAGCAGCGCCAGGATCAGCTCCTGCTTCTTCAGACGACTGAAACCGTTAATCGTGCCGGTATCACGCGCCATCTGACGCAGCTCATCAAGTGTTCTCTGCTCAAGTTGTGCAATATCCATGTATAAGGGACTCCGGGGTGGTTATTACCCGCTTTTAGGCAAGCGCATAGGGCTTATACTACACGAATAAGCGCTTGTGCGTGCCAATATGCTGCGAAAGGTTGTGTGTTCCATTAGAAATGCCATGACAGGCTGTTTGAACTGGCGTAATCCAGATTAAGTTGAAAAGCCTGGAGTTAATTGTCTGGGAAGTGGGTGACTTTTGAGCTTAAAGGCACTATAGCATAAACCCTGGAATATGGCAAGCAAGAGTTGGCGGCAATCGGATGGCTGTCTAACAGAAAGCAAAAACCGCCCTGAAGCGCGGCGGTTTTATGTCTGGTACTGTTGGAAGAGGCTAATCCTCATCAACATCCATCACGGTTTCGCCTTTGTATGTGCCGCAGTTCGGGCAAACACGATGCGAAATATGATATTCTCCACACGATTCACACGCCACCAGATGATTAAGCGACAGGCTATCGTGTGCGCGGCGCTTATTCCGGCGGGTGCTAGACACTTTCCGTTTTGGCAGCGGACCCACGGGCTTGTTCTCCTGAACATTCAACTTCAATTAAATAACATTGCCCAGATGAACATTGACCGGGCAATAGCATTATAAAACCAGGAAGTGACTACGGTCAAGGTGCGTTAGCGAAGGCGATTGCAGCAAACTGACCCACGACACTCATAACGGGTCATAAGGGTCAATACAGGCTCAAAGTATCGTCTGGAAATGAGTGAAATACGTTTCGCCGCTATATAGACGCCTTATTTGCCCCCTATCTCTCGGAAATATCCTGATGCAGTTGCGCTACAGGGGAATTTTGCCCCTTACTCCTGGCCGCTCACGGCGGGCGGGCGCTGTATTTCGGCGGTGTCGGATGAAATTGGCACGCCCTGGGGCAGCAGCATTTCCAGCAGCGTGTAGGTCAGGTCGTTTTGCAGACGTTGGCGAAAGTCCTTGCGGCTTTCGTCCGGGCGTTGGCCGAAGACCGCATAGGTGTAGCTCTCGTGCAGCGTCTTGCTCAAGACCGTGATTTCCGGCTCCCACTGATCCACTTTCTGCCACTCGGTGTAGCGGCACTGGTGAAGCTCAAAGACAACACGCACCACGCCGCGTTTGCCCTTCAAACGCACATCCAGCGCAATAGGCAGCATGGCGGTGCGCTCCCGCAGGTGTTTCTGGAAGCGCTTCACCAGGATACGGGCAGCCGGACGCAGCCGTTTGGTCGCCTGCTCAGGGGTGAGTTTGTCCCGGCGGCTCAGCACCCCGTTCAGCCGCTTGACTACCCCTTTGGGCGCAAGTACCTGGCTGCGGTTCACCCGTCCGTACATATCGTAATGCATCATGCGGGCAGCCGCCACGCGCCACCCATCGAAACTGCCGCCATCCACCCCTAACAACAGCTTACGCACCGCGAAAATGCCTTCGGCACAACTGGCCGGCAAAGAGCCGTTCTGAGCGTGCTGCTGCCACCCCTGACGCCGACCGGGGACGCTATTGGGGTCAAGTGGCAGGACTGTCGAGTATGGGGGCTGCCACGCGCCAAAATCCGGCGGACGCTGGAACAGCAGGCGGATAATCACCAGGATAATGAGCAATAACAACAGCAGCGCCCCACCGATCCCCACCAGGAAAATCACCTGCAATGGGTCGGCCAGGTCAAGTTGTAAGCCGAGCGATGCCAGGAAGTCGGTGAGTGGGTCGCCGGATGTCTCCTGAGCAGGTTCCGGGCGTGGCGGCACTTCGCCGGTAATTTGGGGAATCGTCAAGCTGATCTGCGCCGTGTTGCTGGTGATGGTGCGGCTGTCGGCGGGTTCGACCTCGCCAATACCCACCATCGCCCGAAACGACTCGACACTACCGGTTTCAAACAGGGTGGTGGCGAAGGGCAGCGACACAGTGACGATTTCCTGCGCTTGCAGGGGGCGCACTGTATCGGTGACGATTTCCTCTCCCGTGCCGACCACCATCAACCGCACCGTTGCCGGAACTGTTGCCGCGCCACCGATATTCCAGACCTCAAACTCGATAGCAATCTGGGTGTTGTTCTCCAGAAAGCGGCTGCGGATATTGCGAATGGCGTAGTCAGGCGCGGCATCCTGGGCAGCGACAGGCAGCCCGAGTGCACACATTACCACAATGAGCAGGATTTTCTTCAACATGCCGGGTTTTTACCTTTGGCGGACACTGAAAACAGGATGCACAATCCCCTTCCATCATAACCCGATTACAATCCAGGCTGCAAATGGGGGAACGGCGGGCGTAGGGTAATCATGTGCAAACAACGGGTTTCAGGGACACGAAAAGACGCCCTATCTCAACCAGGGCGTGGGTACAGGAGCAACGCAAGTGATACATAAGGAGAACTGTGGCGGCTATCCCGTCACCGGGTTTAACACCGTATCAGCTACGGATTGCACATCAAACGGCTTGCGCAAATAGCGGATATGGTACTTTTCCAGGAGAGCCGGGTTGGGGTTTTCGGCAGCCGTGACCAGAAAAAACAAGCGGTTATCTCCTTGTTCGCGGAGCTGGCGGGCAACCTCTAAACCGTCCGTTCCGCTAATATTCAGGTCGAAGAATACCGCTCGCGCCTGGCGGTAACGTGGGGTATGCAGCACGGCCAATGTTTCGCGGCGTGCATCTGGAATATGCAGGGTATGCAGCTGGTACTTTTTAAATCCTAAGGCGAAAATCTGGGCTACAGTGTCATCATCTTCAATGTAAACAATATCGGTAACCGTCATAATTCAATAGCTTCCCCAAGCTCACTATAAGATTATATTATACCCTAATGTTTACTATCTTGGGAAGAAAAATTAGGGGAAGATTCACAAATAATCGGGTTCGCTAATGATAGACAAACCCGATTAGAATGGTTCTTATATGGTTGGGTGCCGCGCTATGCCCCGGTTATTTGCCCAGGCGTTTTTTCAGTTCGGCTGTCAACGCCGGGACAATCTGATACAAATCCCCTACCAGACCGTAGCGTGCCAGTTTGAAGATCGGTGCCTCGCCGTCTTTGTTGATGGCGACAATGATCTTGCTCGTTCGCATCCCGGCCAGATGCTGGATCGCGCCGGAGATCGCGCAGGCAATATACAGATCAGGCGCGACGACTTTACCAGTTTGGCCGACCTGGTGGGCATATGGGATAAACCCGGCATCCACCGCCGCCCGGCTGGCACCGACTGCCGCACCGAGGACGTCCGCCAAAGGCTGAATCGTGTTGGCGAAGCCATCCTGGGCTTTCCAGATAGCGGGGTCACCTGCATCGCCAGGGGCATCTTTGGGATTATTGGCGATACCACGCCCAGCGGAGACGATGATAGCCGCGTCAGTCAGGTTGACCGCGCCAACTTCGGCCTCAAACGATTCGATCCTGGTCGGAATAGCATCCTCGGCCAGCACCGCGTCAACTGTGGTGACTTCGGCAGTCGCGCCTGCGTTGACTGCATTCGGCTTGAAAGCCCGCCCGCGCAGGGCGACAAACTGCGTCCCGGCAGGGCTGCCCACCGCTTCCGCCAGGATTTTACCAGCGAAAACCGGACGCACGACCTTAATCGCGCCATCGTCGCCGACTTCAAGGGTAGTCGCTTCGGTCAGCAGGCCGGAGTTGGTATCGGCAGCGGCGGCGGCCAGCAGTTCACGTCCGCTGGTCGTGCCAATCGCCAGTACGGCCTTAGGCGCGTGTTCCGCTACCAGTTTCGCCAGCAGCGCCGCATAGGGTTCCAGGCGATAGGTTGCCAGAGTTGCGTCTTCGCATACAACGGCCTTATCGGCGCCATAGGTAGCCGCCGTCGCCGCGACCCCACCCGCGTTTTCGCCGAAAACAAGCGCCGTCAGCGGGACGCCAAGCTTATCGGCCACCACACGACCAGCGCCCAACGCCTCCCAGCTGGTGGGATTAGCCGCGCCCTTGAACGTTTCAATCCAGACAAATACTGCGCTCATAGTACCTTCTCCTCCAGCAGACGATCCACCAGCTTGGCGGCCTGTTCTTCCGGTGTGCCTTCGATCATTTCGGCTTCACCCTCGCGTACAGGCAGGTTCATGAACTGTACGAGGCTGGTCTGTGGGGCGGGGGCTTCTACGCCCAGGTCAGTCAGCGACCACTCCGGGATAACCGCTTTGGACGCTTTGCGGATGCCAATGAAAGACGGGTAGCGCGGCTCGTTGATGTCTTTCAACACCGAAATGACGGCAGGAAGCTGGCTGGTGACAACCTGCTTGCCCTGTTCCACCATACGTTCGACCTTTATGGTCTTGGCGGCATAGTCTACTTCCAGGATTTTGGAGACGTAGCTCAGCATCGGCCAACCGAGTTTCCGGGCGGTCTGGTAGTTGTGCTGGTCGCTGCCCACATCAATGCTCTCTCTGCCAAAGATCACCAGGTCCACGTCGCCAATCTTTTGCACGGCAGCAGCGGCAGCAGTGGCATAGGCCAGGCTATCACTGCCTTCCAGCGCGGCATCCCAGACCCGAATGGCCTGATCCAACCCCATCGCCAGACTGTGCTTGAGCGCTTCGTTGTGCATTTCCGGGCCGATAGCGACGACGACAGCCTTGCCGCCGCCCGCCTTCGCCTGGAGGATGCCCTCTTCTAATGCGTATTCGTCCCAGGGATTCACGACTCCTGCGGCATCGCCCCAGGTTACATTACCGTCCGCGCCGACTTCCACTTTAGCGGCGGTATCCGGCGTGATGCGTGTAAAAATGACAACTTGCAAGATGCCATACCTCCTCAATAGGTCTAATTTTGCAGAACAATACTTTCGGTATTGTACAGAATTCCCGCAAAAAAATCGAATCCCGATTCGATTATAAAGTCCATTTCCTGCATTGATGATCGGCGGTCAACGACGACCCGATAGCCCCGGCTGCTTGCAGAACAGTGTTGCACTGTATGGAGATTGGTTCCCGCCGGTGCATCAGGGCATCATGATAGCAGCGGAAGGAAGAGCAGCACCAGGTTGACGACGATCTGGCAAATCCAGGCGGCGGCCAGGCCGTTGCGCTGGCGCACGTAGCTGTAGGTGACATTCATCATCAGCAGGGATGTGGCGATAATCGCGGCAACTGCCGGGTACTTGCCCACATCCAGCAGGGGAAAGAAGACTAGGGCCGACCACAGGCTGCTCAACAGCCCGACGACCCAGAACGCGCGTGTTTCTTGCAGCACTCCTCGGAAAAACAGTGTCTCCGCCAGTGGGATGACAAACACCAGAAAGGCCAGCACCGACCCGATCCCCATCTTCGGGAACAGCCGGGCGATGGTTTCCCCCAACAGGCTGCCGCCTACCATGAGCAGCGGCACGCTGATAATCAGGCCAAAGGCGATTCCCCACGCGAGGTTTTCCGGGGCTTCCTGCCCGATGCGGGCGCTGCTGCCCATCAACCACGACAGCACGCCAAACCCGGCCATCACCATCCACAGGATAGCGTAACGCAGGTCGGCGTTATCCGCGATCAGCGGCGTCAGCCCCACGCTGAGGGCGATAGCGATCAGATAGCCGAATACCGGGTCACTGGTTGAACCCCGGTAGGCCACCGGACGGCGTACCCCGCCACTCTCAAATGGCGACTCGTACTCCGGTTCGGCGGGCGCTTCCACCGGCGGCACGGGTGTAACCGGCAGCACATCGCGCTCCGGTTCGGGGCGGGGGTCAGGGTAAATGGTCGGACTCATGACAGAATGGTTTGTACAGCGGCTAGGACCTGGTCAACGCGCTCGCGGGTGATCCAGTAATGGGTCACGGCGCGGAAGTGGCGGATATGACCGGGATACGGACTGATGACGATATTATAGTCGTTTTGCAGCCGGGCGCGGAAATCCTCCGGCGTAACCGGGGCGGATTCGAGCAGCTCGAAGAAGATCATGTTCGTTTGAACGGCGGCCAGGTCAATCGCCAGGTGCGGCAGCGCCGCCAGCCCTTCGGCCAGGATACGGGCATTGGCGTGGTCGTCAGCCAGCCGGTCAATCATGGTACGGATTGAAATCAGCCCTGCCGCCGCCAGGATACCGGCCTGGCGCATCCCGCCGCCGAGCGCCTTCCGTACCCGCCGCGCTTCATGGATGAAGTCCCGCGACCCGACCAATACCGATCCTACCGGGGCGCACAGCCCCTTCGAGAGGCAGAACGACACGCTGTCTGCCGGGGCAACCAGTTTTTTGGCGGTTGTGTTGAGTGCGACTGCTGCGTTAAAGATACGCGCCCCATCAATATGCAGCTTGAGGCCGTGTTCACGGGCGATTTCGCTTACCTGGACGGTATAGGCTTCCGTGATAGGGATGCCGCCGACTGTCCCCTGCGTGTTTTCCAGCCCGATCAGGCGGGTGCGCGGGAAATGTACATTATCCCCCCGGATCGCGCTGCGAATCGCGTCTAATGCCAGCGTACCATCCGGCTGCACATCCACGATGTTCGGTTGGATGCCGCCGAAGGCCGCCGCGCTGCCCCCTTCGTAGCGGAACATGTGTGCCTCGCGCCCGACGATCATTTCGTCGCCGCGCTGGCAGTGAACAAGCGCCGCCGTCAGATTGCCCTGGGTGCCGCTGGCGACAAACAGCCCGGCTTCTTTACCAAGCAGTTCGGCAGATTCGGCTTCCAGTTCGTTAATCACCGGGTCTTCGCCATACACGTCATCGCCAACCGGCGTATTTGCCATCGCCTCGCGCATGTCCGGTGTCGGCCAGGTGACAGTGTCACTGCGTAAATCTATGTAGTCCATGTGGTTGCCTGATCTATGAATTGACGTCAATAACGAAGGGCATTATAACGGGGAACGGCAGGTGTGAAAATAACCATTCTGGCCGATTAGGGGATTTCTTGACGGTATATCTGCGACACTCTATAATTACCTTTAATAAAGTATTTTGGTATATTTGCATCCACATCCCCCTTTCTTTCACGTCAGGCTGGCGAGGTTCTCGGCAGTCAGGGTGGGTTTTGCTGAAATGCGGCGGCGGGCTTTTCTACCGGGCATTTCATTAAAAATAGGAAAGGGGATTTTTATGTCTGAAACACCTGTAAAAAATACCGTACGGGGGCGCATGTTATCCGGGATCGCTGTGATTGTTTTCGGCGTCATGCTGCTCATCTCCAATTTTAACCAGAATAATGAGGCGTTAACCTGGGTATGGATTGTGCTGCTGGCGGTGGCGGCGGTGGCTTTCGCCTGGCTTGCCTTCGTAGATAAGCTCAATTGGGCATGGCTCGCCACATATATCTGCGGCGGCGTGGCCGTGATTATTTTGCTCACCGACAAGGCGAAGGTGGAAGGGCAAGCTCTGCCTGCGGTGGTGCTGTTGGCTATCGCGTTGCCGTTTATCGCCGGTTGGTGGAATAAACGTGAGGAATGGGGGCTGCTGATTCCCGCCTATATCCTGCTGGCGATCATTCCGATCCTGTTCATTTCTGAAAATGACGCGTTGTCGGATCGACTGACTCCGGCCTATACCCTGATCGCAATCGGTCTGCCGTTCATCGTGGCGTATTTCATCAAACGCTCGGTGGGGCTGCTGGTTCCTGGGGGTGTCCTGATAGCGATTGGGGTGATTTTCCTGGTTTCTTCGTCCCCGGACGCCGCCGAGAATCTGCTGAAGTTCCTGGGGCCGATTGTGGTGATCGGGGGCGGTATTTTCCTGCTGGCACGTGCCTGGACACAAAACCAACAGCGCCAAAGCTAAGCGGGTTCATTCGTATAAATACCACAACACCCCGGTTCAAGTGCCGGGGTGTCAGATGACAAGATATGCAGTTGTGGTCGGCATCAGGTGCTGTT
>CALJKV010000003.1 GCA_937974245.1 uncultured Chloroflexota bacterium | reverse complement strand
TGCAGCAGGCCGGTATTACGCCGCTCGCGGCAACCCCGACCAACACGCCAACGGCGACCAACACACCGACGTACACACCGACGGCGACCAACACACCCACCGATACACCGACCAACACGCCGACGGACACGCCGACGGACACACCGACCAACACACTGACGGCGACGTACACGCCGACTGACACACCGACGAATACGCCTACGGCGACGTACACACCGACACCGACCAACACGCCGACTGACACGCCGACCAACACGCCGACTGACACGCCGACTGACACGCCGACCAACACGCCGACGGCGACTGACACACCGACTGATACGCCGACCAACACGCCGACGGCGACTGACACACCCACCGATACGCCGACCAATACGCCAACGGCGACCTACACCCCGACGGACACGCCGACCAACACACCGACGGCGACGTACACACCGACGGACACGCCGACCAACACACCGACGGCGACCTACACCCCGACGGACACGCCGACCAACACGCCAACGGCGACTGACACACCCACCGATACGCCGACCAATACGCCAACGGCGACCTACACCCCGACGGACACGCCGACCAACACGCCAACGGCGACCTACACCCCGACGGACACGCCGACCAACACGCCTACGGCGACTTACACACCCACCGATACGCCGACCAACACGCCTACGGCGACGTACACACCGACGGACACGCCGACCAACACACCGACGGCGACTTACACCCCAACTGATACACCGACCAACACGCCGACGGCGACCTACACCCCGACTGATACACCGACCAACACGCCAACGGCGACCTACACACCCACCGATACGCCGACGGACACGCCGACCAACACGCCGACGCCGACGTACACACCGACTGATACACCGACCAACACGCCGACGGCGACCTACACCCCGACGGACACGCCGACGGCAACAGCAACGTTACAGCCCGCCATTATGGTGTGGCATGTGGATGGTGTGGATACCTATTCATTCACAACCTCGTGGCAAGCCAGTACACCAGTAAATTGTTCGGAGTATTCGAATTACACAGGGATTTTCGAGCCGGATGGCAGCGGCGGCTACCTGCCAGTGCGCTTTGTAGCCTGCTGGAATTAGTTCAGCACCGCCGCGAGATACGAAACGCCCCTCAATGCAGGGGCGTTTTTGTTGACCAAAACAGTGCTTAAGAATGGCCGCCAATGTGCGATAATAGATGCACACACATGGACATATTACTGAGACTCCTATGCTCGAAAAACCTGATATCCCCGACTCCGCGATTAGTACCTGTTTACAAACCGACTATGGCCTGACCGCCGAGTTGACCTTCCTGCCTATCGGGGCGGATCGTCACAGTGCGGTGTATCGCGCTGCCACCGCCGGTTCTGCCACCTATTTCGTCAAGCTGCGGAGCGGTGACTTTAATGAAATGACAATTCGCATGCCTAAACTGCTCCATGACGCGGGAATAGCCCAGGTGATCGCGCCGTTAGCCACGCTGTCGGGGACATTGTGGACAGCGGTGGGCGACTTCATGCTGGCGGTTTTCCCGTTTATTGAAGGGCGCGATGCCTACGAAGTGGCGATGCTTGACCGGCACTGGGTCGAATTCGGGCAGGCGCTCCAGGGCATCCATGCCGCTGTGCTCCCGCCGGAAATCGTGGCGCGTATGCAGCGCGAGACATATACCCCCCACTACCGCGAGGCCGTGCGCCGCTTCCTGCAAACCACCGCTGAGACAACCTACGATGACCCGGTAGCGGCGGGTTTGAGCGCCCTCCTACAGCGCCAACACGACACCATCATAACCCTGGTCAATCGGGCGGAAGCCCTGGCAGCGACGCTCCAGGCGCCGTCGCCGCCATTCGTGCTGTGCCACGCCGATATTCACGCCGGAAACATCCTGATTGACAACAGCGGCAGGCTGTACATTGTGGATTGGGATACGTTGATCTTCGCGCCCAAAGAGCGTGACCTGATGTACGCGGGCGGCGGCCAGTTCCCGCATCACCGCACGCCGCACGAGGAAGAAACCCTGTTTTACCAGGGATACACCACCACCCAACCTGACCCGGCAGGGCTGGCATATTACCGTTACGAACGCATTGTGCAGGACATCGTGGCCTACTGCGAGCAAATCCTGTTGGGCGACGCCCACGGCGCAGATCGAGAAGTGGGGCTGCGCCAGCTTACGAACCAGTTCGTCCCGGGTAATGTGGTCGAGATTGCGTTCAGCGGGCAGATAACATGACCATCGGGCCGTCAGAAGTACGATTCCAAATAACCATCGCGCATGGAATTGGGGCGGCTCTTTCTGCCTCGAACAAGGGACTTTTAAGCCCCTTGCTCGGAAACGATCAACGTGATTTTGCGGATAGCTACTTATTCCGTCACGCGGCTGAACTCGCCGGTCTTCTTTTTGCGGATCATCTCGGGGTCGCCGTTGACAACCAGGCCATCCACCAGCGTCAAAGTACGGTCAGCAATCCCGGCGAGATCAGGATCATGGGTCACGATCACGACTGTCGTGCCGGATTCACGCTGAATTTGCCGCAAGGTTTCCAGCACGACCTGCCCGGACTCGGTATCGAGGTTGCCGGTGGGTTCGTCCGCCAATAAGAGCGGCGGGTTATTCGCCAGGGCGCGGGCGATGGCGACACGCTGCTGCTGCCCGCCGGAAAGCTCGGATGGACGATGGCGCATCCGGTCCCCCAGCCCTAACTGCTGCAGGAGTTCTTTTGCCCGTTTGTCCGGGTTGAAGTTGCGTTTGCGGGCGAACTGAATGGGCAGCGCGACATTTTCCAGGGCGGTCAGGGTGGGGATCAGATTGAAGAACTGGAAGATGAACCCGATTTTCTCGTTACGAATCTCGGTGAGCTGGTCTTCGTTCATACGGGTGATATCTACCCCGTCAATCTCAATCGTGCCATGAGTCGGCGTATCCAGCCCGCCGATCAGCCCTAACAGGGTGCTTTTACCGCTGCCGGACGGCCCAACAATGCCGACCATCTCGCCTGGGTAAATATCCATATCCACCCCGCGCAAAGCGTGGACAACATATTTACCTAAGGGAAGTTCTTTGGTGATTCCGCGCGTGCGGATAACGGTGTGCGATTGTGCCATGAATCAACATGCTCCTGGGTAATCGGTAGTGCTTCACTTAACAACACATACGCATTATACCCGTTTTTGTTGCAGGGGAACCCTAAAGTCACATGAAAGAAACTGTACAGGGATACTGTCCGCGCTGTGCCGGTCAGTAATTGTTGTCCTGGGGGATGTTCTGCCGCCGCTGGTGCAGCGCGATAAACGCCGTGAGAATATCGCTGCGGGTGATGATGCCCACCAGCGTCTCGTCACGCATGACCGGCAGGCAGCTAATGTTATTGTTTAACATGAGCCGGGCAGCTTCGTCCGCCGAAGCGTCCGGGGGGATGACCATTGGGGCGGGGGTCATCAGTGTGCGCACCCGCAGTTGGTTGACTAACTCCACATCCTGCCACTGCTCACGCAGGATATAGGGTGAATTGATGGCGGTCCGGCAGTCACGGTCACTGATAATACCGATCAGGTGCCCGTCTGTTCCCAAAACCGGCAGGTGGTGGCAACCGACTTTCTCCATCAGTTCCAGGGCTTCTCGCAGGTTGCTGTCCCGGTGAATGGTGGTTGGTTTGGCTGTCATGATGTCGGCTACATTCATGGCTTGTCTCCGGCCAGGCCCCACCCCTGGTAGAGCCTGGCGTCACAATGAGAGGGGCAATGCTTATGCTTCGGGTGTGGCCGTCCGCATTTTGATGAGCATACGGAAAATGTCGGATTCAGTGATCATACCCACTAATTTACCGCCATCATCCAGGACGGGCAGGCCGCTGACTTTGTTGTTCAGCATCGATTCGGCGGCGTCCAGGATGGGCTTATCCTGCTTGATCGTGATGACTTTGTGCGACATCACTTTTTCTACGGTGAGCTGCGCCCACAGGTAGTTGAGTTCCCAGATACTCAGCGTGGTGGCGTCGGAAGGGCTGGCCTCGCGGACATCCCCAATCGTGATGATTCCGACCACACGCTCACCGTCCACTACTGGCAGACGGCGGATACCATTCTCTTTCATGATCTGGTGTGCATTGCTAATCGGGGTCGTTGGGGATACACTGACCACTGGGCTAGTCATCCATTCACGAACCTTTACATTTTCAAGCATGATGACGTGCTACCTTTCTTGTACGGAAGCGTACAACACTGGCTTGCCTGTTTGAACCAGGGCAGCCACCAACACAGCCGGTGCTGTTTTACGCCCTGTCCACAGGCGTTCTTATCACCACTGTTGCGAAAACAGTGCAGAACAACACCCTGGAGTCGTATTCACCTTGACAAGGTGTGGTTGTGCTTGCACAGTGATTTGGGGTTTGAAGTACACTGTCATCCCCAATGGTTTTCGCTGTATTTTGTCGTCGTTAGGCGTAGGGTGACACTGTCTCGTATTTTCTTTCACTATAGTCGCAGATGCAAAAACGATGGTACTGTAAAATGGGTGATAAACATCACGCGGAAAATCGGCCTGAAAAGCCTGTTTTGCGGCACAATTCCGCGAATTTTGATGATTGCTGGGATATTTGATAAGATAATGACCTGGTTCACCAACGGTCATATTTGGAGCCGATGTGGTTCACCGGGTAAGGGGCTTAGGCCCTGTGTTTATACGAAACAGCTCTTTCAACGGCGTGGAGTCTAACCCTTTCAGTCGGAACGGATTCGATCAACAGATGGGCGGAAAACGATTATGTCAAATACTGTACGCATTTTGATAGCAGACGACCATTCTGTCGTCCGGGCCGGGCTGCGGGCGCTGCTCGAACGCCAGGGGCGCTTTCGCGTGGTGGCTGAAGCCAGTACCGGCGAAGAAGCGATTGCCAAGGCTGAAGAACTGTTGCCGGACGTAGCCGTGCTGGATATTCGGATGCCGGGCATGTCCGGGATTGAAGCCTGTCGCCAGATTGTCGAACGGGTACAGGGCTGCCGGGTGATTATGCTGACCTCGTATGCAGAAGATGAACTGCTGTTCGCGGCGATTCAGGCCGGGGCTTCCGGCTATGTTCTCAAGCGGATTGGCGATAACGAACTCATTCTGGCGGTAGACCGGGTGAGCCGGGGTGAAGGGATGCTCGACCCGGCGATGACAGCCACCGTGTTTTCCGAGATGCGTAAGGCGAACGAGGCGCAGCACGCCGCCGCTTTCGCACAGCTTACCGCCCAGGAGCTGGCCGTGCTGGCACTGGTGGCGGAAGGTCTGACGAACCGCCAGATCGCGATCCGGCTCTACCTGGGTGAAGGCACGGTGCGGAACTATGTCAGCAGCGTGCTGGCGAAGATTGGTGCATCGAACCGGGCAGAAGCGGCGGCTTATGCTGTCAAACACAATATCCACGAACTCGTACCGCCCACCGATGATGAGGAATCTCGCTCAAGCCAGGAGTAAGCATGGTCAGAGGTCTCCTCTGCGAGGCATGGCGGGCATCGCCCCATACACCGTGCAGGCTAACCCGGCGGCGGCGCTGGCAAATCGCAGGATGTCTGGCAGCGCCTGCTGTTCGATGAACGCCACCGCAAACGCGGCGCAAAACGCATCGCTTGCCCCGGTGGTATCCACGACATCTACCCGGGCAGCCGGTTGGGTGACGATATCACTGGGCGCTTCCCGCCGGGCGAACAGGACGCCGCCCTCGCCCAGGGTGAGGCAGACCGCACCCACCCCTGACTCCAGCAGACCGCGCACCACGTCCTGCGGCTGTGCGGCGCTTTCCCCCAGCAGCAGCCGTCCTTCCTGTAAATTCGGGATCACATAGTCCGCCAATGCGAGATGGTCACGATCAGGCGGCGGCGCGTGCAGCGGGGCAGGATTGAGGATAGTTGTCAGCCCGGCAGCGCGGGTGGCCTGCAACGCGGTTCCTGCAATTTCCAGTGAAATCTCGTAATTCACCAGCACCACCGAACCGGGGGCGAGGGTCGCCACTGCCCGCCGGACGGTCTCCGGCTGCACCTGCTTGCTGGCCTGAGGCGCACCGATAAATCCCGGCTGGTGGTCATGCACCAGCATGGCGACAGTCGTGGTGCTGGCGGTGGTGTGGCGGGCAACGAATACGTCCAGGATACCCTCCTCCCGCAGCGTTTCACGGATAAAATCACCGGCGAAATCCGCACCAACACAGCCCGCCAACGCGACATCTGCTCCCAGGCGGCGAGCAGCAACCGCCTGATTCAGCCCCTTGCCACCCGGCGCCAGCGCGGCACGCTCGGCATGAACGGCGCTGTTCGGCTGCGGCCAGCGGTTCAGCACAAACGTAATATCCAGCGCGAGACCACCAACAACCAGGATTTGCGGGCGTATCATCGGCTGCGCCCGTTTCAGCACCGGTAGACGACGCGCCCGGCGATCATCGTCAGGCTTACCTGGTGTTGGGCATCCAGCAGCACGATATCGGCATCCATGCCGGGTGCTAACCGGCCCTTGCGGGTGAGGTTCATCGCCGCCGCCGGGGTGGATGTCGCCGCCGGGAGGACTTCGGCCAGCGTCAACCCTGTCCAGGCGATGACATTCTGCACGGCACGATCCAGCGTGAGGGTGCTGCCAGCCAGGTTGCCTTCCGGGATGCGGGCGATCCCCTCTTGAACCGTCACCGCTTGCGCGCCAAGTTTGTAGTCGCCATCCGGCAGTCCGGCGGCGCTCATCGCGTCGGTAATCAGCAGTACACGCCCGGCCCCTTTCGCCCGGAACAGGAGTTTCACCATCGCCGGGTGGGAATGCACGCCATCTGCGATGATCTGGGCATACAGCCGGTCATCGGTCAACGCTGCGCCCAGAATGCCAGGTTCACGGTGGTGCAGGGGGCGCATCCCGTTAAAGGTGTGCGTCACCTGGCGCAGGCCACGGGCCACACCCTGGCCGACCTCATCGAATGTGGCGTTGGTATGCCCGGCGGCGAACTCGACTCCTTGTGCCGCCAGCGCTTCTATCATCGGCAGCGCCCCTTCCACTTCCGGCGCGACAGTAATCAGGCGGACAACCCCGGTTTGCATCCAGGCTGCATACTCCACTGGCTGCGGTGGGCGGAAGTGGGTGGGCGGCTGTGCGCCGGGGTAATGCTTGCTCAGGTATGGCCCTTCAATATGCACACCGAGGTGCTGCGCGCCGTCCGACGGCTGCGGGCAGGCAGCCGCATTTTCCAGCGCACGCTGGATGGCTTGGGGGGTATCGGTCATGGTTGTGGGGTAATAGCCGGTGACACCGTGCCGGGCGAAGAACCGCGCCATGCCATGAAGCGCCGCCGGGGTCGCGTCCATCGTGTCGTGGCCGTCGCCGCCGTGAACATGCACATCAACCAGGCCGGGGATGATCGTCTGCCCCACCGCATCTATCACCGTGTCGTTCGCGCCGGGTGTTATCCCCGCCGCAATCGCCTGAATCACGCCGTTTTCAACGACCAGCGTATGGTTTTCCAGTGTTTTGTCCGGCGTGATGATTGTCCCGCCGGTAATGAGGGTTCGTGTCATGAGGTTGCTCACTCGAATAAATAATCACGCCGATTGTACCGCCGCCATTCCGTCTCGCAAAGGCTCGTGAGATAGTCTACAATCGGCCTGATAATCGAATGATTGACCGAGGAATTATGGTTCAACGTATCCTGACTCGTATAGGCGCGCCGGAAACACCACCACCCTGGGGGTTGGGCATCGCCCTCACCAACATCATTGCGGCTTTCTGCGCATTGATTATTGGTGTTGGCGTCGCCGTCTCGCTGTGGGGCAACCCGCAGTATGTCCTGTTTGCCGGGTGGTCAATGGGGGCGGCGCTGGCGGCGGCCTTCGTCTGGATGACCCGCCGCAAAGACACAGAACGGCAGGCCCTGCAACTGGGCGAAGTGCCGGTGGCGACGCTGTTCATGGTGCTGTTAGTTGGCCTGGGGATCGCTATCACGCTGGATGTGATTAGCTTCCGCCTGATCGGGCAGTTTGTCTCCGACCCGGAACTGGCAACGCTCTATGGGCAGCCGGTGACGGCCATCACCTGGGTATTTGCCGCGTTGTTCATGGTCGTCATGCAGCCCGTCGCCGAAGAACTGGTTTTCCGAGGCATGATTTTCCCGGTGCTGCGGAAAGAGTTGGGCGGGTGGTTCGGCCTGTTGGTCAGTGCGATGCTTTACGCCGGATTCCACATGCTGGCCTATCTGCCACAGGAAGCGCGAGACGAAACGGGGTTGTGGTACGGTGTGGCCGTGCCGTTTATCTCCGGGCTGTTTTTCGGCGCTGTGCGGGCGTATACCGGCTCGACGCGGGCCGCAGTCGCCGCGCATGTGGCGTTTGGCCTGTTCGCCGTCTTCAAAGCAATTTCACTGGCGGGGTAATAATCATGCAGACCGTAGTTGTAGCCTCTCGCAATCCTGTTAAGATTGAGGCAGCGCGTCAGGGGTTCCGCCGTCTGTTCCCGAACGAAACATTCACGGTGATGGGGGTAGACGTGCCGTCCGGTGTGAGTGACCAGCCAATGACCGATGACGAAACCTACCGGGGCGCATTCAACCGGGCCACCGCTGCCCGTGCTGCGCAGCCAACGGCGGCTTACTGGGTGGGTATTGAAGGGGGTCTCTCAGCGTGGGGCGATGACCTGCTCGGTTTCGCCTGGGTTGTGGTTCTGTGGGGAGACCTGGTTGGCCGCAGCCGCACCGCGACATTCTCGCTGCCGCAGGAGATCGTCACGCTCATTCACCAGGGGATCGAATTGGGCGAGGCCGATGATATCGTGTTCCGCCGCAACAACTCGAAACAGGGCAACGGCGCGGTGGGCATCCTGACGGGCGACGTGATTGACCGTACCGAATACTATGCCCACGCCGTCACGCTGGCGCTTATCCCTTTCAAGAACCCGGACTTAACATTCGAACCGTGATGGTGGTCGGCGGCTGAATTTGCCGTCAGTAGTTCATACTCCCAGTAGCCCATAACGGCATTGACGTGCCCCGGTGCGGGAAATTATCTGCCTGCATATCACCGAGCAGTTATTCACGCCCAGCGTTTTGGTCGGGGCGGTGGCGGGCGGTCTACAGGTGAACCATCATAGCGTACCAACACACGCCGCATGAACGCCTCCGCAGATCGACTTCATCTGCGTTCCAGCGTAGCAAATCCGGCGTGGCGAACCGGTGTAGGACACCAGTTTTCGGTTAGCAGTTCTGACAGTGTGATGCGCAGTTTTTCAGTGACTGCCGCTGCTGTTGGCGCGGCAAGCGTCATCCCGGCTGAGATGTCGTGACCGGCTCAAGGAAATACTGGGTTATATCTGACTCCGCCGCCCAACCAATTGTGCTGTCAGCCAACTGCACCTGCCACAGGCGATAATAG
Source organism: uncultured Chloroflexota bacterium (assembly GCA_937974245.1). Lineage (GTDB taxonomy): Bacteria > Chloroflexota > Anaerolineae > Aggregatilineales > Phototrophicaceae > JACKCG01. Next base: position 5,378 of record CALJKV010000003.1, on the reverse strand, counting down.
TCAGCAGAATTGAAACAGGCTATGCTGCCGATAATCGTGATTTCTGTGCCGGTTGATAGCTGTGTGATGGGCGTACCTTCAAATGTCGGTTCTGCCCATACATCCAGTGACGGAGTAATGACCCGTGCTTGACTACCCGTTGATAACCGGGATAGGAGAGCTTGATCGAACAAGCAGGACAATGTCTGGCGCTCATCATCGTCCGCTGTCAGGTGCCAACTCCCTAATCCAACTATCATTGCAGGAGATGTCGTCAATGCATTTACAGGTAAGCGGAAAAACTCGGCAGTACGCAGCGTTCCTTGGATGATTTGAGCGATTGAATATATCTGGTCATTTGTTTCACGCTCATGTTCAATTGTCATGAACAAGTCTCCACTCCCCAACCATCCTAGAATATTCAATTCATGAGGGTCAGGCGCACTTGTTCCCAAGTCATACTCCCATATCCCGTTTGCATCCAGTACTGAAACAATTTGAGTGTGGGAGCCGAATTCTCCGGTTTCTAGAAGGATCTGTCTACCATTTGGTGACCAAGCGTTGGGCGGTAGTCTGTAAATATTTTCCGTCATAGTTCTATTTAGAAGGTGGGTTTCACCTGTAACGGAGTTTAAGACAAGTATGACATTTGTGAAGGGCCTCTCCACATACGTTGCTGTGTCTGTAGGATAGGTAATCAACTGCCCCGCCATCCACTCTCCGTAAACTGGATTCCAAATAGCTCGCCTAGTTTCAGCAAACTCGAGCAACATACTCTCGGGAATAGTGCTACCTACAAAATCTCTCCTTAATGGAATCCGGGAGTTGTCTCCTAAATCCAATGACTGAATGTCATAATATGTTGAATCGATATCTATTCCTATTCCTAACAGACCGGTATCTGTACTATTCCAACTCGTAACTAAAAAGGTCGACGCATTGGGATCATCTGGAAAATAACTCTTTGTCAATCCTGGAGCAAATGGGTTCAAAGTGTAAACATCAAGATCAATGTTATAGGCAATTTGATCTCCCTCCCAATTCCATACCGGGTCACTAACAATGCTTGGCGATGATGCCTCGTCCAGTATTTGTAAGTTCCCATTATAAGTATCAACCATTAATAGCTTAAGTTCAGCTTTAAAAGTCAGATAGCCATGCGTTGGAATGGTAATTGGGATCGTGGTTGGGAGGCTTTGTGCATAGCCTGGATTTATACCCACTAAAAACAGCAAACAAATTAACACAATCATAATGCGAATCATCATGGTGCTTTTCCTCAGCGCAGCATACTTAGGGCAATAAGAGGATCAATGCTTTCGTCATCATTTGGAAGAAATTCTCCATTGCCGTTTCGATCAATGTAGACTGTGTAATGGCGGTGCGATGTGTGCTACAGCGTTTTTTCTCGAACGCATCAGCGGGAGATACAGGCAGGATAGCTCGGTTGCACCAGTACCGCCATCCGCCGCACTTTTTCACCGCTCGCCATACGCAAAACCCTCACTGACGACCATGTAAAGGTCGGCGTGGTGTCTGTTGTATCGCTGATTGGGGAAATGATTGGAGCATTCAAGCAGGTTGGAGCAAGGCATGAAACAGAGACATCAATGATTTCGACAACACCATTTTCATCAGCGTAGGCAAGTTGTGTCCCATCTGGACTCCAATCAACAGAACGAACAAATCCCGGAGTAGTAACAACTTCGATAATTTCATTGGCTTCATAATCCCAAATATGTATATCACTACCCGCTAGAATCGCTATGAGGTTATCTACAGGATTCCATTCTGTATCGTATACAACATCATACATTTCAATCGATATCTTGGTTTGCGATTGTTGTAATGGGTCAGTGAGTGAAAAGTCTGTCCAAATATCGATATTACCTGCACCATTCCCCATAACAAGCTGTGTTCCCGCTGGATTTGAATCAAGACTATATGTCGCTGGTACAGGAACTTGACTGGTCAAACTATAATAATTGGTTACGATACCCGTATTTGGATCAAAAAGAATGATGAGATTGAGCGTACTAGAGACAAACAACATATTCTCGGATGCCCATTCGATATCAAGGATTTGGTCAAGACCTTGGTCATAGAAGAATCTTTCCTCAACCTGATTTTCTATGTGCCAGATAGATATTATTTGACCGTCTGCGCTTGCTATTCGAGTTGAGTCTGGTGACCATGCAAAAGCGCGTGATGTTGAGGTTATGGGAATGACATAGTATGGTACTATATTTGCCAAGTTCCATGGTTGCTCCCAGATTTCGATTGAACCATTCACAATCGCGAGCTTATTACCATCGGGACTCCACTGTGGGCTTACCTGAACTTGTGGTGATACTGACCATGGAAATATTCGGATTGTCTGACCTGTGCTGACTTCAATCAGGCGAACTTCATTTTCAAATCCGACTGCCTGATAGAGTCCATTCGGATTCCAATCTACAAAAGTAGGCGATGGATAGGTCTCCTGAGCATATATGGCATTTCCCAATAGAGAGATGACGAAGACGAGAGTTATCAGATACAACTTACTACTCGATTTCATAATCAGATTACCTCTTTTATAGTTTGGTGTTTGAAACATTTTGCATAGACCTATCCCTCAGCACAATACCATTCACTGACAGCCGTTGCATATTCGCCACCTGCTTGATTTTCTCGAACGCATCACCGCTCGCCATACGCAAAACCCTCACTGACGGCCATGCTGATGAGGTGTTCGTTGGTGTTGGCGCCAAAGCGTTTGCGCAGCTTCTGCCGCACCCAGTAGATGCGCCGCAGTGGCACGTCCGCATATTATCTGCGGTATCTCCGACAAAGCAAAAAGACCGACAGCGCTGTCGGTCTTTCTTAGCGGGGAGGACAGGAACTTAACCGAACCTCCCCTTTCCCCCAATTCGCAGTTTCTCCAATCTATCGCTTATCCTCACCGCGCTGAAGCAGTGCGTTTCTCAACCGCATCATGAATTGGCTTTTTCGGTGAGCCGAGAGAGGAGTTGCTCCCTCGACCCACCTTGAAGCACCGTCGCGGAGGCTAACGGCACTCCCGTCTCACAGCATAACACGGGTTCAGCGTTCGTTGGTTTTTGGGGCGGTTTCGTTCACCGTTTTCAGTTTGCGGAGGATTTCCCCATCATGACTCGTATCTTCGTGTTCACCAACCACAAAGGGGGTGTCGGCAAGTCGACATCCGCCACCAATACCGCCTTCGGCATCGCCTCAATGCTGCGCCGCGCTGGCGCGTCCAATCCCCGTGTCCTGCTGATCGACACCGACAGTCAGTCCCATGCCACCCTCGTCACCACCGGGACCAAAGACTTCGGTGCCGATGACAGCCTGTACAGCGTGCTGATGGCCGACCGCCAGAACGCCGCTCAGACCTTGCTCAACTGCATTGTCCAATCCACCTGGGATGAGAACCTGCACGTCCTGCCCGCCTCCCCCATGCTGGAAGGCGCGGAGCGTGAACTGATGGGCATTGCCGGTGCGCCGTATCGCCTGGCCGACCCCCTCAGCCGGATTGCCAACCGCTATGCCGCCATCGTGATTGACACGCGCCCCTCATTCTCGCTCATGACCGAGATGGGGCTGATCGCGGCGACGGATGCGATTGTGCCGGTTGAACCACGTTATCTCGAAACGGTCGGTCTGATGAGCGTGATCGGGAAGATCAACGACATCCGCGAGGGCTGGCGCATCCAGAACCTGCGCGTGAGTGGCATCCTCGTCACCAAGATGAACAGCCGCATCCGAGGCCACAACCACCTGCTCAACGAACTCAAAGGGCATTCTGTCCTCGGCAAGCTGCTGGTCGGCGTGATCCCGTCGAACGAAGCGGTATCGTATGCCCATCAGAACCACCTGAGCATCTTCAGCTACGACCCGAAAGCCCCGGCCAGCAAAGCCTACGCCCAGTTTGTCGGCAGGCTGGTGCAGCGCATCGCCCAGGGAGGTGCGTAATGCCCCCCAAGAACCAGACCCACCGGATTGACGAACTGCTGGGCAGCGTGACCGAGGAATTGTTGCTGGGCAATCCGCAACAGTTCGAGGACAACACACTGCGGGTTGAACGGCTGCTGCTGGAGATGGTGCGGCCCGACCCGGTGCAGCCGCGTCGTGTGCTGCCAGAGCAACTCCACTTCGCCTTCCACGGCAACCGCCTGACGCCGACCCAGGCGCTGAAGGAACTGGTGCAGCTGGTACAGGTGGCTGCCCGCCAGCGGGGACGCCCGTTCAACAATGTGCTGGAACTGCTCCCCAACCCGGACGACGAGAGCGATGAGGAGCAGACCGTCCACCTATCACCCGAGGAGCAGCTCCTCCACGATCTGGTCAACCTCGCCATCACGATCCGCGATGATGGGCAGGTGAATCCACTGACGGTGGTGGATGTTTCCCAGGGGGTGACGCAGCAGTTCCGTATCGAGACGGGGGAGCGGCGCTACTGGGCGACGTGGCTGCTGCGGGATTTCGTGCCGGAGTACACCGGGGACGGGATGATCCCATGCATCATCATCCCGTCGGAACGGTCATCGGTGTTCCGGCAGGCGAAGGAGAACACGGCGCGGTCGGGGCTATCGGCGATTGCGCTGGCGCGGCAGGCGGCGCTGCTGCTGCTGACGGTGCATGGCTACGAAATCCCGGATGCCGCTGTCCCGAACGACTTCTACCGGCAGGCGCTGAACATCGACCTGCGCGGCAAGCGCGAGTACACCGAGGCAATCCTCAGTGCGATGGGTGGCGTTAAGAAGGGCTATTTCAGCTACATCAAGAACCTGCTGCGGCTGTCGGATGAGGCAATGGAGTTGGCAGATAGGCACAATATTGAGGAATACAGATTGCGCCCCATTACGATGATTGCCCCTGAATACCATGCTGAAGTCGTTCGGCAAATCATTGACTTCAACCTGACAAGCAGGCAGGTGCAGGAACTCTGTAACAGCGATAGTCTGATCGATAGTGCAAGTGATCCTCTCGAAAAACTCTCTCCGCAAGCAGTGAGAGTCGCAAAGATTGCCAATTCGATCAGTTCTACTACTCCCCATGATATCGCACGAGCCTTGATTCAGCAGGAAGGGGATGTAGCTATCGCACGGGCACGTCTTTATGCTCTGCAAAAGCTATTGACAGAAGTTGATCGCTACTTAGGAAATGAGAGTTAAAGGTTCACGCACGTGAACCTTTTCGGAGGCCGAATATGAGCAAAAGTCGTTCCCCACCAGAAAAGGAAAAACCCACTCCATGGACGCGGGTGGGCTAGCAGAAGTGATACTTTTTGAACTGGACACTCAAACTGTATCACACCTCCGGTCTTCCTGCAACTGAATCTTGTATTTATCGGGGACATCGTCGCCACCCAGCTATCGGCCACATCGTGCGCACCT
>CALJKV010000002.1 GCA_937974245.1 uncultured Chloroflexota bacterium | reverse complement strand
CCCAGCGCGTTAAACATGAAGGTATACGGCGGCTGTATAACCATCGCCCATGTCCACCCATGATTGGGCGGCGCGGTCATCAGCAGCGGGCAGAGGATAACGCCACCCTCGCCCATCATGTCGAGTGTGCGCTGTCTGTACTGCTCTAATTTCTCAAAACTTTCATAGCCGAACAGTTTGGAGATCAGCCCCAGCAGATCTATCCCCTCGGTGAACCACAGGACTCTAGAAGAAATCTGTCCCTTTCCGCGCAGATGCCGCCCGATTTCGGCCAACAGATTGTACGGTTTGCCGCCGCCCAGTGCCCGTTTGAAGTCACTATTGCCATAGCGCCGCATCAGCGCAAAGTAGTTATAGGCCACCGGCGCAAGGGGCAGCGTATCATCCCGGCGGGTTGCCATGCCGGCCTGCGTCAGCGTGTGCATGGCTGTCTCAACTGTTTTCACCACGTCACGCCGCACCGGAATCAGACCGTTATGGATAAACACCTGGCAGGCACGCCCCTGGAGGCTGATCTGGGTGTAATCCTGTACCGGCGTGCGCGAAAGCACCTTCAAGGCCAGCGCCAGGTCTTCGACGCGACGCGCCAACGGCCCGGCAGTGTTCCACCTCCCAATCGGGTCAGATATGGCCGGGACATGATCCTCCGACGGCACGCGGCCACTGGTCGGCTTGAGCGCCACGCAGCCGTTCATCGCCGCTGGGATACGTACACTCCCGGCGATGTCGCTGCCCAATCCCAACGGCGAACCGCCCGCCGCGACAATCGCGCCTTCACCGCCGCTGCTGCCGCCCGCACTGTATCTCAGGTTGTGTGGGTTGTTGGTCAGGCCGAACACCGGGTTGACCGATTCGCCCGACCAGCACATATCCGGCAGGTTGGTCTTGCCCAGGATAATCGCCCCGGCAGCCCGCAGCAAACCGACGGATTCAGCATCCTCCGCCGCGACGTTATCCCGCATGTACCATGAGCCGCCAGTAAAGCGGGCATCTTTCACCGCCCAGCAGTCCTTAATAGTGATTGGCACACCAAACAATGGCGGCAGGTTGTCCGTCCCGTGTTGGGCGATGTGATCCTGCGCGGCCTGCGCTTCGGCGCGTGCCTGGTCAAACAGAGGCGTAACGACAGCGTTTATTGCCCGGTTCACCTGCTCAATCCGTTGAATATGCGCCTCAACCGCCATAACCGGGGACAATTCCCTGTTACGGATTTTCCGGGCGATTTCGGCGGCGCTCAGATAGAGTAGATCGTCCGCGTTCATGCCTTATTCTTCAATTCTCGCAGTTCTTTGGCGTGGGATGCTTCATGGTGGATGAAGATTTCAACCATTTCGACAATCGAACCGCGCTCCCCCCAGGGGGTCAGGACTTCGTCCAGCATCCGGCCTGCCGGGATGTCCCGCAGCGAAGCCTTAAGGTCATCCCGCGCCAGTTCCCATTCCTGGCGGACATGCTCGTAAGGCAGGTCGCCCCGCGTCTCTACGGAACGCTCGTTGTATTCGTTAATGCCGCGATACGAGGCGATGGCCGCGTCACCACCCGCCAGGAACGCCCGCAGCGAAGCCGTCACCGCTTCATCCCATCCGGTGATATGTGCCAATACCTGCTGGATTGACCAACCGGGATAGTATTCTTTCTTGAGGTCAAGTTCGGCAATCACCTGCCGCATCGTCTCACGGGACTGATCGAGTTCTTCGACAAGCCGGGTCTGGTGATCCATAGGGCAAATCCCTTTCAGATATGGAAGCGTGCTAGGTTGTCAACTGCGCCATACAACCGCGCAGCGCCCGCAGGGTGAGCGTTTTCGCCATCTCGACGCGGTACTCATAGCTCCCCAGGTAGTCGCCTGTCGGGTGGGCGTGCTGCTCAATCCACTCAGCCAGCCCGGACACATCATTGTCCCCCAGCTTGCGCCCCAGCAGCGGGTTCAAGGGCAGGCGCAGTACCGGCAGTGCGGAAACCCCGCCCAGAGCCGCCGTCGCCGCCACAATTTTGCCATGCTCATTCGCGGTGAGTGCCACCGCTACATTGACAATCGGCCGGTCTGCCGGAGTGCGTGCTACAAAAGCCGTTTCAACCGCAGTATGCGGGGGAAGGGGAGGTATGTGCAGGCCGCTAATCACTCCCTGGTAGCGATAGCCATGCCGGTAGACGAATTCCACGAACTCATCAACCGGTTGGTCGCGCAGCGAGAGTTGGCCGGGCTTATCATCATACCCGGCATGTTCGATGCGTGCATCCAGCACGATGAGCGCCGCCAGCCACTCTCCCAGTGGATCGCGTGTCAGCAGGCTTTCCCCAATAGACGCGCCGCCCCGGACATTTAACGGGATACTGCGGGTGAGTGCCCGTTTTAGCGCCCCCGGCATTTCCGGGGATTCCACCGCCGCCTGCAACATAACGGCCCCACCGATAAATAACACACCAGCCCGTCGTTCCATCACCTTGAGCGGCTGGAGATCTTGCAGGTCAACAACAGTTTCATAGGGGAGGTCGAGCGTATTTAGCGTGAGTGCCCCCCCAGCCACTGCCACCGCCCCAACTTTTGATGCTAATTCAACCGCTTCCTCTAAGGTTTGAGGGCGGATGTAGTGTTTTGGATTCACCATCGTCACTCGCTTCTATAGTACCATTCACAGTTCCGCATTCTTGCGCCAGACAGCCGCTACCCGCGAGGCCGCTTGAACAGCGCCCGCGCCCCCTTGTCGCCGTCCCACTCAAAGGTCATTAACTCCCAACCGCCCGCCGCATACCCATTGAGTCTATCGGTATATTTATCCGCGTCGGCGTGCTGGTCTACATCTTTTTCAATCGCATTAAGATCACGAGCCTGAATATAAACCACTAAATATTCCCATTTTGGCATGGTCAATGCTCCTTTATCGCATGGTGTTACGCCTACTATAACAAATGCCGCACTGTGATAAAACAATCAGAGTCAGGTTTCAGGTGGCATCAATTTCGCAAGCGACTCGATCAACGGTGGCAAATCGCCGGTTACAGTTTGCCAGATGACATCAGCATAATTGTGTACAATCCTATGGCGAATGCCCATAACAGCTTTCCAGGGAATTTGGGGATGGTCGTCCTGGAATGATTTGGAAACGTTGCGAGCAGCTTCTCCAACAGTTTGAATCAGGTGCAACAGTGCCAGGCGCAGCATCTCATCCCGGTCGTATTCAACACGGGTTTTCCCTTGTACAAACTTAACGGCTTTCTGAGCGCTTTCAACCATGTGCAGCAAATACAGGCTGTCATCATGCTGCGTCATAAATCACCTGTGCATCGTCCAGAACGCGCTGTCGAATATGTCGGTGCAGAAACTTCGGCGTAATCAAATCAACCGGATGTCCCCAGATGGCAGCAAGCTCCTCTTGCATGGTTATCAGGCCGATTAAGCCTGGAATATGGTCTGCTTCAAACTCTACCAGAACATCCACATCACTCTCTGGACGGAAATCATCCCGTAGTACAGAGCCAAACAACGCCAGACGCCGGATATGATGTCGCTGGCAAAACACCACGATCTGAGACTCCAGAATCACAATTGGCAGTTGCTCATCCCCTTGAATTTTCATGGCACCCCCAATATCTCACCTGATTGTAGCGTACTCTCTGGTGATTCACCCGCCGCACACCAGACAATTAACTACCACCCAGTCTGAAGCTGTCGGCCCGCTCCCAGGGGGTGTACGAGTCACCTTCCGCACCCACATCCGCCAGTGCCGCGCCCCGATTCGCCGGGTGCATGTCGGTCAAAGCAGCCGCTAACAGGGCAATATCCGGCAGCGCCTCTTGTTCCGGCAGCAAGGCTTCCAGGTGAGTATCCACAAAACGGGTATCCACCTCCCCCGCCAGGAAGACGGGATGCGCCAACAAGGCACGCAGAAACGCGATGTTATCAATCGTCCCCAGGATCACCGTCTGCTTGAGTGCATCCCCCATGCGCGTAATCGCCCCCTCGCGGGTTGTGTCGTAGACGATAACCTTAGCGATCATCGGATCATAGTGGATGGTGATCTCGTCGCCTGACTGGATACCCGAATCTACACGGATACCAGGGCCTTCCGGCGGAATGAAGCGCACCACCGGGCCGACAGCGGGCAAAAAATTGTTGCGCGGGTCTTCGGCGTAAATGCGACACTCAATCGCGTGGCCGCGCTGTCGCACTTCTGCCTGTGTAACCGGTAATGGTTCCCCAGCGGCGATGGCGAACTGCGTTTTCACGATGTCCAGGCCAGTGACCATCTCCGTAACCGGGTGCTCGACCTGCAAGCGGGTATTCATCTCCAGAAAGTAGAATTCCCCGCCTGGCGTGGCGATAAACTCCACCGTCCCAGCATTCACATAGTTGACCGCTTTGGCGGCGTCTACTGCCGCCTGCCCCATACGCTGGCGCATCTCTTCAGTCAGGAGTGGCGACGGCGACTCTTCGATGATTTTCTGGTGACGGCGCTGGGCGCTGCACTCACGCTCATAGAGGTGAATCACGTTGCCGTGTGTGTCACCCAGCACCTGAATCTCGATATGTCGTGCCGATTCGATGTATTTTTCCAGGAATACCCGCGCATCACCGAACGCATGCTGTGCCTCGTGACGGGCAGCGGCTAACGCTTCTGGCAGTTGGCGTGGGTCGTATACGACGCGAATCCCTTTGCCACCGCCGCCACCGGCTGCTTTAACCATCACCGGATAGCCAATGGACGCGGCGGCCTCAGCGAAAGCTGCATCATCTGCATTGTCGGCCTGAAAACCGGGGACAAGTGGCACACCGGCTCGTTCCATTCGGGCACGCGCCTCGGTTTTTACCCCCATCAGGCGGATAGCATCCGGCCCTGGCCCAACCCAGGTTAGTCCGGCATCCAGCACCGCCTGGGCAAAATGCTCCGCCTCTGATAGAAACCCATAACCGGGATGTACGCAGTCACAGCCGGAAAGCTGCGCGACTTCTAAAAGTTTGGCGATGTTCAGGTAGCTGGCCGCAGGGTTTGCCGGACCAATCAGGTGTGCCTCGTCAGCCAGTTGGACGTGCCGGGCGTGCGTGTCGGCCTCAGAATATACGGCCACTGCCCGGATGCCAAGTTCCCGGCAGGCGCGAATTACCCGCACCGCGATTTCACCCCGGTTGGCGATCAAGCAGGTCGTGAGGGGAGCAGCGGTCATCTAGTGTGTTTACCCTTTAGTCCAGTTTACGGGTGAAGAAATCCGCCATTTCATTAAATGCATCCTGCGCAACCTCATCTGTCCGCAGCTGACCGCCGGAGAGCATGAACCCGTGCGGTTCTCCAAAATATACCTTGAGTTCAAAGTATGCCCCGGCCTCTTGCAGCGCGGTCACATACTCGTAGATGCGGCTGATCGGGCTGGGCTGGTCAGCCGTGCCATGAATGATAAGCATGGGCGCGTCCAATTCGTTGATGAAGTCTGCCGGGGCCGTTGGGCTGGCATTATAAGGGAAACCATACCAGGCCACCCCTGCCTTAAAAGCATCAATCTGTGGCAGGAACAGCATCGTATAGCGCCCGCCCGCGCAGAAACCCGTCAAACCGAGTCGTTCCGTATCCACGTCGTCACGCGCCGACAAGAAAGCCACACTATCCAGCAGAAGCTGCTGCACCACATCATCCGCCGGACTCTGCCCGAAAGTCTGCCAGCCAACAGCCAGCACGACGAAACCTTTCGCCGCGAAGTTATCTACCATCGTCCGGTAGCCGTCTTCTAATCCCCGGAAAGAATGAACTAGCACAATGCCGGGGTACGGCCCGCCTTCGGACGGGAAAGCCAGGTAAGAGACATAAGCCTGCCCGCCGCTCATCACGTCCACGTCGCTGCTGGTGACGGCCATCATGACCTCCTCCTGGGCGGCCAGCGGCAGCGCAGCCAGACAAACCAATACCAATAAAATCATAGCCCAACGCTTATTCATCAAAAATTCCCTCTCTACTCACAATACACCATCGTTTCCGTTACTTCCGCCGCTCCTGTTCCCTGTCTGTATACACACCGCCTGCCAGATAATTCAGGCTCACCCACAGAGAGCGCGAATGGCGGTAAAACAGCACCACAAACAGCACATTAAACGTGCCCCAGAAAATCAATTGAATCGCTAATGATGGATGAAACAGCGCTTCACTCACAAAGTAACCGCCGATGGAGAGGACTTCCGCTAATCCCAGATTAAAGATCATCCCGCCGATAGACTCGCCGTCCTGCCGTTCATAGCGGACGCCACAAACCGAGCAGGTGGTCTCCATCTTGAATAAGCCCCGGAACACCCGGCCTTGCTCACAGTTGGGACAGCGCAGAAGCAGCCCGGCCAGCAGTTTATGGATCGTGTAGAAAAGTCCTTTTGATTTCGTCACGCCGGGTGTCTTCACCTTGAAAAAAGTAGCTGTAAAGCCTTCAATATTGCCACATATTGTACCGTATCACGGTGCATTCCCAATAGAATTGCCCTATTAACATCATAATTGTCTAAGAAATTCCCCGCAGCCGTTGACTCCTTACCAGCCAGTTCCTACAATGAAAAATGAAGAAAGTGTGCCTATTGTCTCAATTTACAGTGAAACCAGGGTGAGCGGGTTATGGCGAAAGACTACTATCAAGTGCTGGGAGTGGATAAACACGCCAGCGAAAAAGACATCAAAAAAGCATATCGCAGGCTCGCCAAGCAGTATCACCCGGATGCCAATCCCGATAACCCGACTGCCGAGGCAAAGTTCAAGGACATCAACGAGGCCTATGAGGTCTTGAGTGACGGCGAGAAACGCGCTCAGTATGACCGCTTTGGCTCGAATTATCAGCAGTTTGGCGGGGCAGGCAACCCGTACCAGACCTATACCAGTGGGCAGGATTCATCCTTTTCGGACATATTCGATTCGTTGTTTGGTGGGTTCGGGCGGTCACGCGGTGGGCGGACACAGCAAGCGCCGGGCGGATTCGGCGGCATGGGCGGTTTCCCACAGGCCGGGCAGGATATGGAGCAGCCAGTCACAATTTCGCTGCAAGAAGCCTACCAGGGTACAACCCGCCTTGTCACCAAAGGCGACCGCAAAATACGGGTGAATATCCCCGCTGGGGCGGATAATGGCACGAAAGTGCGGTTGGCTGGGGAAGGTTCGCCTGGTTATGGCGGCGCACCTGGTGACCTCTATCTAGTGGTTGAAGTCCAGCCAGACAGCCAGTTTGAGCGCCAGGGGGATGACTTGCTGGTGGATATTAAGGTGGATATGTTTACAGCAATGCTGGGCGGCACCGTTGAAATCCCAACGATGGAACGCCCGGTTAATCTCAAGATTCCCGGCGGCACACAATCAGGCCGCAAATTCCGGCTTTCTGGCAAGGGGATGCCCAAACTGCGCCAGAAAGACGAGTTCGGAAGCCTGTATGCGCGGGTACTGGTGACCGTCCCCGAACACCTGACTCCCGAACAACGCCGGATAGCGGAGCAGCTTCGTGCCGCTTTGAGTTAATGGGTGGCGACGCTACCCCCGCACGCTTACATATTCACCAGAAACGTAACCATCCTGCCCACTGTAGTTGATGATATACCAACCGTTTTCCTCGCCCCGGATGACAAAAGACTCGCCGGGCTGAATTGAGCCGATTTGTGCGTAATCCGTCCCTGGGCCACCGCGAACATTCAGGACAGTGGCCGGTGTCAGGCTGTGCAGCACACTATGAATCGTAGTTACGGGCGGTGTATAGGTTTCTGCCAGCAAATCCCGAATAGCCTGTTCGGTGCGGTCATACGCGCCTTCACCGATATGCTGGTAACGGATATTGCCCCATTTATCAATCAGGTAGACCGTCGGCCAGTAACGGTTATTATAGGCGTTCCAGGTGCGGCGGGCATTGTCCTGAGCAACGGGATAGGGCACATCTAACCGTGCCATCGCCGCCCGCAGATTGCCGAAGTCATGTTCATGAGCAAATTCGGGATAGTGATTGCCGATGACGACCAATCCCTGGTCGCGGTACGTCAGATACCATTCCCTCAACGAGGGAATCGTGCGAATGCAGTTAATTCAGCCAAACGTCCACATATCCAATAACACAACCTGACCGCGTAAATCCGCCAGACGCAGCGGTATATCCGTGTTCAACCAGGCTTCGTTGGTCAGTTCCGGCGCGGCTCCCAGGTTCGGCAGATCCGCCACGAACGGCCCGTCCTCTGAGTTTTCGGGCTGGGCTGATTGGCTGCCCTGGCCGCTTCCTGGCATCAGTGCTGCCAGCGAACAACCCGCCAGCACCACACTAGCCAATCCCCACAAGAAAAGACGACTCATAAAAAGCTCCGTCACTATTCAATCGCACTTTGACTGTCTATGGGGATAATCTAGCAGGCAAATCTTACGAGGAGATGACAGGGAGAACAACGCGGCGGGACGATCAGCCATCGTCACCGCCGTTCTAAATTTGGATTGAGATCATGCCGTTTGGTACACCACTGCCCCCTAAAGAGGTCGTTTGCCCGTCGGGTCGAGGCCGGTGGTCGCCAGCAGGCTCAACACCTGGCTGGATGAAGGATCAAGGTCATCCAGAATGCTGTAGGGCAGGTTATGCTTGCGCACATAACCCGGCAGCATCTTAATCGTCTCCACGATGTCGTCGGTCTTCAACTGCCCCAGGCGAATCCCCGCCGAGATAATCGTATCGCGGATCGGGCTGATGTCCTGGCCGTGCAGCGCCGCCGAAATCAGGATGCCCGGGCCGACGAGATCGGCATACGGGACACCCCGCCCCCGCGAGATACGGCCTTCAATCGCATAGGCAAAATACTGTTCGCTGCCTTCCTGCGGGCGATTATGGCCGAGCTGGTTGGTAAGCTGCACTTCCATACACATTAAATCAAGCAGGTTCTTCAGCGCGTCAGGCCGCCCCTGCCCGACACCTTCGGCGATCTTGAAGGCCTGCTGCGAGATACCAGCGGCCAAACCCGCCGCCCAAGGGACGTACCGGGTATCCGGTGTGTTCTTATTCTTCTTAGCAGCATATTGCCAATCGAGCAGGCCGGTCACGATGCTCAGCAGTTCCACGATGCCTGTACCGCGAATATGCGGCGGCGCACTACGGATCACTTCAAGGTCAATCACCACCCGTTCTGCCGGGCCGGTAGTAACATAATGTACGGTGTCATACTGACGCACCGCCACCAGTGCTGTAAAAAAGCCATCTACACTTAATGCGGTGGGGATCACCACCACCGGGATACTATTCTTCCACCCGATGTATTTGGCGGTATCGCAGGCCAGCCCACCGCCTACGCCATAAATCACTTCAACCTGAGGCGGCAGATTATCCGCCAGCGAGTCCAGGTAATCCAGGGTAACCTTGTAGGGTTCGGCCTGGATGACCAATGGCAAATCCAGGTTATCAGACACCAGGTCCCACACGGTAGAAGAGGTTAACAGTGCCGTTGGGCGTGTTTCTTTCATCTGACTGAGATCGAGGATGTCGATCTGAGGTAAAGGCCAAATTTTCGTCATGAGGCGCTCCAAAGCATGATTGATCTGTCAACGCTGATTAGCATTGTGCGTGCATCTTTCCAATAATAGTCAATAATAGTGCGAAATCGCGTATTTTCCCAATATGATTCGGCCTTCATTGTAACCGGATTGCGCCTTGAAGGAAAATCGCGAATCAGGGAAAATGTATTATTGCCCATCCGCATCCAACTATAAGAGGGGATTCCATGCGCACCCCACTGCCAACGAATGAGATTTTGCTGGAACTCAGCCAGGCGATGCCCTGGCAGGAGATTGAACAGCAGAAGCGCCGCTTTAACCAGGCGGTGGAAACCCTGGCTCGTAACACAGCCCAAATTGCCTTGCCTCTGGACAAGCTATCGGAAGCCGTTGGAGCGCCGGTCACAACCTACTATGATGCTGGCCCGCAATCCGCCAATGTATTCCTCGGCGAAATCAACGGCAGGCGACATGTGTTGGGCAGCGCCGTCAGCGCCCGCTACCGGGGGGAAAAGACGCTGGCGCAAAGCATTGTGTCGTATAATTTTAATCCCAGTGTAAACCACACCAATCTAGACAACACTGACGACCCATCTATCAAAGTGCGCTCGATGGGTGCTGAAGTTGAGTTGGGCCTGGTACTCCGGGATGGAAGTTCCCCCACTGAAACCCAATTCCAGGAATTCACCCGGATTTATCAGGCACATGCCCAACGGCTGGGAATCTCGCCGCATGTTGACCGCGAAGCCTGCCAGTACCAGATGGAAGTTCATGTCGCGCCGGTGATTGGCTACGCCAAGACCCGCGAGGCGCTGCGCGGCATTCTGACAGCCCTGGCATTTACCAGCAAAGAGACTGGCCTGTTGACCACCCTGCTCCCGGCCTATCCCACCTTATCCGACTTCAAATTGAGCGAAGACCTCAAGGTGCAAACAGCGGTAGACTTGATGCTGGAAGTCAACGGCTACTTCCCGGAATATGCACAGCGGTTGAAGGTGGCGCAAGCCCGTTACCACATCCCCGCTGATAACTGCAACCATGTGCAGATATTCCGCAATCATGGCTGCCACATTCACCTTGACCTGGCGGGGCGGTCAGAGGCGCTAGGACTGCTGACGTTTTACACCATGCTGCGGAGCGCGTCAGCTGTTGCCAATAGTGCCGTGCTGAAGGGGTCGCCCTTCGTCAACGGCACCTGTGACCCGGAACTGCTGTGTACCCGCGAATACATGCGCCAGACAACCGTCACCGGTCAGTATATTGACCTACCCACCAGCCCGCACCTTTCGGAAAACGGCCTGGAGATTTACAGCGAACTGCTGCGTTCTGAACGGGTGAATGCCCCGGCACGCGCCATGCTGTATACTGCCGCGCCAGGCGAGGCGATTTCCGCCATGCATAACCCTATCGGACGTGTTCGCCCGGATATGCGCAACCCGAAGCGCATCTGTACCGTCGAAAGTACCGGGATGCCCGCCAGCATTAGCGCGTCACGGATGGCGGCAGTGCTGGCCGATTTCGAGTTCAACCATGTCTTGATCGAAGCCTACTTCCGCCAGTATGGCTGCGACCTGGAGGCCATGTACAATGACCGCGAAATGTGGGCGATACTCGGCCCGTTGGACAGCGAAACCTTCATCCGGCTTCAGGATGAATCAGACCACGAGTGTACCGACATGACCCTGGTGACAGCCACCGGCGAACAGATGCCCCTGGCTGAATTCTATGAAAAGAAGCGCGTTTTTATGCACAAGGCGCTGATGAACCTGGAATATGTGGAGATTACGCCCCGCGACATTGATGATGTATACGTCAGCTTGAGCCGGATGTTGGCCCCGCCCAGCGGGCGCTCAGCACAAACAATCCTGGAGTTCGTCAGTGACCCTCGGTTGAAAAGTACTGGGAATTGGGGGCGTATCCTGCAGAACGCGTTCATCGAGGCGGGCGGCACTCCAGGCGAACACCGCCCGGACATTGTGCTGAACATTGTGCAACAGATTCACGACGCGCTTCTGGCCCGTTATCTGTACCAGTAGTGTACCTTACACTCTTTGCTTACGGAGACAAGGGGTTTTAGTCCCCTTGTCCTGATGACCATCAACTGTGCAACGTCCATCGCTCGACCTGCCTGCCAATACCCGGCACACCTTAATGATAGGCCAAACTGCATGATCACCATCCCTTTTAATCGCCCCTGTTTGACCGGCAAAGAAATGGATTACATCGGCGAATCAGTGGCAACCGGAAAAATCTCTGGTGACGGTCTGTTCACCCAAAAGGTTCACCGCCTGCTGGAAACTACGCTGGTGGTAAAAAAGGCACTGCTGACAACTTCCTGTACCCACGCCCTGGAAATGGCGGCACTGCTGCTGGACATCCAGCCGGGGGACGAGGTGATTGTCCCCGCCTATACGTTCGTTTCCAGCATCAACGCCTTTGTGCTGCGCGGCGCGACCCCGGTTTTCGTGGATGTACGCCCGGATACACTCAATCTGGATGAGATGCGATTAGAAGCGGCCATCACTCCCCGGACAAAGGCGATTGTGTTAGTGCATTACGGTGGCGTAGGCTGCGAAATGGATACCATCATGGAGATTGCCAACCGGCACGGCGTCCCGGTGATTGAGGACAATGCACATGGCCTGTTCGCCAAGTATAAGGGGCGCTACCTGGGGACGTTCGGCGTGATGGCGACACAGAGCTTCCACGAAACCAAGAATTTCCAGTGTGGTGAGGGTGGGGCGCTGCTCATCAACGACCCACAGTATGTGGAACGCGCTGAGATTATCCGCGAAAAAGGTACGAATCGCAGCCGCTTCTTCCGAGGACAGGTAGATAAATACACCTGGGTGGACGTAGGTTCGAGCTATCTCCCCTCGGATATGCTGGCGGCGTTCCTCTATGCACAGTTGGAAGCGCGGGACGACATCCAGGACAAGCGCCAGGTCATCTGGGACACCTATATGGACGGTCTGCGCGAATGGGCCAGCCAGTACGACGTAGATTTACCCACCATCCCGCCGTACGCTGAGCAGGCCTATCACGTGTTTTACATGGTCATGCCATCGTTGGCGAGCCGTACCACACTGATTGACCATCTCAAAAGCCAGGGAATCCTGAGCGTGTTTCACTATCTGCCACTGCATCTTTCCGACATGGGGTTGAAGTACGGCGGTCAACCGGGGGACTGCCCGGTAACCGAGCGCCTGGGTGACTGCCTGGTGCGCCTGCCGCTCTACAACGACCTGACTCCGGCGGAACAAAACCGGGTGATTGCCGCGATTAAGAACTTTGATGGGTGGGCATAGCGCTTGCCCGTCGTGTGCATCCCTACCAAATACCTACGCAACTAGACAGCACAAAGATCGCAATTCCATTACACTAAATCAAAATAGTGCTTTTCGTGAGAGGCTAAAAAGCATGAATATCGTTTTACGCAAACTGACTCTGGTGCTGTTTGTGCTGCTGCTTTCAGTCACCGTTGTGCTGGCGCAGGATGAAACCTGTCCACTGCTGGTTAGCCAGGCTCTGGCGTCTCTGGATACCAACTGCGGTGGCCTGGGTCGCAACGAGACTTGCTATAGCTATGATCGTGTTGAAGCCGGGTTCATCAGCGCCGTGCCGGAAGACTTTTTCACCAAACCAGCAGATACCGCTACCATCGCTGACCTGCAGACACTGCGCACAACCCCGCTGGATGAGCAGAACGGCACCTGGGGACTGGCGGTGATGAATCTCCAGGCGAATTTACCGAACACCCTACCCGGCCAGAGTGTGAAGTTTGTGCTGATGGGCGATGTGCAACTTGAAAACGCCGTCATGCCGGAAGATGTGTTCACGCCATCCGATGGCATGACGATTACCGCAAATGTTGCGGCGGGCGCGAATGTCCGCAGCGGCCCCGGCCTGAACTTCAATGTGATCGGCGCGGCACAGGACGGCGCGGCACTGCAAGCCGATGGCCTGAGCGAAGATGGTGAATGGCTGCGCGTAGTCTACCGGGATCGTCCGGCCTGGATCAGCCGCAGCGTGGTTGACGATGTGCCGGAAATTAAGAATCTGCCCACCCTGACAGGCGACCTGCGGACGCCGATGCAGGCATTCTATCTGCGTACCGGTGTCGGCCAGACGAGCTGTACTGAGGCGATGGACGATATTCTCCTGGTGCAGGGGCCAAAAAATGTCGAAATCCAATTAACGGTCAACGGCGCACAGGTCGCCCTACGTTCAACAGGTGCCTTCCGTACTGTGCTCATTGACGGCGAGTGGTTCCTGGAAATCATCGTGTTTGATGGAGAATTTGAGGTTGGCGGGGTAACGATTCGTACCGGGCAGCACAGTTATCTGTGTCTGGGGAACGGTGAGTCGCCGGATCGGGATGTCTCGTGTGACCCAACCCCACCGGAGCGTATCCCAGACTTCGGCGCGGAATGGTGTGTCATGGAAGGTGTGCCAAGCGACATCCTGAACTATGGCATTAATATTCTGTGTCCGGGTGAAACGCCCCCGGCAGGTACGTCTACCGGCGCAACAGCTTCGCGGCTTAGCGATGTAAGCTGCACTAATTTTGGCCTGGTCGCCCCGTTGGGGACGGTGGATGCCGGTACGCAGCATTTTGAATGGACGCCAGCGCGAGGCAGCAACGTCGAATATGAACTGGTGTTTTACAACTACCTGGGGCAGCAGGCCAACACCTTCCGCACCACCAGCACCGCCTATGACGTCAACCTGGGGAGTGAAACCTCTACCGGGGGCGCGTTCAGTTGGGAGGTGCGAGCGTACCAGAACGGCGACTACGCCTGTGTCACCCACCGTTCGCCGGAGATGGGGCGCGTTGATGTCCCCAGCCTGTCGGGAGAAGGGTTTGGCGTCACCGTATCGTGTGTATTTAATGTACTGGCCTACACGAATACGGCGACTATCGCCTGGTCGGGACTCCCCGGCGGGGCAACGATCAACATGAACCTGCAAGACCCACCGTATATAGCCTCAGACTCGAGCAGCAGCCCCAGCGGAACAAAAACACTGGTTCTGACAGGCAGTTTCCTGCCGGGTTATGTCTATGTATCCACCACAGCCGGGTTCAGCGGGAGCTACCCGTGCAGTTAAGCGCAATGTATACTGGCAGGGAGTGCCCCGGCGTTTCCCTGCCATATCGCATCACTCCCGGTCTTTGCGCTTCTTGAGCAGTTCTCCGGCCAGGTTGCCACCGGTTTCCGGCGGTTTAGGCGCAAATTCGCCCGGTGCGGTGAAGCGGGGTCTGGCTTCGCCTTCGGTGCTGGCGGGCGGAGAAGCGATTGCCGTTTCCTGCTCGGCGTGAGCGCGATCCCGCCGCGCCTTGAGGGCACTGACCGTGCCACCCATCCCGCCTATCTCTGCCGTCCGCTGTTTGCCGCGTTCCTTCGCCCCCCGCAAACTGGAGAACCGTTCACTGGGGACTTCCGGCACGAGACTGCGCCCGAAAAGTGCCATCCGCAGGCGAATGAGGTCAGAGCGGTTGATAATCAATCGGCGCACAGCAATATCGAAGGGCAGCAGCAGCAGGGCCACCAGCAGCAGCCAGGGCCATATCGGAGTCGCAGCGGTCTGGGCGCTCAGATTGTGGGCGAATACCGCCGCGGCATCCTCCTGCAAATCACCACCGCCGGTCAACCCGGCAACAGATGCCAGCAGCAGCGCCCCGTCCGCCTGCTGGCCCTGGATATCGTACTCAGAGGAATAGCTGCGTACCCAGCCATTCGTCTGGTCAAACTGCCGCTGTTCACCGCCGATGATGCCACTGCCGGTCAGGTGCAGGATATAAGCCCCTTCCACGTCGGGCGTGAAGGTTGTCTCGTAACGCCCCGGCGCAACCTGACGCAGCGGAAGCAGTCGTGCCTGTGTTTCCGGGTCTACCAGTGAGAGAGTCAGGTCAAGGCCGTTGAGAAACGCGCCGTCGCGGTCACGGGCATCCACCACCAGCCGGGTTTGTTCGCCTTCGGTCACAACACGGGTTTCAATGTATTCCGAAGCGCCCTCGGTGATCGTCCAGCGCACCGCCTGCCCCCAGAAGCGCACAAAATCCGGCCACGCAACCCAGTTTGACGCCCAGCGGGAAGCGGCATCACTGGTAAAGGCCACCGCCCGACCCAGGCCATACTGCCAGCTTGCTAAGAGCGGGTCGTTATAAGGCGCGGGGCCAGTCAGGATGGTCTGCGCTGTTACTTTAGGAGAAGTTGCCACATACCCCAGCAGAGGCGGGGCGCTGGTAATCCCTTCTATGATCGGGCTGTTGGCAACAAGCTGCGGCACAAACGGTTCTTCCAGGATATATGACCGGGTTGCCAGCACGGTTTCCAGTGTGAAAATTGTCGGGATCTGCTCGATCACTTCGACAAAATGGTAATTACCATCCCCGGCCTGCGCCATATCAGCCAGGAAGGGCGCTGCCCCCTGCCCAATGGCGATCACCGAAGTCGTCACGCCGTCCTCTTCGTTGAGTCTCTGCGTGAGTTCGACCAGGCCATTCGGGTTCGCGCCGCCATCAGTCAACAGGATAATATGCTTACGATCTGATGGGTCATCACTGATCGCCCCGGCGACCAGGTTCATACCCGCCAGAATATCCGTGCCACCGCCGGCCCGCAGCGTAGCCACGAAGCGTTGTAAGGCCTGGCGATCCAGTACTGGTTGGATGTCAGCGATCCAGTAGGCCTGGCTGTCAAATGAGCCAATACCGGCGCGGTCTGTCGGTTGCAGGAAGTCAATCGAACGGATAATCGCTTCCTTCGCCAGTTCGAGGTTAGAAACATTGCTGGGGCCAACCAGGCCCATGCTCCCGGAACGGTCAATCAGATAGATGATGGTCAACTGGGGTAGCCGCTGCTGGTCGCGTACCTGCATATTGACAGGCAGGGTTTCTTCCAGCGGGGTCTCAAAATAACCGCCGGGCGCGTAACTATCCGGCCCACCAACTACCACCAGACCGCCGCCCAGGTCACGCACATAGCTTTGCAGAGTCTCCATACGCGATTGTGACAGGCGCGTGGCAGGGATATTCGCCATCACCACCGCGTCATACTGGGTGAGAGGAACTAACCCGATGGGTAGCTGGTCGGGGGTGAGTGCATCTACTGTCAACCCGGCCTCCTCCAGCGCCGGGCGCAGATGTTCGGTTTCAGCGGGGTCCACATACAGCAGCAGCACACGCGGCGGGCCGATAACACGGCTGAAGGTAGAAAGCTGGTTATTCTGGTAAAACGCATCATTCGCTGCCGGGTCTACCTGGACACGGAAATCCTTAAACCCGGCACCTCCGCCTTGTAAACCCAGCGTGTAGTTATTCGTCCCGGCGCGGAGCTGAACATCTTCGCGGTGAATGATGTCGCCAGAGGCATACACCGTGATCGTTGCCGGGGCCGAGACTTCAGCAGTGATCGTCAGGTCGAGGTCAAATTCCTGGCCGGCATTCAATGTGCTGGGGACATGCACATTACTCACCTGGATTTCCGGCACAAGTTCCGGCTCGAATACGGCGTAACTGATTTCCACACCGGCAGCGGCCGCCAACTGCGCCGCCGCATCGGTATCGCCTACAGTAGGATGACCATCGCTGAGAATAACCAGCCGCCGGGCGGTTTCTGCTGGGAACAACCCTAATCCCAGCCGGATCGCTTCAGCCAGGTCCGTATTGCCAGTTTCTGGCGCGGCCTGGACTAAACCCAGTTCGCGGACGCCACTCAATGGGCGTTCCTGGATGGCATTCGCGCCAAACAGTACGACACCCGCCACGTCGTCCGGCCCCATATTCGGGAGTGACTCGCGGATATAATCCAGCGCGGCTTCCTGTGCCGCCTGGCTCATGCTGTCGGAAACATCTACCAGGAAGATAACTGCCAGCCGATCCGCTGAGCGAGTGATCTGTGCCCCGGCCAACCCCAGCACCAACAGGAGGACAATTGCGCTCCGCAGCAGTAGGCTAAAAATATCGCGGCGGCGGCGGAACGCGTGGCGCGGCCAGCCGATATAGACCAGCGCGGGTAGGATAAGCAGCAGAACCAGGGCTATCGGTGTAGTAAATGACATAGACTTGCTCGATACTTCTCAAGTTATTGAGGGTATTGTACTCAGGCACTAGCTATAGTACCGCAAAATCCACCGGAACGTTCATGTTATTCTCAGCAGGAGACGAATTCATTGGGAGCGTACCGGCTAATTGGACTCAGCCTGAAAAACAGGAGAAAACGGGAAAACACCACAATTCCAATGTGGGGCTCGTTGTCCCCATGTTATACTAGGAAGTAGTCAAACTCACCCTGCGAGGATGCTCATGATCCGCCTGTTCAAAGAAATGTTCATCATTTTCCTGGCACTGGTCTCCCTGCTCTATCTCCTTAATCCCACTCTGGGGATTCTTGAGTTTTTACCGGACAATCTGCCGCTGGTGGGCAACCTTGACGAAGGGCTGGCCGTCGTGATTCTGCTGAACACCGCTCGTTACTACGGCATTGACCTGACCCGTCTGTATGCCCGCGGGGATAAGCAACGGCTGCCCCCGCCCCGGTAAGCTGCGGCACATCTCGCACTGCTGGGTAGTACCTCCGTACTAATTTCCAGAATTCACCGAAACCTTTGTGCGTTTCTCCTGTCGTTATAGGCGAAATAACTATCGTACTGACCATTTATCCACTGAGGGAGATTCGTATCATGGTCAAGAATACTACGCAACGTGTATTTGGAATTCTGGTTTTGCTAGGGCTGCTGTTGGCACTGCCACTGGGCGCAGCGTTGGCACAGACCGTTGTTCCCCCCGCCAACGCTGTTGGTTCGATTGAACTGGTTGGCCTGATTGAAGCGATGACGGTAGACAGCATCACCGTCAACCAGCAGGTCATTGACATCACATCCGCCGAACTCAACACCGCGCTGGAACTGGACGCCGCTGTCAAGGTGGAGGGCTGGGTGCTGACCGATGGCACCATCGCCGCCCGTGAAGTAAACGCCGCCACGCCAGATGGCCTGCTCCCTGGCGAGGTCGAGATCACGGGTGTGGTGGAAGCCCTGGACGCTGCTTCCCTGACGATCAATGGGCTGGTTGTAGACATCAGCACCGCCGAAATGACGGATGTCGTTGCTGTGGGCGATATGGTCAAGGTACATGCCAGCTTCGATGATGCCGGTGCACTGGTCGCCCGTGAAGTAGCGCTCTACACCCCGGATACTCCGCCTACTGCGCCCGGTGAAGACTTCGAACTGCGCGGGACGCTGGAAGAAATTGGCGATGGCTATATCATCGTCGCCGGCCAGAGTATCAACATGCTTCAGGCTGAAGTCAAGACACAACTTCAGGTGGGGGCGCTGGTTAAGGTGCATGTCCGCATCGTGAATGGTGAACTCGTCGCAAGTGAGGTCGAAGGCTGGCTGAATCATGAAGACAATGCCAACAGTAACGACAACAACAACGATAATGAGGGCGACGACGACAACAGCAATGACAACGGCGCTGTAGTTATCCCGGCAGACTGCGTACCGGCGATGCCTTCCGGCTGGACAACTTACACCATCCAGGCTGGTGACACGCTTTCGGCAATCGCGGCGGGCAGCGGCTCCTCAATCAGCGAACTGGCTGTAGCAAACTGCATTACTGACCCGCGCTTCATTGTAGTCGGCATGACGATCTTCGTGCCGCAGACACCCGACCCGGCCTTCTTCAACAACAATGACAACCACGATGACGGCGAATTCAATGACAACCATAGCAACGATAACGGCAGCAACGACAACAACGACGACCACAGCAATGACAACCGTGACGACGATCATGAAGATGACAATAACAATAGCAACGACGACTAGGTATCGCGTCCGTTAAATACCTGTGGTTTCCTGTGGGGGGAGGGTCTAAGACCCTCCCTTTGTTATTTACAGCGTGTCGCAGTAGTGGCTGATGGCTGCTTCCAGGAAAGGCGGCAGATCGGGGTGCAGCGCCTCGAAGTTGGCGGCAAATTCCGGACTCTGGTTATACAACTGCCCCAGGCCGCGCAGTATTTCGACGTGCGGTTCGTAGAAATAGCGGAGGTGCTGGTGCCAGCGTGCCAGGATGGCCTGCGTTTCAGCGCTGGTCGGACCGCCGGGCATGGCCGCGACGAGATCGAGATAGATGGCGCTGCCTTCTGCTTTGATCTGCGCTTTCTTTTCCGCCGTATAGCTGTTCCAGAGATTGACAGATTTACGTACCCGTTCCTCTCCGTAGAGCTGGGCGGCTTCTTCGGTATACCGTTTTTCCTGTTCTTCGTTGAACCCGCCGAAGATTTGCTTGTTGCTCATGGGTTCTTCCCCTTTGATATGCTTGATCGTTCTATCTATAGTCGTGATGAGGGTTTGCAGCCGGTTAATCCTGCCGGAAATCACGCGCCGGTGCGATTGCAAAGCCACGATCAGTTCAAATTCCGGGTTATCTAGAATCCCCCGGATTTGTCGCAGTTCCAGCCCCAACTCACGGTAAAACAGGATTTGCTGAAGCCGGAACAGCGCGGCATCGTCATAGTACCGGTAGCCATTTTCGCCTATAGTCGTGGGTGCCAAGAGTGTGATTTCATCGTAATAATGCAGTGTGCGAATGCTCACGCCCGCCAGGTTGGCAATCTGTTTGACCGTATACACGACCATTCCTCCTCTCACTCGGCATCATGATAAACGATAACGTAACGTGAGAGTCAAGCGTCTGTGCAGATTTAGAAACTGACTTTGCCAAAGGCGTGCGTCAGGCTACAATGGAACCATTACAAGGGAACATGATTGGCAATAAGACCGGAGTGAATGGATATGGCATACGGGCGGCTTGATGTCTTCTGGCCGGATGGTGCTTTCAAGACTTTCCCGCTGATTGAAAATAACATTTCCATCGGGCGTTCAAGTGGAAGCACCATCGTGCTGGATACCACAACCATATCGCGTTACCACTTTAACATCACCCATGATGGGGAGCAGGTCTATATCATCGATCTTGATTCAGTCAACGGCACTTTCGTGGATGGCATCCATCTCACAAAAGATGAACCACGCCCGTTATACGGTGGCGAGGAAATCCAGGCCGGACATCTGCGCATTATCTACCATCACATTGACGAGCAGCCCACCCAGCCAATCACGCCGGTTGACGAGATCACCCAGCGAATCGAACTGGAACAGCCGACCTTCAAGATTGATGTTCAGGGGCCGACCCAGGCCTTTTCGCCCGGCGCACATATGTCGGCGGAACTGGCAATCACCAACACTGCCGAGGAGACGCGCCGGTTTATGGTGGAAATTGCCGGAATCCCCAGGGAGTGGGTGCGGATAGACCGCCCGCAGCCGGAAGTTGAGCCAAACGATACCGTGCAGGTACTGGTCAACTTCAAGCCGCTGCGCCGCAGTGACAGCACACCCGCCGACTATCCGGTGACGATCAGCATCTTCCCCAAAGAAACCCCGGATGATGTGCTGGTGGCGCATTTCCCGGTACGCATCCTGGCTTACGGTAGTTTTTCCACCTGGCTGGAAACCCCGCAGCTGGTGAGCGGCGAACGTTTCCGGCTCAACCTGTATAATATGGGCAGCGCCGATCTGCCGGTTACAGTAGCCGGACGCGACCTGAGCGGAAAACTGCGGTTTAACATCCTCTCGCCCCAGGTGATGATTGGGCCGGGGCAGCGCCTGACGATTCAGGGGGAAATCAAACCACAGCAGCCGTTGTTATTCGGTTCGCCCCAGCGTTACCCCTTTGACCTGCTGGTACGCTCGAATGATGCTGCCGAATTCCTAATCCCATCTCGCGGTTATTTTGTCGAAAAACCGATGCTCCCGGCCTGGACACCCTATGCGCTGGCGGCGGGTGGCGCTGCGCTGGCGCTGGTTGTGATTCTACTGGTGGCGCTGGTGCTCACACCCCGGCCAGAACCGAATATCAGTGAATTCACAGTGAACAGCACCCAGGTTGCGCAGGGCAGTACGCTTGATCTAAGTTGGGCTGTGACCGATGTGGCGGCGCTGAGTCTGCAAGTGAACGGTACGCCGATTGACGCCACGCTTGACCCACAGAGCGGTGGCGTGGCGGTGGATACCAGCGGGCTGCATGGCGCGGTAGAGATCGCGCTGGTAGGCGAAAATGGCGACAAAGTGAGCAGTGCGTCGCAGACCGTTTACATCTACCAGCCATTAGGCAGCGCCATCTTCACAGTAGACCCGCCGGTTATGGTGCGCTACGTGGTACAAACCCTCACGGTGAATTGGGATGTCCCTGGCGCGGTTTCCACCCAGCTGAACGGTGTCGGTGCATTCAGCCAGACTGTCCTGGAACCAGCGTATGGCGCGGCGGCGACCCTCAGTGACATCGCGGGCATTCCTGCCGGGCCATTCTCTCTGACACTGACGGCACAGGACGAGGTCGGGAACACGCTGCAACAGTCTATTGATATTCAGGTCATCAACCCGGAATGCAGCCCTGCCAGCAACAACGTGACTCTCTACGCCGGGCCGGATCCCCGCCACCAGGTAGTCAGTACAGTACCGGTTGGCACCATGGTCGTCGTCAATGCCCAGGATAGCGATGGGCAATGGCTGCGGACGGAAATCCCCGGCGGTAATACCGGGTGGGGCCTGCGGACGGACTTTGTATGCGCCGATACCTTCGACCCCAACAACCTTTATAAAGAGGTTAATCTGCCGACTGTGCCGCCACCGACAGCAACACCGACACCAACCCACACACACACCCCGACGCTGACGGCTACCCCGACGCCGACACTGACACCAACGGTTACGCCAAGCCGTACCCCTCGCCCCACGTTGACGGCGACAGTGGAGGGATAGTGACGGGCGGGATTCCCCTGGCGCTGCACCCACCCGACCCGGCGGTGCGACTGCGCCGTTCCCGGTTGACGGATGCCGAATCGCTGCGCCAGACCTGCTGGCCGGAGCGTCCCTTCGGTTCCATTTACCAACTGCTCTCGCGCGTGCAGCAGCATTACGGGCTGAATCGCGGCGCAGGGTTTGTGCTCCTCGCATCGGATGAACAGACTATCGGTTTCGGGCAATTTACCATCTGGCCGACGTGTGCTGAGATCAGTGACTTAGTCGTCGCGGAAGCCTACCGGGGAAAAGGACTGGGAACGGCCTTAATCCAGCACATCGCCCAGGAAGCAGAGCGGGGCGGGGTGACGACCCTGGAAATCGGGGCGGTACTGGATAACGTGCGTGCGCTTGCACTCTACCACCGGCTGGGATTCACCAACAGCCACACCATTCATTTGCAGGAAGGCATCGAGACAATCCAATATTTACGGCTGGAGATACGATCATGAATCGGGCTGAAATCCTGGCACTTTATGACCAACAGCGGCAATTCGGAACGGTTTACCCCGGTGTGCGCCGCGAAATAACCTCATATACCGTTCGCACGATTGACCTGATAAGCAGTGAAATCAACGGTATCTTTTACTCCCAGCTGAACGAGGATAATGCGGACGCCGTGATTGCTGAAGAAATCCGCTTCTTCCAGGAGATCGGCCAGGATTTCGAGTGGAAAGCGCACGACCACGACCAACCGCCGGATTTGAAAGCACGCCTGGCGCGGCACGGCTTCGACATTGGCGACGCTGAAGCGATTATGGTGCTGGATATCGAACAGACACCGGATAGTCTGCTCCAGCCCATGCAGGCTGATGTGCGTCAGATCACCGACCCGGATAGCCTGGCACCACTCCGCCAGTTGTTAGAAGCCGTGTGGAATGAGGATTTCACCGGGCTTTTCACCCGGTTGGGGTCTGACCTGCGCGACAATCCTGATTATCTGAGCATGTTCGCAGTCTATGTGGACGGTGCCCCAGTCAGTGTGGCCTGGGTAGGCTTCCTGCCGGGGAACGCATTCGCGGGGTTGTGGGGTGGCTCGACACTGGCGGCCTATCGCGGGCGAGGCTTTTACCGGGCGCTGTTGGCAGCCCGTCTGCGGGCGGCACGCGAAAAGAACTGCCGCTTCCTGACGGTGGATGCCGGGCCGATGAGTCGCCCGATTCTGCTGCGCCTCGGTTTTGAGCAGATCAGCACCGCCTATGCCTGTATCTGGCGGCATCTGAAGCCGGAAGAGAACGGCTGATGGATACTTCGCCACTCTCTGCAGAACTGACACGCGACGTACTGCGCCACCTGGGTGTTACTGCCGCAAAGCCTGATCTCAGTCTGTTGGACGCGCTGTTCACGGCCTACACCCGCACCGTCCCCTGGGAGACGGCCTTTCGCATTGCTAAGCGCACCCGGACAGCGAAAACCGACGACTGCCCGCGTTGGCCGGACGTATTCTGGCGGGATGCTCTCGAACGCGGCGGCGGGACGTGTTTTGAGAGCAACTATGCCTTTTACAGTCTTCTGCTGGCGTTGGGGTATACGGGGTATCTGACGATCAACAACATGGAAGATTCAATTGGCTGCCACACGGCAATTGTGCTGACCATCAATGGTGAACGCTGGCTGGCGGATGTCGGTATCCCGTTGTACTGCCCATTACCACTGAATTGCCAGGCAGTTACCCGGCGTTCCAGCCCTTTCCAGCAGTACACCGTCCGGCCTGATGGTGAAAACCGTTTCCAGGTCGAGCGCAGCCGACACCCGAAACCGAACATATTCACACTGATTGATGTCCCGGTGAGTGATGCAGCTTATCGGGCGGCGACCACCGCCGATTATGGAGCAGACGGCCTGTTTCTCGACAAGATCATTGTGAGCAAAATCATCGCGAGCCAGCCCTGGTACTTCAACAACCAGCGGATCCCCTTCCATCTGGAATCCTTCCAGGATGGAGAACGCACCGACCACCCCTTGAATGGCGACATCCCAGGCTACATCGCGCAGTACTTCGGCCTGGCGGCAGATGTTCTGCGGACAGCCTGGGATGCTGTTAATAGTGCATAACGATTTACCCTGTCCCGGCGGGACGAATGCCCCAGACTCGTGTCGTGCCGCCGCTGTCCGTCGTCAGCAGCAGGCTGCCATCGGCGCTGAACATAAGGCGTGTCACCGTACCCGTATGGCCGGTCAACTGTGCCACTGCTAACCCCAGATTCACGTCCCACAGAATCACCCGGCCATCGGCGCTGCCAGTTGCCAGCAGCCCGCCGGACGGCGCGAACAGCAGTGCATCCACGCTGGCGGTATGTCCCTGAAGCGGGAAGCGCACCTGTGCCCCCGTCGCGGTCACATCCCAGAGCTGCGCTTGACCGCCCGCACTGCCGGTAGCCAGCAGCTTGCTATCCGGGCTGAAGGCCAGGCCGGTCACACTGACCGGATGTGCCAGGACGGCTCCCACAGTCGCGCCGGTTTCGGTGTTTAACAGGGTAAGTTGGCCGTCCACACCGCCGCTTGCCAGCCATTTACCATCCGGTGAAAGCGTCGTGATCCCAATGGGCGTCACAAAACTTGAAAGCACCTGCACCTGACTGGCGTTGCTCGAGACAATCGCGTTGGCAGCGCCGGGCGTAGGGACGGATGTTGTGCCGAGCGGCTCCAGCCAGTAGTCAGGCTGGCCGTTTTCGACCTGACCTTCCACCGTCCACCCAGTCAGGCCATTGTAATCCACCCGCCACCAGACGAGTTTATCCACCTGGCTGCACTGTGGGCCTTCCAGCACAGTGAACACCTCGCCGGGCGGGATTTCCCCCAGGTACGTGCCGCTGGTTCCGGGAATAGAGCGAACATTATTGGGAATTGAATCACCCTCGTTCGTGACTCGCGCCTGAACGCCAAGCTGCAAACGCGGCGTGATATAAGCGGCATCCCCTGTTGGTGGGCAGACAGCCGTAGAAACCGGGGCGGCATCCGAATTACACAGAACAACGATGCGCTGGTCATTCGTTACGCGATAGTCGTACTGTATATCGCCATAGGTCAACAGAAACTTGAACCCGCCGGTTTGCACGTCGGCATACAGTGTGCCGGGTTTGGGGCAGCCCAGACCGGCATTCGGAAAGACGTTCTGTTCCCATGTCCAGTTCTGTAAATCGCTTAATGCGAGGGTTCGCCCAACGCGGCTGCTCAGGTCGTTGAGGGCAGCGGCAATCGGGCCGGGAGCCTGGCTCTGTGCCACCACCGGTAGTGCCAGGGCAAATAAGGTGACAGCCGCCAGGATAAACATAAGTTTTTTCAGCATTGGTGCCTCTTTTCTATGCCTGTTCAATAGAAATAGCTGTTGCGAATCTGACCGGTGTAGGGTGCGCATCACCACCGTTCCCAGTGTACCACCTCGTCAAAATCCCGCCGCCCCTTTTTCCCTAATCCTTGCCGCGATTCATCCGCCGGATAGCCGAAGGAAATCACAATCGTGAGCTGCTTGTCTGCCGGGTAGCCCAACAGCGCCCGCGCCGCGTCTGGTTGGTAGACTGTCCCCAGACATGAACCAACGCCCATTTCATGCGCCGCCAACTGCATATACGAGGCCGACTGCCCAATATCGAACATATGCCAACCGTAGCGTTCACCTGGCCCAGGCGTGATGATGGCGACACACAGCGCCGCCCCGGCCACATGGCTCATGAAATTGCCGGTTGTGGCAAGCTGCTCTAAGGTCTCCCGATCACGGATGGCAATAAAATCCCAGGGTTGACTGTTTTTGGAACTCTGGGAACGTCGCCCGGCATCGAGTATCCGGTGTACCACGTCGTCGGGCAGCGGCGTTTCCTGAAACTTCCGCACTGCCCGCTTTTGCCGGATCGCATCCCAAACCTGCATGATGACACCCCTTTTCTATCCTCAATCCTTCATCTCAATCTTAACGTGTGCGCTGCATAGCGTCCACTTCCGTCTGATTCCGCGCCGTTCAGTCAGGGAGTACACAAGTCTTGCCAATTCGCTTTTGGTTTCCCCCGCAAGCCTGTATAATGACGAGTATGAATTAAGCAGACGATAAAGGGGCTTGGCGATGAGACGCAAGCGACTTTTCTTGCTGGTGGGTGTGGTACTGGTCGTCATGGCCGGGATGGTCTGGGCCGCGCCGCCCGCGCAGCAGATTGACAACTTTGGCAACTTCGTGCGCGAAGTCCGCGCCGATCTGGAACTCCTGGTGGATGAAGTCCTGGCCGGAGAGCGCCCGGAAGGGTGGACTTCCAACGATGATAGCCGTAATCTGGCAAAGTATGTGGCCGACCTGTGGTTTGATAACGAACTGCTGGCAAATGCGGTGTTTGGTGATGGTCGCCCGACAGGGTGGATCGGGGCGCCATCCACCAGCAGCGCCGTGATTGTGGCTCGCAACGTACGCCATGACCTGGAACTCACTGCTGATGAATACTGGGGGTTCGACAACCGCCGCCCGGAATGGCGGGGGGCAGCGCCGCGTTTTCGCTGTTCCCGCTCGCTGCAAAATCTCGTGTCTTTGCTGGTGGAGGTGCATAACGTCACCTTCCTGAGTCCTGAGACAGCCTTCAACTTCTGTTCACTGGTCACTTCGGAAGCTGAAGATCAGGTGCTGCGGATCGCCCTGAGTACGCCGGAAATCCAGGAACAAACGCCCGATCTGATTCTGGCGGTGCGTGGCGACCTCGAACGGCTGGCGGATGAGGAACTCGGCCTGAACACCCGTCCGGCGGGCTGGCGCGGCAACCGGGATCGCAATTCGGTCACACTGGCGAGCGACATCTTCCTCGACCTGGATACATTGGCCGATACCCAGCTTGGGGCAGGGCAACGCCCGGCGGGCTGGATTGGCATCATCCCCAATGCACCCTACTTCGCCTATCGCAACCTGCGCCACGACCTGGAACTGCTGGCGAACGCCCTGGGGCGCGTCCCGCGTCCGCGTGGGTGGCAGGGGATTGACCCCATACAGATTTGCGACCCAACGCTGCAGAACCTGGTGGTGATGGCGGTGTTCGACTACCAGTTCTCTCGTGAGGGTCTGACGGAGGGCGCGGCCTACTGCCAGCAGCTTGATGTGGCGGCGAACCAACTGGCGGAAAACCCGCCCATCTCGGAAGCGGCTTCCGAGCAGGACAGCCGCTTCCGAGCCGAGTCGCGCCTGGCATTCAGCTACCTGGACCAGGCGGCGACCCAGTATATGGGCGTGATGCCCTATGGTATCGAGTTTAAGGCGTGGTATCGGAATTACGGTGAATCCACCATGATGTTCGTTTCCGGACAGGATTTTGCGGTGTTCATTGACCGGCGTTGGACGACGCTGGACGAAAATGATTTCCGCAGCCTGCCGACAATTGAGGGCGTGCGGCCACTCACCTTCTGCGATGCAATCTGGTGCAATGGCCCTGGCCCAACACCCACTCCTACCGGCTCTGGCGCGATTGAACTGCTGCTCAATGCCAGCACACCGCCCGCCCCGGTCAACCCGGCAGATGTCAGCGCAGATAAACAACAGGTTTCTTGGAACAATATCCGGGTGACTTACCTGCTGGACAACGAAGCCCTCAAGTCGGCTCAGGTCACGCTGGAAATCTGCAAGACGACCAGCCAGACCGACTGTGAGCCGGTGACAGTGGTATTCGATAACAACCTGGGCGCAGCCAAACCCGTCTTATCGCAGTTCAATGGGCTGAACGTCTACGAGTTCACCTATGGCTACACCGCCAACCTGATTATCGAAGGGGCGACGCTGTTTTCGCCGGATGTGTGGATCAGCGATCCGACGATTCGTTAAGCGGGGCGTCAGCCAGGAACAAAAAACGTGCCGGGTGTCTGAGTACGCCCGGCACGGCAAAATGATCGGATTACACCTGACAATCACAGACTACAGCATGTCCTCCCCCGGTTGCAGCAGTTCATCCAGCACAACCCGCGCAATACGGTAATCACCGCCAATTCGCGCCGCCGCGATGCGCCCCTCATCAATCAGTTGCAGAATCTCCGTCTCGGAAACCTTCAGATAGCGGGCCGCTTCGGACACGGTTAAGACGCTACCAAAGACTACTGGTGGGGGAGTTGGCGTCAGCGGGCGCACGTCCATGCCGGCAGCGACAAACTCGGTTTCCGGCGCGGTTAGCACCAACGCCAGCGCAGCGATAAACGCCCCGATAACGAGCAGCAGTTCTATCGTCGCCACCGAACTCAACGCGTCCCAATCCAGATTGCTCAGGTCACCGGATAACCCGGTATTCAAACCAATGATAAACCCCACAATCAACCCAAAGGCCAGTGGGAGTACCAGCACGCCGCCGATAAATCGAGCGCGGTTGCCGATAATCACACGTTTGCCGAGCCGAAAACGCCCGGTGAGTATGTAATACAGTCCGGCAAAGAAAAAAACACTTTCACAGATAATCATGCCGTTCCCCTAAATGTCTATCCATAAAATCAGGTTATTCTGCTGAGGACACGGGGCTGAATCTCACTACCCTGCGCTCGGCCAGCGCAACAGCCGGACAACTTCATCCACCACCAGGCTAAACAATTCATTCATCAGGTCGTCGCTGACCTGGTACGCACCGCCAAAACTGCCATCCCCCAGTTGATCACGGGATACTGGTTGGGTACGATCTGTGTCGTAAAAATTCACATTGGGTTTCACACCCGCCGGGCTTTCCGTCACCCGGTTGAAGATGAAGTTTTCGCCCCAATTGGCATGATTGAGTTTAAGACCACGATGCGCCTCAAAAACCCGCACAGCCTCGCTGCGCCACCAATCATACCACTGAACTTGAACCTCATCATCATCCAGGAAAATCGCTAACTGGGCCGGAAGCTGGTTGCCACCGTGCCCATTCAGGAAAAAGAACCGGCGGAAACCCTGGTGCAGCAGCGACTCGAATACTTCAATCAGCACCAGGTCAAATGTCGGGCGCGTCAGGCTGATCGTGCCGGGATAATCGGCAAAAAACCGGCT
The DNA here is from genome assembly GCA_937974245.1 of uncultured Chloroflexota bacterium. GTDB lineage: Bacteria > Chloroflexota > Anaerolineae > Aggregatilineales > Phototrophicaceae > JACKCG01. The sequence goes on along the minus strand of CALJKV010000002.1, from coordinate 12,238 downwards.
GTTGCCAAAATTAAACGGGGGCGCGACCAGGACTTTTTCCCGTTCCGCCGCCACCAGCGCGATTTTTGAGGGAATCAGAATGTCAGTCAGCAGGCTCAGGTAAGCGTGCTGCTCGGTAGAGCCGGTAATCAGAATAATGCGATCATCTTGTTCCAGATACCGCTCAACATCCATCCAGTTCAGGTCTTCCAGTCGCATAGCCCATCCTTACGTAACGTATGAACTGAAACTTACCCCCATTATACCGCAGCGTTAGACAGATGTTGGACCCGAATTCAGGTGTGCGATAGTACCAATTACCCGCCGCAAAAACCCAAAAATCAGTAGGAAATTCATGCCAATTTGGGTTTTGTCAACAAATTGTCCTGTACACTGAATATGATTAGAAAGAGTATTAATTTGCACCCTGATGAGTAATCTATGTTGAGTGAACAGCAGCGCATTGATTTCTTATACCGGCTGGCAAGTGCCCTGCAACAGGCCGACTCTTCCGTACCGGCTATTCTGCAAACTGCGCTGCGCTTGACGGCGCATACTCTGGAAATAGAATACGGCTGCGTCGTGACGTTTTACCAGGATGATCGTCCTGGCGAAGCATTCTCGTTGGGTGCGGACACACAAAAGCCAGACTCGCGGGCGTGGCAGGAATTTGTGCGGCGTGGCCTCGTCGGTTACGTGCAGTACGGCCAGCGCATCATTGTCGTGCGTGATATCGCCACCGACCCACGCTGGGAAACCGGCAATCTGTCCGATCTGCCACGTTCAGGGTCGGCGGTTGGCGTGCCGCTGGAAAAAGGCGGCCAGATGTACGGCGTGATGATCCTCACCCATCCCCAGGTGGATGCCTTTGATAAGGACACGCTGCACTTATTGGAAGCCACCGCGAACTACATTTCGGCACTGGTGGGCAACGCCCTGGTGTTCAATATGTCCCCCAGGGATGAGACACGCTTCCAATGGTTGTTTGAAGGCGCAGTCGTCCCGATCATTGTCACCGACCTGGATGGCTATATTGTGGATGTCAATCGCAAAGCGACGGAGTTCCTGGCATACCGCCGCGAACAACTCCTGCGTCTGCCGATCACGGCGATTCACCGCATGGGCACCGGGCCGATTGGCACGAACCGTTTCGAATCGCTCGTATCCGGCCAGGAAGTTGAATTCCGCACATCGGCCTGGCGGCGTGATGGCGCGGATATTCCGGTGCTGGTGCGGGCGCAGCGCGTCTTTCTGGATGACCATGACGTGATCGCCTGGGTCGAGCAGGATATCACCACCCAACTGGAACTGGAACAGCTCCGGCAAGACCTGACCGCGATGGTCTATCACGACTTGCGCGGCCCGCTGCACGCGGTATATGGCAGCCTGACAACACTGGGGCGTTTGCTGGCGAACAACAGCCAGACTGCTGTACTGGACTTACTCCAGGTTGGAGTCCGCAGCACGCGCCAGCTTTCCCGCATGATCGAAAGCCTGCTTGACATCCAACGGTTGGAAGCGGGCAAGGCCATCCTGGATTCCAAGCCGACATCTTTGCACAACCTGCTGGCTTCCGCCGCCCAGCTTATCCAACCGCTCGCCACCGAAGCCAACCAGCGATTAGCATTTGAACTCAACGACGACCTGCCTTTTGTGGAAGTGGACTCGGATATGATTTTGCGTGTGGTGACGAACCTGATGGAAAACGCGCTCAAGTATTCTCCATCGGGCGGTTTTATCCGGTTGGGCGCACACCTGACCGATGATGGTGTACGGATCAGCGTCACCGATTCAGGGCCGGGCATCCCCGAACACATGCAGCGCCAGATATTCGATAAATTCAGCCGCGTGAAATACCGCGATGTCCCCAAAGGCATTGGGCTGGGGCTGGCGTTCTGCCGTCTCGCAGTTGAAGCACACGGGGGAAATATCTGGGTGGAAAACATGCCAGGGCAGGGGGCAGCATTTATCTTCACCTTGCCTGCGAATGCAAGTTGCGAACCCGTGCTTGCGCCAGCGTAACCTGGTGTAAGCAGACCCAACGATCATCACCCAATACGGTTTATGAGAGGCATATTTGATGACAGGTATCCTGGCAGGCAAAGTGGCAGTTGTAACCGGGGCGAATGGCAACGTCGGGCAGGCAGTATCCCGTCTGTTCGCCGCTGAGGGCGCGCAAGTGGTGATGGTTGGGCGAAATGCTGTGGATGTGGAGGCGCTTGCCAGCGAGCTAAACGGCCTGCCGGTCGCGGCAGATGTCACAGATGTGGCGAGTGTGAATGCCGCAGTCGAGAAAATCGCAGCCGAGGCCGGGCGCGTGGACATTCTGGCGCATACGGTGGGCGGTTTTGCGATGGGGCAGCCCGTTCATGAAAGCGGGTTGGATGTCTGGGACAAAATGATGACCCTCAACGCCCGTTCGCTGTATATTACCGCTGGACGGGTAGCGCAGCACATGGTTGAAAACGGCATTCGCGGGAAAATCGTGGGGATTCTGGCGCGGAACGCCTATAAAAGTACGGCTAAATCTGCTGCATATTCCGCCAGCAAAGCCGCCGCGCAGCGCATCATCGAAAGTATGGCGCTCGAACTGCGCGACCAGGGCATTCAGGTCAACGCAGTCGTTCCTGGCACGATTGATACGCCACAAAACCGCTCAGATATGCCCAAAGCCGACTTCAGCAAGTGGGTACAGCCAGAAGACATCGCCCAGGCGATCCTGTTTCTGGCATCGCCACAAGCCGGCGCGATTTCCGGGGTGAGCCTGGAAGTCTATGGGCGCACGTAGACTACAGATAAGATGAGCATTGGGTGGATATGCAGGGGAGCGCCAACATGCGCTCCCGCCCGGTGATCTTGCCAGGTCGCCTTTACTTACGCCCGGCAGATTACCGTTGTCTGCCTGGTAGGGTTTATTTACGCGCCATTGGGCTTCGGCACACTGAAGATAAAGCGTGCGCCGCCGCCGGACGCAGTTTCATAACGGATGCGGCCACCGTGTAGGGATACGATGTGGTCTACAATCGCTAAGCCCAGACCCGTGCCGTGCTGCTTGCCAAAGGTCACAAACGGCTCAAACATTGTCTCGACAATATCCGGCGGCACACCGGGGCCATCATCGGTAATCGAGAACCGAATCTCATCCCCAGTCTGTTCCGCCCGGACAACGATTTGTGTACCACCCTTGCCCTCAATAGCATCTACCGCGTTGTTGACCAGGTTCTGGAATACCCGTGAGAACCGCTGTGAATCAACCGTAATCAGCGTACCAGCGGGTGTTGCATTCTCGATCGAAATTTTGACGGGGCGCACCAATCCCGGTGGCAGCAGCAGGTCAGTGACCTGTTTGAGGAACAACTCAAGCGGCACGGAAGCCTTTTTCACATTTTCATCGCCCAGGGTGTAATCCAGAATTTCCTGAGACATGGACGAGAACATTTCCACATAGGTGATGATCTGCCCGGCAAATGACTTACGTTCCTCATAAGTGACGTTTTCTTCCTGCAAAATCCCGGCATACCCCAGGATAATCGCCAGCGGGTTTTTCATGTCGTGTACCAGGCTGCTCATTGTCTGGCCGATCAGGCTCAGGCGCTCCGCCCGGCTGAGTTTATCCCGTGTGGATTGCAGTTCCTTGAGGGTACGTTCGAGATCATTCGTGCGGTTGCTGAGTTGTGCCAGCAGTCGCGCCGCGTGGATGAACAGCGCCGTATGGTGGGTGAGGGTGTTCAACAGGCGCACATCATCGGCGTTGAAAGTCTGACCCGGGTGTTCGTAGAGCAGCACCAGCGCCCCCAACCGCTCTTCATCATGCCGCAGCGGAGCGCACAACACCTGGTCGGCGTCAAAAATCTGCGCGTCATCATAAGCGTACAGTGTGCTTAAGGCGAGTTCACGGACCCGCCCCATCCAGAATTCCGGCGCAGTGTTTTCCGGCAGGAAACTGGCGGGTTGCAGGGTGGATGTCTCCTCATCCCAGACATAAACCGCACCGGCTTCGGCCTGAATAATATCGTTGATGGCAACCAGCACCGCATCCATGATTTTTTCCAGGGGCAGTGCCCGGCTAAGAATCGCGCCCAACTCATAGACCAGATTGAGTTCCTCGTAACGTTCAAGCGCCTCGCTGCTGAGTTGGCGCTGCCGCCAGGTCTCAAGTGCCAGATGGCTGAGTACAACGGCCAAATGATTGAGCAGCGGCTGTACATTAGCCGTTGCTGCCGGAAGCCCGACTTTACCAACCGAACGATGATCCACAATAATCGGCTTATATTGATGTTCAGCAGCGAGGCTGCTATCCGGGCGGTAGTACAGTTGTTCAGCGGAATCCACGATGACCACGCTGTTTGCCAGACCGAAAGCAGCTTCAAATGAAGCAATAACATCATCCAGGGTATGCTGTGGCAAGTATTCTTGCAGGTCTGCTGTGTGCGGCTGAGGTGCGTTCGATACCATGTTTTTCATCAGGTGGTCACAATCGGTTTATCATCAGATTGAATTCAGGCTTTGCGCTCTTTGGCTCATCTTCCCAGTAGAAGCAGCGTAACCTACGCTGCCGGTCAACTATATCACTGACAATAGTTTATAATCAGTTTAGCACGAACACAAGAGACCCTAAATTCTTCCCCACACGGCGTTCAACTGGCTTAACAGGTGGGAAGGTTTGAACGGCTTCGTCATAAAGTCATTCGCACCCGTCGCCTCAGCCTGGTCTTTGTCAGTGCTGTAGCCGCGTGCCGTGAGGATGATAATATAAGGATCATAATCTGCCTGCTGACGAATCCGCTGGCACACATCATAGCCGTTCATCTTCGGCATCAGTACATCCAGCAGGATGAGGCCCGGCTGCTCTTTGAGCGCGATCTGGACAGCTTCTTCACCATCTTCAGCGAGCAGGATTTCCAGGTTCTCCACCTTTAGGCGTTCAATGACACGGCTGAGCAGTACACGCGTCATATCTTCATCATCAACAATCAGAACCTTTTTCGTGGGCATAGTGTCAGGTTGTGGCATAGGGCCTCTAGGTGTGCTTATTGATTGATTTGCGACTAAAATAAACGGTGAGCGGTGCCAGAAATAATTCAAAAGCAAGAAGATCGAACACAAAAACCATTTCCTGACCCTACATAATTCATTATATGCCAATTCATCAAAGGGGAAATAAAAAAAATACTAAAAATTCGTTTGTTTCCTGAACAGCAACGAAGATATTCATGGATAATGTAGTACGAAAAGTATCCCAATTTAGCCAACGACTGCGGATATTGCTGGCCGACCCGATACGGCGTTTACAACTCTCTTTACTCTTCCTGGGCGCCTTGGCGGCCTGTGGCACGTTAGGTTACATGCTGCTGGAAAAAATGACCGCTGTCGAGGCGTTTTATATGACCATCATCACGATTACCACTGTCGGCTTTGGAGAAGTCAGGCCGCTTTCTCCTGGCGGCCGGGTCTTCACCGTCGTGCTCATCCTGCTCGGCGTGGGCGGTTTAACGGCAGCAGTCAGCAACGCGGCGGAAGTCGTGCTGGGACAGCGCCTGTGGCAAGCGGTACAACAACGCAGAAATGAAACTATGGTAAAAACGCTGACCGGGCACTATGTGGTATGTGGCTTCGGGCGGATGGGGCGGCAGGTCGTGCGCGATCTGCGGGCGCGGGGCGAGACGTTCATTGTCGTGGATGTGTCGCCAGATGTCGAAAACAGTTTTCTGGAAGAGCAGATTCCGTATATCATCGGCGACGGTACACAAGATGAAGTATTGGTCGAAGCCCGCATCGAACATGCGCGAGGGCTGGTGGCGGCGCTGGATACCAATGCAGACAATGTACTCACGGTGCTGACCGCACGGGGACTCAATCCCAACCTGTTTATTGTTGCACGGGCGACAGGGGGCACTTCGGAGAACAAACTACGCCGTGCCGGGGCCGATCGGGTTGTCAGTCCCTACGACATTGGCGGACACCGGATGGGGCTGGCCCTGCTGCGTCCGGCGGTGCATGATTTCCTGACGCGCATCTCCGATATTTCGTCCGACCTGGATGTTGACCTGGGGCAGATTTTTGTGAAGGAAGGTTCACGGTTGGCCGGGCAGTCGGTCAGCCAGTGCGACCTGCGCCAGGTACAGAATATCAATATTCTGGCAATCCAGCGGCACGATGGCAGCTTCTCAATCAACCCGAATCCGCAGCGGGTGATCGCAACCGGTGAAACACTAATCGTCATCGGCCCGGCAGAAGCCGTCTACCGCATTGAGGAATCGCTGCCTACCGAGTCTGACCAGGATGGCGAATGAGGCATGTCACGCCAGCGTAATCCAGTAACGACGCACGGGGACAGAATGGCCGGGGACGGCATTGGTATTCTGCCAGACGCCGCCATTGGCTTCAATGATTTTGATCGAACCGATGTTTGTGTCATCACAGGTCACAAGCACCCGCTCCAGACCCAGGTCGCGTGCTTTTTCCAGCCCCAGACGTAAAATTGCGGTGCCGTAACCCCGCCGCCGCCGCGACGGGCGAATCTCGTAGCCGATATTCCCGCCGAGTAAATTCAGCCCTTCAGTAAGGCCATGCCGAAGCGACAACCGGCCAATAAACGTTTCGTCCTCTACCAGCCAGTACACGGTTTCCGGCACATTACCGGGCTGGGGGTGGGTCTTGCGGGCGTGGAGGTTGTGGACAAAGCGGGGGAACTGCGCCACAAGTTCCTCAATCATCCAATCAATATAGCGCCCTTCGGCCTGGAACTCGCGCATTCCATCCAGATAGGAATCCTGATAACGAATGTCCGCTTCGGTTAAAAAGAGCATGGTTTCAACCTCTTATTGTTTCGGGGATCGCCCGCAGCCAACGATTTGTCTGACGGGGTGATCGCAGGCGAATCTTCGATAAGTGTGTATATTCCGGGCGGTAGGGCAGGTCGGCGTACTCCCGGCGGCGGCGCGGATGAGTCCGGATTGCCCACAGGAAGATCGAGTCCCGGCTGAAGACCGCCCGCAGGTTCTCCCGGTTACCATTCCATAGTTCCTTGCGCGTCATCACCCGCCAGACAGTGCGCCGCAGCAGCCGCCACAGCACCAGCCACAGCGGATAATCGAGCCAGATGAGTGTATCTGCCCGCGACCAAACCGTCTCACGCCCCTTGCCATAGTTGCCATCCACCACCCAGCAGTCTCCGGTCAACGCCAACGCGATTTTCGCACTGAATTCTGCCATCGGAGTTTCCGTCCAGTTCCGCTGCCAGTGAATTGCGTCGAGTTCGATGTGCTGGCAGCCCCGCAGCGCGGCTAACTGTGCAGCCAGCGTGGTTTTGCCAGAGCCGCTGGTGCCAACGACGACAATCCGGTGTCCCGGCGGTGGGAGCAGCGGGCTGTCACTCATCCCACTCATAAGCATCATCGTCTTGCTTCTTTTGCTTACGCTCTAGCGGGTCTTCCAGTGTCAGGCGCGCAGCCTGAGCCAACGACTCGGCAAACTGTTCGTGCCCCTTGGCAGCAAAGGCAAATGTCTCCTGCTCCGCCTGAAAGCGCACCAGGCCATCGGCACGCGGTTCATCCAGCCGCCGCAGCGCGCCGATCTCCTGCATGGATTCCAGTGGAATGACCCGTAAAACGCCTGTTCCCTGCATCACCACCAGAAAGCGCGGCATCAGGTAAACCGTGACGGCATCCTGCAAATGCCACGCGCCCTGTAAATCCTGCGTCGCGGGTTGGGCGACCAGAGGGCCAACATGAACATAGGGGCGACGACGGCGGTAGGCGGTCACCAGTTCGGGGGGCGCGGCGGCCTTCAGCGCCCGGACAAGCATTCGCATCGGCTCCCGGCCCAGACGGATTTTGAGCAGCCACCATTCGCCCTTCCCCTCAAAGTGTAACCAGATTTCGTTCTCACCGGATGTGTACTTGCGCGGGCGGCCAAACCAGCGCAGATCAGCGGGAGAAAACGCCGTGCTTTGATCCATCGCCAGCGTGCGCCAGTGAATGGCGATAGTCTCTACCGTGATCTCCAGCACCCCCCGCCGCCATCGCTGAACAGGCGGGTAGCCGGGTTGTTCAAGCTGGACACTGGCAATCGGGTAATTCAGTTCCAGCAGATTACCCGCATCAGATTTCAGGCGTTCAACCAGGGCTTTCACGGCTTTTTCCAGGCGCATCTCGTGACGCACCCGTAAAAACAGGATGAAAAACAATATCGCAAATGCGCTACAGACTACACCTTCGGGGGGCATTCGTTCTGACTCCGTGTGCTGCTATTCACGCTGCCCAGTATAACGCATATTGGCCGGGCAACCCGCCGTGAAATAAAACCGCCAGATCATCAACATGACCCGGCGGCGATAGTGCCAGCACGACCCGAAAGATTATTCCTCGTCGTCGTAATCCTCGAAATCGTCATCATCATCGTCGCCGTAGAAATCGGCCAGTGAATGCGGATGCCCATGATCGAGTTCTTCTTCGTCGGCGGCGCGGATAGCAACCACTTCGACATCAAACTTCAGGGTCTTACCGGCCAGCGGTGCGTTAAAGTCCACCACGACAGCCTCCGGGGTGATCTCTTTAATCATGCCCACGTCCACATAGCCATCTTCGTCCTCGATTTCGACCATCATGCCGATTTCGAGATTTTCCGAGCCGGGAATTTCGTTACGGGGGAACTCGTCAATATCATCCTCGTCGTAATCGCCGTAAGCATCATCGGGCGCAATCGTCACACTGAATTTGTCGCCTACCTTCTTGCCGGTCAGCGCCGCTTCCAACCCCGGAACGATGTTTTCTGCGCCGTGCAGATATTCGAGCGGTTCATCAGCGCTCGCCCGGCTGGCCTCTTCGCCGTCCACCGTGAGTACATACGTCAGGCTGACGACCATATCATTCTGAATTGTCTGGCTTGTCATATTATGTTTTTTCCTCTTGTTGACGAATAGAGTGAATCGCCCGCCACGCAGACGAGGCGCCACCCTCACTTATTCTGGGCTGGTGTCTATCTCTATACTCAGGACAAGGGGCATAAGCCCCTTGTTTCACGAATCGCCGGATAGATAATTTTCTATGGGAAGCCCGAAGTTGTTTCCTGGTTTTCCAGGTCGGCAGGATTGCCTGTTATAACCCGACCAGTATGGGCATTATAATGTGCCAGACACCAATTGAAAAGCGGGAATAGTTGCCCGGTGAACACCTAGAACAGCTTGCGCCACGCCTGACTGCGGTGATAGTCGGTGAAGCCCAGTGACTCGTATAGCCCGTTGGCGGGAATCATCTCGCCCGTGCCAACATACACTGTCTCGATGTCGAACGCGCGCAGCCGTCGCAGTCCTTCGACCATGACAACCTGTGCCAGGTGCTTGCGGCGATGATCGGGATGGGTCCCTACCGGCTCGAAAATCGCTGTTTGGCTGACCTCGTCTACAGTCAACCCGGCGAAAGCAGCGAAACTACCATCCGGCGCTTCCACGATGAGGTGCAGGTCATGCCGGTAGATAGGCGAACTCTGGAACACCGCGATGTCGTTTGGAATGGCCTTGACATGGCTGAACACGGCGCTGATAACCGCCAGCCAACCTTTCGTATCACGCCATTCGCCACGTTTGAGCGAGCGCACGGTGTACCCCTCCGGCACGATCGCATCAGGAATAGGTGCAGCAGCCGGACGCCAGCGCAGGTAGCCATATTCCGCCAGAGCCTCGTAACCCCGCCGAGCGAGCATGGTCTGGCGCGATACATCGTAGTCGTACACTTCTATCACAAGCTGCTGCCGCCCTTCCTGGTTGGGCGCGGCCAGATGCGCCTCCGCCCAGGTGAGCATCTCGTCTTCCAGATGGCGGTAGTCCGGGTGAATCTCGAACCAGGCATTCCCTAGGCTGCCTTCCGTGTGAGCAACGCCAACCAGTTGACCGGATTCGGTCTCCCACAGCCGGACATGCTCGCCCCAGGCGAGGCTCTTATCAAGTTTTCCCCAGTACCACTGGCCTTCCCAACGGCGGATTTCCCAATTATGGTATTTGCCGGTGAGCCGGTACGTATCCTGGAGAAAACGGCGGACACGGGTATGGTCATCTACGCCCTGGAAAGGACGTGACAGGATTTGTGTGGTGATGGATGAATGTGCGGTCATGTTTTGCTCCTTGTCGAATATTAAAGGCCGCAGAACGACTACCTGCGGCCACATGCTCAATGAGCAAGGAACACAACTAAAAACCGCAGGCGTCACACCTGCGATAAACAATGCGAGAAAGTCAAAGCTGAAGCAGTCTAACAGGCGTGAGACAACAAACAATCGCTCGCTTGTGGGCGATGGCGTACTGCTTGTTGTGGGAATATACCTGCTATAAGCTCATTGTGCCTTGTGAACCTCTTCACATACACCAGGAATATAACACAAGGGGATTAAAAGGTCAAGAGAGGTCACAAAAAACTGCCAGGGGACAGAATCCCCTGGCGGATGCTTTTATCGGAACAGCGGAGAAACCTAATCCCCAACCGGGGTAGCTACGGCGTCCAGCGGCTGCAACAGGTCTTCACGGTCATCCAGCCACTTGATCGCCATAAGAGCGGCTGAACAGCCCTGTCCGGCTGCCGTAATCGCCTGACGGAAGATGCTGTCATGGATTTCGCCAGCGGCATAAATGCCTTCGACATTGGTACGGTACAGCGGATCCACGATGGCATAGCCCTCGTCGTTGAGCGCCAATTGGTCGCCAAAAACCTTGCTGTTCGGGTCATAACCGATGAAGACGAATACCCCGTCGGTCTTGTGCTGGTAGACATTCCCGGTCTTCACGTCACGGAGCACGACGTGGTTCACCACCCCGTCATCGCCTGATTTGATCTCATCAACAACGGTACTGTAGATGAAGTTGATCTTCGGGTGCGCTTTTGCACGGTCTTGCAGGATGGCGCTGGCACGCAGCTCGTCCCGGCGGTGGATAATGTCCACCTCAGTAGCGAACTTGGTCAGGAAGAGCGCCTCTTGCAGTGCCGAGTCGCCGCCACCCACTACAACGAGTTTCTTGCCCCGGAAGAAGAACCCGTCACAGGTCGCGCAATAGCTCACTCCGCGTCCGACATGCTCTCTTTCGCCGGGGATGCCCAGTTCACGCGGGTTGGCTCCAATCGTGACAATAACCGAATCAGCGGAAAACTCCTCGCCACTATCGGTTTTAACGTAAAACGGGGAACCTTTGCTGAAGTCCACTTCCGTGACCGAATCATAGATCAATTCCGTCCCAAAGCGTTCCGCCTGCTCTCTCATGCGTTCCACCAGTTCCGGGCCAGTGATGCCTTCCGGGAAACCGGGGTAATTTTCCACTTCGTCGGTGGTCGAAATCTGGCCGCCGAGCTGGTTGCCGGTAATCACGACTGTGCTATGTTGGGCGCGGGCGGTATATAACGCCGCTGTCAACCCGGAAGGACCTGAGCCGATAACCAGTACACGTACTTTGCGCATCTTCTACAACCTCTGCTTGATTTGCTTATTGTGATAAACCAATGATGAATGATTAGCTGGAGCGGGTAATTTCACCGTTGAGTTCTGCTTTGAGAATAGCCACCAGCGCCTCAAATTCCTCGCGGCAGTCCCGGCAGCAGTTGAGATGATACTCCACTTCCGGGAGCAGGTCGCTCAGATTCGCCCCTAGCGCTACCCGTTCTGCCAGACAGTCAAGTTCACGACTGCATGCCTCGCAGTCCATCGGGTCGTCATGGTGGGCGATGATGATACTGTCTACAATCTTCTTGAGTTGCTCGTCCTGGTGTGACATCCTGATACCCACCCTCTGCTCATGCTACTATTCGGACGATGATGGCTTCACCAATCTTACGCGACCAGAGGTTCATTTTGCCTCCTGGCGACAATAATATGACGATTCTAACACACAATTAAGATACGCACTTGAGCAGACGACTGTGTTCTGACTGTCGAGAACCTTGAGCAGATAGTCACTTTCCATTTCGCTTGGAGACAGTTGGTTCGTAAGCCGGCTTTGCAGTGAAAGCCGGGCTGCCGGAAACGGTCAACGAGTTGGTTCTGGTCGACCGAGAGATCGGCGTCTTGCCGGAATTGTGTCAGGTTGTGATAGATTGGGGTGGATCACGTGTTTCGAGGCGTGTATCAAACCAGACTCAGTGCCGTCGGTGGACTACAATTACCCAGCTGCAACCCAAAAGAACAGGCCGGGGCTAAATCCCCCTTCTAAACAAACCTAAACCAACTTGAGAGGCTAGAACCCCTTCCAGTAGGTTTGGATGAATAACCGGGCATCTTA
>CALJKV010000001.1 GCA_937974245.1 uncultured Chloroflexota bacterium | reverse complement strand
TCTGTCCATTCCCTCAGTTTATTCTGGCTGCCGCTACTTTTCAAATGGCTTCTCAGACGCCATTTCATCTAACGTATGATCCACGCGGGATTGATACTCACCCAGATTGGCAAACATCCTCTTTTTACCTGAGAGTAGACGATCCCGTTTTTCAGCAATACTTGCCATCAGGCTGTCAAACGCCTGCGAAAATGCTCTCACGCCGTCGTCTTGCAGTTTCTGCGTGATCTGGTTGAGATCAATACCCAACTTACCAAGCCGAGAAAGCCATGTTTGTGCCTCAGCGACAGCGGTATCGAGCGTTACAGCGGCAGTCCCATGATTGAGCAGCGCCTTCAGCGTAACCGTCGGCACAGTATTGACGGTATCCACACCGATTAACTTATCGACATAGAATGTATCGGGATACTCCGGGTTCTTGACGCTGGTGCTGGCCCACAGAACACGTTGTACTCGTGCGCCTTGACCAGCAAGGCTGTTCCATTGATCCCCACTAAATAATGCTTTGAAGCGGGCATAGGCGATTTTGGAATTGGCAATGGCGATTTTGCCTTTCAGATCGGTATTGCCAACCTTTTCCAACGCCGAATCAATGGCTCCATCCACACGGCTCACAAAGAATGAAGCGACCGAAGCTACTTTGCTCAGATCGCCTCCTCTGTTTGCCAGGGTTTGCAGCCCTGCGATATAAGCCGCAGCGACGGCTTCATACTGCGCTACAGAAAAAACGAGCGTGACATTGACGCTGATCCCGGCGCTGATGAGCCGTTGGATTGCGGGAACGCCAGCGGGGGTCGCCGGAACTTTGATCATGACGTTGGGACGGTTCAGCGCGGCAAAAAAACGATGAGCTTCAGCTATCGTGCCTTCCGTATCGTGCGCCAGCGTAGGACTGACTTCCAAACTGACATAACCGTCCAATCCATCACTTTCATCATAAATCAGGCGCAGCAGGTCGGCTGTACGCTGGATGTCTTCAAAGACCAGTGCTTCATAGATGCCCTTGATTGCTTTGTCTTCATCGACCAACTGCCGTAACTGCGCGTCGTAGTCATTGCTACCGGCGATGGCTTTCTCAAAAATTGAGGGATTCGAAGTAACCCCACGGATACCCTGTTCAATCAAGGTGACGAGTTCTCCTGAATCGAGCAAAGCCCGGCGTATATTGTCATACCAGATCGATTGACCTAGATGATGCAAGTCATGTGCAATTGTCATCTGTTTATACCTTTAGCTAGTAAGGATTTGGCTGCTTGGGTGACGTTGTCAGCAGTGATACCGAATTTCTCATAGAGGACGGAAGCAGGAGCGCTGGCACCAAACCCTCTCATGCCAATAACGATGCCATCTAGCCCGACATAATGCTCCCAACCGAGTGTCGTCGCGGCTTCCACAGCCACCCGCGCCCGAACATCTGGCGGCAGTACGGATTCACGGTAAGTCGCTGGCTGTGCATCGAACAGCTCCCAACTGAGCATGGATACTACACGGACGTTGATCCCTTCATCACCAAGCCGCTTCCCGGCTTCCAGAGCGATATGTGTCTCTGAGCCTGTGCCGATCAATATCACATCAGGTACGGGTGTGTTTTCCCACAGAATGTACCCGCCCTTCTTTACGCCTTCTGACACGCGATACTCATTCCAATCGAAAATCGGGAGCTCTTGCCGTGTCAGCACCAGCACCGATGGGCCATCCTGCCGACGGATCGCAGCTTTCCACGCTTCAACGGTCTCAGTGGCATCTGCTGGACGAAGCACATGTAAATTGGGCACAGCACGCAGGTTCATCAGGTGTTCAATAGGCTGGTGCGTTGGACCATCTTCTCCCATACCAATGCTGTCATGAGTAAAAATATAAATCACACGGATGCCCATCAGTGCTGCCAAACGCATGGGCGGACGCATATAATCAGAGAAGGTCAGGAATGTCGCCGAGTAGGGAATGACACCTCCGTGCAGTGCCATACCGTTGACAATCGCCCCCATCACATGCTCCCGGACACCAAAATGGATGTTATGCCCGCAGTACTCGCCAAAACCAAAATCACCATACCCCACAAGCGTAGTTTTGGTGCTGGGTGACAAATCCGCTGAGCCGCCCGTTAAGCTGTCGATTCGCTTTACCAGGGCATTCAATACCTTCCCAGATGCGCTGCGGGTGGCAATGGGTTTGCTATCGGGCGGGAACAGCGCTTCTAATCCTTCATCCCAGCCTTCAGGCAGCTCACCGCGCAGTTCAGCTGCTAGTTTCGCAGCTTCGAGAGGATATTGTGCGGCATAGGCTTCAAACAGATGATCCCATTCCGATTCACATCGGGCGACCTTTTCAACACAGTTTTTCCGCATATGAATCTCGACTTCCTGCGGCACATAAAATGCTGGCTCCAAAGGCCATCCGAGTCGTTCTTTCGCTGCTTTTACCCCATTTTCACCGAGTGGTTCGCCATGCACTTTGGCGGTTGCTTCATTATCGCTGCCGTAACCAATCACGGTTTTACAGATAATCAACGAGGGACGTTGGGTTTCCGCTTGTGCCAGGCGGATACCCGCTTCAATCTGCTCGATATTGTTGCCATCTATCGGGCCAAGCACATGCCAATCATAGGCCTGAAAACGACGGGCTACATCCTCACTAAACGTGAGTGCTGTATTGCCTTCAATCTGGATGTCGTTATCATCGTACAGATAGATCAGCTTACCGAGTTTGAGCTGGCCGGCAAGGCTAGCAGCTTCGCTGGTGACGCCTTCCTGCATATCACCATCGGAGACAATCGCGTAGGTGTAATGATCAAACAGGTCAAACCCTTCACGGTTGTAACGGGCGGCCAGCCAGCGTTCCGCCATCGCCATACCAACACCGTGTGCAAACCCTTGTCCTAAAGGCCCGGTGGTCATCTCGACACCGGCAGTTTCCCCGTATTCAGGATGGCCGGGCGTTTTAGTGCCCCACTGCCGGAACTGCTTCAGATCATCCAGCGAAATATCATAACCGGTCAGATAAAGCAGGCTGTACAGGAGCATTGAAGCATGTCCGGGCGAGAGAATGAATCGGTCACGATTCACCCAATTCGGGTTACGTGGATTATGTTTAAGAAAGCGATCCCATAGCGTGTAAGCCATTGTTGCTGCGCCCATGGGGGTGCCAGGATGGCCGGAATTCGCCTTCTGAACAGCATCCACTGCCAGAAATCGGATCGTGTTGATTGCTTTTTGATCGAGTTGGCCTTGGTCAGCCATTTGTCTTTGTCCTGAACTATTCATCATTGTGCAAGCAGCGTAAAATCCACTTATGCCCACTCTTTTCCAGCAGCCTATCCGCTTCAATCGGCCCCCAGGTTCGCGGTTCATAGGTGACAAGTGGTGAAACTTCTGGATCAGATTGCCAGCCCGCAATGATTGGATCAATAATTTGCCATTCAGCTTCGATACCATCGGCGCGGGTAAACAATGATGCATCCCCATTGATTGCATCCATCAGCAAACGTTCATAGGCATCGGGAATGACCGCTTCACCAAAAGACGACGCATAATGGAATTCCATATCAACGGAGCGTGTTTCCTGAACTGAGTCAGGCACTTTTGCCTCAAAACGTTGGTGGATACCCTCATCGGGTTGGATACACATGGAAATCAGATTGGTTGTGAGATCTTTGTCCGCAGTCAGCCTGAATATTGCATGTGGTGGCCGGCGAAACTGCATGACGATCTCGCTGACTTTGTTCTGTAACGCTTTGCCCGAACGTAAGTAGAAGGGCACACCTTCCCAGCGCCAGTTGTCGATAAACAGCTTGAGCGCGGCATAAGTCGGCGTTTGTGAATCGTCTGCGACGCCCTCTGTATCACGATAACCGTTGTACTGTGCACACACTGTATCCCTATCAATGCGAACCGGACGCACCGCACGCAGCGTTTTCACTTTTTCATCGCGCAGGCGGTCGGCTTCAAATGAGTCGGGCGGTCCCATGGCTACCAGTGCCAGCAGTTGCAGCAGGTGATTTTGAAACATATCACGCAGGATGCCTGCACTGTCGAAGTAACGCCCTCGATGTCCAACATCTACCGCTTCCAGCACACTGATCTGCACACTCTCAACATGTGTTCGATTCCAGATTGGCTCGAACATAGCATTGGCAAAGCGAAAAAAGAGGATGTTTTGAGCCGTTTCCTTGCCAAGATAGTGGTCGATACGATAGATTTGATGCTCACTCAATACAGCATGAAGGTCTGTATTGAGTTTCTGTGCGCTTGCAAGATCATGCCCGAATGGTTTTTCGATGATAACCCGCCGCCAGCCCTGTTCTTCAGAAACCATGCCCGTTTTACCCAGGTTATCGACGACCGGCGCATACAAAAATGGCGGTAGCGCCAGATGGTAAAGCCGGTTGGCCGCGCCCGCTTCCAACCCTTCGGCAAAGACGCGAAACCTCTCAAAATCGCCCTGATTCGTTAGATCGCCCTGCATATACCACAGCAGCGTCTCGAACTCGCTCCAGTGTGTGGGGCTAAAAACATCCGGGGCAAATTCCTGCATGCTGGCACGCAGGTGCTGCCGGAATCCCTCGCCGGTAAAGTCACCATCCGAGAAGCCAATGATGCGTGTTTGCTCTGGCAGGCGTCCTTTACAGTACAGATGAAAGAGCGCCGGGATAAGTTTGCGCCGGGTCAAATCCCCGGATGCCCCCAAAATTACAATCGAAGTACTTTCGGCAATCACGTTTGCTCTACTCCGCACGTTTGATAGCATGGCCGCCAAACTGATTTCGCATGGCGGATAACAGTTTGTCACTGAAGGGGGATTCATGCTGTGACCGGAAGCGCCGCTGTAATGCCAGTGAAATCACAGGTATTGGTACGCCAAGCTCAATCGACTCAACCACTGTCCAGCGCCCTTCTCCAGAGTCCGGAACATAAGCGGCAATACCTTCGAGTTCTGCGTTATCCTGAAGCGCGTTCGCTGTCAGATCCAGCAGCCAGGAGCGCACCACGCTGCCATGACGCCAGATTTCAGCGATTTGATGCAGGTCCAGCTTCATATCGTGCTTATGCTTCATCAGCTCAAATCCCTCAGCATAAGCCTGCATCAAACCGTATTCGATGCCGTTATGGACCATCTTCACGAAATGACCAGCACCACTTGGGCCAACATGCCCCCAACCCGTATCGGGTGTTGGCGCGAGCGTTTCGAGTATGGGACGGATATGCCCAACTGCTTCAGCATCGCCCCCAACCATCATGCTGTAACCTTCCATCAGACCCCAGATCCCCCCGCTGGTGCCCACATCAACAAAGGGGATACCCTTTGCCAACAGCATCTCACCATGCCGGATCGAGTCACGATAATTGCTGTTTCCGCCATCAATGACAATATCGTCAGGATCAAGTATTTCAGCAAGCCGTCTAAGGGTTTTTTCGGTCGGATCACCGGATGGAACCATCACCCAGATGACACGAGGTCTGTCAAGCTGATCAATCATTTCTTCAAGGTCAACTGCCCCAACCGCACCTTGCTGTTCAGCATCTGCAACAGCCTGTGAATTCACATCAGTGACAACTACCTGATGACCACCACGCAACAACCGACGGGTCATATTTGCGCCCATCTTACCCAGACCAATCATGCCAAGTTTCATGTGTTGAGACTTCCTCTCTATCCAAATTGGTTAAATGCTTCCTGGACGGTATCCAATAAACGATTCGGGTCATCGACAATCCACCTGGATTGCATACCATCTACGCGGTGCAGCCCCTCACGGGTAAACGGGGTGCTGACAGCGACAACATGCATGCCGGCGGCAAGGGCAGCCTGCACACCCGCCGGGGAATCTTCAATGACCAGACAGTTTTTTGGCAGAACTTCTAACTCCAGTGAAACCAAATGGTAGATTTCTGGATCAGGTTTCCCATGTGCGACATCATCACGAGAGGCGATAAAGTCAAAAGCATCTGTAAGTTCCAGAATCTGGAGAATCCGAGTTACTTGCGGGCAGTACGACATGGTGGCAAGTCCGGTCTTACAACCCCAGGCGCGTGCTTGACCCAACAGCGCAACATTGTGCGGCCACTGATTACTGCGAATCGTGCTGGGGTCAGCTAACATCGCCTCGTAGTTTTTAAGCCGCATCTGGATAAATACCTGCCAGGGAACTGATACCCCATATTCATCCATCCGCTTTTGCGCTTGCGACTCAAGATCAAAACGTTCCATCAGCACCATAGCGACTTCTCGACGGGATCGGCCAACCACATCTTTGAAGGCTTCGATCACTTCATCTTCATGCAGTACATTGCCGCACAACTCCACCGCAGCCTGCGCATAAGAAATGGCTTTAAGCTGCTCAGTTTTGACGAGCGTACCATCCAGATCGAACAGGATTGCTTCAATCATTGGTCACCTTTTTGCAGAAATCCGACGTTAAAGCTACTCACCGTCATCGTTGCCAAGCGTTAAATCCAGAATCGAGTCATCACTCCCAAATGGATTGGGTTCATAGCCATCAGCATCCCTATCATTTTGCCAGCGGCTGTCATCCAAAAGGTAACGGAAGCGATACAAACGGCCCGTTTCCAGATTCAGGGTGAGGGTGAAGCTTCCATCATCATTTGCATTCATCGGGTGTGAAAGTCGGTCCCAATTATTGAAATCTCCACACAGATATGCGGACTGAGCCAGTACCTCTGAATGCAGTTCAAAGGTGACGGTACATAATTCCTTATCTGTTGCATATTCTTTTCTCAGCATGACAAAACCCTGTTGAATACTGTGCAATCAAAATACTGACCTGAGTGTCTAACGTTTCGACACGATAGTCTGTTGGAAAACCAACAGCCCCAAACAAGTTCCTCATCGTATAAGTAAAGGAGCCAATTCAGCTTTCTGCCTCAGCTAAATCCAAGAGCAGCCAATGACCCTAGAGTTCTGGTTTATGTTTCCAGTTTCTATCCTTAGTTGCCACAATGGCGATGGCATCAGGTGTAGAAGGCGCAACATTTTTTGCGCCTATTTTCATCTTAATATTGGGACTTCCGCCTGAAGTGGCAATTGGTGTTGGTTTGATCACTGAGGTTTTCGGATTCGCAAGCGGTCTTTATGCTTACCGCCGCAAGAAGCTGATAGATTATCGACTCGGGCTATCCTTACTCATAGCGACAATCCCGCTCGCCATATTAGGCACCTTGCTCTCCGGCATTGTCGATCCTGATCTCCTGAAGATCATTTTAGGGATGGGATTACTGGCAGTCGGAGTAAACTTCCTGCGCATGCCTTCTCATGAGGAGGTTCACCAACTCAATCAACGTACGCAGAACTTTAAGCCAAATGAAAGTTTGAATTGTTTGGTAACAGCCAGCGGCGAAGAAATCTGCTACCAGGTTTGCAACCGCACTGAAGGCAGATTGATTGCGGGCATTGGGAGTCTGTTCATGGGTTTGGTTTCAACTGGATTAGGCGAAATGAATGGCTATTATCTGCTGCGCCGATGTCGTGTGCCGTCCCGTGTAGCCGTTGCGACCAGTGTATTTGTCGTGGCTGTCACGGCTCTGATCGCTTCAACCGGGCATTTGATCAGATTCCTACAAGCGGGTGGCGACTCAATTAACATCGTCATAAGTTTGGTGATCTTCACGGCACCAGGGGTTCTCATTGGCGGACAAATCGGTTCGCTGATCGCCAGTCGTATTCCGCAAAACATGTTGGAACGGGCATTGGGCACCCTTCTGATTTTCGTTGACCTGGTGATGTTAGGTGATGCGCTGCTTTAACTCAGCCAGGGGGAGACAGAATGACTCAAAATTACCCTCTATAGACACGCTGGATGCCCTTCGGTATGATGTCCCTTAAAATAGGGTGGTAATCAGTGGCTTGAGAAACGCAATGCGAAAAACCTGCGACTGGTTCTTAAACACGGCCTAAATGAAACGTAACACGCTGTTTCGCACATTGTTCGCTTTGTGGGCTATGACACGCCCCCTCATCATGGTGAGTGTCATTCTTGTCTGTATTAACGGTCTGTTGATAGCAAGGTCTCAGGGATATGCACTGTCCTGGCCGTCAATCTGGTGGGGATTGGCAGCCTTAATCTCCATCACAGCCTCTATTCACTATACAAACGAATATGCTGATTACGAAACCGATACGCTGACAGCGCCAACACTATACTCTGGCGGTAGTGGTATTCTGCCCAAAGGCGAGGTTCCGCGCCATCTGGCTTTGCAGGGCGCTTGGGTGAGCCTCTCCGTAGGTTTCGGGATTGCTTTCCTGGGATACAGTCTAGGATTCATGGGTAAGGCGGCACTGTTTTGTCTTGTACTTGGGAGTCTGGGCGGTTGGATGTATTCACTGCCACCACTGAAACTGGCATGGCATGGCTGGGGAGAATTGGATAATGCGTTATTGGGAGGCATACTGCTTCACCTCTATGGACATGCACTGCTCAGCGACCAGATCAGCCTGAAGATGATCCTAATCTGCTTGCCCTTTACACTGCTGACCTTCAACAATTTGCTGGCAACCACCAGGGCTGATCAGCAAGCAGATGGGCTTGTCGGCAAGCGCACCCTGGCAACCCAACTGACCGTTCGTCAACTGCGTCGGCTTTATACCGCTGTCGCCATTGCAGCTTTTGCACTCTTGATTCTACAGAGTGGCTGGATCATCCCCATTCCTGTTGTCTACGCAAGTATGCTGTCGCTGCCGATGGTGATCTGGGGCTGGCGAACCTATACCCGGATACACAATCCTTATCCCTCCTCCAATGCAATGGTTGTCTTTCTGCTTGCCCAGATGATTGCTTGGTATGGTATGTCATAGCGGTTCTGTCGGATTTCCAACAGCCAAGCATGGCATTTATGTGTAAAGTGATCTCAGGTTTATAAACTCAAGGAGTTCGATCATGGTCAGAGCAATCTGGAACGATGTCGTTATCGCAGAGAGTGATGGGACCCTTATTGTTGAGGGGAATAACTATTTCCCACCGGAGTCGATTAATCAGGGTATTTGCGCCGAATGACCGCCACACCACATGTGTCTGGAAAGGGGTAGCGAGCTACTACGATCTTAAGTCAATGGACAGACTTACTCTGATGGGGCCTGGTATTATCCCAATCCGAGTGACACTACCAGTCAGATTAAGGATTATGTGGCGTTCTGGAAAGGTGTAAAAGTTACGGAGTGAGTGATGGCTATTGTTCGCGAATCTGCAATCACCTGTCCCTACTGTCATCATCAGAAGACCGAGATCATGCCACAGGATAGTTGTCAGTTTATGTATCAATGTGAAAACTGCCAACAGGTATTCCGTCCAAAGTCAGGTGATTGTTGTGTCTTCTGCTCTTACGGGGACGTTCAATGTCCACCCAAACAGTTAGAAGCCAATAATCAGGAAGAGGAGATATGATCCCCTTTTTTCGTGAATCCGTGCCCTATCTCAGCACCGATCAAATGCGCGAAGTGGATCGTCTGATGATTGAGATCTACCATATCGAACTGATTCAGATGATGGAAAATGCTGGAAGGCATCTGGCGGATCTGGCACGCGAACGCTTTCTGGATGGCAATCCCCAACACAAACAAGTTGCTGTTCTGGCGGGAACAGGCGGCAACGGCGGTGGCGCATTGGTGTGTGCCCGCTGGCTCCGCAATGCAGGTGCTCAAGTCGAGGTGCTTCTGGCAGCTGCGCCAGAAGCATTTACGCCGGTACCGGCACATCAATTGGACATCCTGCTTCAGATGGGTGTTTCTGTTATGCAAGCTGATGGCATTACAGATGACGAGCCACCGGAATTGGTTATCGACGGATTAATTGGGTATAGTCTGAAAGGTGCTCCACGTGAGCCAATCGCCAATCTCATTCGTGCTACTAACGCCATTGACTGCCCCATTCTGTCGCTCGATACACCCTCCGGACTGGATACAGCGACCGGCATAGCCTCAGATCCAACGATTCGAGCAGCAGCAACTATGACTCTTGCCTTACCTAAAGAAGGGTTACGGCATGAAAGTGCCCGCTCGGTCGTCGGGGAGTTATATCTGGCGAATATCAGTGTTCCACCTGGTTTATACGCACAGCCTTCACTTGGTCTGTATGTAAGCAACCTCTTTGGAACCAGTGATATTATCCGAATTTGGTGAAGGTATACGCTGTCCGCCTGTGATCGAATACTGCCCCCAAAATGGCTTGTCTTCTCTCATTACCAGATGCGGCTCATGGAATTTCCATCGGATGGCATCATGTTGACTCCCATCTGGTATAAGATATCCAGTTGGTGCGCGGGTACAGACGAGAATTTATCCGGAGATGCAGTGAGATAAACCTGGACATCTGCGCCCGCGTTGTGCAGCCAGCGAGCGCAGACCAGGGCACCGCCCCCATTTCCACCTGTACCGGCCAGACGACAGCTCGTTTGTGTTGAGGATTGCCACCCAGAAACCGTTCCCGTGCCAGAGCAGCCAGATGACGCCCGGCATTCTCCATCATCTGAATGAGTTGGATTTGATACTCCTCAATCATCAGGCGATCTACTTCACGCATCTGGTGGGTGGTGAGATAGGGGACAGGTTCAGGGCAGCGCGGAATTATCGTGGGAATCCTCATCGCTCGCAGCCTGATTTTGTGCTTCAAGTTGTTTCGAAGGGCATTGGACGCTGCCATACGAACAGTAAACGCAGCAGTCCCCGGGATCAGGGCGGAAAACCACACGGCAATTTTCACATTGATACATGAACTGACACATATCCTCCGGCATCGTTTCGGTCTTCTGATATCCGCAGTTGGGGCAGGTGATAACGGATTCGAGAATCACAGCCATCAGGCAGTCACCTGTACACCCTTCCAGAACGCCACATAGTCTCGGATGTGCCGGGCGGCGTCACTGGGATTGGGATAGTACCAGGCTGCATTTCGGTTGATCTCACCGTCCACTTCAATATCATAGTAGCTTGCCACGCCTTTCCAGAAGCAGGTACTATGATGATCTGTTGGTCGCAGATAAGCGGAGTTGACCGCTGCCACCGGGAAATAATGATTGCCTTCAATGATGATGGTTTCGTCACTTTCCGCCAGAACTGCACCATTCCAGATTGCCTTCGCCATATCGTACACTCCTCAGATTGGATCACTTCATTCATGTTACCTGTATTTACTGCCCCAGTCTGTTGGAAAGGCAACACATATTCTGCACGTTATGCGAGATACTGGACTGTATATCTCTACCCGAACAGGCCGATATGGCTTATCATAGATATGCCTTGCTGCAGGCATGAGCAGCTTCAGGAATCGACTTCAAGTCTTTAGTGGGGACTTCATTCATGTGGTTACGCGATTTGCTGGCACCGCGTTCGCGCAATATACCTGTAGAAAAATCAGTCATTCTGATTATTGCGGACATCAGCGGCTATACGGAATTCATGATGTCCACCCAGACCGCGCTTCTGCACGGACAGACCATCATTAATGAACTCATTCAGTCCATCATTGAGGAGGTCAGGATTCCGCTCAAGGTAGCCAAACTGGAGGGCGACGCAGTTTTCCTGTATGCCGCTTATGACAACTCAAGCCGTGATAAAACCAGCCGGCAAATAGGGCAAAAGCTCATCGCATTTTTTGAGGTGTTTTCACGCACGTTGAAAGCCCTGGAAACACACACCCACTGTACCTGCGACGCCTGTACCAATATCAGCCATCTGCGGCTGAAAGTGGTGGTGCATACCGGCAGCGCCCTGTTTTATCACATTGGGGACTTTCTGGAACTGGGCGGTATGGATGTCATCATCGCGCACCGGATGCTAAAAAATTCGGTCACCTCGCAGGAATACATCCTCATGACCGAACCGGCCTTTCAGCATATCCCAATTCCGATGGCTGTTGAGGCATACGAGCATGAGGAAAACTATCCTACCATCGGCTGCCTCAAACTTCGTATCTATCCGCTTCAGGATTAAGCATGTTACGGGATCTGAAGATACCAGGCGATCATCTGCGCCAGGTTCGCCCGTTTGACGTGCACAGGTCACGGTGCAGCGGATTCACACAGGACTGCGCCCTGGGCACTGTGTCTGGTTAAGCTTCGGAATCGCGGGGCGCTGACCGTGTGTTTTATGCGCCGGATTGTGTGGTTTCAACTTCCACTGGTTCAAGCGAGACAAATGGCGCAGGGACCCAACCTTCAACCTTGCCCCCTTCACCGTTCGGAATCTGCACCATGTAGTAGTTGAGTGTCGGATTCTGCTGGTACAACATGATTTTGACTTCTGTGCCAGTAGCCGCCATACCTGTAACACGGTCTCGTAAATGGCTGTCATAAAGGTAAACGATGGGCTGCACCAGCTCACCCTCATAATAGCCGGAAAGCCATGCCTGGCCGTTTCCAGACCAGATCATTGGCACCCCACAGGCCGTTGGATCAGGGTTATCGTCAAATGGCAGTGGGGGTACGGGGATGTCACTGACTGAATTGAGAGGCGCTATGGTCGAAGCGATAACGACTTCAGGCGGCGGACTCGCCTGCCCGGTGATTTGCAGCGTCACGATATAGGCACCCGCCGCGACCAGTACGAAAACCGCTAATCCAAATCCTATCGTTCGGCGCATGGTACTCTCCCGGAAAACTCAACCTCTGAACGGATGTTTTTATTCGATACCAGGGCTTTCGCTTCTGGCAGTGGGCTTAAGCAGATTAAACACAGGGTTCCTGTAGGGACAGCCTTCTGCCTTGCCCACGCGATGTATTGCGTCCCTACCTTCGGTTAGCTGCGGAACTTCTAATGGACGAACCAGATAGATTGCTATTCATCTTGTCCCCTCCCCTGCTGCCTGGAGCATATTTAATCCCCAATCGTATGCGTTGAAGCGAACCTTCAGGTTGCCGGGAGCGGTTTCCAGGAAAGCCCGTTGTTCCTCAACCAGATAGGGCGCGATAGCCCGCAGCAGCGACTTTCGGTCACCGACCCCCACCTTCACCCACGCGCCCGCGCCGAAGTCCTCGGCATACCATTGCAATAATCGGGAGAGCCTGATGGACGATCTCTCCCGGTCAATCTCAACCGTCTGGCTCAGAAAGTTCCTGGCCGCCATATCCAGTTGGGCGTCAATCTTCTCCGCGTCAAAGAAATTGATCGGCGGACAGGAAACCGCGCCGCACACCAGGGCGAAATGCACCCGACAGTCGGGCTGGTTGAGCGCATAGCGGAGGCGCGGATCATGCGGGCCGAACTGCGGGCCGGGGATAAACGGGTGGCCGGCGTTAGCACGCAGAATACCGTGTTCGATGTCGTCCAGGCTGAAGCGATACCCGCCGATAACATAAGCGGCACGCCGGAAGAAGCCCGTGACCTCATTCACGGTGCGCCGAATGCCATAATGGATGATGCCGTCAATCACCAGGGCGTTATAGAGATTCAGCCAGAAAGCCAACCTCTGTTCACGATGAACCAGGCTTTGCAGGTCAAACTCTGGCAA
This sequence comes from uncultured Chloroflexota bacterium, assembly GCA_937974245.1. Lineage (GTDB taxonomy): Bacteria > Chloroflexota > Anaerolineae > Aggregatilineales > Phototrophicaceae > JACKCG01. The sequence continues at coordinate 28,128 of CALJKV010000001.1, read as the reverse complement.
CAGCGCCGCCGTCTCACGATATTCCTGATAAACAGGACTGTGTTTGAACCGGGCATAGTCCACCTGACCGGCATCCGGCTCGACAGCCTCGGCTTTAATCCGGGAGATAATCCTTTTGAGCCGGGCATCCAGCGCATCACCGCCGGCTTGTCTCTCCACGGCGGCGGCGTCATTGAGTACATGCGGCGGGATACGCAGGGCGGTATCCAGCAGCTTTTGCGGAAAAGTCATTTGCACAGATGCCATACGGCCATCTCCAGCAGCCCTCATGCCGATCGTCTCTCTTTATACCAGCGGCTGTAACTCGCCTAGCAGCGTGGGGAGCAGTTCGGATACGGTGGGGTGAATATGAACCGCGTTCTTTATAACCGTATACGGCGCTTTCGCGTACATCAGGTCAATGATGCTGTGGACGATTTCATCGCCACCAATACCAAAGACCGCCGCGCCGAGGAATAAACCGCTCTCCGCATCCACCAGCACCTTCATCAGCCCGTGTGTTTCGTCGCGTTCCTGCGCTCGTGCGATCCGGCTCATCGGCTTGATCCCGATCAGCGCCTTCCGGCCCGATGCCCGCACATCCTGTTCGCTCATGCCAACCCGCCCCAGCGGCGGATCCATATACACCCCATAGACCGGGATACGATTCGATATGCTGCGCGTGCCGCCATTCAGATTATCCAGGATGATTTCATGGTCATTCCAGGAGGTGTGGGTAAACGCGCCGCGCCCATTCACGTCACCCAGCGCCCAGATACCCGGCACGTTGGTCTGCAAATGATCGTCTACGGTGATGTAACCGCGTTCATTAACTGTAACCCCCACCTGATCCAGCCCTAATTGGTCTGAGTTTGGCCTGCGCCCCACAGCCATCAGTAAATGTGATCCGACAATATCCTCGCTCTGGTCACCGGTTGTCACCCGCACGCGGACTCCCGCCCCTTCCGGTTGTATCTGCGCCGGTCGGGTGTTGAGCAGAACACGGATCCCTTCGGCTTCCATCAGGTTTAACGCGGCCTCAGCGATGTCGGCATCTTCGCGCCCCATGATCTGGTGGCTCAGCTCAATTATGGTCACCCGACTGCCAAAGCGCCGGAAAGCCTGCGCGTATTCCAGGCCAATATAGCCGCCACCGATCACAATCAGATGGTCCGGAACTTCCGTTAATTCGAGAATACTGACGTTATCCAGGGGGTGCACCGTTTCCAGGCCGGGGATGGGTGGCGAAAAAGCCCGTGCCCCGGTGTTGATGTAGATTCGCTCGGATTCAATCACTTCGTCGCCCACACGCACCCGGTTGGGACATTCAAAGGCCGCGAAATGCCGGTAAATCGTGAGGTTTTCAATGCCGGTCAGCCAGCTTTCGACGCCCCCGCGAAACCGCTGGACAATGGCTTCTTTTCGCGCCATCACCTTCGCAAAATCAACCCGGACAGGGCCGGTCTGGATGCCAAAGTCGGCGGCGCGACGCGCCATATATGCAGCGCGGGCGCTGGCGATAATCGTCTTTGTAGGGGAGCAGCCGCTGTTGATACACGTTCCGCCAATGTGACCGCCTTCGGCCAGCGCAACATGCCAGCCCCGGCCTGTAAGTGCGCCGGCCAGCGGAAAACCGGCCTGCCCCGACCCGATGATGATGGCGTCATACTGCATTGAATTGATCCTTTCTCAAAGCTCATGATGCGGTCTGACCCGACGCTAATCGCTGGCAACATCCGGTGTAAATACGCGATCCAGAAGCGGCAGCACCCATTTTTCAGGTGCCCCCTGTGCGATAACCTCTTCATCCAGCACCAGCGCCGGTAATTCGGTAATGCCGAGGCGCACGACGGGGGTCGGGTCTGCATGGATCGATTCAGAGGTCAGAGTTACACCGGGATTGGCGGCGCTCCACTGCTCCAGCATATATTTGACAGCCGTATCCACATCGGAATCACCAAGAAACAGGGTGAGTTTTTTCATGTTCTACTCCAGAATCTCCGAACCTTTATCTTCCAGGATTTGCTCGACTGCTTTTCTATTGACCGTTAATGAGCGACCTGTCCCTCCAAGAATGTTCTGCCGCCTTAACTCATTAATCAGAAGGCTGACTGTGCTGCGGTTTAACCCTGTCATATTGGCAATATCTTCCTGAGTGAGCGACTCAGGTAGAGTGAACCAGTCAGACTCATAGCAGCAGTAGCGCCGTGCCAGCGAAAGCAGCGTCCCTAATAAACGATGTTTAGCGTCCATGCTCATTAAGGCGTGCATACGGGCGATACTCTCACGATGTTCGTCAGCCTGATGTCGGATGAAGTTCAGGGCGATCTGCGGGAAACGCTGCACCAGATTCGTGAAATCTGCCTCGACCAGACGACACAGGATCACATCACTCAGTGCCTGAGCGTTGCCGATGCGGGTGCGGTATTTGCCGAGAAACAGGTGCCCGAAAATATCTCCTGTCTGAAAGATGCTCAAGATTTTCTCTTCCCCATTCAGGTCAACATAGGCAACTTTCACAGTGCCAACCTGAACAACATAGAGGGCATCGGCATCATCCCCAGCCAGAAAGATATACTCATTCTTTCGAAAGCTGGTGACTGGCATAATCCTGAGAACTTCATCCATCTGAGGGGGTGTTAGCCCTTGAAGTAAATGAACCTGACGTAAGTTCCAGATTTCTTCCATATGCCCTGCCCGTCTATTTGTCAATACGACTTGATTTTAATGGGTACCTGAATTGGACATCCCATATTGAATCTCTTCCTTGAGATGTACCCACATGATTTTTGGAGCGCAAACCATCAGATCTGCGACGGCGATAATTCCTGCTGGGATTACCGCTTTTACATTTGCAGCAAGCGGTGGAATCCGAAACGGTGAACGCATCCCTTCTATAGATACGTTGTTAACAAGCTTTTGCAGGATTTTTCGGATAGCGCTGGCGTTGTTCCATTTACCTCGGAAAGCCACCGTACCATCCGGTGCAATGATATAAACCATATCGGGTAGTGTCCCATAAGCGAGATGGCCTGTACCCTCTATGCTATCAACCAGAATTGTGCGTTGTTCATTAAAACGCTTTTGGGTCTCTTTTGCCCGTTTGATTTTATCACCAAGCGTCTTATGAGCACCGATTCGTTCGCCCGGATGCGCTTCACGAGTATAGAGGACGACGAATTCAACACCTGGGAACTCCCGCGCCAGATCATTCATCGGGCTGATGTTTCCAACATATTGGGGGCAGGTGATACTGCCATTTTCCAGCACAATGATTTTGCCATAGTAATCCGAAAGATTGACTTCCTGCCCATCAATCGTTGTTGCAGAGAAGTCCATTGCCTTTTCGCCAATTTTGGGACCCGCAAGTTCTTTCATATCATACATGCTGGTCTTGTGACGTGTGAAATTGTAGCTCGATGCGCTCATGTGATATTCCTTTCTCGTACAGTATGGGAGGAACTGCATTACTGCGCTGGTTCGAGGGCGCGACGTTATCATGCTTGTCTCAGTGCAGTCAAAATATCGGAAGGTTCTAATCGTTTGGTGTAGTCAGCGTGAACGAAGGCAAGGCGGATGATGCCATCCTGCCCTACCACGAAGGTGCCGGGCATGGGCAGCTCCCAGGAGTCACTGGCGTTGTATTGCGGAAGATTTGCGGTATAAGGTCGTAGTGCCTCAGGCAATACAAACACGAGCCGATATGCTCGCGCCACTTGATTCCCTACATCGCTTAATACCGGAAACTTCAGACTCGCTTTGTCAACGATTTCCATTGCGGCTTCTGGTGTCTGCGGAGAAATAGCAACTAATGTTGCCCCGGCGTGGATAATCTCCGGCAAGACAGCTTGATATGCCCGTAGTTGTAGATTGCAATAGGGACACCATGATCCACGATAAAAGCTAACCACCACCGGGCCTTCTCGCAGCAATGTCGATAACGTTACCGATTTCCCCTCTGCATCGGGCAGCGTGAAATCAGGGGCGAGATCACCCTGATGCAGGCTTCGCTCCGCAATCCCCGAAGCAATCAATTTGTCTGTTTCTGCTTGCCGGAGTGCAATGACTTCGGTTGGCGCTTTCGCTGCTCCCTGTTGTTTGCGTTGTTCAAGTTGTTCACTAAGCGTGAATCCCGAAAATTGATCGTTCATTACATCAGGCACTCCAGAATATTGCTTACGCTTTACGTTGGTTGCTGAATGGTTCGTGAATAAGTCGACAGGGGTATCAGGGTACTGGTATCCCCTGTCTTTTACGCAGGGCATCTATCCGGTCACCCACCAAAACCGCCAGAAACCAATCCATACACGATCCCGACCACCAGGCCGAAGACAACATGCCCGATCAAACCGCCGATGAACCCCATCATACCACCCAGATTAGTCATATAGATGCCCGGTGCAGGTACGTCCCCGGAACGGATACCGGCATGCATCATGGGCATCATCCCGGTCATCAGACCGACGATGAACCAGTGACCTACCCCGAAAATCACGCCGAGCAGAATGATGTTTGTGCCGGCCACAGCGCCGAACAGGGCAGCATAAATCACCGCAAACACTACGCCCATCATGAAGTGCATCGCCAATCCCATCATCTTGTTGCCCGGCGCACCAAACATACTACCGAGCAGGGCGGGCATATCCATTTTGGGCATTCCCATCATAGGGGCCATCATCATCATGCCCGTCATGACCGCTGTTGCAACCAGACCGCTAATTACCGCACCGATGATATTGAGTTCCATAGTTCATTCTCCTCTGTTGAATATGATCTGCAAGATGTTTCTGCTTCAACAATCCATCAGAATGCAACCGTTGTCTGTTGGTTTTCCAACACATACAATTTCGCTTTACCGCTGTCGCTGAATCAGGTTACAGCAGCGCATCACTGAGCATCAACAGCGCAACCAGGATGAAAAGTATGCCCAAAGCACGTTCTAGCACTTGCTGGGGGATACGACTGGCGACAACGGCGCCAAGCTGACCGCCTATAATGACACCCGGTACGGTGAAAATCACTAGGCTCAGAACCACATTGATGGAGTCCCCGCCCGACTGCACAAACCGGACGAGATGACCGGTTGAGGCCACTAACGCAGTGGTCGCGACGACAAACACGCTGGTCGCAACGGCTACACGTGCCGGCACACGACAGCGACGCAGCAGGTAGAATCCATTCATCTCGCCCAGCCCGGTTGAGACCATACCCATAAACAGACTCCCGACTCCCGCGATCAGTCTGCCCTCAGTGCGGTTGCATATCTGGTAGCAGATTTCTTCGCCGCTGGCGGTTACAATGCAGCTTATCAGGCCGTTGGCATCCAAGATTCGTGTTTGCTGGTCGAATGCCTGCACTGCTTCATGGGAAGGCGTTCGCAGGAAGTTCGCGCCAATTGCCAGCAAACCAATACTGAGCGCGAACTTCAGAAGATCAGGAGCCACGATACCAGATAGCCAGGTTCCTAAGAGTGCAAAGGGGATGGTGGCGACCAGTAACGCTGTGCCAAGTTGATAGTCAATCAGGCGTTTACGGCTGTACGCATACAGACCGCTGGCGAAACCAAACACTTCGGTAATCAAGCCTACACCAATCGCCACTTCCGGCGGAAGCCCCAGCAAGAGAATAAAGATCGGGGCGAAAAACGTAGCGCCTTCCACACCGGATGCCATCGCGGTAGTGGCGACAAAGATAGCAACTGGAAACATGAACCAGAACTCGAAACTCATCAAATACTCCCGTGCCAGTCATCTCGCGGAGTCAAAGCCCCTTTCTCTTATAACCGAGTCCTGGATATGCGTCTGTTAGAAACCCAACAGCGCAAATGCAGTCAATGGAGTTGAATGATGAGCAGTGCTCTTCTCCACTCACAACAGGAGGCTGGATGGAATTGTCATTTTCTGTCAGTTGGTATCTGCCCAAGCGAGTCCTGTATGCACGCATTCATCACCAGCTGGAGCAGGATGAATCCGCGCAGATTGATAACCTGCTGTGTACCTTGCTTGATGAAGGAGAAGACGTCTATCTCATCATGGATCTGCGGGAGATTAAGGAGATGAAAAATCCCAATCTTGCGCGGTTGGACCATACAGTCTCGTACCGGCGGCATCCACATCTTCAATGGATGCTGATTCTGGCCAACGACAGGCTAATGCGGTTCCTATCTTCTACCGTATCGCGATGTCAGGCAAAGCCCACTTCATTTTCTCCGATGTGCCCGAACTGGAGCAGTCCTTGAAGAGGAATCTGCCGGACGCGGATTGAGAGCACTCGCTCATCAACCTGTCGCCATAAGTACTTTGCGCCGGCCTATTCCAGTTTGCGGAGTGCCTGAATAATCGGCAGGTGACCGGGGTAACTATGATGGTCAGGGTCAGGAAACACGGCGCGAGTAATGCCGGATTGGTCGAGCGCGATATAGGCGCTGGCATGTACCAGCCCGTAGGTACGATGAACGTTTTCATCTTCATCGGCCAGCAGCGGGAACGTAATAGCCGGGCTGGCACTCTGCCGGAAAATCCGCAGCACTGCCGGTGGGTCTATAGCGACGACCGCGATACCAATACCCGCCTGGGTGAAAATGGGTGCAGCCCGTCGCAGCCGGTAGAGTGTCTGCACACAATGCGAACACCATGTCCCATGAATAAACGTGAGCAGCAAGCCGTGTTCCTGCAGCAGATCGGGCAGATGAACACACACTTTTTCATCATTCGTCGCCGAAAAACGGGGCGCTTGCCGCCCAATTTCAAGTTGGCTTCTGTTTGATATCATGCCTTTGTATCCCTTATTTTTTACTGGGCAATAGCCGTGGTGTTATCGCTGGAGCACTCTGATGATCTCAGTTCGCAGCACATCGGGGGTAGCATTAAATACACGCGCCCCATTAACCAGGAAAGCGGGGGTGCCCGGAAGAGCGAGTGCCATAGCGCGGCTCAGATCATATTCAACCGTCTGGCGGTGCGTCCCGGCGGTAGCACAGGCCTGCAATAACTGCGGGTCTAACCCCGCCTGTGCCCCAAGCTCCAGCAGTTGCTCCTGCGAATTTCCCGGTGACGCCGCCGTATACAATAGGTCATGATACCGCCAGAAACCCTCAAGGCTCTGATCTAACGCACACTGGGCGGTGGCCGCCGCCATACGATCATAAGCCGGAACAATGACCGGAAAATCACGAAAGACGAAACGCACCTGACCAGGGAATTCAGCCAGAATCTGCTCAATAATGCCCGCCTGGTGCCACGCCCGGCAGGCGCTGCACCCATAAGCGCCATACTCGATGATTGTCACCGGCGCATCCGGGTTTCCCAGAACCGGATCATATTCCAGGCGGCTTTCAGCCGGAACAATGGCTACATCGGTACCGCGATTGGCGGTCAGGCTGAGGATCAATATACCCAGCACGCCCAGCACAATAATCACGCCGCCGGCAACCTGTATTCTGCCTGTATGTTTACGGCGGCGAGTTTTTCGCCGCGTGACATTTGGAGCAGCCATTGTTTTCCCCTTAGTCCGTATTTTTATTGATTAAGCCAGAAAATACCGGTTTGTACTGTTGGTTTGCCAACAGTGCCTATAGATGATCAGATGGCGACAACCAGCTAGGCAGTCTCCACCAGAGTTGATACGTCCCACTCCCCACACCAAACACCAGGCCATACACCACATGGGCGAGCAACAGGATACTTTTGTTGGCATCTGTAACGATCATCGGAGGGGAGACAACTGGCAGAATGATGAATGTGGAAACGAGCCACACCATGATGGCATACACCAGTCCGGCGACAATGAGAAAGCCGCGAGGAATGGCCGGCATAAAATAGGCAAAAATCGCGCCAAAGATACCGCCTGTGAGCAAATGAACCAGTGTACCAATCCCAATAGGCACAATACCGATAACGGCATCCGGCCCATAAACAACAGCAGCAATCAGGCGGGCGGCAGCGAAAATATCCTCGCCACCGAAGACTAATATTCCAGCGACAATGACCATAATACTCAGTGAGCCGATAACCCCAATGATGAAGCCGACTCGCACTGGCAAGATAATTTCATAGTTCTCTGGCGATGAATTCGCCGCGTGCGTGGAATTCACAAACTACTCCTCTAATCTGAGAAGCGGGTCAGGCAGATCGCCCACTTATGATCTGCCTGTTGTTTCTAATGCGGGTGACAAATGATTATGTCGGGGACTGGAAGGTGTTCCGCGCCTTGATCGGCACCGGGCAGTTGACGACAAATGGTGGCATAGCCTGATCCAAATCGGGAACACCCTTGAATACCCGGATCGCCCCAGCGCTTTCCAGTTCGCGGATCTCCGCGCTGGTCATTACCAGCCGTGCCTGAGATTCATCCGTCCACACCGCCGTAAAGTGCGCCCAGAACGGACTCCAGATCGGGCTGCCGGCGGCGTTATCGAAATTGGCGGGCTGGAAACCCATCACGCCGCTGCCAGGGATGCCGTTCCCCCAGACCCAGATTTCATCAGTCGCGCCAATATTCAGCAGCGCCTGGGTAGGGGCTGAGGCGGCGATACTCATCATCGGTGCCATTGGCGCGGCGGAAGTATCGGTCACAATATACCGGCTGCCGGGATAACACTGGTGCAGCTTGAAGGTGACTTCCATATGGCCGGTATCTACCGGGAAAGCCAGCGGTCCAGTGCCCAGGTAGGTGACTTTCTCGGTATCTTCTGCCAGTTCGCCACCGGGCCACTTGACCACCGGGAAGTTGACAACCAACGGAAGCGCTTCAATAGTCACATCGCCGGCGGTTTCCGCCTCCCGGATGGCCTCAACCGAAGTCAGGATGGTCGGTGTGCCGTTAAAGGTGACGCGGTGTACCTGCCAGGCTGGGCTGTAAGCATCCTGATTCGGTATCTGGCTCAGTACCGGATATTGGTCAGGGTCGCCATTGGCGAAGGTATAGACCTGCGAAGTCGTGCCTTCCGCCGCCAGCGCCGCGTTCAGCAGCGGCACATGCACCAGCCGATTCTGCGCGGCGAAATCCGCGCCAGAAGCATCCGTGCGGATATAATAGACGTTTTCGCCATTGTACCAGGCCTGATGCAACCGGAATGTCACCCAGCCGAAAGCACCTTCCCAATCGCGGCTTTGCAGCGAAAAACCCAGCACATCCCCATTCAGCAGCTCAACATCCGGCGGGGTCGGCAGTGCGCCGGCCTGAAGTACCCCGTAAGCGGCGCGTTCTGCGGCGAACGCATAGGGCAGCCCGGCATTCGCCAGGAGTGCCGCCGCCCCACCCACGCCAATATTTTTCAGAAACTGACGACGTGAAACCCCTCGTTTAATCATCCGTGTCTCCTTATTGATAAAATCCGATCTTCGTGCAGCCTTACCATACGGGTGAATGCATCCCGGCAGCACAAAGCGAACACCGGACGTTTGCCGAAGACTTGCCGAATCGCCCACGATGACCTTATTGCAGTGTGAACAGGTACGCGATGAGGTCGGCGATCTGCTGGTCTGAGTAAATCTGCGCCCAGTTGCGCGGCATCAGGTTATCCGGGTAATTCGGGACAACAAAAGCGCCAGGATCCACGATTGAGGTGTGGATATAGTCGTAAGCATCCAGACCAGCCACCCGTTCAACAGCGCGGGCACTCACGTTCAGCAGGCCAGGGCCGATCAACTGATCTTCTTTGTCCACATAGTGACAGGTCGCGCAAGCGAAGTTGGCCTCGGCCTGGAAGGTGTTGAACAGGACCTGCCCGTTCGCGGGATCGCCCTCAATCGCGCCGGTTTCGCCCGCCGTCGGCGGTTCGTAAATCCGGGTTTCGGGGCGGAAGGCAGCCCAGGCAAACCAGAAATGAGGGAAAGCGAGTTCCTGGTGAAGCTGGCTGCCCGCCAGTTCACCGTCGGTTGCCGTGCCGAATACGTTCCACAGGCTACCGGTCTGTTCATCCCGGATCACGCCGGATTCGTCTGCGACGAAGGTCAGCACCCGTCCATTCAGGTCACGGTTGAAGAGCGCCGCCATGCCCACATCGCGGGAGTCGTCTATACTGCTCCGGTCAAGGGCGCTGGTCGCGCCAGGCTGCCAGAAGGCAGCCACAGCGTGCTCGCCAACAGTATCGTTAATGACGACGGCCTCGGCCAGCACCGGGAACGGATACGCGACCGCTGCGCCGCCGATCAGCCCGGCCAGGACGCGATCCGTCGGCAACAGGCGATCATCCAGTTCCCCATTAAAGAGGAAGGGGAACGGCGCGGAATCATATCCTACATACGGATTCGAGCTGTAGCTGCGGCCATTCCGTGACAGCACCTCACCTTCAGGGTACTGCTGGACAAACGCGCCAAAACCGACCACCTGCGAGGGCAGGATGGTGAGCATAGTCCCGGTATGTGTCCCGACAATGCCTTCGCCGGTGAACTGCTGCCACCAGCTTTGTGTGACATCATCCCACATAATCAGGTCGCTGTTACGCAGCAGCCCCGACACCCCGAAGCGGTACACCTGGCTGTCTACCGTACGCTCGAACACGATGGCGCTGTTGCACAGCGGGCAGAAGGTGACGGCTACCGGCACATCATCCACCACGTCGTTCACAATTTCATGCCGGGTGAGGATCGCCAACGGATAGGCTCGCGCTGTGCCGTTGAGTTCAAACGTCACAACCGGGGACTGCGGCTGAAGCCAGGTCGAAGCGTCAGCGATTGACTCAAAAGTGGGGTTATCAATCGGTGGGATACCGTCACGCGGCACACCACCGGAGATGATTTCCTCGAATACACTGTCCTGTGACTGGCAGAAGTCGGTTTTATCCCACACTCGCACCAAACCGGATACATCAATGGGCGGGGTTTCGCAGCTTAACTGTGCGTGCGCCACCCCCGCGTCTCCAAATTGAGTGACTACGCTGATGCCGACGAATGCGGCAGCCACCAATCCCACCGCCAGCGGCCAACGATTAGAAAAATCTCGCCCCATACCCTGCTCCTGTTCCTTTGCGTGATCCGTGATGGCGCTGCGCTGCATCTCGGACAAAAACCGGGCTGCAAAACGCTTCCGCACCATGACTCTACCGTAGTGGGTTTTGACCAGGCGGGGACAAAACAAACACCCGGCAATTGCCGAAGGTTTGCCAAAACGCGGCGGATGCGCTAAGAAAAACCTGAGAAAGACCTAAGATTTGCCGTAAGCCGGTGAGGATGCGCTGTTTCTGAACTATACTGAGAGACACAGGCGAGTAGAAGGATATCGCACGTTGCCAACCCGAACCGGTACCGGTTTATCTGACTTGGCCGACGGCTATGCCTGCGGCGCTCAGGCAGCGCAGGCAGCCCTCCGCCAGCTTGCGAACCTTGCTTCAATTGCGATGGCGCTGCTGTTCACATCGCATCCCGACCCAAAGCGCGTGCTGCAAGCGGCAAATGATGTCCTGGGCAGCGTCCCGTTGATTGGCGCTACTTCCGCCGGACAGTATACGCAGGATGGGTATGTTGAGCACGGCGCGGGGGTGATGCTCATCCAGAGCGACGCGATTCATTTTCACACCGCCCATTATCAGCGGCGGCTGTTTGGCCGGCAAAAACTGCTGCATAACTTACAGGGCATCACTGAAGCCGGTTTAGGCAGCCCGCACCATTACCGCGCCCTGGTCTTATTCCCCGATGACCAGTCCATGAATCTGGATCGGGTGGTCGAACGGGCCATGTCAGAAACCGGTATGCTGTATGATATTGTGGGCGGGCCAGGCCCGACAACGTATACGCCCCCGCGCCCCCCGGCGGCATTTTTTAACAACCGGATTCTGCGGGGTGGCCTGAGTACCGCAGAGGTGTTAAGCCGTTCACCGCTGGGGCTGGCCTTCGATAACGGCTGGACTCCGCTCTGCGGCCCGTACCGGGTGACTCATGCCGATCAGCGTCGGATTATCAGGATTGATGGCCGTCCCGCCTGGGAAGTGTACGAGGACTTTCTGCATGAGCAGAGTATCACCTATACACGGGATACCCTGAACACGGTTACGCTGCATCATCCGGTTGGCGTGTGCCAGGGCGGTCTGTGCAAAGTCAGCGTGATTATGGGTTTTGACCAGGCCGGGGCGATGCTGGTCACATCGCCGCCCCCTGTCGGCCATCTGGTGCATATCCTTTCGACCCAACCGGATGCGATGGTCACAGCGGCGCAGCGGGCAGTGGAACACGCGCTGGAACGCACAACGACCGGTGCCGGGGCGTTGTTCATTGATTGTATGTCTACCGGGTGGGTACTGGCCGATGCGTATCCCCGCCAGCGTGAGATCGTCCAGGCGACTCTGGGCGATATTCCTTTTCTGGGGTTTCGAAGTCACGGTGTCCTGGCCCGGTTACAGGGACAGACGGCGGGGCATTACGAATGTTCGGTAGCAACCTGCATTTTTCCTGAGTGAAGTGCATCCATGAATACGCCTGATCTCGCCTGTACCCTTGTGAATATCCTGTGCGCGGTGTCGGTAGAGCAGACCCTTTCGCTGGCGCTGGCGGCGATTATCGGCCATCTGAACCCCCAGTGGGTGGGTATTCTGCTGTGGGATGCCGATCTGAAACGCTACATTATTGGCGAAACCTGGCAGGCTGAATCGGACAGCCGTTCAGCGGCGGACTTGCGACGTTATGTGTTGCGCCTGGCAAACATAGCCTGCCATACAAATCCCGTGACGGCCCGGGCGCTGGATGCCGGCTGCTGGTATCAGCCCTTGCATTCGGATCAGACGCACGTGGGCGCGATCTGTGGTGGCATCGAACAGCCGCCGACCGGGGAGGTCGGGGAACACTACGCGCTGCTGCTCCGGGGACTCAGCCGGGCGCTTTACACCAATTCCCGGTTGGAACAGGCCGAACTGGAACACGCCGAACTGGACACTGAGCGCCAACGGTTAGAAGAACTTCTGCGTGCGGTGGAAGACCAGCAGCGCACGATAGATCATCTGCTGTCAGCAGAACGCCAGCTTTCAGCGTCGCTTGAAGCTCAGGTGGAGGAACGAACGACAGCGCTGCGAGCGGCACAGGATCGGCTGATCCAGTCGGAAAAACTGGCGGTGATCGGTCGGTTAGCCAGTTCGCTGGCGCATGAGTTGAACAACCCGCTGCAGGCCATTCAAAGTGGGCTGGGGCTGGTGATGACGCAGCTACCGGCTGCACCAGCGGCTGTCCGTGACGATTTAGGGATCATCCAGCAGGAATTGGAACGGATCGAAACCATTTTTCGCCAGATGCTCGATTTCTATCGTCCGGTTTCCTTCGAGTATCTGCCGCTTGACCTGAATTCGATTTGCGAGAGTGTCTGTATCCTGCTGCGAAAACGCCTGCATGAAATGGGGCTCAGCGTGCGTTTGCAGCTTGCCAGTTCTCTCCCAGTCTCCTGTGGCGATAGCAACCAGATCAAACAGGTCTTGCTGAATCTGATCCTGAATGCAGCCGAGGCCACCGTGCCACAAAAAGAGAAGGCCAGTATCATTCTGAAGACTGAACCCGGTAATGAGTGTGTGATCTTGAGCGTGACCGATTACGGGCATGGGATTCTGCCGGAATATGAGGGACATCTCTTCGAGCCGCTGTTCACGACCAAGACACGCGGGCTGGGGCTGGGGCTGGCGATCTCGCGAGAGATTGCGCGGCGGCATAGTGGGGATATTACGGTTGAAAGTCTGCCGGGCGGAGGCACGACCTTTACTATATATCTGCCGGTGAAGGGAGAGTGTACGCCATGAGCAGTCGAATCCTGGTCGTGGATGATGAAGCATCCATCCGCAATTTTCTGGTGCGTGTCTTGCAGCTTGAAGGTTACACCGTGCAGGCCGCTTGCGATGGCCGCGAGGCACTGGAACACCTGAGCGGCGCCGCGTATGACCTGCTGCTGACCGACATCAAAATGAATCGGTTGGATGGTGTCGAACTGCTGCGTCTTGCCAGGGAACGGTATCCCGATCTGGCGGTTATCCTGCTCACCGGCCATGCGGCTGTGCCTTCTGCGATTGCTGCTCTGCGCCAGGGAGCGAGCAACTATCTGCTCAAACCCGCCAAAAATGAAGACATTCTTTCCGCCGTTGCCGCCGCGTTGGAGAACCGGGTACGCCAGCAGCGGCGTGACCAACTGGAAGTGATCGCCGAGCAGTTTATGGGCGTCGTACAATCCCCGGACAGCCGCCCGGTTTTCCCGGATACCAGACCGCTGGCCTATGGCGATCTGGTGCTGGACACAAGAGCATTCAAGGTTCAGCTGCGGCAGCAGTCGCTCGACCTGACGCCCACCGAATTTCGCCTGCTGCTCGAACTCGTTCGCACCCCTGGCGAAGCACACGATTATGTCAAACTGGTGGTAGCAGCCTGTGGTTATACCTGTTCACGACACGAAGCGCGTGAGATTATCGGCGCACACGTGATTAACTTGCGCAAAAAGATGGCGATTGCTGCCGATCAGCCACTTTATGTGAAATCCATACGTGGGATAGGATACCGTCTTTCTCCAATAAATGCCGAAGATCAGTAACCATCTCCTCTCGTCCATGGCTGTGCGCCGTCCCCGTGACCCCGTATAGATGATCATCTTGGTTTTGGGGTACATCATAATTCGACTGGAATTGCCACTGGAACTAGCAGAAGCAAGCTTATGTCCACAGGGCTTGGTATATTTTAGTTGGCGATAGATACGTCGTATACTAGAAAAATCTTAAATTTTCAAAAGCTTGAACTATCTGTTTAAGGGGACTTAATGGAAGCCCATGAATTATCTGAATAAAATCACATTGCCGGGTGCCCTGGTTCGCCGCCTATTATATCTATACATGATTTTGGGATTAACCCCAATTCTGGCATTTATTGTCATCCCTCTGCTTTATCACATTGGCACATCGGACTCAACAGAAAACAGTATACTGTTGGCTCAGTTGCTTATATCCAGTGTGGTCTTTGTAATCGTGGTCTTCGTAGGCGGTTTAGTGACATTGCGGCGCTTGGTGTTACCGATTCAAGAACTCATAAAAGGTGCCCAATCTATTGGCAAGGGAGAATTATCTTATCGCGTACCGATTCGATATGCCGGTGATGATGAGCTGATTAAACTGACACAGACATTTAACATTATGGCGCAAGCTGTTCAGGAAATGCGGGATGATATTGAGTACCAACGCAAAACTCTTGAAGATACTTTGATTATCCGCGAGAGTGAGTTTGCAGTTATCAATAATATTGCCGAACTCACGAATCAGCAAACAGATTTGATTGGGATACTCAACGAAGCAGCAAAAATAGTGCGCAATGGATTGGGGCTTGATCTACTGTCGCTATTTCTCAGAGATGAGGCTGGAGACTTTTTCTGTGCAGTAGTAGCGTGTGAAGAACCCTACCGCGAAAAATTATTGAACCACTGCAAGCGAAGACTGGATGCGCCGCTGATCCTTAAGGCAATTAACAGCTGTCAACCGGTTAAAGCGACTGATATTGACTGGAACCACCTTAGTACTGAGCTTCGCGATAGTTATGAATCAATGGAAGTGACAAAAATTGCTGCCGAACCGATCATCCGAAAAGATCACGTATTGGGTGTGATAATGCTGATGCGTCAGGGAAACAACAAGGTCCCTGAGCATAAAATTGCACTGTTACATGCCCTTACACGCCACATCAGTATGCTTATTGAAAATGTGCAGCTGAAACAAGAATTGCGGACTTTATCCATTCTGGAAGAACGTAGACATCTCGCTAATGAACTCCATGACTCAGTCACGCAGTCACTGTTCACACTGAATCTAACGGCAGCGGGTTTAAGGGAATCACTTTCAGATGAAAATATATCTCATCTGCACCGATTAGCATTTGATACGCTCATTGAGCAAACACAGCATATTCAGGCTGAGCTACGCACTTTAATCAACGAGTTGCGGCCCGTCAATCTGGAGGAAGAAGATTTAGGCAATGCATTAAGGCGACACGCGGCGAGTCTGCGATTTTCG
This sequence comes from uncultured Chloroflexota bacterium, assembly GCA_937974245.1. GTDB lineage: Bacteria > Chloroflexota > Anaerolineae > Aggregatilineales > Phototrophicaceae > JACKCG01. The sequence goes on along the minus strand of CALJKV010000001.1, from coordinate 12,194 downwards.
TCCCACGCCGAGGTATCTGTATCGATCGACGGGGAGGCTGATCATCTGGCGCTCTCAATCCAACGCAATATTAATCGTATTGCCCAGGAAGCGCTTAGCAATGTTGCTCGTCATGCACAGGCAACCAGGGTGCAAATTCGTTTGAACATTGATGATTCAGTGGTTACACTTACGATCGAGGATAATGGTAAAGGATTTGATTCCCAGTCTGTGGCTCGATCTTCAACCAAATCGCTTGGGTTGATCAGTATTCGAGAACGGACTGAAATGATGGGTGGTGCTTTGGTTATCCGTTCCATGCAGGATCTGGGAACACATATCAGCGTCACTATACCGATTGATGCATGAGTCAGGAGACCGTATATGTTACCCGAAAGCCCGATTCGAGTTCTGTTAGTTGACGATCATGAAATGGTTCGCCAGGGTCTCATTTTTTTCCTTTCTACTCAACCTGGTATCAAAATCGTGGGAGAGGCAAAGAACGGGCTTGAAGCGGTTGCAAGGGCCAACGAGTTAAAACCGGAGGTTATCCTTATGGATTTGGTCATGCCTGAACTGGATGGTTTGGGAGCCATTCATAAAATTCGAGAACAGAATCCAACAATCGCGATCCTCGTACTCAGTAGCTTCATTGATGACAATCGCGTGATAACCGCAATCCAGGCCGGGGCGATGGGTTACATTATGAAGGATGTCAGCCCGAAAGAACTCGCAAATGCGATCAAAGCTGTTGCTCAAGGTGAAGTCTATTTGCAGCCCCAGGCTGCCAGCAGTCTCGCAAAGGGATTACGCTCCGAATCTGATGCAGATCAAAAAGCCGTAGTGGGGTCACTGACTGATCGTGAGACAGAAGTCTTGTGTTTAGTCGCCCAGGGCCTCAGTAATCAGGAAATTGCTGATGAGCTATACATTACCGTAAAAACCGTAAAAGCTCATGTCAGCAGTGTTCTAAACAAGTTGAAGCTTGAAAGTCGTATTCAAGCCGCATTATTTGCGTTGCAGTATAAAATTGTGTGCTTAGAAGAAGTTTGATTATTATAGGACTTGCGCACTTCAGACTGAATTCCCCCTGGAATAGCAGGCTTAAACCCACTGCCCCCTCAACTGCGTAACTTCTATAGTTTATGACTATAGGCCTACGCGCAAGCAACACTCAGATTTGCGTTACTCGAAATCTCAGAAATTGACCTCCATCCTATTCCACTAACTGCGAACAGGATTTTATTTTAACATACAAAATAGGACTTTAGTCCAATAAAGACAAGACCCAAGCCCGATGCAGATTTTATTACACAGCATTACACTAGCTTCTCGAACATCAGGGAAGCCGGCGCAAATCCGGCGCTGTCGCGCAACTGTGACCCGTAGAACCGGGAAGCCAGAAGACTGAAAATAATTGTGTGTCGTTTCGCGCCAAAACACACCATGGGTGGTTGACCATAGTGTGTTTTTTTGCAGGGAGCGCGGTCTGTTGCTTAGGGAAAGGAGCGTGAGTAATGCCCTGCATGTCTAGTTGGTTGAGTTTTGACGCTCAGGTTGGGTGGATAACTCAGGAGAGAAATTCTAATGTCTGAAAAGCCTACAAATACTAACAGTTTATCACGTCGTTCGTTTCTCAAAATAGGTGGGGCAGCAGCAGCAGCAGCGAGCCTGGGCAGTATAGCCGCTGTCAGTTATGTTGCCGGTGCAGATTATGACAGTTATACCGGCTGGGAAGATGTCTTTGAGGGTGGTGCTCAGTTCTTTGATCGTACACCCTTCGAAGTCGCAAAACCAACCTATGAAGTCGTTGGTGAAACCCGCCGCATTAGCATTGTTGATCAGTCATTTGGTCGGCATGGCCTTTTACGACCTGTGCGTACTGCATGGGTAGAGGAGACTGGTTGGAAAGAGGCCGATGGACTGGAAGCTGCGGTCGAAGGCATTCGTGAAAGACTGCCGGAAGTTAGCCCAGACCTTGCCGAATTCTATTCACAGGAAGAAAATGCCAAGAAACTGGAACTCGATTTGCTGCGTCAACTTATCTACGAGCCACAGCAGCGTCGTGACAGTGCTGCCTATGACCAACGTTTTGAATTGGCGATGGCCTGGGGCAGTGCCTGGGGTGCTGTCAGGCCGGCCTCCCCGGATACTCCGCCCGAAGAATGGGACTTTCGAGGTATGCGGGCAGAACCCCTCGTGCCCAAGAGTGAAGAAAAAGCTTCACAGCTTATCAAAAAAGCCGCCCACACTTTTGGGGCGACCCTCTGTAATATTGGCCCATTGAATCCGGACTGGGTTTATGCCAACAATGTGCGTGGCGGTGAACCTGGCCCATTTGATATCCCTGAGTGGTGGCAGACGGCAATTGTCGTCACCACACCCCACGAGTGGGATCAGATGTATGCCAACCCGACTTACGGTACATCCAGTGACGCCTACGCGCGGTCATCCATTGCGGGTGCGCGGTTAGCGGCATTTATTCGTTCGTTAGGCTATGCAGCCCGCTTACATTCACCAAACAACGGTTATGATGTAGTTGTCCCTCCGATCTGTATAGATAGTGGGATGGCACAGCAAGGGCGTTTCGTCTACTCAATTGCACCGGAACTGGGCGCGAACCATCGTCCGGCAGTTGTAACGACCAATATGCCCTTGAAACATGATAAGCCGATTGACTTTGGGGTGCATGAGTTTTGCAAAGCCTGCAAGATCTGTGCTGAACAGTGCCCATCAGGTGCGATTAGCTTTTCAGATGAGCCGGATACGGTTGTGCGCGGCTATAAACGCTGGGCATTAGACCTTGAAGCTTGCTACAACTTCTGGGGACAAGTGCTGGGCAATGGTGGTTGCCGCGTGTGTCTGGCCGTTTGCCCTTACAGCCGCAAGGACAACTGGTTACACAGCCTATCACGTACTGTCAGTACCAGTGATCCGACCGACCTTGCCGATAAAGGTCTTATCTGGATGCAAGAGAATTTCTTCGAGTTTCCTGATGTTAAAGACTACTACCCCCCAACCTATGGTGGTACGAATGCTTCATATCGCAATGGGCCCGAGTGGATGCGCGTCGAAGAGTACTTCGATGTAGACGTAACCTGGTAAGGAGAGAAGCGATGTTTGACAGTGGATTGATTTGGTTCATTCTGGGCATCCTGTTCGTCTTAATCGCAGCCAGCGCTAAAGTGTGGGCAGAAGACCTGAAGCTCAATATGAATTGGTGGAAGTGGATTCTGGTTGCACTCTGGTACGGTCTGCTTAATTTCACGATAGCCGTCCCATTTACATTCTGGGGTGAAAACGAGAACAAAGGGGCATTATCACTCCTGCTGTTCTTAGGTATCATCACCATCATCTTAGGGATCGGTCTGTTCAGTTTTCTGTGGTCAAAGCGTGCGGTTGAAAGCAATAAGCAGGTGACTTCATAACGGAAACGGCGCTAAAAGAGTGACGAAGTGAAGGGGGTGGCGAGTGTCACCCCCTTCATATGTGCGCAAACACGTAAAACAGTACATCAGGCACATTATGATAACCAGTGAACAGATAAAGACTACAAACTCAGCTAAAAAACCACGCACAGATGTATGGGAACGCAGATTCGCAATCGGGGCAATCCTTCTTATTGTTGCAGCCTGGATTATTGGAAACTATGCCTTTGCTGTTGAAATCCCTTCCTGTGATCTGGAATTACTTCCCGGTACAACCAGCTGCCGAACGATTGAACCCGGCATGTATGAAGGTATTCGTGAAGAGCAAGATGGTTCACAGACTGTCATTGGGTGGGAGCGAGTCGCTGATGCGCCGGGTTATGCCGGTAGTGTACAGGTTCTGGTGGGTGTGAATCCTGCTGGTCAGATAACTGGCGTCAAAGTTGTCAATCAGACAGAAACGCCCAGTTTTTATGCTCGTATTGAGGACACCGAATTTACCGGCAATTTCGCCAATATGGTCGTGACATCTCCCTTCCAGATCGGTGAAGATATTGATGCCGTGAGCCGGGCGACCATTACTTCGCGTGCGATTACCCAGGCTGTCCAGGCTGCCAGTTATACACTTGCCGAACAACGCCTTGGTTTACAGGTGGCGCGTGAGCAAAAACCCATTATATTTGGGCTGCCCGAAATCACTCTGATCGCGCTGTACGCCGCTGCTTATATCGGTCACCGCCGGAATTTTAAGCACAAGAAATTGGTGCGATGGGCCACCATGATCACTGGTATGGTTATTCTGGGCTTTGTCTCCAATGGGCCGCTCACAATTGCACATTTCAATTCTCTCTTGATGGGCTTTTGGCCGGACTGGCAGAGCAACCTTTACTGGTTCTTATTGTTAGGTGGTATTTTGTTCGTAGTCACTGCGGATAACAAGAACCCATACTGCCAATGGTTCTGTCCATTTGGCGCGGCACAAGAATGCCTGGGCGCGCTGGGGCGGGCGAAATATATCCACCCGCAGCGCGGTAGAACAGCGCTGAAATGGATTCAGCGCATCCTGGCGTTAAGTGCGATTATGTTGGCGCTGGTGCTGCGTAATCCGGGCATTTCCAGTTATGAAGTATTTGGCACTCTTTTTGCCTTTAATGGGGCGAGCGTTCAATGGGTTGTCCTCGTGATTATTCTATTGATGTCCATGTTTATTCGCCGTCCCTGGTGTAACTTCCTGTGCCCTATTGACCCGATCGTGGATTTTATTCACGCAGTCAGACGTTGGATTAAAGAACTATGGCCAGTAAGAAAAACAAAAACCGATATGCCGATATAGTTGTTCTCATCCTGGTTAGCCTCTGTATTGCGCTGATCGGAATTTACCAGATTCAGGGCGCGGTATCTGTTCTGATAACCCAGCCTGAGCCAACACTTACGCGAGCAATCCGGCCTGGTAGTAGTGGATTTGTCCCGCCAACACGCGAATCAGAAGATTTCGTCGGCACGCTAATACCCATACCGACAGTTGTAACATTAACGCCGGAAGTAACCGTCGATCCTGAGCAGGAGGACAACTGAGATGCCGATTGTATCGCGACGTGATTTCTTGAAAATTACAGCCATTGCCGGAGGGTCTCTGGCCGTGCCGATTGTTGCTGGTTTAGTGCCGAATTCACCACAAGTGCAGTTGAACGAAACACGCTCCCTGATGGGCACCATTGTGCATCTAACTGTTATCACACCCGACGAGGCCGCCGGGTATAAGGCGTTGGAAGCGACTTTTAGTGAAATGGAGAAGCTGGTCACCATTTTCGATCATCGAAGAAATGGCAGTCCGTTGGCAACACTTAATCGTTATGGTCGAGTTGCTGCTTCGCCGCCTGAACTGATAACCGTAATGAATAAGGCGCTCAGTTATGGTGTACTGACGAATGGGGCTTTTGATATCACCGTAAAACCAGTGCTCGACCGATATCAGATGGTGGAGAAAGCGGATATTGAGCGTGTACTTGAATTGGTAGATTATCACCAGGTATCTATTACAGGTGACGAAATTGCCTTTTCCAAGCCAGGGATGGCAGTCACTCTGGACGGGATTGCGAAAGGATATATCGTAGATAAGGGCGCTGCTTTGTTGCGTGAGCATGGATTTAACAATGTTATTGTTGAGTCTGGTGGTGACTTACTGGCTAGCGGACATGCCTGGCATAACGATGCCTGGAAAGTCGGCATTGCTCACCCTCGTCCCGACCGTTTGGGAGGATATATTGCGCGTTTCTCTCTGCGGGATTGTGCTGTTGCCACATCGGGTGATTATCTGAACTACTTCACCCAGGATTTCAGCCAGCACCACATCATTGATCCCCGGACAGGTGTCTCTCCAACGGAATTGGCGAGTGTGAGCGTCATCGCCTCAGACGCAACCGCGGCTGATGCACTGAGTACGGCGCTCATGGTCATGTCACTTGAAGAGGGTATTGCCCTGGTCAACTCACTATCAGGTGTTCAAGCCCTGTTTGTCAGTAAAGAGCTGACGATCAGGCGAACTGCCGATTTTCCGGTATTGTAGAAAGAGAGAACAATGGTTGGCAATACCCCACCCGCAAGCGGCAATAATGCTATTTCGATCTATGAAATTGGATTGAATGTGGCACGAGCTGCGAATGATCCACGGGCACTCGTTTCGGAACTCGTAAAAGTCGGGACCGAATTAGTTCGTCACGGTCAACCCCAAAAAGCTATTCCACTCTTTGATGAGGCCATTCTATTATCTCGTAATATGAATGATCTTAAACTGGAGGGGATATTACTCGGCAACAAGGGTATTGCGCTGACACACATGGAAAAGTTCGATGATGCTGTTGAGGTATATAAGGCAGCGCAGACGATTGCCGAAGCCATAGCGGACCCGGACTTTCAGAGCCATGTCTTGGGACAGCTAGGTGTGGCACTGACTAGCCAGGGAATGCCGGAACAAGGCGTTAATCACTTGCTGCGTGCCCTGGACATCGCGACGGATTCGGGCAATCAGTACCAGCAGATGATCCACCTCGGCCATATTGGCAGCATATTTCTGACCATTGGGGCGGTTGAAGAGGCTGTTAAATATTATCAGCAGGCACTTGCCTTTGCCCGTGAGCTTGGGGATCGTCAGGCGGAAGGTGGTTTCCTAAACAATCTGGGCCATACATTCTCTATCATGGATATGCCGCAAGAAGTTGCCGGATATCTTGGCGATTCGCTTGCTATTGTCCGGGAGTTAGCCGACCAAGTTGGGGAAAAGAATGTTCTGAATCGGCTGGTAGATACTTATATTATCATGGGTGATGTGGATAAACTCATAGAATGTTCAACCGCCTTGCTTGACATGGCAAGTGATATTGCGGATATGGAATTAGAGCATAACGTACTCAATCGTACTATTATAGGGCTTTTGGGTATGCGCCAATCGCAGTTAGCATTGCCTTACATCAGGCAATCACTGACCCTGGCCCGTAAACGGGGTGATAGTGAAAATGAGATTAATCTGCTCTTCAATCTGGGTAATATCCATTACCAGGTCAATCAGTTAGATGATGCTTTGGAAGTTTACGCTCAGGCTACTACACTGGCGAATGCCTCAAACCAGCACAAGGCAGAAGCTCGTTTACTTGGCCGTCTAAGTGCGATACATGCTGAACGCGGATCACTACAAACAGCTCTGGATTATGCCCAGCGCGCGCTCAAACGAGCTAAAGAACTGGATGATCCTTTCACGGTTGGTGAACAGTCCAGTCTTTTGGCATTGACCTATCGGGATATGAATCGGATAGATGAGGCAATTCCCCTTGCAACACAGGCTATTGAAGCCTTTGAAGCTATCAAGGATATAGACATGGCCGAACAAGCACGTCAGCTTCTGTCCAGTTTAAAAGGTATAGAATAGCTTGTTTCTGTACCCATCCTGTTCTCCACCCCTCAATTCCACACTAAATTTGGATGGCGAGTTTGTTTTATCCATTGTGGCACAGGGAGATTCGAAACGAGAATCAGATAGAGAAATCATTCTTCAGGCACTGATGATCGTACCGTGCATTGGCCCTGTACCCGCCGTCACACATTTCCCGGCGATCTTCCACACCCATTCCCGCAGCGGCGCTGGCTGAGCGCCTGCCCCGTGATCCCGTCATGGCGTTCGCTGCCTTTCTCATTGCACAGTACCACGCCACCCCACTCGCTCATAGCCGCCAGCGGCTACGGCTACGGGTTTGCCTCTGGCTGGCGCCGCTTCTCTCATGGCAAACCCGTGCCGCCCTTCGGGTGAGCAGTGGGCGGCCCCGGCATGGTAAGGCCTGTGCAGAAAGTCAGCTTAACAAACGCATCACGGATCACCGACGGGACGGTTGCTCGTTAACCAGGCCGCGTTCGCCCGAAAGGGCACGTCGTAAGTTCTCCCGGAGCCTCTGTGCCCCGACGGTCACCTACAGCTCGTCGCTCTGATCCGCGATGCCATCCCCGCCCCCGATAGCCCGATTGGGCGGTGCTACATCCGTCGTGGATGCTGGCGCGTGGTGAACCGCGTCAGACCGGAACGGCCAACGTCTCGAGGTCTTCGTTCGTGCGAAGCCGGGGCGCATCCAGGCGTGTGATGAGAGGGCAAGCGCAGGGTCACAACTGCGCTCGTCCCGCACCGATAGGCGGTTCAGATATTCAACGTTTGACACTTCCCGCATGTCATGGTCAACCGATCATGGCGTGCGGCTCTTTTTTTGCTTCCTCACATTACATTTCATCTTACAGGAGGTGTGCTATGCGAACTATCACACACATATTCATCGCCGGGTCGCGCGAGGCGACGGCACAAATGCTGGACTATGCCCGGCGGGCAGTGCGACGGGCGCACGAACGCGGCTACACGGTGATCGTTGGGGACAACCCGCGCGGTGTAGACCGGGCGGTCGTGAACGAGTGCCGCCGCCTGAAAACGCCGGTGATCGTGGCCGGGGCGGGGAACTTCCCGCGCAACGGCGGCTGCCGGCATGGGAGCTACGTCAAAGTCCATCGCGACACCTACCGGGGTGCAAGCGGCTACCTCCTCAACCGCTACACCGTCCGCGACCGCTGGTTGGCCGACACCGCCCAGGTGGGATTGTTCATCTGGAACGGGACGAGTCCCGGCACGAAGGCGGGATACGCCTACATGATGGGACGCGGCAAAGACGCGCATTTCATCAACTTTGGCGCGGAGGTGAAGGCATGAACGACCACCTGATCGCCATTGACAGTTACGGCTCGCACCGGGTGAAGAACCCGCACACCGGGCAGATGGTCAGCGCGTATAAGCTCGGCTACTCGAGCGCTGCCAGCGCGGTGCTGCTGGCCCTCTACGGCGACCGGGCGCGCGACGTCTCGTCCAAGCACGCCTCCTACCACTACATCCAGGTTGATGCCGAAGTCACCATCCGGCATGGCTATCTGCTGCTCAAGGTGAGCGACGATGAACTCACCCGCGCCGAAGCCATCACCCTCCAATCGCACCGCCCGGCGGTCTACCGCTGGCTGGATGGGGCATGGCAGGAATTCCCGCACCTGCGCCAGCCGGAATACACCCCGCTTGTCGGGCGATCCGGCCCGAACTTCAACCCAACCGGGCTGCGGATCGTGGCGGCGTCCACCGGCGAAGCCGAAGCGGCGGTGGCTGGCATCACCGTCGAGAAGAGCCAGCGAAGCGAACGTGACACGCCCTGGTGGTGGCTGCGCGGGGATACTTACCCGCAGCGCGAGACGCTCAAACGCTGGGGCTGCCGCTGGAGCCAGCGCCAGAAAGCCTGGTATTACATCGGGCAGACCTTGCCGGAAGCCGTACAGCGGCTGGTGGATGAACCGTCCCCGCCGGACGATGATCCGTGTTCGGTGGCAGAGGCCGCTGCTATCCTGGGGATGAGCGCGAAGGACGAAGTCCCTACCGCCGAACCGCCGCGCCTGTATGTCCTGGGCGAGACAGTGTATGCCCGGCATGACCTGGAAACGGCGGACGGCCAGCCGATTCCGAACGGGACGCAGGGGACGATCACCCGGCTGTACAACCGCAACCCGACGCATGGCTGGAGCTATGACGTGGACTTTGCCGGAATCGGGGCAGGCTGGTATTTCGAACGCGAACTAACGCCGCTGGAATCGCTCCCCGGCATCCGGGTCACCCATGGCCGGGTCGCCCCGCCGGGCGTCGAACTGGCATCAGACAGCGCGATTAAGCAGGCGCTGGTCGAAAGTGGTCACCAGCCGGAAGCGGTCGAAACGCTGCCCCCGGATAGGCCGGAAACCGCACCGAGTATCCGCATCATCAAACCGGTGTTGGACGATACCGACGGTAAGACGGATGCCGTGATTGACGCCGTGCGGCAGACGAAAACCGAGACACTGCCCGTCTTACAGTCGTCCCCAACAACTAACGGTAAACGCGGGCTGGCGCGTATCCCGCAGACGGCCTGCGGCGAATTGACCGGCAGCATCACCGGGAATGTGTGGTGTTACGGCTGGGCGACGCACGAGGGCGTCTGTGTCTACCTCAACCTGGGCGGGCCACGCATGGCGGTTGAGGCGATCCGCGCCAAGCTGGCGAAGGGCGACATCGTGACCTGTGTTCCCTGGGACGCGCCGGGGATCGAACTCACGGCGGGCGAGGGCAATACCGGGATGTACGCCGCGTTCCTGCAGAACATCCCCGAAGCCAAGTTCACCAGCCTGATCCTGTGCCATGAACTCGTCACACGGCCCAACTACGGCGGCCAGTCCACGACATTTGTCTTCCATGTCAGCGATGAACAGGCGATGGCGCAGCTCCGCCAGCACGTGACCAGGTTGGTGAAGGTGCCGGTATTCCCGGACTGGACGGGGTATCTCTGGCAGGCGGGACAAGCCGCCATGCTGCTGCGTCCGACACGGACGGGCGGTGATGTGAAGCTGTGGACGCTCACGCTCGATGCCGACGCCTGGACACGAATGATTACGGGAGGACTGGCGGAGGGGATTATCAAACTACAGCAAGAAGATGTCACGGTAAAAAGTGAATGACATATACCTTATAGCCGCCTGTGGTTGTCTGGTCAATCACAATATACTGCCATGAGCGATTGGAATCACCACCTTTACCGTATAAATACACCCTATCATCGTCAAATGTCCAATTGACATCATTTTGTATCAAGTTGGTAAATTCACCTAGTCCTGAACCAGCAATAGAATCAAGTTTAGAGACATCCGTAGAAGCGAGAAAAGAGTCGAGATCGTCGGGAGCCATGTCAAAATTGACGAAAACGATACAGTCCTGAAAGGCAACCGAGCGGGCAGATAAATTCTTGGTGCTCGGAGGTAGAATCAGATTTGCTCCTTCTTCAACTGCCGCTGGGTCATCTGGCCCGCCCCACCATTCAAGGCAACCACTATCATATGCCAGCCAGTCCCCGATGGAGGAAATTGACTGGGCAAAGACGTACAAACCCAAAAGTGAGGCGAACGCACAAACGGATAAAGTGATTGCCATTGCAACCAGGATTTTTCTGAGTTTGCTATGTTGGCGTTTCACGTACGTCTCCGAATTTGCCCTCTAATCCAATTGTATCTGAACTTACAGATTACGTGTACTGATTGTTCAAGACGACGTACAAGAATATTTATCCTTGTGAAAGGACACCCCATGGCACGCACCGAATCGAAAGCCATCATGGGCTACCTGCCCATCGAGGAGCGCCACTACCCGGCGCTCCTTTCATTAGTCGCACCGGCGACACCCGCCCAACGCCTGCTTGACCCCTTCGCCGGGGAAGGCGCGTTCCTGGAAGCCGCCGCGCAAGCCTGGAATATGACGCCCTACGCCAACGAACTGGACGGCGACCGCGCCGCGCAGTGCCTGACCCGCTTCGGCCCCAAACAGGCCGTCCGCTGTGATGTCGAGCGCCTCGTCGCCAGCAGCAATGCCTTCGCGCTGGGCTGGTTCAATCCGCCTTACGACCACGACGCGGCGGCCTCCGGCAGCAAGCGTGTCGAGTTCCGCTACCTGCGCCATGCCTGGAAGTGGATTCAGGACGGCGGTCTGGTGCTGTGGGCGATCTATATCCACCATCTCACGGAAGATGCTATGGGGTATCTGGCGAAATACAGCACGCGAGCGGACGTGTGGGCGCTGCCCGGCAAGCACCTGGGGGAGTATGACCAGATCGTCGTCGCGGCGGTCAAGGGCGGGCAGTCCGACCCGGAGACGCTCTACGCGCACATCCTGGCGCAGAAAGCCGCACCGCAGCCGTTGGAAGTGCAGCCTGAACCGGTCTACAAGCTGCCTGCGCCGAAGACACTCAGCCGCTTCGTGTTCGCGCCGGATGTGATTGACGAGACGCAGGGGTTAAAACTCATCGAAGAGCAGGGGGCGTGGAAAGCGCATGGCTTCCAGGCGCTGCTGGATGTACCCCCGCCGCCGACACAGATCGAACCGGTGGTCGCGCCGCGTCCCGGTCACCTGGCACTGGTGTTGGCGGCGGGCGTGGCGGATGGTGCAGTCATCCACACCGACGAGTACGGCACGGTCGCCATCCGCGGCAAGACGCAGCCGGTCGAGCAGATCGCCCGCGTGGATGTCGAGAGCGACCCCACCGACCCGGAGCGCCAGGTCAAGAAAACCACCATCCGACTGAAACCGGCGACGACGCTCACGCTGCTGGCGGGCGACGGCACGCTGGTCGAGATGGAAGGGGATGAGGCGCTCCTGAACTTCATCACGGCCAACAAAAAGGCGCTGGCGGCGTACCTCAACCACAA